>NZ_CP026363.1:2100000-2700000 GCF_004117055.1 Brevibacillus agri
TCAGAGGGTCGAAGGTTCGAGTCCTTCATGGCTCACCAGTATTTTTGACAAGTGGATATGCGGTCGTGGCGGAATTGGCAGACGCGCTAGATTCAGGTTCTAGTGGTGGCAACACCGTGGAGGTTCAAGTCCTCTCGACCGCACCATTCAATCAAAAAACGAAGCCTTGTAGTGTATTTCAAGCATTGTACGGGGATTTCACAGCTTATCAAAATGCGGACGTAGCTCAATTGGTAGAGCGTCGCCTTGCCAAGGCGAAGGTCGCGGGTTCGAGACCCGTCGTCCGCTCCATAAATGTTCTCGGGTCTCTCACCCGTTCCGGGTTTACCCCTCACAGAACAACAAGGAAGCACGTCACAGGCTCTTCTGATCTGGCTTGGCAGGTAGCGTATCGACGCAGCAGCGCCAGGAAGAAGCGAGACTTGTCGTACATTCCGTTTACCATGTGCCCTTAGCTCAGCCGGATAGAGCGTTTGACTACGAATCAAAAGGTCGGGAGTTCGAATCTCTCAGGGCACGCTTTTTACAGTCGGGAAGTAGCTCAGCTTGGTAGAGTACTTGGCTTGGGACCAAGGGGTCGCAGGTTCGAATCCTGTCTTCCCGACCATGATTTGCCCAAAGATTCGTAACGAAATTGCCGGGGTGGCGGAATGGGCAGACGCAACAGACTTAAAATCTGTCGGGAGTTTCTCCCGTACCGGTTCAAGTCCGGTCCTCGGCACCATATAAGTCAGATGCGGGTGTAGTTCAATGGTAGAACTCCAGCCTTCCAAGCTGGTCGCGTGGGTTCGATTCCCATCACCCGCTCCATACACAAAAAGCAGGGAACCAATCGGCTCTCTGCTTTTTTGCAATAAAAAAGATGATTCAGCTCGAAACAGCGCTTGCGGCCAAGCTTGGGCAGAACCGTTTGGCCGAGGCAAAAGCGACGCAAGAACAAAAGCAAGGAGGACGCACACACAGAAAAAGACCTGTGAGACGAGGCGGCGATTCACTTCAGCCTTGCCACAGGTCCTTTTGCATGCGGGCGCGAAAGCGAGTGTGCAAGCGTGTGCGTATAGGCCCAGCCCCAAGCTCGCTAATTCGCCCAAGCCCAATAGGAAACGCCCGCAAACGGGGCTTAAGAGCACGAACGTTTTCATCATCTATAGAGGGACAGACTGCTGCATAAAACAGATGTCGAAAGCTGTCTGACGTTTTCAGTGGTAGAAACATATGTTTTCGTGTACAGTAAGGCTAAGGTCGCTTACCGAACGAATAGGTAACGGATCTCTTGCATTGCCTCCTGAATCTCAGGAGGCTTTTTTGCGCGGAGAAGCGGAGAAAATGAATGCTTTCACGTAGATACCGCTGCCTGGACGGCTGCTTCTTCTGGCGATAAAATCGGCAGCGACACGACGAAACGGGTACGATTTTCGTTGGAATCACAATGGATGGTGCCATTATGTTTGTCGATAATGTTTTTGCAGATAGACAGACCGATGCCTGTCCCATTTTGCTTGGTCGTAAAGAACGGTTGGAACAAAATCTCGACAATGTCGGGAGGAATCATTTCTCCGTTGTTTTCCACGCTCAAATAGAGCCAGCCATCCGAAGCGGTGGCAATGACGTGGATGTACTTGTCTGTTCGATTTTGCACAGCGTCGATCGCATTGTTCAACAGATTGACGACGACCTGCTTTAAGCCTTCCTCATAACAAGCCAGGGCGCAGGAGTGGACTTGTTTTTCAAAGCGTATGTTTTCTCCTACCAGTCGCGGAGTAATGAGCGTTTCTACTTCGGCGAGCAGTTGCTCAACTTGGACAGTTTTGAAAATTTCATCTAAAATCGGTTTTTTGGAGAAGCTGAGAAAACCTGTTATTTGCCGGTGCAAATTTTCGAATTCATGCATCACGACTTGAATGTACGTCTGCAGTTGTGCCTGCTCCTGCGTAGACTCGCTAATCAGCTTGAGAAAGCCTTCAATCGCGCACAGCGGATTGCGCAGCTCATGCGCCATGTTGGCGGCGATTTTCCCCAGCATGGTCAGTTTGTCATTGTGCAGGTAGGAAATCGTTTCTTCCTTTTGCACGAGCTCCTTGTTTATCATCTGCTCGAAATGATAGACAGCCCAGAACACACTCTCATCCATCGCCTTCCCCAGTTGTCGCTCCAGATAGTGCATCTCCTGCGGAGAGAGGGACCATTGTTGCAGTTCAGGCTGAAGCACGCGCCAAAAGACATTTCGATACAACTGATACGTACGCAAAATGGAGGAAAAGGGGAACTCCTGCGAACGCAGCCACTCTCCCATATCCAGTGCCCAGTTCTGCATGTCCTGATCTACGTCTTCCACCAGATAACGGGCTAAGAGCACAGTTCGTTTCTCCGCAAAATCACGAGGAATGGTTACAGGAATTTCCATACTGCGAACAATTTCCTGTAACCATATCGTAGTAATTCTTGGAGCCAAATCTAGGACGTGTCTGAAAACTAAAGAAAATGTGGTATGATTTAGGAAAAACGAATGGAGCAACGAGCATGATTCAAAGACGGTACGAAATAAACGATGAACAGTGGGAACAAATTCAGGACATGTTCCCCCCCTATCGAACAGGACGTCCGTCCAAATTAAGTAATCGTACCATGTTTAATGCCATTCTTTGGATTGCCCGAAGTGGTGCGGCTTGGCGAGATTTGCCGGAAGAACGTTATGGTTCATGGAAAACGGTCTACAGTCGCTTCTGCAAGTGGAGAGATACCGGATTACTTGTCGCCATCTTCCAAGCTCTTCACGTAGAACCTGACTTTGAAAACTTGAGCATCGATTCTACATCGGTCAAAGCTCATCAACACAGTGCGGGTGCTAAAAAAACGCAGAAGGACACGAAGTAAATCAGCACATAGGCGTCAGCCGTGGCGGAAAGACAACCAAACTTCATACCGTCGTCGATGGATTAGGGAATCCCCTCGCTTTTCTTCTCACGGGGGGGCACGTCTATGATTCCGTTCCAGCGATCAATTTGCTTCAAGGGTTTGATCTTACGGGAAGCCATATTGTTGGTGACAAAGCCTACGGCTCAGAAGCCATTCGGCATTGGATTACGGCTAAGCAGGCAGCGTACACCATCCCGCCTAAAGCGAATAATAAAAATCCTTGGAAAGTGGATTGGTACCGCTATAAAGAACGGCACTTGGTGGAGTGCTTCTTCAATAAAATCAAACATTTTCGACGAATCGCTACTCGTTACGACAAGCTGGCCAAATCATTCCTAGCGTTTGTATATGTCGCGTCCATCTTTAAACTAACTCAATAATGAGTTTTCAGACACATCCTAAAATTTTCCGTGAAACGTTCAATAGATTAAGCGTCACAGTCTCCACCATCGCATTATCCACCCCACTAAAATCGTAAGGGAAAAGGGTAAGATTAGACAAGGTATAATTATCCCGATTTCGCGATAAAATGTTTTTTTGTGGGATTTTTTTATTGACAAAATCCGCTGAAATACGCCTTTATTCGGAAAAATATTCAATCATGAGTCCGATTCTAGTCGCATAAAGTAGAATGGACAAACATTTACATGGACCAGGGAGGCAGGGATGGGAGAGCATTTTTGGCTGGGTCTGGTGCATATTTTCATGATTGATCTGGTGTTGAGCAGCGACAATGCTGTCATCATAGGTATGGCTTGTCGGGGCTTGCCTCTGCGGGAGCGAAGCCGTGCTGTCCTGTATGGAACGATCGGGGCTGTTGTCCTGCGAATCGGGTTGACGGGCGTGACGACCTGGATGCTCGATATTCCGCTTGTCAAGGCGGTCGGGGGAGGACTGCTCTTATGGATTGCCATCAAGCTGATGGTGAGCAACCAGGAGGAAACGACAGAGGTAGCGCATAATCAGACAATCGGCCAGGCGGTCAGAACGATTATATTGGCGGATTTTGTAATGAGCCTGGATAATGTTTTGGCGGTTGGTGGAGCGGCGCATGGCGATATATGGCTGGTTTTGCTTGGACTGGGAATGAGCATTCCGCTGTTAATGTGGGGAAGCACATGGGTCGCCAGGCTTATGAACCGTTTTCCAGGCCTGGTCATTCTCGGCGGCGGGGTGTTGGCCTTTACAGCGGTGGACATGTGTCTCGAAGACCCGTACGTGTGGAAATGGATCAATCCGCTGATGCTTAACCACATGTGGCTCCCGGCCATTGCCTCGGCAGCGATCATGCTGTGGGGACGGATGAAAAGGGCCTGAAGAGGTAATGAAAGGAAGCGATACTGGGGAATACTACAAACAAAGTAAACATCGCTGGAAAGGAACCGTTGCACATGAACACAAATCTCTTGATGCTATGGGGATACTGGGATGAAATCTACCAACGGTGCACCAGACTTACCTACATCGAAAAAGGGAACAACATCTTCCGGGTCGTTCCCTTGCGTTATCGGGGGGAGACATTACGCACGTCAGACGAGCGGACCATTCATGACGGCGATCTGATTTTGAAAATACATATTCACAACTATTACTTTGCTACGCTCTGCCGGGGAGTGCAGGACGAGCTGCGGGTCGCCTTGCTGTTGCGCAGGCATATTTTGCAGTCGCTGCCCAGGTTGGCCGCCTTTCTGGAAGCGATGGAGGAGCGGGAGCAAATCAAAGGAATCGTAGGCACAACCATGCTGCACAAAGGAGTCGCCCCGCTGGGCTTTTCCATCTCGGACGTGCCGATGAACTGGTTTTTCCGCTACAAGCGTTGGTACTTGCGGCTCATGCTCAGGCTGGTTCATCCCAACGGCAAAAGACGGGTGCAGACGTGGAAGCACGACATGCCGCTAAAACGGGTCTACATGTCCAAGGAGTTGTTGCTTGCGCGTTACGGACAAGGCGCGTCGACAGGAGATACGCTTTGATGGCCAAACGTTTTTTACTGGTCACCGAGGAATGGGCAGGCAGTGGGCATCGGGTAGCGGCAGAGGCGCTTCAGGAGGTTTTGCAAAAAATGGACGGTGCGGAATCAGCCCGGGTGATCGGAGGCTTACAGACAGCCAGCCCGGGTTTGCGCGTGCTGTCCCGTTTTTTTTATTTCAACATGCTCAAATACGCCAAGCCCATCTGGCACAGCATGTACGAACAGGATGAGATGTGGGGAAAGTCGCTGTCCAAGCCGCTTGGCTGGTGGCTCTCGACGCGACTGCTTCGGCGGGTGCTGCAGGCGGAACAGCCGGACGTCGTAATTGCGACGCATGCCTACTGCCTGTCGGCGCTTGCCTATGCGAAGAAAAAGGCGGACAAGCCGTTTCGGTTGGTCAGTGTGCCGACTGATTTTCACATTAACCGCTTTTGGGTAGATCCGCAGATCGACGCTTATATGGTAGCGCATGAGCAGATGGCAGAGCGGCTGCAACGGCGCTACCAGATCCGCCCGGAAAAAATTCACGTCTGCGGCATTCCGATCCGCCATGCGTTCAGCCTGGCAGAGAAGACGGCCAGGCACGAGTGGAAAAAGCGGCTGGGAATTGCTCCGGAGCGCTTTACGGTGCTGATCGGCGGAGGCGAGGGCGGCTACGGTCAGATGGAAGAAGTCATTCGCGCTTTGCTCACAGAGGAGGAGCCGCTGCAGGTCGTCGCGCTAACCGGAAAAAATGCCCGCCTAAAAAAGCAGTTGGAGGCAGAGCAAGCGCACAGCGGCCAGCGGCACCAGCTTGTCGTCAAAGGCTTTGAAGACTGCATGTGGCAGTGGATTGGCGCGGCAGACGTGTACGTGACCAAGCCCGGAGGCATTACGTGCGCGGAGTCGCTCGCTTTGCGGACGCCGCTGATCCTGTACCAGCCGCTGCCCGGTCAGGAAAGGCATAACAGCGCTTTTCTCACGCAGCAAAACGCAGCCGTGCTGGCGAGTACGCCGCAGGAAATCCGGGAGATTATCAGGCGCTGGCGCCACTCCGATCAAAAGGATAGGATCGCCCGGCAGATGGACAAGCTAAGGCGTCCGGCAGCGGCTACCCATATCGCTGAGCTGCTTTTTCAACTGGAGTCTAAATTTGGAAATGAAAAAGGCGAATGAACAACGAAAACTTCACACATATTAAACCTACCAACGACGAGGAGGTGATTACAGATGGCTAACAACAACCGCTCTAGCAACAATCTGGTGGTTCCTCAAGCAAACCAAGCGCTGGACCAAATGAAGTATGAAATCGCTTCTGAATTCGGCGTTCAGCTTGGTCCGGACACCACTTCCCGTCAAAACGGTTCAGTGGGTGGCGAGATCACAAAACGTCTTGTTGCCTTCGCTGAACAACAATTGGCTGGCCGTGGCTAATTGCATAGCTGGATGAGGGAAGGCACCTGCGGGTGTCTTTCCTTTTTCATGCATATAGAATTATTTGGAAACAAGTTACAGAAAAAACGGCAAACTCGACCGCATATTTTCAGCGTGAGAGGCTGATTCTATAGGTGTTGGGAGGTGAAAGGATTATGACAGTTGGAGCACAAGTAAAACAGGCGCTTGCCAGCCTGAAGGGTGCGCAGGCAGATTTGGAGTCGTTCGCGCTTAGCACGCAAAACAAGCAAGCGAAGCAACTGTACACAGAAGCTGCCGAGCAAACCCAAACGATTGTGAACAACCTGCAGCAACGCGTGACAGAGTTGGAGAACGAAGAGCCACAGTACAAAGGCTTCTAGCCTGCTGTGAATGAGGGAGAGGGACTCCCTCTCTCTTGGCTTTTCTTTTAAGGGCTGACGGAGGTGGAGCATGCCTGACTGGTTCAATATTTTGCTACGCTCGCTGGGAGCGCTGGCATACTTGTTTATTCTGACGAAAATCATTGGAAAGCGGCAAATCAAGCAGCTTTCGCTCATTGAATACATCGTCGGCATTACGATCGGCTCCATCGCTGCCTTCATGGCGACGGAGATAGACGGACCGATTGTTCACAGTCTGATTGCCATGGGTGTTTTTGCGATTGTCCCTGTCCTGATGGAATGGCTGACGCTCAAAAGCAAGGTGCTGCGCGACTTTTTCGAGGGCAAGTCGACCGTTCTTATTAAAGAAGGGAAAATTTTGGAGGACAATCTGAAAAAGGAACGTCTCACGGCGGAAGATTTGCTGGAGCAACTGCGAATCAAAAACGTGTTCCGGGTAGCGGACGTGGAGTTCGCCCTGATGGAGACAAACGGGGAACTGAGCGTGCTCTTGAAGTCCGAGAACCAACCCGTGACGCCGCAGCAGTTGGAATTGACCGTGTCGCCGGCAGAAGAAAACCAGGTCGTCATTATGGATGGCGTCATCATGGACGAGCCGTTGGCGACAGCGGGCTACAATCGCCGTTGGGTGCGCACGCAATTGCAAAAAGCGGGCGTGGCGCTGGAGAACGTGTTTCTCGGCCAGGTCGACAAAGGCGGCGAGCTGTACCTCGATTTGTATGACGACAAAATTCAGGTGCCCGCCCCGCAAGCGATGAAGCTGACGTTTGCGACACTGAAAAAATGCCAGGCCGATCTGGAGCTGTTTGCCCTTGCGACGAAAAGCGAAGAGGCCAAACAGACTTATCAGCGTGACGCGGAGCAATTGCAGCAAGTCATCGACCAATTGAAGCCGTTTTTGATACGGTAAAAAAGGAGTGAGAGAAAAGTGGCGGATCAAAAAAAGAAGAATCTGACCCCCGTGCAGCAAGAGTATCAGCAGTTGGCGATGCGCCATGAGCCTAAGCGTCCGCTCGTGCGCAACTTCATCCGCGCCTTTTTCGTGGGGGGCCTCATCTGCCTGATTGGCCAGGGGATTACAGAGCTGTTCATCCGATACTTTGACTTTACCGAGAAAACGGCCGGAAATCCGACAGTCGCTGTCCTGATCCTGCTTTCGGCGCTGCTCACAGGGCTGGGCGTCTACGACCGGATTGCGCAATGGGCGGGGGCGGGCACGAGCGTTCCGGTGACCGGCTTTGCCAATTCGATCACCTCAGCCGCCATCGAGCACCGCAGCGAAGGACTGGTGCTGGGCGTCGGCGGCAATATGTTCAAGCTCGCTGGCTCCGTCATTGTGTTTGGTGTTGCTGCCGCATTCGTCATCGGTCTTTTAAAAAAGTTGTTTACGATGGGAGGGTGACGCATGCGCCAGGGCCATCAGTCGTGGGTGTTTCCCTCCAAGCCGGTTATTCTCGGCCACGCTGCCATCGGCGGGCCATTTGAAGCACAGGGGCCGTTGGCAGAGGATTTCGATACGCTGCACGGGGACTTGATGATCGGTCAGGAGAGCTGGGAAAAGGCGGAAAAGGTGCTGCTGGAGGAAGCGTGCTCGAAAGCCATCGAAAAAGCGGGGCTGGCGAAGGAGCAGATCAACTTTTTGCTCGCAGGCGATTTGATGAACCAGATCATTTCCGCCAGCTTTTCCGCCCGCACGCTGGCGATCCCGTTTCTCGGCATTTTCGGGGCGTGCTCGACCGCCATGGAAGGCTTGGCACTGGCTGCGCAGCTCGTGGACAGCCAGGCGGCGGACTGCGTGCTCGCGGCGACGTCCAGCCACAACGGGGCGGCAGAAAAGCAATACCGCTACCCGACAGAGTACGGCTCCCAGAAGCCGCCGACCGCCCAGTGGACGGTTACGGGAGCAGGAGCAGCGGTCGTCGGCAACAAAGGTAAAGGCTTGCGCATAGCAGGCGCCACGATTGGCCGAGTCGTGGACATGGGGATGACCGATCCGTTCAACATGGGGGCGGCGATGGCTCCGGCTGCGCTGTCGACGATCGAAACGCATTTTCGCGACTTCCAGCTCCCGCACGACCACTACGACCTGGTGGTAACGGGAGACTTGGGGAAAGTGGGGCATGCGATTTTGTCGGAACTATTGCCTAAACATAACGTGATGGTGCCGCTGCAGCGCTACATTGATTGCGGGAAGCTCATCTATGGAGACAACCCGAATGTCTGGTCCGGAGGGAGCGGCTGCGGCTGCGTTGCGACCGTTACATATGGCCACCTGCTGCGGAGGATGAGCGCAGGCGAATGGAAGCGGATGCTGGTGGTGGCGACAGGCGCGCTGCTATCGCCCATCTCGTATCAGCAAGGGGAGAGCATCCCTTGTGTCGCACACGCCGTGGCCATCGAGTCCGAGTGACCTGGAGAGTGATAGCATGACGTTTTTATGGGCGTTTCTCGTAGGGGGAATCATTTGTGTGATCGGCCAGTTTCTCATGGATGTCGTCAAGCTGACACCGGCGCATACGATGTCATCTCTGGTGGTCGCCGGGGCGGTGCTGGACGGCTTCGGGCTGTATGAGCCGCTCGTCCAGTTTGCCGGGGCAGGCGCTACCGTTCCCATCACCAGCTTCGGCAATGCCCTCGTCCACGGCGCGATGGCCGAAGCAGAGCAGCACGGGCTGATCGGCATTGTGACCGGCATTTTTGAAGTGACCAGCGCAGGCATATCGGCGGCGATCGTCTTTGGCTTTTTCATGGCCCTGATCTTCCGGCCAAAAGGCTAAAAGAGGAAAAAGCGCGTCATATGTTACCTGTGCTGCCAAAATGCTTGAATTGAACCTACTTTCGCCAGCTAGTAGAATGGTGGCGTAAGGAGGGGATGTTCATGTCATGGATGAAAAAAACATTGACGACCCTGCTCGCGGCGATGCTTGCCGTCGCGTTTGTTTGCCCTGCTGAATCTTTTGCTGCGCCGCTCTTGAAGCGAGGCAGCGAGAGCGGGGATGTGTGGGATTTGCAGTATCGTCTGCAACTGTTGGGGTATTATACGGACCGGCTGGATGGCAGCTACGGAGCGAACACCGTCCAGGCAGTCAAAAAGTTTCAAAAAGCATACGGACTGCCAGTCGATGGCGTCGCTGGTACAAATACATGGCGGGCGTTAAAAAAAGTATCGGTCAATCGAAACGAGATGCAAATGCTCGCCCAGTTGGTCTATTCAGAAGCACGGGGAGAAAGCTTTACCGGGCAGGTGGCCGTCGCGGCGGTAGCCCTGAACCGTCTGAAGTCCAAAGACTTTCCGAACACGCTCAAGGGAGTCATTTTCGAGCCGTACGCGTTTACGGCGGTCATTGATGGACAGTACTGGTTGAGCCCCAACAAGACGGCCTACCGGGCCGCATGGGAAGCAGTAAGAGGCTGGGACCCAACCAATGGTGCGCTCTATTACTTCAATCCATCGACCGCCACCTCCAAATGGATCTGGTCTCGTCCGCAAGTCGTGAAGATCGGCAAGCATATTTTCGCCAAATAACGCAGCGCGGAACAAAAGGCTCTTGATTTTGGCGCACCATGCGCCGATCAGGGGCCTTTTTTCACGAAGGCAAACGGGTCCGGTGTACGGGGCTGCCCGGCCCAAAGCGCTATTTTTCTGTCCAAGCGGCCATTGGGAACAATTGTACATTGTGTTCCCGAAATGTTTCGATAAAATGAAACGAAAGGATTGCAAATCGCTTTTTTGGAGGATGATGATGAGGAAACAACTGATCCTGGCCTCGCTGGCAGCCTTGCTGGTCATCGGCACGCCAGTCGCAGAGGCAAAGACAAACGAGACGAATGCGACACCTTATACAGACATTGCCGACCATTGGGCCAAAAAAGAAATTGAAAAACTTTACATAGCAGGGGCTGTTGGCAACGCCGAGTCGTTCCGCCCGGACGATCCTGTCACTCGCGGCGAGCTGGTGACGATGTTTGTGAAAGCAAAGGGCATTGCGCCGGGTACGACAAGTCAGTCGCCGTTTGCCGACATACCTGCAAGCAGTTGGATGGCTCCTTTTGCGGAAACAGCTTATCGGCTCGGGATCGTCCACGGAACGAAGCAAGGAAGCCAATTGTTTTTGCAGGCTGATGAGCTTGTCACCAGAGAAGAGCTTGTGTCCATTTTGATTCGCTCCAAGGGCGAAAGCGGTGCCGTCAACCAGGTGAAATGGTCGACGACGATCCAGACACTGGCCAAGTATCCCGATGGGCAAAGCGTGGGCAAGAGCTACCAGCGGGCATTCGTTTACGCGCTGGAAAAAGGCTTGGTCAGCCCGTATGCAGACGGTACCTTGAAGCCGAAAAACGCGATGACGAGAGCGGAAGCAGCCACGTATGCGGCGCTGCACCTGGTCAAAAGCGAGGCCGCGAAAAGTTCGCAGCAGCTTTTTAACGGAACCGCTTACAAGCAAGCGCTGACCGTCCAGACGACCGCGTACAGCAATCCGAACCAGCCGATCCTCTCATACCTGGAGTATCCGCTGCGCGAGGGTGTCGTCGCTGTCGATCCGTCCGTCATTCCGCTGGGAAGCCATCTGTATATCGACGGCTACGGCTATGCGGTCGCGGCCGACATCGGCGGCGCAGTCAAACAGCGCCATGTCGACCTGTATTTGCCGACCTTGCAGCAAGCCCGCAGCTACGGCATGAAGCAAGGCGTGAAAGTGTACGTGCTGGATTAACGCGAAGTTTTCGAACATATTTCCTGCTCTTTCCACTGATACTAACGGTGGAAAGGGGGGATTTTTTTGTGGGGCTGGGTATTTGCCGGATTGTTTGCCTTGCTGGCGCTGCTTGCCGTCACGCCAGTGAAAATCACTTGTTACTACAGTCGAAAAGAGGAAGACGACCAGCTAGAAGTCGAGATTACGGTATGGCACGGCTTGTTTTCCCGAAAATACGAGATCCCGATGCTGCTGTTCAAGGTGTCTCCTGCCGGCCAGGAGTTGGTAGCGCAGGTGGACACGATCCAGCAAGGAAGCAAAATACAGGAGAAGGTCAAAGACTTTACCCGCAGGCAAGTGAAAGAGTTGTATCACAACTACCGGGAGCTTGTCGATCGGGTGCGGGATTTGTTGCCGCTCATCAAAGACTTGTGCAAGCAGATTCACTGCACCAAGCTGGAGTGGCATACGCTTTTGGGCACTGGGCAGGCGGCTGAGACCGGGGCACTGACCGGGATCATCTGGGGCGTCAAAAGCGTGATTGTCGGCGTCCTGTCGCATTCCATCTCGCTGCGGGCGATGCCGGCGATGAGCGTCCAGCCAGTCTGGAACGCAGCCGTCATCCAGACGACGTTTCGCTGCGTCTTTCATTTTTATTTGGGTCATTTTCTTTTGTCCTTATTGAAAATTGCGCTGCGGATCAGAAGAAGCAACCAGCGCAAATGGCAAACGACGCCATCGCAGGCGTAAAAAAGCAGAAGTCGGCTCATAGGTTCAGCATAATAACGAAAGCCAGCAGTACATGCTCTGAAATCGTTGGGGGAATGTTAACAGATGAGACATACAGGAAGGAGGAGCAGCTTATTATGGCAGACCACCCCATTCAGGGCTTAATGCGTACAGCGATGGAAAACATCAAGCAAATGGTCGACGTCAACACGATCATTGGCGATCCGGTCGAGACACCTGACGGCAGCGTGATTCTCCCGATCTCCAAGGTAGGATTTGGCTTTGCGGCAGGGGGAAGCGAGTTTCAGTACGACCAGCATCACCAGGGAATCGCAGGCCACCCTTTTGGCGGCGGTAGCGGGGGCGGCGTCTCGATTACTCCGGTTGCCTTTTTAGTGGTCGGAAAACAAGGAATCCGCTCCATACCGCTTGAAAATACGACGCATCTGTACGACCGGATTCTCGATTCGGTCCCGCAGTTTGTGGACAAGATGCAGTCGCTGTTTAAAAAGCAGGAGGAACCACCTGTTCATACCCAGCCGGTAAGGGTGAGAGTAGACGAGCACGACTTGGAAGAGCTGATAGACCGGGGATAAGAAAATAAAACAGGTATGCGGCCTATGGCCAGGGCATACCTGTTTTTTATTGGCGTGGCTCGCAAGCCTTTACCACAATTGATTGAAAAACAAGCCAGTTCGCGCGGCAAAGCGGAACTGCATGCCAGAGGCTGTCGTCTGCTCGTACGGATTGGCCGACGTCGCCGCTTCATACGAGCGGGAGAACGAGGCAAACGGCTTGCTTTGCACCCGAATGACTTCCTCGCGAAAAGAGCGGGACAGGCCCGCCATTTCCTTGGCAAACCCGGAAAAGTTCGCGGACACCGCCGCACGCCAGGCCGACTCATCCAGGGCGATCTGCCCATCCGACTGTACGCGAAGCCCATAGTTGCCGAGCGTTCCGCCGGATGCTTGCGCCATCCGCGTGAACGTGTCGAGCTTTTGCGTCGCGAGTACAGGAGACTGCTCCGCCAAAAACGCATGCAGGCGGTTGTAGCCGTTGACCAGCGTGCGGGTGTGCCGCAGCAGTTGCTCCATGTCGGGCGAGATGGTGATGGCAATCTCGTTTTCCCCCGCTTGGCGCAAGGAAAGCTGCACCGCACCGTCCGAGAGCGTTACGCGATTGGACGGGCTTGTGTGCTGCACGCCATCCCACAAGTAGACAGCGTCTGATGCTTTCTGCGTGACGCGGTCCAGCCCAAGCGAGCGAACGGTATTTCCCGTCACATCCCGCAGTTCAAAAGCCGCGGCGGCTCCGCTCTGCCGCGACGATACCGTCAAGGCGATGGACTGGCCTTCGGAGACGATCCGGGCGTCGAGGCCAAGGGAACTGCCCCGCAGCGCTTCCGCAATGGAGCGGAGGCTGTCCGCGTGAGAGTCGCTGGCTTGCGAATCGTAGGAAAACAGCTCCTCTTGCTCGCCCATGCGCAGGACAAATTGCTGCGGGCCTTCCAAGACGACGGTAGGAGCGTCGCCCGGCAACGCTTTGCTTGTATGGGACTGTCCGCTCGCCAGCGAGACGATGCGCAAACGGTGCGTGCCGCTCGCTGCTTGCGAATCTGCCTGGACGGCTGCCGCTTCGGGAGCAGAGGAGGCGACAGCTCGCTGGTTGATCGCGCTGTTTGGCCGAGACGGATCAAACTCGCGCGCAGCGTTGTCCAGGTCAGCAAAAAAGCGGTACAGGCGGGACAAGGAATCGGAGAGATCAGCCATCCACTGTTGCTGTCGGGTGTAGTATGGCTGCAGGCTATAGCCAAAAATCGGTTCGACAGGTGCGCCGAGCTTCGCCTGAACCATCTGGAAATGGTAGCGGCCGACTCGCTGGCTATACGGAATATGGCTGACCCGATCCAATTTCAAGTCGATCGCCTCCTTGCGAACAATTGGAATACGATGGAAATCATCGTCTGCTACTTTCCATTATAGACGATGCCTACTCCATTTCAATGAGCAGATCGCCAGTTTCGATCGCTTCGCCCGCTTTGACGTAAACGGCCTTGACTTTTCCGTCCTGCGGCGCCTGGATGGTCGTCTCCATCTTCATCGCTTCGCTGACGAGGAGGTGTTCGCCTTTGCGTACCTTGTCCCCTTCGGACACGAGCACTTTCAACACTTTGCCCGGCATCGAGGCGCCCAGGTGAGCGGAGTTTTGCGGATCAGCCTTGCGCCGGATCGTCTCCGAGACTTTGGCCGACTGGTCGCGGACGAAAATTTCCCGCGGCTGTCCGTTCAGCTCGAAGTAAATGATGCGGCGGCCGTCCGGATGCAGTTCGCCGACGGCAACCAGCTTGATAATCAACGTTTTCCCGCGCTCGATCGTAATCGCCGTCTCTTCGCCTGGACGCAGCCCGTAGAAGAACGTAGGGGTGTTCAGGACGGACAGGTCGCCGTATTCTTTCAGGCGCTGGTCATATTGCAGGTACACTTGCGGGTACATGATGTACGACAGCACATCCAGCTCGCTCGGCTCGCGTCCGATTTTTTCCACCAGCTCAGCAGCGACCTCGTTAAAATCAATCGGCGCCAGCAGTTCGCCAGGGCGAGCGGTGAAAGCGTCGCGGCCTTTCAGCACGAGCTGTTGCAAACGTTTCGGGAAGCCGCCTGGCGGTTGGCCCAGGTAGCCTTGGAAAAACTGGATGACAGAGTCCGGGAAGTCGAGGCGTTCGCCTTTTTCCCAAATGTTTTCTTCGTTCAGGTTGTTTTGCACCATGAACAGGGCCAGGTCGCCGACGACCTTGGAGGAAGGGGTGACCTTCACGATGTCGCCGCACATCTGGTTGACGACAGCGTACATGCGCTTCACCTCGTCCCAGCGTCCTTCCAGACCGACCGCTTTAGCCTGCTGTTCCAGGTTGGTGTACTGGCCGCCCGGCATTTCGTGGACGTACACTTCTGTGTTGCTGGCCTTCATGCCGCTCTCGAAGCCTTGGTAGTACGGGCGGACGTCCTCCCAGTAATCGGACAGCTTGTTGAACGACTCAAGCGACAGGCCCGTATCGCGCTCGGTGTGGGCGAGGCTCGCGATCAAGCCGTTCAGGCTCGGTTGCGAGGTCAGGCCGGACATGGAGCTGACGCACGCGTCGACGATATCGACTCCTGCTTCGACTGCTTTGAGCAGCATCGCCGCGCCGTTGCCGGACGTATCGTGCGTGTGCAGGTGGATCGGAATGCCGATTTCCTGCTTCAAGGCGGAGACGAGCTCATAGGCAGCGTAAGGTTTTAAGAGGCCCGCCATGTCTTTGATGGCGAGGATGTGCGCCCCGGCTTTTTCCAGCTCTTTTGCCAGGTTGACGTAGTAGGACAGGGTGTATTTCGTTTTGGTCGGGTCCAAAATGTCGCCCGTGTAGCAAATCGCCGCTTCGGCCACTTTGCCTGTTTCGCGCACCGCATCAATCGCTGTCTGCATGCCCGGCAGCCAGTTCAGGCTGTCGAAGATCCGGAAGACGTCGATGCCGTTTTCCGCAGAAGCTTTGACAAACGCCTGAATGACGTTGTCCGGGTAGTTCGTGTAGCCGACTGCGTTTGCCCCGCGCAAAAGCATCTGGAACAGGACGTTCGGGATGCGCTCGCGCAAAATTTGCAGCCGCTCCCACGGCGATTCCTGCAAGAAGCGCATGGACGTGTCAAACGTGGCACCGCCCCACATCTCCAGGGAGAAAAGTCCCGCGCCGAGCTTGCCTGTCGCTTCGGCAATCGAGGCGAGGTCGTAGGTGCGCACGCGTGTGGCAAACAAAGACTGGTGGGCATCGCGGAATGTCGTGTCGGTCACGAGCACCTGCTTTTGCTCCTGAATCCAGCGGACGAGGCCAGCGGCGCCTTCCTTGTCCAAAATTTGCTTCGTGCCGTCCGGATACGGCTGGGCAAACGGCGTGCGCGGAATGCGCGGGGTGTCAAAGTGCGGCTTTTTGTCCGGCTTTGCCATGCCCGGATAGCCGTTGACAATCGTGTTGCCGATGTACGATAGTAGTTTCGAACCCCTGTCCTGACGACCGGGGAACACGAACAGCTCCGGCTTTGTATCAATGAAGGAGGTGTCGTAGTTCCCGCTGAGGAAATCAGGATGCGTCACGACGTTCTCCAGGAAAGGCAGGTTGGTTTTCACACCGCGGATGCGGAATTCGCGCAGCGTTCGAAGCATTTTGCGCGCGGCCTGGTCAAAGCTGGTTCCGTACGTGGAGATTTTGACCAAAAGCGAATCGTAAAACGGTGTGATGATCGCGCCGGGATAGCCGTTTCCGCCGTCGAGACGGACGCCGAAGCCACCGCCGGAGCGCCAGGCTGACAGGCGGCCAGCATCGGGCAGGAAGTTGTTTTCCGCATCTTCGGTCGTTACGCGACACTGGATCGCATAGCCGCTCATTTGAATCTGGGACTGCGAGGCGATCCCGATTTCCGGATCGGAGAGGGCGTGTCCTTCCGCGACGCGGATTTGCGACTGCACGATGTCGATGCCGGTAATCAGCTCGGTAATCGTATGCTCCACCTGAATGCGCGGATTGACTTCAATGAAGTAAAAGCGCTTATCCGGCGTGAGCAAAAACTCGACCGTCCCCGCGTTGGAGTAGCCAGCTTTTTTCATGAGGGTGAGAGCGGCCTGGCAAATTTCTTCCCGCAGGTTGTCGTCAAGAGAAAGGCTTGGCGCCACTTCCACGACTTTTTGGTGGCGTCTTTGGACGGAGCAGTCGCGCTCGTACAAATGCACGATGTTGCCGTGGTTGTCGCCCAGTATTTGCACTTCGATATGTTTGGGCTGTTCCAGATAGCGTTCCAAATACACTTTGGCGTTGCCAAACGATGAACGTGCTTCGGATCGGGCGCGATCAAGCGACTCCTGCAGCTCGTCCTGGCTGCGCACGATGCGCATGCCGCGGCCGCCGCCGCCGGAAACCCCTTTGATGATGATCGGATAGCCGTACTCTTTGGCAAACAGAAGAGCTTCCTGCAGCGATTCGATCGGCTCCGGCGTCCCTGGAATGACCGGAATTTGCGCTTCGATGGCAAGCTTGCGCGCTTCTACCTTGTCACCGAATTTTTCAATCAGTTCAGGAGAAGGTCCGATGAAAATGATCCCTTCCTCCTGGCAGCGCTTGGCGAAATCGGCATTTTCGGCGAGGAAGCCATACCCTGGGTGGATCGCATCGATATCGTTGCGCTTGGCGATCTCGATGATGCTGTCGATATCCAGATAGGCTTCAATCGGGCCTTTTCCGGCACCGACGAGGTAGGACTCGTCCGCTTTGAAACGATGAATCGAGACGTTGTCTTGCTCGGAGTAAATCGCGACAGTGCGAATGCCGAGCTCAGTGGCAGCGCGGAAGATGCGGATCGCGATCTCGCCGCGGTTTGCTACCAGTAACCGATTGATCTTTCTCTTTGCCAAATTTCTCTCCCCCTCCGTCTCATGACGAGACATGAAAAAATATATATAGCATAAATATACAAAATTTTCGCTATACAAGACACCCTTTTTTCTTTTTCACCATCAGCGAACAGATTGGAGTGAGTCCATGTGCAAAAGCAGCTTCCCGTTTTCGTTTACGGCACATTGCTAAAAGGTTTTCACAATCATGCGCTTTGCGTCAAGCCGTTTCCCCATACGGAAGCCAAGGCGACGATCGAAGGAGAAATCTATCATTTGCCAGAAGGCTATCCCGGCTTGCTGCTGGGGGAAGGGGCGGAAGTGACAGGCGCGATTCTTGACTTTGCCCCTGAGGTGTACGAAAAGGCATTGGCTGTCCTCGACGAGCTGGAGACGTATTATGGACAGGGGGACCCGCGCAACGAGTACGAGCGGACTGTCGTTGTTGCCCGTTTGGCCGAAACGGGGCAGGAGGTGCCCGTGTACGTCTATCGCTACCTGGACCATGACTACGTGAGACAAGCCGGGACCAAGGTAGAGCACGGCGACTGGCGGAGGTTTATGGAAGAGGCGGCTGAATAGCAGAGGCGCGTTTTGCCAAAACTGGTAGGGTAAAGGAGGGACCCTGCCATGGAATTGATGAATGCGAACCCTGCGCAAATCTGGCGCTTGCTGATTCCGCAAAGCTTCTGGATGTTTTCCGAGGAAGTTCCCGAAGACGAACTGATCTTCCATTATCGCGACCATATTTATTTTGTGAACCAGGATGGCTCGGTCTTGGCGCTGCCCAAGCCGGCCTGCTTTGAGACGCTGGATATGGGCACGCTGCTGGAGTATTTGGCTACGTCTGACGACACGATTGACTTTGACGACGAGGGCCAGTTTGACTACGGCTTTGTGCTGAAGCAGATGGGCTACATCGTCCCCGTCAGGGAGAAGCGGGAGAAGGCTACCTATCAGATCGAAATTATCAACACCGCCCTGCCAAAAGCGCACGGAACCCGCTACGAGATGAAGCATGTCGACTTCGTCTTCGCCCTCTATCACGCGCTGATGCGTTGCCACGAGCTGAACGCGAAAACCGACTGGGAGTACGAGCACGAAGTGAAGCGGATCGTGAAGGGCGATGCCAAATCGTCAGGGAAAGTGCAAGTGAATCTGTAATTTCTACTATTGGCATAGTGAAAAAAAGTGAATGATAGGGTATGATAAATGAGGTACATATGAAAGATTTGGTGAGGAGGAAGAAATCATGACAACTGCTGTTGAACGTCAAGGCGCATTTGTTTTCAAAGGGGGTCCTGTAACCCTGCTCGGTCCGGAAATCAAAGTGGGAGATACTGCTCCTAACTTCACCGTAGTAGGCGGCGACCTGTCCCCTGTTACACTGGACGATTCCAAAGGAACCGTGCGCATCATCTCTGTAATCCCGTCCATCGACACTGGCGTTTGCGACGCGCAAACTCGCCGCTTCAACGAAGAGGCTGCCGGTCTGGAAGGCGTAACTGTGCTGACTGTATCCGTTGACCTGCCATTCGCGCAAAACCGCTGGTGCGGTGCTGCTGGCATCGACAAAGTGAAAACTGTCTCTGACCACAAAGACCTGTCCTTCGGTACGGCTTACGGCGTAGCGATCAAGGAGTTCCGTCTTTTGTCCCGCGCTGTTTTCGTTGTCGATGCAAACGACAAGGTTGTCTATGCAGAATACGTGCCTGCTGCTGGCGAGCATCCAAACTACGAAGCTGCGATCGCTGCTGCGAAAGCTGCGAAGTAAGTTTCGCGCCATAAGCTGGTATTGAGGAAACCCCCTGTTCGTCCTGGAGACGAGAGGGGGTTTTTGCTTTTGCTGCGGTTGGGCCAGAGCGTTTCCTGTGTTTGGAAAAAAAGGCTTGACGATTTTAGTAACCAGTGGTTATATTATTACCAACGGTTACTAACCACTGGTTACTTCTTCGGTGGACATCAGATCAGGAGTGAAGCTTAATCATGGCAAGCAGACAGGAAGTACGTTCAGAGGAAACGAAGCGCGCCATCCTTGCTGCGGCGACAGCGCTTTTCGCGGAGCGGGGATTCGAAGCCGTCTCGATTCGCGAGATCGCCAAGGCCGCAGGCTGCTCCCATACGACGCTCTACATTTATTTCAAAGACAAGGAAGCGCTCCTGCATCAGCTCTCCAAAGGCCCGCTGCAAAGCCTGGCCGAGCAGATGGAGCGCACGCTGGCAAACGAAGCCGTACCCCCCGAGGCGAAGCTGCGCGAAATCAGCCGACAGTTCATCCGCTTTTGCCTCGGCAACCGCAACATGTACACGCTGTTTTTCATGGTGAAAGCATCCCGCATCGACGTCGAGCAGCCGGAAAAAGAGCTCCAGGCGCTGCGCACGCATTTGTTTGCGCTGCTGCGCCGGGCGATGCAGCTCTCCTTGCCCGAAGAGGTCGGGGAAGCGGAAGCGCTTGCGTTTTCACGGATTTACTTTTATACGTTGCACGGCATTGTCGGGACTTATACGCATTCAGAGGAAACGCTGGACGGTCTGCTGGAGAGATTGGCCCCGACGTTCGATCTCGCTGTCGACGTCATCCTCGCGGGCAGCAAACAACTGATGACAAGGAGTGGTTGAAGATGAAAGCAGAGCAAATCTCGGCGCATATATGGTGCATCAAGGCGTGGATGCTGATTCCCGTGCGCGTCTGGGCGGTGCTGGAGGAGGACGGCGTGACCCTGGTCGATGCGGGGATGCCGTTCATGGCAAAAGGCATTGCGGCTTTTTTGAAAAAACAAGGCGCGGGCCCGCTGAAGCGCATCTTGCTGACGCACGGCCACTCCGATCATGTCGGGGCCGTCCAAAAGCTCGTCGCGGCGGAGCAAGTGCCAGTGTATGCGCATCGGATCGAGATTCCGTACATGGAAGGCCGCGAGCTGTACCCGCGCCGCAAAAAACGGGAGTTCAACGTACAGGCTGGCCTGGCGCAGCCGCTGCCGGAAGCAGAAGGCGGAGGATTGGCCGCCATCGCCGGACTGCAGCCGTATTGGACGCCAGGCCATTCGCCAGGGCATGTCATCTACTATCACGAGCAGGATCGTGTGCTGTTGGCGGGCGACTTGTTTACGTCGAAGCGAGGCAGGCTGCATCGTCCTATGCCGATGTTCACCGCTGACATGACAGAGGCGGTGAAAAGCAGCCGGATTTTGCGGCAGCTTCAGCCGCTGCGGCTGGAAGTATGCCATGGCGATGCCGTGCACAATCCCGCCGAGCAACTCGACGGGTATTTGGCCGAAATGTCCCGCACCTTTTCCATTCCGGCGAGCACGCTACAGTAGGGACAAAAGCGCAAAGCTCAGTCGTGCGACAGTCTTTTGCTCATCAGGACGCTGCGGTAGTTGGTCGTGCTCCACTGCGCGTACGCGATGAAGCGATAGCCTTTTGCCGCGTAGTAGCGTCTGAGATGTTCCGCCCCTTCGGCCGTATCCAGCGCAAGTTCCGTGGCCCCGTCCGCGATCGCCAGCTCTTCTGCGCGCTGGATGAAGAGGCTGCCGATGCCGTGCTTGCGATAACGGTGATCGACAGCGAATTGGCCGAATTTGGCGACGAACGGCTCGTCGTACCAGGGCGTGCCTTTTGTCTTGGCTGGCGGATAGTAAGAAATGGTCGCGATGATTTGACCGTCAAGCAAGCCGACTAGACAGGTAGCGGAGGCGATTCTTTTCGCGGTAGTGGCTGCGTCCTGGCTCGCGGCGACAAAGTGGAAACCCATTTCGGCAAGCGTTTGATAAGCGGTGTTCAACAGGCGGGTCAATGCTTCCAGCGAGTCACGCTGCGGATCAAACTCGCGAATGAGCAGGCCGGAGCGTTCACTGACAGACGGTTCGGTCATCCTTATCTCTCCATTCTTTTGCGAGGCATGGCCGCGCCTCCAGGTGAATTTACTAGGACGTGTCTGAAAACTAAAGAAAATGTGGTATGATTTAGGAAAAACGAATGGAGCAACGAGCATGATTCAAAGACGGTACGAAATAAACGATGAACAGTGGGAACAAATTCAGGACATGTTCCCCCCCTATCGAACAGGACGTCCGTCCAAATTAAGTAATCGTACCATGTTTAATGCCATTCTTTGGATTGCCCGAAGTGGTGCGGCTTGGCGAGATTTGCCGGAAGAACTTTATGGTTCATGGAAAACGGTCTACAGTCGCTTCTGCAAGTGGAGAGATACCGGATTACTTGTCGCCATCTTCCAAGCTCTTCACGTAGAACCTGACTTTGAAAACTTGAGCATCGATTCTACATCGGTCAAAGCTCATCAACACAGTGCGGGTGCTAAAAAAACGCAGAAGGACACGAAGTAAATCAGCACATAGGCGTCAGCCGTGGCGGAAAGACAACCAAACTTCATACCGTCGTCGATGGATTAGGGAATCCCCTCGCTTTTCTTCTCACGGGGGGGCACGTCTATGATTCCGTTCCAGCGATCAATTTGCTTCAAGGGTTTGATCTTACGGGAAGCCATATTGTTGGTGACAAAGCCTACGGCTCAGAAGGCATTCGGCATTGGATTACGGCTAAGCAGGCAGCGTACACCATCCCGCCTAAAGCGAATAATAAAAATCCTTGGAAAGTGGATTGGTATCGCTATAAAGAACGGCACTTGGTGGAGTGCTTCTTCAATAAAATCAAACATTTTCGACGAATCGCTACTCGTTACGACAAGCTGGCCAAATCATTCCTAGCGTTTGTATATGTCGCGTCCATCTTTAAACTAACTCAATAATGAGTTTTCAGACACATCCTAGATAGAATAGCACGAATTTCCAAAAACGGTTGAAACGAATCGCTCTTTTTTTCGTCTAATGGGAGAGGTGATTGGATGAAAAAGGTAGAAAGGATAGCCGCGCTGTACGTGGCAACTGCCTTGCTCTTGGCAGGCTGCCAGATTGGCTGGGTCCATCAGCCGCATTCGCAACAGCTCGCCCAACCGCCGGAGCCTGTCATCGCGTGGCAAGGAAAAACAGCGGCGACGGTTCCGACCTCATCCTGCTGGAGCTACGAAAACGAGGCGGTCTGCAAAGATATGGCCGCTCCCCCGGAAGTGATCGGCGAACAAAAGCCCAAGCCGCTGCAGGTGAGTCCGGGAGCCGTGCTGACGGTTACGTTTTCGCCCCCGCCTACAGATGAATCGTTGACGGTTGCGCAATGGATCGGGACGAAGCGAATCGAGCAATTGCTGGAAAACGGCAACCAGTGGAAGGTGCCCGAGCAGCCAGGCTGGTATTTGTTCGACGTGCGCGGCCAGTGGAGCCAGGGAGATGCGGGACATGCCTTCGTGATTGAGGTCAGGCAAAACGGGCAGCAGCGCCCGCTGTAGCAGAAGCAGGTTGTCCTTGCGGCGGGTCTTTTTGCTATACTGGACAGCAGGGAATGCAGGGAAGACCTAAAGGAGAGACAACATGCAGGAAGAATTGATACGCTTTACGGCGGACGAGGCAGATGAGGGCCAGACGGTACGGGAAGTGCTGCAAAAGCGCTACGGTGTGTCGCGCCGCTTGCTGATCCGGGCCAAATTCAAAGGAACGATTACGCGCAACGGCACGCTCGTGTTTGTGAACGAACGGCTGCAAGCCGGGGATGAACTGGCTGTCATGGTAGACATAGAGGAAGAAGAGACGGTGGCTCCCGAAGAAATGCCGCTATGTATCCGCTACGAGGACGAGGACTTGATGGTGATCGCAAAGCCGGCCGGCCTGGTCGTGCATCCGACGGGCAACCATCCGGGAGGCACGCTTGCCAACGGCGTGATCGCCTATTGGAAAAAGCGCGGCGAAGCGAGAAGATTTCGCGCCGTCAACCGTCTGGACAAAGATACGTCTGGCTTGATGATTGTCGCGAAAAATCAGTGGGCGCACGAGCAGTTCAGCCGGATGCAGCAGGACCGGACGCTGCACCGCTATTACCAGGCGATTGCCGAGGGGATCATCGCTTCGGAGGAAGGGACGATTGATGCGCCGATCGGGCTTGCGGAAAACTCCTTTATCACGCGGCAGATTCGGCCGGATGGACAAGCGGCCGTCACGCACTATCGCGTGCTGGCTCGCGGTGACGGCATGACGTTCCTGGAGCTGAAGCTTGCGACGGGGCGCACCCATCAGATTCGGGTGCACATGCAGAGCATCGGGCATTCGCTCGCAGGCGACGACTTGTACGCAGGCGGGCGGGAGCATATCGGCAGGCAGGCGCTGCACGCGGCGCGGCTGTCTTTTGTCCACCCGCGCAGCAAGGAGACGATGGCGTTTGCAGAGCCGCTGCCAGACGACATGCAGGCGTTGTTGCAAAAGTTTTTTCCCGCGCTGCCTGTGCATGACAAGGAAGGGATGTAGCCGAAAAAATTCGGCCATTTCCTCTGGAAAGCTGAAAGCGTTTTCGATATGATAGAAGAAACAGGAAATACGCTGGTTGTCTGCGGGGAAAAATCCCGCAAGATTTTTTTCGGTAGCAGACAGACCCAGCTTGCGCCTGACGCATGTTTCGGCATAGTTGACAAGAGCCAGGGGGAACCCTCTTGTTTGTCATGCACCGGATGAGCGAACGGGGTAAGCTGGGTTTTTTTGTTGTACAGATAAGCATGGATAAGATTTTTATCCAGTAAAAGGGCAACGAAGGCTGTGCCAATCATTGACGCAGCCAGGATTGCTCATCCAAAGAAAAGGAGTGGAGCGCATGAAAGTAGTCTCCTATCGGCCAGACGAGCAAACGGCGTGGCGGGCAGGGCTGCTGCTTGGCGAAACAGTCAGGGACATCGCAAGCGCACTTCCAGGCGCGCCGGGCACGATGCAGGAGCTGCTGGAGCAGTGGGACGCGTGGAGGGAGCGGCTGGCGTCGATTTCCGAAAGCGCACCTGCTTCCGAAACAGACGTGGCGTTGCAGGGGGTGCGTCTTGGATCGCCGTTGCCGCGTCCCGCCAGCTTTCGCGATTTTTACGCCTTCGAGGCGCATGTGAAAACGGCGCGAGCACGCCGCGGGCTGGAGATGATTCCCGAATGGTACGAGTTTCCCGTCTTTTACTTTTCCAACACGGCGGCTTTTAGCGGACCGGAGGCGAGCATTCGGCGGCCGAAGACGACCCGGTGGCTGGACTACGAGCTGGAAGTGGCTTGCGTCATCGGCAAGGCGGGGACGGATATCCCTGTAGAGCGGGCGCACGAGCATATTGCGGGCTACTCGATTCTCAACGACTGGAGCGCGCGCGATATCCAGCGCGAAGAGGTCAAGGTCGGGCTGGGGCCAGCCAAAGGCAAAGACTTCGCTACCTCGATGGGGCCGTGGCTGGTGACGCCAGACGAGCTGGAAGCTGTGCGTGTGCCGGGGGAAAAAGGCGACCGCTACGATCTCGCGATGGTGGCGCGGGTGAACGGCGTGGAGTACTCCCGCGGCAATTTGCGCGACATCCACTATACGTTTGCGGAAATGATCGCGCGCGCCTCGCAGGATTGCATGCTGTATCCGGGCGATGTCATCGGCTCCGGCACGGTTGGCACCGGCTGCATTTTGGAGCTGGGGCCGGAACAGCACGGCTGGCTTGCGCCGGGCGATGTGGTCGAGCTGGAAGTCGAGCGCCTCGGCGTGCTCGTCAATACGATCAGCGAATAACGATGGAAAAAAGGGGGAAGCAGGATGGCTTTTTATCACCGCATGGGAGAAGTGCCGCAAAAGCGACACACGACTTTTTACAAGCCGGATGGAGAGCTGTACCGCGAGCAGGTCATGGGCACGAAAGGCTTTTCCGGGATTCAGTCGATTCTCTATCACCACAACCCGCCGACACAGGTGCGCGAGACGCGCAAATACGCGGACGTGCGCCTGGAACTTGTGGAGCAGGCGGATTTGAAGCATCAGCATTTCAAGACGTTTGACTTGCCGCCAGGGGGCGATCCGATTTTTGGCCGCCGCTATTTGCTCGGGAACAGCGACGTGGTCATGGGCGTCTGCTCGCCGACTGAGCCGATGGACTATTTTTACCGCAATGCGGACGGGGACGAAGTCGTGTTTGTCCACGAGGGCGAGGGCGAGCTGCAGACGATCTTCGGCACGATTGCGTACAGACCTGGCGATTATCTGGTCATCCCGATCGGCACGACGTACCGGATCGTGCCTGCGGTGCAGAGCCGCTTTTTGGTGATCGAGTCGCAAAACGAAATCGTCGCCCCTAAGCGCTATCGCAACGAGCACGGGCAATTGTTGGAACATTCGCCGTTTTGCGAACGGGATATACGCGTGCCGGAAAAGCTGGTGACGCACGTGGAGAGCGGCGACTTCGAAGTGCGCGTCAAACGGCAGTCCGTCGTCTACAGCTACTTTTTCGACTTCCATCCGTTTGATGTCGTGGGCTGGGACGGTTACTTGTATCCGTATGCGCTGAGTATTCACGATTTTGAGCCGATTACCGGCCGGATTCATCAGCCGCCGCCAGTCCACCAGACGTTTGCCGGACAAAACTTCGTCATCTGCTCGTTCGTCCCGCGCCTGTACGACTACCATCCGCAGGCGATCCCCGCGCCTTACTACCACAGTAATGTCGAGAGCGACGAGGTGTTATACTACGTCGACGGCAACTTCATGAGCCGAAAAGGAGTCTACGAAGGTTCGATTACGCTGCACCCGATGGGAATTCCCCACGGGCCGCACCCTGGCAAGGTGGAGGCCAGCATCGGCAAAAAAGAAACGAAGGAGCTGGCAGTGATGCTCGATACGTTCCAGCCGCTTTACGTCACGAAAGAGGCGTTGGCGGTAGAGGACGAAGCGTACATGTCGAGCTGGCTGCCGTCCGAGTGAACGACGTAAAAAGGCGGGATAGGAATGGAAATCGCGATTCGCGAACTGGAGCGACAGGACAAATACAAGTTGTTGATCGGCTGCATCATTCCGCGGCCGATCGCATGGGTAACTTCGCACGATGACAAGGGAGTCGTCAATGCCGCTCCCTTCAGCTACTTCAATGTCGCGAGCATCGAGCCGATGATGGTTTCTGTCGCCGTCATGCGCAAGCCGGGCAGCGTCAGAAAAGATACGGCGCGAAATATTTTGCAGACAGGCGAATTTGTCGTCAATATGGTGGACATCCACAATGTCGATGCGGTCAACCAGACCTCGGCAGACTATCCGCCAGACGTAAGCGAGGTAGACGCGCTCGGGCTGGAGGTTGGCCCGTCTGCGGCGGTCAAGGTTCCAAGGCTGCTTTCGTCGCGCATTCATTTTGAATGCAGGCTGCATAAGATTGTCGAGCTTGGCACCCCCACCACCTCCGATCTCATCATCGGCGAGGTCGTGCATGTGCATGCTGCCGACGAGCTGTATCACGCGGGCAGGATTGACCCGCACGCCTTTGCGCCTGTGAGCAGGCTGGCGGGGCATTCGTATGCGACGCTGGGCGATTTGTTTGACCGTCCGCGTCCTGTCTACGATCCTTCCGCTGGGTCCAAATAGCGCAGATGTTGTGCAAACAGAGAAAAACCGTTCCGGTGTGCGGCTGGAACGGTTTTTCTCGTGTCCGCTCGCGATCGCTAGTTCAGGCCGGGATAGCGGGAAATGGCGTCCGGCCTGATCCAACTGTTGTAGTCGGAGGCGGTCCCGGCATTGGCAGGCGTGCCGTAAGGGGTGGCGTTCGGCTCCAGCCCGAGCGGATGAACCACGCTTTGCTGGTAGTACAGCTCGCGATCGCTTTGAATGTAGGAGCGGTCCTGCCAGCCAGCCGGGGAGCATCCGCCTGTGAACAGGACCAGCAACAGGAGCACAAGTAGCGGCATAGTCGATCACCTCGTATGTAGCGTGACTTATCTGTCCCGATTTCATACGGGCGAAGCGCATATCCGTCCAGGGGCGGAGGACAAATCCCTCTGCGGGCCATTTTGCCGCTGGGCGCTCTCGGGTATCCTTAAAGACATAGAAGGCAAGCGGACACTGTAGAGAGGAAGGAATGGTACGATGGAAAGACGTCTATATCGCTCTTCGCAAGATAAACGATTGTTTGGGGTTTGTGGAGGGATCGCCCAGTTTTTGCGCGTGGACTCGACGCTCGTGCGCGTAGGGGTCGTCATTTTGACCGTTTGCACGGGAATCCCGATTTTGCTCTACATCCTTTTGGCGATGATTATGCCAAAAGAACCGCACTGGGCTTACGCGGGTGACGGGTTCGGCATGTACGATGCTCCGATGGCAGGACGTGCGCGCATGAACGACCTCGATTCTGAAATCGATCGCCTGGAAAAGCGGGCGCTGGTGCAGGAAGTTTATCGCCTGCGGGAAGAACTGAGCAAGTACAAAGGCTTGTAAAAAGTCGAGGGGAGAGGCTTCCTGCCGCGTACGGGGGGCCTTTTTCCTATGCCGACAAGGCACGTCTCTTTTTTGCCGACACAAGAAGCCCTTCCTGGCGTTGTCGGCGGCGAAAAATCAGCGGAACGAAATCGGCAACTTCTGCGCTTTTCGGCATAACATGTAAGGTGGGAGAATGTACATAGGGAGGGAGAAGCAGTGTATCTCGGCGTGTTCGATTTGAATCAGCGTTTGGAGCAAACCCGCAAAATGCTGCGGGAAAAGCAGCACCTGAAAAAGCTGATTGAAGAAGACATCCAAGAGCTTGAGAAAGATGTCCAGGCATTGGAAGCGATGACGAACAAAGAAAAGTACGCAACCAGCGGCCAGTGATAACCGATCGCTGACAACGACAGTAGGTCCCCAAACAGCAAAAAGTGGCGACTGCGCAAAAGGCAGACGGCCACTTTTTACATTGGTCCCGGATGGGGAAAGCAAAAGCTTGCCTGTCGACAGGCTGCTGCGCAAAAGGAAGAGAGACTCGGGCAACGGAATCGAGCCTTTTTGCCCCCGAAAGCTGCCCGCCGCCGCCGCGCAAAAGCGGGACGGCGGCATCACGGCGTTTTGGCGTTTCGCTAATTCGCATCTGCGCCCGCGTCCGTGCAGACAGCGGCAGCGAGCAGTTTCTCGACGATCCCGGGGAGCAACTGAATCGCGGCGCTGTCGGTTCCGTACGTCTGGCTGTCCGCATAAGTGCCTTCCATCAGCAAGATCAGCGTGTAGGCCAGCTCGCGCGGATTCGCTGCGCCGAGGGCGACAGCGCGCTCCAAAAAGGCGTCGGAAATCCGCTTTTGATGCGCGCAGACCAGCTCGCGCACAGGATGGGCAGGGTCGGGAAACTCTACGGCGACGTTGAGGAAGCAGCAGCCGCGAAACTGTTTGGAGGACGCGCGGGCCGCCAGATCGGCAAAAAATTGGACGAGCTGTTCCCGCGGTCGCTCCGGATGCTTCGCCATGCTTTCCTCCCACTCTTGCCAGAAGGCCGCCTGCTTTTTTTGCATGTAGGCGAGGATCAGCGCTGTTTTCGAGGAAAACTGGCGGTAGACGCTCATTTTGTTCATTCCGGCCCGCTCCACGATGGCGTCGACACTGACGGCGTGGATGCCTTCCTGGTAAAAAAGCTCCTCAGCCGCCTGCAAAATCATTTCCTGCGCTTTTTCGCGGGGGACCCGGACTCGCTTCGTGGACGTCATCGGCGAATCAGACCCCATTTTACGCTTTCCACACGTCTGCGACGATCTCGAAGGAGCGCACGCGATCCTCGTGGCGGTACATTTGGGTCGTAATCATCAATTCATCCGCCTGGGTCGCCTCCAGTAGCTCCTGCAGCTTTTGCTTGACGGTGTCCGGGCTGCCGATGATCGAGGAGCGAAGCTGGGCTTGCACGGACATTTTTTCAAACTCGCTCCACAGCTCATCCATATTGTCTACAGGCGGCTGGATCGGTTTCAGATCGCCGCGGATGAGGTTGAGGAACGCCTGGTAGTGCGAGGTCGCCAGCCGCTCGGCAAGCTCATCCGTGTCGGCCGCCATGACGTTGACGCCCACCATGGCATACGGCTCGGACAGCACATCGGATGGACGGAAGCAGTGGCGGTACGTTTGCAGCGCAGGCAAGGTGTAATTGGGCGAAAAATGACCGGCAAACGCGAATGGCAGTCCGAGCAGCCCTGCGAGACGCGCCGAAAAATCGCTGGAGCCAAGCAGCCAGATCGGGATGTTCAAGCCTTCGCCGGGAATAGCCCGCAGCGCGCCGGCATTGTCGCTGGTGCGCGGACGCAAATACTCGCGCAGTTCTTCCAGCAGCTCGGGAAAATCGTCTCCGCCGATCCGCAGGTCGCGCCGCAATGCCCGGGCCGTGCGCTGGTCCGCGCCGGGAGCCCGTCCCAATCCGAGGTCAATACGTCCCGGATAGAGCGACTCCAGCGTGCCGAACTGCTCGGCGATAATCAGCGGGGCGTGATTGGGCAGCATAATCCCGCCGGAGCCGACGCGCATCGTCGAGGTGCCGCCCGCGATGTGGCCGATCAGCACAGCGGTGGCGGAACTGGCGACACTGGGCATGGCGTGGTGCTCGGCGAGCCAGTAGCGGTGAAATCCCCACTTTTCCACCTTTTGCGCCAGGTCCAGGCTGTTTTGAAACGACTGGGCAGCCGTACTGCCTTCTACGATAGGAGCGAGATCCAGAACAGACAGCGGGATGTCGCGCAATGCTTTTGTCATGAAAAGAAACCTCCTCTGAGGGTCAATTTTGTTACTGATCGGTAACAAACGTACTTGCATCTTACGAAGAGGGAAGGGGGCTGTCAATGTTTCAATCGGCTGTGGCGGCACTTTGCGTCCTTTATAAAGTTTGCCGTTAAACCATTCCTTTCTTTAGTACTATATTCCATTATTTGTAAAATAAGACGAACTCTGAGTTTTTGCTGATCTAAAAAGAATATAAAAAAGCTAAAAGGAACTGTCTAAAGTCTTTCAACATATAAGGAAGACTTGGAGCGTTGCTGGCGAAGCCAAAGAGTTTGGTGGTAAAATTAGGAAGAATGACATTCCTGCAAGGGGCCATAGGGTAGTAATGAATAACGCAATTTCCACTATATGTGAAGAATTAGGTGAGGGAATGAAACGGACGCAACTGTTTGTAGATTTGAAAATGAACAGAAAAACGGGTCCATTTTCTGATTTGCTAAGAGAGATGATCCAAACATTCCAAGAGGATGGATACGCAGAAGTGGAGGTATCTCAAGAAGTGAAAATAGACAACAATGAGTATTTAATCATTTTCAATGCAATGGCTAATGAACATAACGAGTGAAGGCACCCATGCGGTGCTTTTTTCTTTTACACGCGCGTATCGTCTGGGAAAACGGGCGGTCTTGTCCACCTCATCATCGGTCGATGACGGAGCAACGTTTCCGAAATACAAAAAGAGGCGTCTCAAAGTCGAAAAATCGACTGTTGAGACAGCCCCTTTCAAGCGCAAGCCAAGCTGCGCAACCGCACATTTTTGTATGTGCCTACTGCTTGGTCAAAATAAGCGGCCCATCCGCAGTAATCGCAATCGTGTGCTCGTACTGGGCCGACAGCTTGCCGTCGCGCGTTCTCGCCGTCCAACCGTCCTCGTCGATGGTCGCATGGTAGGTACCGATATTGAGCATCGGCTCGATGGTGATGACCATGCCTTCCTTGAGGCGCTGGCCTCTGCCCGGAGGACCGAAGTGCGGAACGAACGGCTCCTCGTGCATTTCCTGCCCGATCCCGTGGCCCGTGAAGTCGCGGACAACCGAGTAGCCCTGCGCCTGGGCGTACGTTTGGATCGCGTGGGAAATGTCCCCGATCCGGTTGCCGACAACAGCTTGTTCAATCCCCAGGTACAGCGACTTTTTCGTGACCTCAAGCAGTTTTTTCGCTTCCGGGGAGACGGTGCCCACCTCGTACGACCAGGCGGAATCGGCCAGCCAGCCGTTTTTGCGCACGACCATGTCAATGGTGACGATATCTCCGTCGCGCAGCGGCTCCTTTTTCGGGAAGCCGTGGCAAATCACGTCGTTCACCGACGCGCAGGTGGCATATGGATAGCCGTGAAAGCCTTTTTGTTCAGGAGTGGCGCCATGGCTGGCCAAAAATTCTTCTACAAATTCATCAATTTCCCAGGTCGTGATCCCGGGACGAATCATCGACGCGATTTCGCGATGGCAGGCGGCCAAAATTTTGCCTGCGGCATGCATCAGTTCGATTTCTTCGGGTGTCTTGAGGATAATCATCGACTCTCTCCTTGTCCTCGCGTTAGTTCTCTTGCTCTCTACAGTATATAGTGTAGACCTGTTTGGGGCTAATTGCCACAGGCAAAACCGCATGGTAGGATGAGGAAGAACGAAACAACCGGGGGGTAGGTAGCGTGGACAAGTTTCAAGAGTATCTGGCGAACTACCAGATTCATGTAAAAGACGATATCGAAAAACGGATTGCGTTTATTCGCGAGCAAATTGACGGAAACGGGCTCGGCGGTGTGGTTGTCGGCATTTCCGGCGGTATCGACAGCGCGGTAACGGCTGCGCTGTGTGTACGCGCTCTCGGCCGCGATCGCGTCGTTGGCGTGTGGTTGCCCGCGTACTCGCAAAACGTCCATGCGGAAGACTCGCAGCGCCTGGCGGAAGCGATCGGACTCAACCTGCACACCGTCGATGTAGGCCCTGCCTACGATGCGCTCGTGCCCGCCATTGAAGGCGTGCTTGCGCTTGGCGACAAGACAAAAGGAAATACGAAAGCCCGTCTGCGCATGACCGTGCTGTACGCGATTGCCAATCAAAAAGGCTACCTCGTCGCGGATACGTGCAACCGCAGCGAAATTCACGTCGGCTATATGACCAAAGGCGGAGACGGCCTGGCCGACTTCAACCCGGTGGCAAGCCTGACGAAGCACGAAATGCGCATCCTCGCAGCCGAGCTTGGCGTGCCGGAGTCGATTATTACCAAAGCGCCTTCTGCCGATCTGTGGGAAGGCCAGACAGATGAGCAGGAAATGGGCTTTACGTACGAGGACCTCGACCGCCTGCTGATTACAGGCGAGACCAGACCGGAAGCAAAAGAACGGATCGACTACCTGCACCGCATCTCGGAGCACAAGCGCAATCTGATGCCAGGTATTTAATATGGCCGACTACAAGCTGTTTACCAGTTGCCTGTGGCAGACGACCAGCGCCGTCGTTTCGACGGACGATCGGCTCTACCTGTTTGACCCTGCCTATTTTCCGCACGAGATCGAGGCGATTGCCGACTACGTGCAAAGCGTGCGAGACGGGCGGGAGCTCGTTCTCGTCCTGACGCACGGCGACTGGGATCACATCGCGGGCTACCCTCGCTTCCCGGACGCCAGGCTGATCGGGCACAAACAGATTGCGTCGCCTGAGCGGCTTGCCAAACAACTGCGGAAAACAAACCGATTTGACGGCTCGTACTATGTGCATCGCCCGTACGAGCTGGTTCCCCCCTCTGTTTGACAAGCTGGTCGAGCAGACGGAAGCGTGGGAGGAAGTAAAATTTCTCCCCGTGCCCGGGCATAAGCAAGACCAGTTGGCGACGCTTTTTTGCGCGCAAAAGCTGCTCGTGGCAGGCGACATGCTCTCCAATCTCGAGTTTCCTTTTATTGCGGACAGTAGCGACTATGCAGCCAGTCTGGCCGCGATCCAGAAGCTGGTGGAGGACGGCGAGATCGCGGAGGTCGTGCCGGGGCACGGCGTTCCGGCGAAAGGGCGCGAGGAAATCATGCACCGGATCAGGCGCGACCAGCAGTATCTGCACGATACGCGAACGCTCATCTTCGAAGGGGTGGCAGCCGGACTGGACGAACAGACCTTGACCGAGCGTTTTGGGCAAATTTGTTACGACGGCCAGCCGATCAACGAACATTTGCGCGATGCCCACGAGCAGAACCGGGTGCAACTGATGAAGGAAGCCAAGTCGCTTACGGGTTGATTATTGGGCGGTTTTGTACGATAATAGAGGTTACGCACAAAACTTTCGAGGAAAGAGGTGGAACAGATGTCGACGACTGAATTGATGCTGCGAACAAGTCTGGAAGGCCGCGTGAAGCGTACGTTGCAAACGTATTTCCGCCGTCCTAACGACGTGTTGGTAAAGGAAAGCCTCGGAGCGAACGGCCTGTCCCCAGAACAAGTGGAAGTTACGATGGAGCTCTTGACACAAGGCTATACTGTTGCTGAAATCATTGAGCAACTGCGGAATAAAGGCTACTTCGCATAAGCTGCACAGGAAAAAGACCGGACTGACAAGCATTTGTCGGTACCGGCCTTTTTTATTTGTCCGAAGCGAAGCGCTGTGGCCGTCAAGGCGACGTGCGGCTTTGCGACAGCGAGCGGCGCCCTTTTTTCCGGCGATACAACTGCAAAGCTCCGTGCACCAAAAAGTAGCTGGCGAATGCGACGAAGAGGCCCATTACGGCGCTTCCCGTGAAGTAAGCCAGCCCCTTGTCCTGCATCCAGACGAGCCACTCCCGCCAGGCGGCCTGATGCGGGTCTGTGGGATGCTGTAACGGTTTGCCGACTAAAGCGTACCCAATATTGTAGTTGATGACCATGAAGATCGGCAGGACGAGCTTTCCGATGACAAACGCGATCAAGCCGGCCGGCAAGCTGGCGCGAAACAGCCTGACCAGCGGAAAGAGCAGCAAAAAGGCGAGGCCAAAGGTAGGCAAGGTGATAAACTCCACAAAAATTCCTACCGAAAAGCCGCGGGCGACAAAAGACGGGGCACCCTTCATGCGGATCAGCTTGTAGTATTCGAGTTTCAGTTTTCGATACAGTTTGGTCCACATCCGCTGTCCCTCGTTTGTCGTGTGGTCATGTGCTGCCGTTTTCGTCGGATCAACAAGAGTATGTCCAGTTTTCTATAGATTCATAGCTTTCCCCGCTCCCCGCCGCCAACAAAAGCGTATCATTTGTGAATGGTACTATCTTTTGGCATAATGGAGAGGGCAGACCTGCAAGAAAAGTGGTGGACTTTCATGACAGAGGTTATGGGAACATTTGGCGACTATATTGCGCAGTACGGTTATGGAGCTCTGTTTGGCTTGTTTTTTCTGGGAATTTTGGGGATGCCGCTGCCGGAAGAGACCTTGCTCGTTTTCTCCGGGTTTTTGGTTTCGACTGGCCAACTCGCATACTGGCCTACTTTTCTGGTCTGCTTCTTGGGCTCTGTAACGGCGATGACGACGGCTTACTGGATCGGCCGGACATTGGGCTTCCCTTTTCTGGAGCGCTACGGAAAACGGCTCGGAATGGGCTACACCGTCTATAAAAAAACGGAAGAATGGTTCAACCGCGTAGGAAAATGGGCGCTGCCGCTCGGCTACTTTATTCCGGGCGTGCGCCAGTTTACTGCCTACTTTGCAGGGATTACAAGACTGCCATTTCCGACCTTCCTGCTGTACACGTATGCGGGCGGACTGTTTTGGAGCCTGCTGTTCGTCACCTTGGGCTGGCAGTTGGGAGAGCGCTGGGACGAGCTGTTCAATCTCATCTCGCGCAATTTGGCGATCTTTTTTATCGCGGTGTTCGCAATCATTGCGGCCTGGTCGTACTTTCGGCATCAGGCGAGTTTGAAAAAGCAAAAACGGAGGGGAATGCAATGAGTGAAGAGAATCGGCAGGAAAACCAGCAGGCAAGCCAGCTTCCGGCAGTGCGCCAGCCGGAGCAGCTCGTTCCGATCGAATTGCCGGAGGTGCATCAGCGCTTTTACGATAAACTGCGAGCCAAGATCGAGGCATTTATTAAAGACAAGGGCGTAAACGACACGGTCGCCAGCTATATTTTGCTCGCGCCCGACCTGTTCGTGCTGCTTGCGCGCCTGCTGCTCGACAAGCGCGTCGGCGTCCAGTCCAAGGCGGTTGCCGGAGTGGCTGTTGCGTACTTCATTACGCCGATCGACTTTATTCCGGAGGCGCTTGTGGGAGGCTTTGGCCTGCTGGACGACGTCATTTTGGCCGTCTACGCCCTGCGCCGGATTTTGGTGGACGTGGACGAAAAAATCGTTCGCGAGCATTGGAACGGCAAAGATGACTTGCTCGCCGTCATTACCAAGGTCGTGAAGTCGGCGGATGACCTCGTCGGCAAAAAAATCGTGAAAAAGCTGGAAGAAACTTTGTTCCGAAAAAAATAAACAGGATGGGACACAGATGACAAAATATTTGCTTGATTATCAAGAGGGAGAGCGTGTTGTCGCTTTTTGCCTGGTGAAGAACAAGGAAGCCGGGGTCGCAAGCAACCAGAGCGAGTATTTGAATCTGGAACTGGGAGATCGCTCCGGGACGATCATGGCGAAGTTGTGGGACGTCAGCCCGGAAATGAAAGAGTGGATCGCCGTCAAATCGGTCGTAAAAATTGATGCCACCGTCCAGTTGTACCGGGGGAAAAAGCAACTGGTGATCCAGCGCATCCGCCCGGCAGCGGCATCAGACGAAGTCGCGATGGAGTCGCTCATCCCTGTGTCGCCTGTTCCGGTGGACGAGCTGTGGACGAAGCTGGAAGCGACAGTGGACAGCTTGAAGAGCAACACGCTCAAGGCGATCATCCGGGAGGCGCTCGCCACGGAGGAGATCAGGGACCGGCTCCGCCATTACCCGGCAGGGGTGCGGATGCACCACAACTATTATCACGGGCTTTTGGAGCATATCGTCTCGTTGCTGACAGCGGCGCAAAGCTTGCTGCCGCTCTATCCGCAGGTCGACAGGGACGTCTTGTACGCGACCTGCATCCTGCACGATATCGGCAAGCTGTACGAGCTGTCTGACCCGATCGCCCCGGATTACACCACGCCAGGCCAACTGATCGGCCATCTGGTTATGGGCGTAGAGATGGTGAGCGGCATTTGCCGCAAGCTCGACATTCCGCTGGGGGATGCCGAAGTGCTGCATCTCAAGCATTGCATCCTGAGCCACCACGGGGAAGTGGAAAACGGCTGGGGAAGCGCAGTATCCGGCAAGACGCCGACTGCGGTCCTGTTCCACTACCTCGACCAGATTGACAGTAAAATGAATGCGCTCGGACAGACGCTTGCCGACATGAGCGAAGACGAAGAATGGGCGTACGCCGGAGCGCTCAGACGAAAAGTTTGGCGGGGCTATTAACGTATCCGCAGCCTTGCTAGAGAAACGAGACGAGGACAAAGGCCAACTGCGCGAATCAGACAGTTGGCCTTTTTACTTGCCGCCGGACGGACAGGGATTTTTCCGGGAGCTTTGGCGGCGCAAGTTTTCTGAAACCTTTTCCTTGCAAGGGCGTCTTACTAGATGATTGGCTTTGCAAAGGAGGAGAATCTGTGAAAAAAAGGAGCAAAATGGCTGTGCTTTTGCTGGCAGCCAGCGTACTGGCCGCGCCGGGAGTTCCGTTTGCGCCGGCTCACGTTTACGCCTACGACGGCAAATCTGATCTCGACATCATTCCGTTGCCAGACGACATGCGCAAGCTATTGGTCGAGCTGCGGGACGATTACGTGCCAGCGCTGTCGGAGCTGCATGTCGATTCGATCGGCACAGGCAGCAAATCCGAGACGATCATTTCTCTGTCCGACAGGAAAAACGTCATTACGGCAGGGGTATCTTTGGAACTGGTCGTCGATGCTGACGGCAACATTACGTCCCTGGAGCTGAAAGGCGCAGATCGGGACAAGTCGAAAAAATGGGACAAAAAACAAAGCTATCAAAAGCTGAGCGATTTTATCCGCGAGCAGGTGCCTGTCAGCCACGTCATCGCTGCCCAACCGATGCTCTCGACGGATCGGAGGTCGCAGCTCGACCAGTTGGCCGTCGTGTCGTTTTACCCGTTGCTCAACGATGTCTGGGTGAAAAAAGAAATGGGCCGCGCGTTCATAGACGCGTCCGGGCAAATTGTCCAGTTTCATCAGGAAAAAATCAAGCTGCCGCTGGCGTCGGAGGTGGCTGACCCGAAAAAAGCGATTCCGCTGGAGAAAGCGAAACGCGAGTGGGAAAACCAGCTTCGCATGCAACTCGTGTACGACGCGGCCGCGGGCAAGCTGGTGTACGAGCCGACAGAGCTGCCGGTAATTGACGCCGTGACCGGAGAAGTCGTCCCTGCTGTGTACAGCAAAGAGAGCGAGGTTCTCAAGCTGAAAGGCTCGGCTGACAACAGCATCTGGGGCGACCGCAAAAAAATGGAGCAGTGGCTGGAGGCGACGTTCAAGCTGCGCGTGAATACGCTGACGTTCCAGGCGCCATCGGAGAAAGCGAAAAAGCGGGATACCGATCTGTACGAGTGGAACGCGAGAATGTACCAGAGCGCCTCTGTTCTGGTCGACCGCAAAACGAAGTCGCTCATCGAGTTCAGGCTCGACGGATCGGCAGAGAAAGAGCTGGAAAAGCCGTTGCAAGCCGAAGAGGCGAAGGCGCTGGCGCTCGAATTTGCCGAGAAGCATTTGCTGACCAAGGAACAGTCCTTCGTGGTGCGAAAAACCAGCCAGCTTGACAATTTGCCTGGCTGGGCAGACCAAAATCTCGTCCGGCCGATCTACAGCTACGCCTTCTTCCCGCACAGCAATGACATCCCGGCCAAAACGCCGCTGTTCACGGTCGAGGTGGACGCGAAAAAGGGAACGGTCGTGGCAGCAAAGGTGAACGAAATCCCAGCCATGCCTGCGACCATCGATCAGTCGGGCGTCATCGGCGAGGAAAAAGCGAAGCAAGCTTTTGTGCAAAGCATGGTCCTGCGCCTGGCGTACGACTACCCGAAGGTGGGGGGACAGACTGCGACCACTCCGCAGCTCGTCTATTTGCCAACGGCCGATACGGAAGCGATGCAGGTGGACGCGGCTACAGGCGAAGTCGTGGACAGTTGGATCGAGTGGACAGCATCATACTAGACAGGCAGTGGCCCGGCATCGCGACAGAGCGTGCCGGGTTCTTCTATGCGGGCTTATTCCTTCGCAAATGGCCGGGCTTGCAGCTTTTCTTTTCAAAATAGACAAACACTTCACGGCTGGTAGGATTTTTTTTCTTTTTGTAGAATAACTTCTTGATTCCCATTTGATTTGGCAAAAATGCCGATCACGAGAAGGAGAAAGTGCATGAAACGGCCAACCTATACCCTACCAAGTATTGTCAAGAAGGTATTCCGGTCCGGTGAGCGCTCCCTCCCACGTACGGAGATTTGTTCCCGGATGGAAGCGAATGAGCTGACTGCTTTGATGGATCTGGACAGTTCGACACTACTTGATAAAGTGTTGAAGATGGAGCAGTCGCCAGTGCGGGTTGCCAGCTCGGAGGCGATTGTGGAGATCACCTACCAGCCTCATCAGGTGTACGACCTGGCGTATCGCTTTTTGCGCGACACGCAAGCGCCGAAAAAGCTGGAGCAGATCGTCGCAGAGCTGCGCCGTCAGACGCAGTTTGGCTGGAACCAGATCCTTCGCATGTTGCAACTGGAACGCGACCCTCGCTTTGTGCAGTACCAAGGTGACGACAGATGGTTTTTGGCAGAGTGGACACAAGCGAATGACCAGGTGTACGATTTTTGCCGGGACAATGGTATCACGCAAGTAGCTGCCCGCTCGCTTGTTCATTTTTTGGAGCAAGAAGTGAGGATAGCGGCAGATGCTGCTTTTCTGCCCATGCTGGACGACCGTTTCCGGATTGAGGGAGATACGCTGTATATCATTGCGCGCAGTGATGTGACCGATGAGGAGCTGGCTGCGGAAGAAATCGCAGCGGCAGACTCTTCTGAATCGATAGCCATCATCGAGAATGAAACAGAGGAAGTTGCCCCCGAATCAGTGAATCTTTTGCAGCAGGCAACCGAACAGCAGGAACCAATTTTTACCAAGGAGGAAACGAACATGACAAACGCTACGAACACGCGAGTGCTGGAGGAAGTACAACAATTGCTGCAACAGGCGATCAGCCGCCTGGAAGGCCGCAACCAGGAGATGTCCCAGGAGGTTGTCGCCCATTTTCAACAAAGCAATATGCAAGCTATAGAAGTGCTGATGAAAGAGAAACATAAGCATGAGCAGATCGTGCTTGGCATTCAGCAAGTACTGGCGACCAGTGAGCAACAATGAGTAAGCTTGAGGCCACGATCCGGTTGGAACAGCGATTTGATTTGCTGCGCGACGTCATCGCGAGTTATCGGATTCGCCTTCAAGACATGGAGCAGGAAGTGGTGGAACTTTTTGCCGCCAACCAGCTCTCTGCTATTTCTGCATGCATGAGCGAGAAGCAGCGCATCGTCCGGTTGATGAACCGCCTGGAGCTGTTTATCAGCCAATGGGAAGGCAAAAGTGATGTGGGAATCGCTCATGAACCAAAACGAGAACACTTGAACACATGATGGAAAATGCGGTAAAATAGGGGGATTGTGCAGGATTCCCCGCGCATGCCGCGTGGGATGGAAAGGAGATCCAAACCCTCTATGTCAGTAGGAAGAAACGAACTGTGCCCTTGCGGGAGCGGAAAAAAATACAAGAAATGCTGTGGGGTAGTCACTCCGATTGCGGAGCTGCGCAGCCGTCACGAGCAAAAATTGCAGAAGGAATACGCGGGCTGGGTGGAGCGCCTGAATCATTTCGTTGGCGGCAATGTGACCAGCGAGACGATTCAGGAAGCGCGCAGCCGGTTTTCGGCAGAAGTCGGCCTGACCGAAGAAGAGGTCACGCGTCCAGAGTGGGCCGCGCATTTCTTCAACTGGTGTGTCCTGGATGTAAGAACAGGCGGAAGCACGTTGCTTGAGAACTACATCAAGCAGCACGGTCGCCGGATGGAGCCTGATCTTCGCCGTGCTTTTGCCGACTTGCATCTGAATGTGTACGAAATCATGGAGGTTGAGCGGGATGTCATGACCGTTCAACAGCCGCTCACGCTGGAGAAGCATTACATCCTGCGATCCAACAGCCTGAGCGTCATGCCTGGGCAAATCATCGTGGGACGTCTCTTGAACCTGGGGCTGCGCAACATGCTGTTTTCCGGCAGCATCATTTTGCAGCCGCACGTCAAGGACAGCTTGCTGGAATGGCTGAAGGAGCATCCGGAAGTCGAAGAAGCGGCGGCCGACACGAGCAAACGGGTGTACACCACGGCGCTGTACCGTTTTATTGTCCAGTTTGGCGGAACGGACAACGGACAGGCAGGAGCGGGCCAAAGCTCCTTGCTCCGTCGCACGTATCCGTTGCAAAATCGCGAGCAACTGCTCAAGGCGATTGAGGCAAACCCTGCTTTCGAACTGAAAAAGTCCGACGGTACAAAAGAAGTGTGGGTGTATGCCACGCGCAAGGAAGAGCACCTGTTCCCGGCTTTGAAGGATGCGCTCCTGGAGCTGTATGAAGTGCAGGCAGAGGTGCTGCTTGAGGATGACAAGCTGTATCTGGAAGGATACGCACCGGATCTGGAGGAAGTAGCGCAGTTGCTGTTGCTGCTTGCCTACGAGCAGGAGGAAGAGATTCGCGTCCTGACCTCGACCGGCTCCAAGCTGTCCAAAGGCACCTTGTTTATTACCAGCCAGCCTACGCTGCCGCCGAAGGTTTTGCAGTGGGCCGTGCAAACGTATTTTGCGGAAAAATGGCTGGTGACGCCACACGAAGCGTTGGAAGAGCTGGCCCCTGTCCTGGTTGCGGCAACCGACAGCAAAGAGCTGCACGCCAAGCTGGAGAGCCTGCTGGAGCAGTTGGAGCAAGACCATAAAGTAGGACAAGGCCTTGCGCGCTACATTCGGATGGATATGTTGCGCCCGCGTCTGTCGCTTCAAAACGACAGCCTGCACGTGAACAACCTGCTCACCCGCCCGCTGATCGAAGGCTTGCCGGAGAGCGTGTACACGGTCCACCCGGACAGGCTCGCCGACATCAACCGCTTCGTTCAGGAGATGACGGACGGCAAGTCGGAAGCAACTGTCAAAAAGTACGACGAGGTTATGAACAACTTCCGCTCTTTTGTAAGAGGCGCGTTCGGTCCTTCGTTTACATGGGAACAACTGCGCAAGGAAGATCTGGCTTACTTCCTCGTGCACGATATTTACACACGCGCGGATGCCGTGACGAAGACGTTGGCAACGAACCTGTTGTCGGTCATGACCGCTTTCTTCAAATGGCTGGACAAGCACAGCAAGACAAGCTTGCATGCGAACATGCAGTCCTTGTTTGCCGAGTTGAAAGAAAGCTTGCCGGAAGCCTACCGCATGCGCGGTCTGCTGGAAAAAGCAGCGAACCAGAATCTGTACGGCCAGGCGACTGTGCCGAAGGATGTCGCAGAAGAAGCGCTGGTCGTGCTTGGCGCCGACGCCGACGGTTTGGTAGTCAAACGCCCTGACGGCGAGAAAATGACGCTGGCTGTAGCGGCAGATGTGAAAGACGTGCTGACATCTGACTGGATCGTCTCCGGTCTGGTCGGCAAAGGCGAGGACGGCCTCTGGCGCCTGTATGGCACGCCTGAGCTGTACCCGCCCGTCATTGCCCAACTGCTGGGAGTGCGGACTGGCGTGTTGGTCTAACCAACAGCTTGATCGACAAACAAACAAAACCCGGGGAAAAGGCTCCTCGGGTTTTTTCTTTCCTTCCTGATGCCAGGACACGCTTACCGTGCCCATTCTCGCAGCGTCTTGTCTTTTGGCAGCAAAAGTCCGACGAAGCCGATCAACGGCAACGCGGAGCAGAGCGTGATGACGAAGCCAAGGCCGAAGATGTCTGCCAAATAGCCGAACACGAGCGCGCCCATGCCGCCCATCCCGAATGCCAGGCCGATAATCAGGCCGGATACGGTGCCGATTTTGCCCGGCAGAAGCTCCTGGGCGTAGACGACTGTGACCGAAAAGCTGGAAAGCATGATAAAGCCGCTTACGACCAAGAGCGGAAAGGCCCAGAACCCGGAGACGTATGGTGTCAACAAGGTGAACGGCAGCGATCCGAGCGTCGAGAGAATCAGCAGATTGCGTTTTCCGAACCGATCCGAGAGCGGGCCGCCGAAGAAGGTCCCGACGGCTCCGGCGAACAGGAAGCCGAACACGACGAGCTGGGCGCTGGAATAGTCCATGTGCTTGATGTACATCAAGTAAAACTGGTAAAAGCTCTGATAGCCTGCGTTCATCCACGAGCGGACGCTGACGATCAGAATCAGCAGCCAGAGGGCGATCAGCCGCTGCTTGCGATTCGTGTACGCGACGACGGCGGCAGCCGTTTTCTTCATTCGTTGCTGGCCGCGATACCAGAGCGCCACGTAGAGCAGGACGCAGCTTGCCAATACGGCTGGCAGCAAAAACCAGGCTGCGCCAGGCTGGCCGAGATTGGCGAACACGAGAATGGTCATCAGCGGTGCCAGCGCTTGCCCGGCGTTTCCCCCTACCTGGAAGATCGATTGCCCCAGGCCGCGGCGAGGGCCAGACGCCTGATGGGCGAAGCGGGACGCCTCCGGGTGGAAGACGGCCGAGCCGATTCCGACGCAGGCAACGGCGACGAGCACGAGGTAGTAACTGCCCGCAAACGCGAGCGCGAGCATCCCGATCCCCGAGACGAGCAAGGCGAGCGGCGGCAAAAACGGTTGCGATTTGCGATCGGAATAGTAGCCGACTACCGGCTGCAGGACGGAGGAAGTCAAGTTCATGACCAACAGGATGACCCCTACCTGCGTGAAGGTCAACGCAAGATTTTTTTCCACGATCGGAAGCAGGGCGGGAATGACCGCTTGCAGGCTGTCGTTCAGCAAATGAACGAGGCTGATGGCAAACAGCATGCGGTAGACGGTAGGTGCCGCTTTCCCCCCGCCGGATGCCTGGAGCGGCGTAGATGTGGCACTCATGTCAGTTCATCTCCATTTAGTTGTAGTGTAAAAAAACAGCGCAATTACCCATGTACCCTCTGTTCGCCCACGCAGTTCGCCCACGCACTTTTTCTCACTGTAGCACGGAATAGAGGGAGGCGTCATTACTGTCTGGACGGCATATGGCGGCAAGACATAACGGCTTTCTGGCGAGGAAGTTTTCAACCCGGTAGGTAAATGCCAGAGCGTTGTCGAAAAAGATGGGGGAGAAGATGGACTAGACCATGAGCAAAAGGCTGGGAGGAGTGCCAAAGTGCTGAAAGGGATGACCGAATACTGGCTATGCGTGGGTGGAGCCAACGTGGACGTGCAAGGAGTCACTTCTGCCAGATTGCTGCCTGGGACGAGCAATCCAGGGCATGTTCAGCAAGTGGCAGGCGGAGTAGCTCGAAATGTGGCGGAAAATCTGGGGTGGTTGGGGGAAGAAGTGCAGCTCTTCGCTCTCGTAGGGGAAGACGCTGACGGAGAATGGTTGAGACAAGTGACGGCCAAAAGCGGAGTAGCGACGCATGGAATGGTGCGAATCGCCGGCAAATCGACAGGACGGTATTTGGCGATTCGCGACCTCGATGGCGAGCTGTACACAGCCGTGGCCGATATGGAAGTCAATGAAGCGTGGACAGACGAGCTGGTTCAGCATGCCCTGGAGCGCCTGCCGCATGCAGCGGGGCTGTTTATGGATGCGAACCTGCCTGTTGCTGTCATGCGCGTTTTTGTAGACGAAGCAAACCGATTGGGAAAAATCGTGGTGGTCGATCCCGTCTCTGTGAAAAAGGCGGAAAAATGGCGGCCGTTTTTGCCGGGAGTCCGCGTGCTGATCGCGAGCATTGACGAGGTCGAGGTGCTGTGCGGCCAATCGCTCCACTCCTTTAGCGACGTGGAAGCGTGTGCAAAGCGGCTGCTCGAGCAGGGACTCCATCAGCTTATGGTGAACTGCGGCGAGGCTGGCCTGTATCTGTGCCGCCAGGAAGAGTCCATCTGGGTAGCGGCTCCTCCTACGCCGATCCGCGAAGCGGCGTGTGATGCATTTGCCGCGGGGATTATTTACGCGCAACGGATGACGCCCCTGCTCCGAGAGCAAGCGGCTTACGGAATGGCGCTCGCCGAGTTGAGCCAGCACAAAACGGGCGATTACGACCTGCGCGCGCTTTTGCAGCGAAAAGAGTTTTTTGCCGGAAAAGAAATGCAGATTTTCGAGCGGGAATGAGAATACATAAGATGACGTACACTACTTGCGTATCAGCAGCGAGGAGGAGTGTACATGGAAAAGAAATCGAACGACGTAAACGGCAAGCAGGAAAGTCACGTGCGCCAAGGCGGCGATTCTCACCGCTCCAAGCAAAAGCAGCCGGAGGGTCCCGTACAAGGTTTTAGCCAGGCGCCAAAAGGCTTGCAATAACAAACAAAAAGCCTCCCCCATCGACAAAAACGGTGGGGGAGTTTCTCTTGTAAGGAACATTTTTCTACAAATGAAGACAATCCTGTGATACAATATCTGAATCAGATGATTACCAACAGAAGAAAATATTAGTGCATCTGGTTGAGTGGCACTGTTCACAATTGTGCCTCCCTTTTCTTTTGTCAAAAAGCGTGCGCAAACAAGGAGATTGATACATATGCCAGAAACTGTTGTAAAAACACGCGCTTCTGCTCCACGCAAGAAAAAACAGCCGACCCGCAGCCGCAAGCTGCGCAGGTTCCTGATGATTTTCACATTGACGGTCCTGTTGTTGGTAGGCGGAGTTGCCGGAGCAATTTATTGGAAAATTGAAGACACTCTGGATGTAGTAACAAAGCCGGTAGAAAATGGTTTTGCTTCGGAAGCTTCGAAAAATGCGGACCCGGTTTACCACGCCGACAAGCCGATGTCCTTCATCTTGCTCGGCTCCGACTCGCGTCCCGAGACAGGCTCGATGAACACGGACGTCATGATCGTCGCGGTCGCCAATCCACAGACGAAAAAAGTGACGATGGTATCCATCCCGCGCGATACACGGGTGAAAATTCCGGGATATCGCGACTACCACAAGATCAACTCGGTTTACGCCAACGGCGAGGCAGAGCGGAGACAGGCAGAGCGCAACAACCAGACGCCGACCGAAGACGGCATTTCCTTGACGAAGAAAACGTTGAACGAAATTTTGGGGATTCCGATTGAGCATTACGTCGCTGTCGACTTTGACGGCTTCAAGGCGGTAATCGACGAGCTGGGCGGAGTCGAGGTCAACGTCGACCGCAAGCTCGTGTACGACGATCCGACCGACGACACGCACATCAATCTGAATCCGGGACTCCAGACGCTGAACGGCGAGCAGGCACTTGGCTACGTGCGCCACCGCCACGACAATCGCGGAACGAAATACTACTCTAGCGACTTCGATCGCAACCGCCGCCAGCAGGAAGTGATCCGCGCCGTTGTCGACAAAGTCGGTTCCCTGGACGGCTTGACCAAAATTTTTAACATCATGGAAGTAGGCGCGAAGCACATCCATACCGACCTGTCCAAAGAGCAGATCAAAGGGTTGGCCTATGATTTCAAAGGCTTCAACGCTTCTACCTTGACCACGCTCGACAACGGAGCGTACTGGCAGGGCGGATATACGTTCCTGGAAAAAGAAAAGCTGGAGCTGATCCGCAGCTCCTTGCAGGCGGAGATGGGCCTGTCCGGCAAAGTAGTCGCACAGTTGAACAACTCCCCGATCCTCGGAGCGGGTGAATCATCGGTTGCCTCCAGCAGCAGCAAGTCGACCAAAAATAGAACGACAGAATCAGCGGCTCCGGCGACTTCCAAGCCGAAAGCGACAGAGGAGCCGAAAAAGCAGACGGAGCCGATCGAAGTAGCGGAAGGACAGGAGCTTGCGGAAGAGGGCGCCGCTCCCCCCCCGGATGTAGTCAGTCCCGAGCAGCCTCAAGGCCAGACCACTGTGCCTGACGCGCAGACGCCAGCTTCGAATAGGAATGCGACCCAGCCGCCTTCCGCACCAGCAGGCAATACCGGAACACCGGCGCCGCCGCCAGACATCGTTTCCCCTCCTGTCACCGGGCAGGACAGCGGAGCGACGCAAGGCAGCCCGACAAGCAAATCATAAGTACGCCAAACAGGCACTCGCTTCTTTCTTTCGGAAGAGCGGGTGCTTTTTTTTCGACATAGCCAAGCATTTCTATTTTCAATAGATTTTTTTTTACGAAAAATGAAACGAAAGGTTTAGAAAACACCAATTTCGTGGTACAATAATAATATGCTGATAAGACAGATTAATCAGATAATTAAGGACCTGACTGGAGGGATTTGGATGACGATTTTCTTGGTGAACCTGTTTCTGGTGATTGCCTTTGTGTACCTCATCAGCCGCCAACAAAATGAAGAGCTTGTGTACGACGAAGATTTTTTCCTCCAGAACCCCTCAGCGCTGGAAGAATATCAGCAGATGCCGATCGATTTCCAACACGCCTTTTTCCGCAAGCACAAAGAGTGGATTAAGGAAAAATATATGCGCGGGGAAAGCTACATTTTAGGCTATTGCCCGAACAAGGAAGTAAGACGCGCGTGGCTCTCTGAATTTATGAACCAAAAAAATATGAACAATACACCGACCCCTTCCTGAGTGAAGGGGTTTTTCGTGTCCGGGGCAATCGTGCTATACTTCTAGCTGGATAAGGAATAACGCAACTAACAGGAGGAACCATTTACGTGCTGCAATTATTGGTCGAAAAACTAAATCAACTGCTGTCTGCGCGAGGAATGATTACGGATATCGTCTTGCGCTCGGACCGCTCTTTGCTCGAAGACGAGGAAATGCGTGAAGTGATGATTTCCTTCGCGGGCACCTTTGAAGAAGAACAGCCTGTAGCTACCATTCATCTGTTTTTGCTGGAAGATGAAAAAAGCTGCGAGGTAGAGGTCGAGATCGCGTATCCGTACGAGCTGGCGGCAGAACAGATCCAGGCGTTGTGGGCGCAGGCCAGAAGCCGGGTGGCGGAGTGCTCGCTGTCGGAAAAGCGCCGTTACATAGAGCCAGGCAAGCTCGCCGAGACGAGCGTGCAGGTGGACTATCACTTTGTCGTCCAGACGCCGCAGAGCGCAGCGGAAGAAGCGGACTTGAACGAGACATTGGAAAGGTTCGCGGCAGATTTGGGCGAGTTGGTCAAGCTCGGGTAGGCAGACAGGCAGGCTGCGACACACAGGCTGCGACACACAGGCTGCGACACACAGGCTGCGACACACAGGCTGCGACACACAGGCTCAGGAGAAGTGCTCCTGGGCCTTTTTGGATGTTCTTCCCCCGCACGGTGAGTTTTGTTTGGTTTTGCCAGCAGAACGGGCAGGATTTGCGAGCTGGTGTGCAGAATCGAATACAATAGAAAATGAATGAGTATTCATTCGTATTGAGGGAGGGGCATATTTTGAAGCTTGCAAACGTACAGGAACCTGTCCAAATTGGGGCGATGACACTGCCGAACCGAATCATCATGGGGTCGATGCACGTCGGTTTTGAACGACTGCCGGACGGTGTGGCACGGCTCGCCGAGTTTTACGCGGAGCGGGCCAGAGGGGGAGCCGGGCTGATCGTGACGGGAGGCGCTGCTGTGCTGCCAGAGGGCGGCATGGGCGAAGTGTACTGCAACGTGTACTTGGATGAGCACATCGAGCAACTGAGGGTGATTACGGAAAAAGTTCACCAGGCCAACGGCAAAATTGCCTTGCAGCTTTTTCACGCAGGCCGCTATGCGTACAAGGAGGCAACCGGGCTTGATCCGGTAGCGCCGTCGCCGTTGCAAGCCCCGATCAATCGCTGGAAGCCGCGGGAGCTGGATGCGTCGGAGATCGAACTGACGATTGCTGCCTTTGCCGCCGGAGCGGTCCGCGCGCAAAAGGCCGGATTTGACGCGGTGGAGATCATGGGCTCGGAAGGCTATCTCATCAACCAGTTCCTCTCTCCAGTCACCAACCATCGCCAGGACGACTGGGGGGGAGACTTTTTGCGCCGGGCGCGGTTTGGCATCGAAGTGGCGAAGCGGGTGCGCGAGGCGGTTGGGCCTGATTTTCCTGTCGTGTTTCGGATGTCCGGGCTCGATCTGATTCCGGACAGCACGAGCATGGAGGAGACTTTGCAATTCGCCCGCATGCTGGAGGACGCAGGCGTGAATGCGCTCAACATCGGAATCGGCTGGCACGAGTCGAAAGTACCGACGATTTCGATGATGGTCCCGCGCGGAGCGTACGTGTGGGTCGCCCGGCAGGTCAAGCAGGCTGTCAGCATCCCGGTGATCGCCAGCAACCGGATTAACGATGTGCGCCATGCCGAAGAAATTTTGCGGGAAGGGCATTGCGATCTCGTCTCCATGGCCCGGCCTTTTTTGGCAGACCCGCAAATCGTGGCGAAGAGCGTGGAAGGACGGTATGACGAGGTCAACACGTGCATTGCCTGCAACCAGGCTTGCCTCGACCATATTTTTGACGGCAAAGTGGCTTCCTGTCTGGTCAATCCGCAGGTCGGCAGAGAGGCGGAATGGGCGATTGTTCCGGCGGGAGTTCGGAAAAAGGTGGCGGTCGTGGGCGCGGGTCCCGCGGGCTTGGAGGCGGCGCGCGTGCTGGCAGAGCGCGGGCACGAGGTCGTCCTGTTCGAAAAACAAACGCGGATTGGCGGCCAGCTCAACTACGCGCGGCAAGTGCCGGGCAAAGCGGAATTCAACGAAACGCTGCGCTACTATCGCACGCAGCTTGCGCGGCTGGGCGTAGAGATCAGGCTGGGGACGGAAGCAGAGGCGGATGCGCTGGTGGCGGAAGGCTTTGCGGAAGTTGTCATCGCCACGGGAGTCGTCCCGCGTGTGCCGGAGATTCCTGGCCGGGAGCTTGGGCATGTCGTCATGTACAACGAAGTGTTCGAGCAAAAGGCGAAGGTCGGAAACAAGGTGGCGATTGTGGGAGCAGGGGGGATCGCCTGTGACTTGTCGCATTTGCTCGTCCACAATGAAGTCATTTCCGCGCAAACGGCGGAGTATTTGCTCTCCTACCGGATCGTGGACGAACAGACGATTCACAGGTTGCAAGCGAGCAAGCGAAAAGTGTTCATGCTGCGCAGAGGCAAGCATGTCGGCAGCGGCTTGGGCAAAACGACCCGCTGGGCGACATTGGCGCAATTAAAGCAAAGAGGCGTGGAGATGCTGACCCAGATCGAGTACAAGCGAATCGCTCCGGAAGGGGTGTACATCAGCGTAAACGACGAAGAGCAGCTCGTGCCTGCCGATACGGTGATTATCGCGGCTGGCGCTACGCCGAACCAATCGCTGTATCACGCACTGACGAACCGCCTCCCGGTTCATCTGATCGGCGGGGCAAAAGAGGCGGGAGAGCTGGACGCCAAGCGGGCGATCCTGGAAGGGGCACAGGTTGGCAGAGCGATTTGATGTTCGCAAAAGATTTTCTATTCCGAAAATAGGCTGGATCGTGTATGATGAGAAAAAGAAGTCGTCTTTTCGGAACTTTTGTCGAATCGCTTTTCAACATACTTAAATTCTTGCACAATGAAGGCATACTGTTTAAATTCATGTGATTGGGGGCTTTCGCCTTGATGAACCACAATAGCATTCTTTTAGGAAAGCGTTACTTCCTGTACTCCACTGCGCAGGTAGTAGAGGTGGAGGGATGGACGTTTACGATTGCCCCGGGGTTTAAGATGATTGCAGGTGGTAGTGCAAACCCACTTCAGACATTAATCAGTATGTACCGCGAAAATGAAAAGGTTGCTCAACTCGTGCTTCATCATAGACGTTCCGACTCGGATGTTACCGTGCAGGCTGTATCGAGCGAGCTTTTGCTGGAAATCGCTCCTGCGACCAGAACCGTGAGTGTGGCAGAGAAGCAGTAAGGCACCCTTGGCGGGGTGCTTTTCGCTTTTTTTCTTTACAGAAAATGCAGGCGAGGAGGCTGGATGAATTGGCAGGTAACGAATGGCAAGTAGGCGAGCTGCAATTGGCATGGCTCAAAGGCGGTCTGACACAGCTCGATGGAGGCGCGATGTTTGGGGTGGTTCCCAAGCCGCTCTGGAGCAAACGCTACCCTCCGAACGATTTGAACCAGATTCCGCTGCGAGCGGACCCGATTTTGGTACAAGCTTTCGGAAAACGCATCCTGATCGAGTCCGGTATCGGCAAAGACCGACTGACGGAGAAGCAGAAGCGCAACTTTGGGCTGGTGGAAGAATCGCAAGTCCAGGAAGGGCTGGCGGCAAAAGGCTTGACGCCTGCTGACATCGACATCGTCATCATGACGCACATGCACTACGATCATGCGAATGGCCTCGTCTCGGTGCGGGACGGCCAGCTTTTTTCCACGTTTCCGAACGCAGTGATCTACGTACAGGAGCAGGAGTGGGCCGAGATGCGAGAGCCCAACATCCGTTCGCGCAATACATACTGGGAGGACAACTGGCGTCCCATCGAGTCGCAGGTGCAGACGTACGGCGCCACTTTCGAGGTCGTTCCCGGCATTACCCTGCACCACACAGGCGGCCACAGCCAGGGACATGCCATCGTCCGCATGGAAAGCCAAGGCCACCTGTTGTTGCACCTCGCCGATATCATGCCGACGCACGCCCACCAAAATCCGCTGTGGGTCATGGCTTACGACGACTACCCGATGACCTCGATCTTCGCCAAGGAAGAATGGATTCACGGCGGCATCCGCCAAGAGGCGTGGTTCACCTTTTACCACGATAATGTCTACCGGGCCGTGAAGTGGAACGACAAGGGAGAACTTATTGATTATAGAAAGATTGTAGAGTAAAACCGGGATGCTCCCGGTTTTTTTGCTTGCAGGCGGGAAAAAGATACTCCAGCCACGCCAAACATTTTTCAAGCTATCGAAATTTCGATAAGCCTCATAGAAATTTTTCATAATCCAAAAATTTCGAATGCTCATTGACGAACGATAGACGGCTCACTACAATAGGAACATCACAGAGCATCTGTTCTGGTAGGCAGGACGAAGCAGAACAGTTGCGGGGAGAGAGACAATGAGCTGGATCAAATCACGTATGCAAGAGTACCACCCGATCGTCTGGTCGCTGGTCGTCGGGACCGTGTTCGTCAGGGCTGCCAGCTCGATGAGCATGCCGTTTTTGTTTTTATACTTATCCAACCAAACCGATATGGACCTGGCAATGATCGGCCTGACCATCGGGGCCGGGCCGCTCGCCGGAACGATTGGCGGCTTCATTGCCGGGACGCTGTCCGACCGGATCGGCCGCAGACGGGTCATGCTGGGGGCGCTGTACGTCTGGACGCTCGTATTCGTCGGGTTTGCGCTCAGCAAAAACCCGCTGATTTTGCTTTTGCTCAACATGGCAGGCGGGCTCTGTCGCTCGTTTTACGAGCCGGTGTCGCAGGCGCTGATGGCAGACGTGACGCCGCCTGAGAAACGCTTCCGGGTATTCGGCCTGCGCTACACCGCGATCAACGTCGGGGTCGCAGTTGGCCCGATCGCAGGCGCCGTGCTGGCGAAGACGTCCGTCGCCCTGCCGTTTCTGATTACCGCGCTCATTTACCTCGTGTACGTCATCAGCTTGCAAGGGCTGTTGAACAAGTTCGGGATCAAACAAATTGAAGGGCAAAAGAAAGAGACGGTCACCTTTGGGCGGGCCTTCAGCGTGATCGTGCACGACAAGGCGTTTCGCTACTACATGGTCGCAGGCGTGCTGGGCGCGATCGGCTATTCGCAGATGTCGTCTACCCTCGCCAAATTCACGGAAATGACCGTTGCGTCCGGCGCAGAACTGTTTGCCATCCTGATGAGCGTCAACGCTGTCGTGGTCGTGCTCATGCAGATGCCGCTGACCCGATGGGCCGAAAAAAAGACGCCTCTCACCGCCATTGTGGTGGGAAACGTCATGTATGCGCTGGGCGACGTCGGCTTTGCCTACGCCAACTCCTGGATCGTCTTTATTATCGGGATGGTGCTGTTTACGTTTGGGGAAATCTTGACCTTTACCGCAGGTGACGTCCTGATTGACCGCATGGCCCCGGAAGGAATGCGCGGCAGCTATTACGGCGCGAAAAGCTTCAGCAACCTCGGACAGTTCATCGGCCCGTGGATGGGCGGCCTGCTGCTCGGGCTTTACGGCGGCACGACACTGTTCTTGACCGTAGCGGCGTTTTCCATGGTGAGCAGCGCATTCCAGTGGGCGGGCCAACGGGTGTACTTCGCTACCCACGGCAAGTCGCTCAATCAGAGCAGGGCAGAATCACTCTAGCGCCTGCAAAATGCGCTCCGCGATGCGGGCATAGCCCTCTGCATTCGGGTGAAAATGATCGGTGTACAAATACGCCTGCTCTTTGCGCAGGAACATGTCATACGTCGGCACGACGAACACCTGCGGATAGCGGGAGGCAATCGCGGAGGCCGTGCTGTTCCAGTCCAGAACGGGCTGCACCGTATCGACAGCCGCTTCCGTATTGCCAAAAGGGTTGTACAACGACGTGTAAACAATCGTCGCTTTGCTGTTCAACTGGCGAATTTGCCGGATGATTTCCTCGTAGTTGGTCGCAAGCCTGTCCGTGGCTGCGGCCACTTTTTCTTTGTCGATCGTGTAGAGCCCGCCCGTTTGCCTGAACAAGTCGTTGCCGCCGATGGTGAAAAGGATCAGATCGGCCTCGGCGAGCAGCGTTTTGACTTGCGCTTCGGACATTTGCTTGAGCAGGTCGGACGACTCTTGCCCGTTAATGGCGAGATTCGTAAACGTAATCGGGTGGCCCGCCTTTTTTTCCAGCGCTTGCCGGACGAGCCCGACATAGCCTTGGCCGTTCGCATCGCCAGCGCCGCGGGTGAGCGAGTCTCCGAGCGCGACGACTTTGTGGACGCCTTCTTTTGGCAAAGGGGCAGGCGGTTCCTCGGTTTCCACAGGTGGCGCTCCCGTGGTCGGGGCCAACTGCTGCGGGTTCATCGCCAGGACAAAGCCTGCGGCAAACAATAAAAAGGACAGAAGCGACAACAACCCTGTAGTGCGCCAGAGAAGTTTGCCGGATGTGCGCATCGGCTATCCTCCTATTCGATGGGAAGTGGGTAGACATGGTATAATGTGGTGGGACATCTTATGCCAGTGTACCATAAACGAATCGCTGCCGTCAGTTGCGGGAAGCGGAACAAAGACAGGAGGGCGCACCTTGGGCGACACAGTCCTCGCAGTATCGCGATTGCAAAAAACGATCGGCAAAAAGCAGATTATTCACGATATTACATTCGACGTGCTCGCTGGCGAAGTGTTTGGCTTTTTGGGGCCGAACGGCGCGGGCAAGACGACGACTATTCGCATGCTGGTCGGTCTGGCTAAAGCAGACGGGGGAGATATCCGCATCGGCGGGATATCGCTCTCGGAGAACTTCCCGGAGGCGATTGCGCAAGTCGGCTGCATCGTGGAAAATCCCGAGCTGTACAAATTTTTGACAGGCAGGGAAAACCTGGAGCAGTTTGCCCGCATGAGCGGAGGGATTACGCAGGAGCGGATCGAAGAAATCGTCCGCTTCGTCGACCTGGAACGGGCGATTGACGACAAAGTCAAAACGTATTCGCTCGGGATGCGGCAGCGGCTGGGGATCGCGCAAGCGCTGCTGCACCGGCCGAAAATCTTGATTCTCGACGAACCGACAAACGGGCTTGACCCGGCAGGGATTCGCGAGCTGCGCCAGTTCATTCGCCGTCTGGCCGAGGAGGAGGGGCTTGCGGTCTTCATTTCCAGCCACCTGCTCAGCGAGATCGAGATGATGTGCGACCGGGTGGCGATTATCAACCAGGGAAAAGTCATTTCGGTCGGACTGGTGCGCGAGTTGATGGAGCAGTTTGCCGACCAGGTGGAATGGACGATCCCGCACGCCCACCTGCCAAAAGCGCTGGATGTATTGCGCGGGCACAACGCCGTGACGGATATTTTGGCGGTCGGGGAGGAAAGCGTGAAGACGCGGATGGATATGGAGCGGGTAGGCGAAGTCAACCAGAAGCTGGTGCAGGCGGGAGTCCCGGTAATCGGGATTGCCACGAAAACCGTGACGCTGGAAGACTTGTTCCTGACGCTGACAGGGGGAGGGGGAGAGAAATGAATCAAAGCATGCTGGGCCTCGTCCAAAACGAAACCGTCAAATTGCTGCGCCGCCGCCGCTTTCTCGTGGTCGTGCTCATCCTGGCCATTCTGATCCCGATTTTTACATACGCCCAGTACCGCTCGGTCGTGACGGCTCAGGAGCGGATGGGCACGACGGACTGGCGGCCGCTCTTGACCCAGCAGATCGTCGACATGCAAAACCGGCTCGCGTCCAGCCGTCTACCGGAAGAATGGCGCGATTTTATCAAAATCCGGATTCAGCAGCAGCAGTATTACCTCGACCACAATATCAATCCGATGGCGCCCGGAGGCCCGACATTTGCCCGCGGCTTCATGGATCAGGCGATCTCCATGTTTTTGCCGATGATTATCGTCGTGCTGGCGGTCGATATCGTGTCGGCCGAGTTTAGTGAAGGGACGATCAAGCTGCTTTTGACCAGACCCGTGCGGCGCTGGAAGGTGCTGACCAGCAAGTACATCACGCTGTTGCTGTTCACCTCGCTTACGGTACTGATGACGCTCATCTTGGCCTACTTGCTGTCGGGTGTCGTGTTTGGCTATTCCGGCTGGGATTTGCCGATTCTCACAGGCTTCGAGGTGACAGGCGGGGAGCTTGTGACGTCGGGAGCGTTCATGCTGCCGCAGTGGCAATTTCTGCTCATGCAGTATGGGCTCGGCTGGTTTGTTTGCATCGTCGTCGGAACCGTTACGTTCATGGTCTCCGTCCTCATTCGCAGCGCCGCCGCAGGCATGGGCATCATGATGGCGGCGCTCATCAGCGGGACGATCCTGACGCAGATGGCTTCGTCGTGGGAGTCGTCCAAATACTTGTTTGTCGTCAACTTGCAGCTCACCGACTACCTCAATGGCACGCTGCCTCCGATCAAAGGAATGACGCTGCCGTTCTCGTTGGCTGTACTGACGATCTGGGCAGTCGCGGCGCTGATTGTAGCATACACCGTCTTTACCCGCAGAGACGTAACTTCCTGATCTGGAAAAAAACGCTACCTTTTTCCGTTTCATTCGTATTTCATGGAAGGACCAAGAATGGCACCGAGAGGAGATTGGCGTGAGATTATGGACATGTTATGGAAATGCGGGACGGTTGCACTGACGAGTATGCTTGAACTGTGGGGAGCGATTCCGATTGGCTTCATGCTGCAACTGCCTCCGTTGCTTACCGGGATATTCAGTGCCCTTGGCGCGATTGCCAGCGCCGGGATTGTCATCTATTTGGGCGGTTCGCTCAGAAGCTGGCTGATGAAGCGCGTGGAGAAAAAAGCAGGGCGCCAGAGCCGGATGGGCCGCATCTGGGAGAAGTACGGCGTAATCGGCCTCGGATTGGCTTCTCCGCTGTTGACAGGCGCTCCGCTAGGGGCTGCGATCGGCATTTCGCTCGGCGCACCGACAGGCAAACTGATGTGGTGGATGTCGATTGGCATCGTGATCTGGAGCGTCATCCTTACGGCAGCAGTCGCCTACGGTCTGCTCCAGTTCTTGACACCAAAACCGATGGGCTGAAAAATCTCCCTTTTGCCGGGCAGAAATCTTGCATACAATGTTCCAAGAAATGAAAAAGGAAAGGAAAGCGGGGGATGATCCATGAGTGAGAAAAAAGAAGCGCTGGTGCCCGAACTGGATGAACTGCTGCACAAGTTTACCGAGCTGTTGACGGGTGAAGCGACGCCGGAGCGCGTCGAGATGGTAAAAGTATGGTGCCTGTACACCACGATGGCAAAAGCGATGCCGCCGCTCATCCAGCATTGGGGTAGCGAGCCGGAGCACCAGGCTGCGCGCAATCAAATCCGGGAAATTATCGAGCAAATCAAGCAGTGGAACCAGGCGAAAAACCAGACTCACTAGCTTATAAAGAAGAAACGCCGTCTTTTTGCGATGCAGGGCAAAAGACGGCGTATTTTTTTGCGAAAAAAAGTCGTAACGATTCAGCCGTTGCTGGCGGGGCGAGGCGAATTTCTAGATGCCGCATGGGGGCAAAATCCGCGCGCGAGCCAACAAAAAAGACACGCACCTGATGCGACAGGTCGTGTCTGCCAGAAACGCGTCTTCCGGTTGCGGCTAAGGCTTCCAGGTCATCTGCTTGGAAGTTTCGATCAATTCGTCCAAGGAAATGCCGTGGGCGGTTACTACTACGTAGAGCGACTGGTTATTGGACTGGGCGTTGAAATGAACGGCGTGCTCGGCGACAGAGCTTTTCTTGTCCGGATTGTCAAACGAGACGGCGATGGCCTGCTCGCCGTTTACGGCAAAGAGCTGGGTAGCGGAGAACGTGCCGGGGATCGACAGGCTGCGTTTGCCTTTCGCATTGCGAACTACCTCGATGCGAATCCAGTCGTCGTTGCGCTTGTAATCCGCTGAGAGGCGCGTGACCTTTTGGCTCGTCTCCGATTCGTACTGGACAGAGATCGTGCTCAAGGAAAAGCTGTTCGCGTTTTGCGCAAGCACGGGAACAGGCATATCCGATGCCTGGACGGCTGTATCCGTGTCCGAGAAGGTCGACAGCGTGATCGGCTGCTTGGCTGTCATAGCCAGCGTCGGCCCTACAAGGCCGCTGTCACTGCTTTCCGCTTGTTTCGCTTGTTTGGCTTCCGGTTCGCCCATGGCAGTAATCCCATAGGCTTGCTGGTCTTCTGCGGCGGCTCTGGCTTTTTTCCCGGCGACCAGGTTGTTCTCGGCTCCGTTTGCCTCTTTTGCCAGGGCTGCCTTGGCGTTTGCGCCTTGTTCCTCTGAACCTGTCAGAACGCTGCGGGAAGCTATGGACGCCTCTCCCTCGGCTTGCGGCGCTTGCGTCTGGGGTGCTGCTGTTTTGGGTTCCTGCGTATTTAGCGCAAGCTCATGGCTGGCCGATGGCGAAGCGGCGTTTGGCGTAGCCGGGGAAGCAGGCTGAGACGCTTTGGCTGTTGCCTCGTTTTGCTTTGCCAGCGGTTGCTCGCTGCTAGCATAGGCATTTGCCGCCGATTGGGCAGAGGCAGGCGAGGATGCCGGAGCAGCGTCCTGCATTTGCATCGCTTCGGTGGCATGCGTCGCGATCTGGGTGCCAGCGCCTGCCTGGTTTGCTGCGGGCTGTTGTGACGCTGTCTGGAATTGACCGTCTTGGAGCTGCTGGTAGCTGATGAAGCCCACTGCCAAAAGGACTGCCGCTGCGCTGACCCAGGCGAATGAAGGGAAGCCTTTGGTCCGACGCTTGCTGGGCATAGGTGCTGCCGCTTGCTGTGGAAGCACAGCGACGGTTGCGGCGTGAGGGGGCACACCTTGTCCGGCGTTCTGGTAGATGGCCTGCATGATCCTCTCTTCCAGGTTCGCTTGAGGCGGTGGAACCTCTTTCAAGAACTGCACCTCCTCTTCGGTTGTCATTTGTGTTTCGATCCATGCGATACAATCCTCACAGGTCTCTATATGGGAAAAAATATCGCTATCCGTGTCATCTAGCCATGCTTTTCTAAATGCCTGGCAGTTCATGTACGAGCCCCCCTTCCTTGCGTGATAACAATTTTGCGAGTTCTTGGCGAGCGCGCAAGTAACGGACGCGTGCTGTAGACTCGGCGATGCCGAGAAGAGTAGCAATTTTTTCGAACGGATATTCATGCGTGCAGCGAAGGACGATCACTTCCCGGTAGGAATCCGACAGCAAGGCGAATGCCTCCTCGATCTCCCTGCGCTGCTCCTTGTTCATGAGCGATTCTTGCGGAGACTCGTCCCGCGTATTGGACGGCACATACGCCAACTGCTCGTCGGAGTCGTGAAACTTCCGTCTGCGTAAAAAGTCAATGCTCTTGTTGCGAGCAAGCGTATGTAACCAGGATGAAAACTGAGAGTCGCCTCGGAACGTGGACAGCTTCTCATACGCCTTCACGAACACTTCCTGAGTCAGATCCTCCGCATCAGCGCGATTGTTCACCATTTTGTAGATGAATACGTAGATCATATGCTGATATCGCTGGATGAGGTCGCGATACCCTTCGATGTCGCCCTGAAGAATCCGCTGAATGATTTCGGCGTCGGATTGCATTGAATCTCCGGCCTCCCTTCCCTCTATGTGACGCTGGCTTTTTCCGAAACGTTTCAGACCAGCATCTCGTTTTCTATAATTTCGTATGGATAGCCTTGCTCGACGAGAAAAAGCTGACGGTGGAGCGAAAACTCCTGCTCTCTCGTATCGCGTGTCACCAGTGTATAAAAGTGAGCGGTGTTATTTTCGGTTTTTGGTCGCAAGATTCGTCCCAGTCGCTGCGCTTCTTCCTGGCGGGAGCCAAACGTGCCCGAGATTTGAATCGCCACATTGGCGTCCGGCAAATCAACGGCGAAATTGGCCACCTTGGAGACGATCAGGCGTGTGATTTCCCCTTTTTTAAATTGTTGATACAGCGTCTCGCGCTCTTTTTCCGGCACTTTGCCCGTAATCAGCGGCAGTTGCAGGGCAGTCGCCATCTGTTCCAGTTGGTCGACGTACTGGCCGATAATCAGCACCCGGTCGCCTTCGTGGCGCTCCAGCAGCTTTTTGACAACGTCCAGCTTTTTCGGGTTTTCGGCGGCGATCCGGAACTTTTGCCGTGCCGTCGCATGCGCATACGCTTCCCGCCACTTCGGCTCAAAAGGCAGCCGGATTTCCCGGCAGCGGGCTTCCGCAATCCAGCCCGCATCCTCCATCGCTTTCCAAGGAACCTCGTACTTTTTCGGCCCGATCAGTGTAAAGACGTCTTCTTCCCGGCCGTCTTCCCTGACGAGCGTAGCCGTCAAGCCCAGTCGGCGTGTCGCCTGAATCCCGGAAGTAACACGAAAAACAGGTGCAGGCAATAAATGCACCTCATCGTAAATAATAAGCCCCCAGTCACGCTCTGAAAAGAGTTTCATATGAGGAAATTCATCCAGAGAGGTGGGGCGGTATGTGAGAATTTGATAAGTTGCCACAGTTATCGGCTTTACTTCCTTGTGATCGCCGGTGTATTCGCCGACAAGCTCGGGATCAAGATCGGTTTTGTCCAGCAGCTCGGCGATCCATTGCCGCACGGAAGTCGTATTCGTCGTCAAAATAAGCGTAGCAGTCTGCAACTGGGAAATCGCGCCAATGCCAATGACGGTCTTCCCGGCTCCACAGGGCAGCACGAGCACGCCGCTTCCGCCTAGAGCGGAGCCGCCGCGGTAAAAGGCGTCTACCGCTTCCTGCTGGTACGGGCGCAAGGCAAACGGCTTTCCCACAGCGCTGTTCGCCCGCAAGCTGACCGGGCACGATTCGCCTTGCGAATAGCCCGCCAAATCCTGGACAGGCAGCCCCAACCGGATCAGCTCCTGCTTGATGAGGCCGCGCGCGTAGCTTTTGAGCACGTAGCCGTCTTCGAGCAGGGCCGCGATCGACTTGTATCCGGCAAGCTCCGTGAGAACGAGCGGATCGTCGCTATGTAAAACGAGGTCGTCCCCGCGGCGTTCGAGCCGGATCAGACCGTATTTGCGCATCGTTTCGTCGATTTCCTTGACGATGGTTGGCGGCACGCTGTATTTGCTGTACGCGCCGAGGATGTCTGTCACCTCGTGCGGCTGCATCCCGCTCGCGGCCGCATTCCAGAGCGACAGCGGCGTCATCCGGTACGTATGGATGTACTCCGGGCTTTTCAGCAGTTCGCAAAACCCGCTGATGGCCTGTCTGGCTTCGGCAAACTGCGGATGCTGCGTTTCCAATAAAATAGTGCGATCGCTTTGCACGATCATCGGCAAGTCTGGACGATAAGACAAGAGATTCACCTCGTTACAAACGGCATATGAATCAGCACTATGGTATCACAATCCGGAAAAGAAAGAAAAACGAACAGGTAACATTTACGGTTGGATGGGAAACAATATCCCAAAGCATGGTCGGAAAGGAAGGCGAGGAGCATGGGAACGTGGGGAAGCTTGTTCAACTTGGGATTGGTCTTGATCCTCGTTTTCCTCAACGGGTTCTTTGTCGCAACCGAATTTGCCGTCGTAAAAGTGAGGGAATCGAGGATTGCCCAACTGGTGGCGGAAGGGAACAAGCGCGCCGTAAACGTCGAGCAGGTCATCCAAAATTTGGACGCTTATTTGTCTGCGTGCCAGCTTGGCATCACGCTGGCGTCTCTCGGGCTTGGCTGGCTGGGCGAGCCTGCGGTGGCTCATCTGCTGCATCCCGTTTTTCGCTATTTTCAGCTCAACGAGACGCTGGTGAGCAGCATTTCCTTTATTATCGCGTTTTCGGTCATTACCTTTCTGCACATTGTACTGGGGGAGCTGGCACCGAAAACGTTGGCGATCCAGCGCACGGAAATGGTCGTGCTGGCTGTGGCCCGGCCGATTCAACTGTTTCACAAAATCATGTATCCGTTCATTGCGCTCTTGAACTGGTCGGCCAGCCGCTTTCTCGCGCTGTTTCACATTTCGATGGAGCCGCATCAGGAAGCGCATACCGAAGAAGAAATCCGCATTCTCGTCAACGAAAGCCACAAAAGCGGGCTGATCGACCAAACCGAGCTGATGCTCGTCGACAACATCTTCGACTTTTCCGAGACGATGGCCCGAGAAATCATGGTTCCGCGCACAGACATGGTGGTGCTGAACTTGCGCGATCCGTTCGAGGAAAACGTCCGGCTGGTGCAAAACGGCCGTTTTACCCGCTATCCGGTCGTGGACGGTGACAAGGATCACGTCGTGGGGAGCTTGCACATCAAAGATTTGCTGACGGGTCTGTTGGAGGGCGAGCACAAAGATTTGCAGACGCTGATGCGCCCGATCCTGACTGTGCCCGAGACGATCTCGATCAGCCGTCTTTTGACGATGCTGCAAAAACAGCGGGGACAACTGGCGATCATCATTGACGAGTACGGCGGGACAGCGGGGCTGGTCACGCTTGAAGATATTATGGAAGAAATCGTCGGAGACATCCAGGACGAGTTTGACGATGAGCGCCCGGAAGTCGAGAAAAACGACGGGATTTTGTCGCTCGACGGCCGGATGCTCCTGGAGGAAGTGGGCGACTACCTGGACATTGATCTGGAATCAAGCGAGGTGGATACGCTTGCCGGCTGGATTTACATGCAGATTGACCACCCGCCGCGCGTGGGCGACCGGGTGCGCGAAGGCAAGTACGAGTTCGTGGTCGGGGAAGTCGATCATTACCGGATTACCAGAGTTTTTGTCAAAAAACTGGCGAACGTCGAGGAAGAAATCGGTACGAAAGATTGATGAAAAAAGCTTTTCAGGACGCAATAATATGCTATAATGGGACACAAGTTGCACAAATGCAAAAAGGCCCGGCCGCCGGAGGGTGGTCAGTGGCTAAGAGAGCAGAGCTTAGAGGAGGAAGTACAGATGAGACGAGCAGTCAGTATGGTACTGACCACATTGCTGGCCTTTTCTTTGGCAGCATGTGGAAATCAAACAGGTGGACAAAGCGAGGCTACCACGGCTAATTCCGGCCAGGAGCAAACCGTGAAAATTGGCCTGACGCAATTCGTAGAGCATCCGGCACTGGATGCGATTCATCAAGGAATTTTGGATGGCTTGAAGGAATCCGGCTACGAAGAGGGCAAAAATCTGGAGGTTGACTACCAGAACGCCCATGGCGATATGAACAACACGGTATCAATTGCGCAAAAGTACGCCGGAGACAAAAAGGATTTGGTCGTAGCGATCGCTACCCCGTCCGCTCAGGCTGCAGCCAAGGCGATTGCCGACAAACCTGTTGTGTTCAGTTCCGTAACAGACCCGATCTCGGCTCAACTGGTCAGCAGTCTGGAAAAACCGGACAAAAACGTGACCGGTACGAGCGACAAAGTATCCATGGAACAGCAATTGAAGCTGGTCAAAACCTTCCTGCCACAGTTGAAAAAGCTGGGCGTCATCTACACCACCTCTGAAGTGAATTCGGAGGTTCAGGTAAAAGAACTGGAAGAAGCAGCGAGCAAAGAAGGCGTAGAAATCGTCAAGGCGGGCATTTCCCAGCTCTCCGAGGTGCAACTGGCAGCTCAGGGACTTGCTGGAAAAGCAGACGCCATGTTCATTCCGATTGACAACACCGTCGTGTCTTCGTTTGAGGCCGTACTGGGAGCAGCGGAAGCGAACAAGATTCCTGTCTTCGCTTCTGACACCGACACCGTCAAGCGCGGCGCAGTCGCCACGTACGGAATCGATTACTACCTGATTGGCAAACAAACAGGAGAGATGGCTGCCCGCGTCCTGAAAGGACAAGCGGTCGCCGACACTCCAGTCGAAATTTCAAAGCAGGCCGACCTGTACATCAATGAAACGGCTGCCGGGAAGTTTGGTCTCACGATTTCTGAGGCACTCAAACAGCAGGCGAAAGAAATCATCAAGTAAAAAGAGAGCGTCAAGCTCTCTTTTTATTCTTTTAAAACTGTTTTATCCGTGTTAAAATTAGTAAAAATTTTTCAAGGGGGTATTTATCGCATGGTTAAACAAAAAAAGACTATCAGAAAAATTCAGAGTATTTTATTTCCTTTGCTGCTTTTGTCTGTTACCGCATGTGGACAGCAAAGCGCTACTCCGGCGAACAACGGGCAGGAAACCCCTGCTGCGAATCAGCCGGCGCCTTCTGCTGAGAACAAGCAGTTTACGATTGGCATTTCCCAATTCGTAGAGCACCCTGCCTTGGATGCAGCGCGTGAAGGATTTGTGGCGCAGCTTGCGAAAAACGGCTACGAAGACGGCAAGCAAGTGAAAATTGACGTGAAATCGGCGCAGGCGAGCATGGACACAGCGATTTCCATCGCGCAAAAATTCGAGGCGGACAAAGTAGACCTCGTGCTGGCGATCGCCACTCCAACCGCGCAGGCAGCAGCGCAGACGAGCAAAGAAATTCCGATTTTGTTTACGGCAGTTACTGACCCGGTCGAGGCTGGTCTGGTAAAATCAATGGAGCAGCCAGGCGCGAACGTGACAGGTACTTCCGACATGAACCCGGTCGAAGAGCAGCTCAAGCTGGTAAAGGAGCTGAAAGCGGACGCGAAGTCGGTAGGCGTCATCTACAGCTCGGGTGAAGTAAACTCCAAGGTACAGGTAGACGCAGCCAAAGCGGTTGCGGACAAGCTCGGCCTGACCATCCAGGAAGCGGCAATCACGAGCGCGACAGAAGTGAAGCAAGCGGCCGAGTCGATGGTAGGCAAAGTCGATGCGTTCTACGTGCCGACCGACAACATGGTCGTATCGTCCATCGCGGCTGTACTGGGCGTAGCGGAAGCGCAAAAAATTCCGGTGATCGCAGGCGAGGAAAACTCCGTGAAGAGCGGGGCGATTGCCACTTACGGCATCGACTACACCAAATTGGGCGAGCAAACTGCGGACATGGCCGTGAAAATTTTGAAGGGCGAAGCGAAGCCGGCTGACATGGCGGTTGAGATGCAAGCAGACATGAAACTCGTCTTGAACAAAAAAGCAGCGGAGAAAATGGGAGTGACCATTCCGCAATCCATGCTCGACCGCGCAGGCGAAGTGATCGAGTAATAAACGCAGCAACAGGAGGATTTCTTCTATGAATTTGGCAATAATGGGAGCCATCGAGCAGGGCTTGCTATTTGGAATTTTAGCTCTGGGCGTGTATTTGACCTTTCGCATTCTGAACGTACCTGACTTGACGGTAGATGGCAGCTTTGCCCTGGGCGGCGCGATCGCAGCCAAGTTTATCATCGATGGAACCAACCCGTACCTGGCTACCCTCTTGGCGTTCGTCGTCGGAGGCCTGGCAGGGGCATTTACCGGCGTTTTGCATACAAAAGGGAAGGTCAACGCACTGCTGGCAGGGATTTTGACGATGATCGCCCTTTATTCGATCAACCTGCGGATCATGGGGAAGGCAAACTTGCCTTTGCTTCGTGAAGATACGTTGTTCACCTATGTAAAAGACTTGAGCATTCCGAATTTGACAGTAAACGGAGTCACTTTGCTGACAGGCGTGTCCGTCGTGTTTCTCGTCGGGATTTTGCTGCTCAAGCTGGTAATCGACTGGTTCCTGCACACCGATCTTGGCCTCGACCTGCGCGCGACGGGCGACAATCCGAAGATGATTCGCAGCTTCGGTGTCAACACCGATACGACGACCATTATCGGTCTGGCGCTGTCCAACGGTCTGGTAGCGGTATCTGGCGCATGGGTTGCCCAGTACCAGGGCTTTGCCGACGTCGGCATGGGGATCGGGATGATCGTGATTGGTCTTGCTTCTGTTATTGTCGGAGAAGTGCTGTTTGGCAGCTCCTCCATTTTCAGAGTCACGCTCGCCGTCATTCTCGGCTCGATCGTGTACCGTCTGGTGATCGCATTGGCTTTGCAAGCAGGGCTGAATCCGTCGGACATGAAGCTGATTACCGCTTTGATCGTGATCGTGGCACTGACCGTCCCGACCGTTGCCAAAGGCATCTGGAGAAAGCAAGCGGTACGCACGGCAAGGGGAGGAAACGGACATGCTTAAAATTTCGAACGTCAACAAAGTGTTCAACGCAGGCACGGTGAACGAAAAAATCGCCCTGCGCAACGTCAACCTGCACGTCAAGCGCGGAGAGTTCATCACCGTGATCGGCAGCAACGGGGCCGGAAAATCGACAATGATGAACATGATCTCCGGCGGGCTGTTCCCGGATAGCGGAACGATCACGATTGACGGCAAGGACGTGACGCGCCTCGGCGAGCACCAGCGCGCCGAGCTGATCGGGCGGGTGTTCCAGGACCCGATGGCGGGTACTGCGCCGAACATGACGATTGAAGAAAACCTGGCGATTGCGCTCGGCCGCGGCCGCCGCCGCACACTCGGCTTCGGGGTGAACAACCACAAGCGCGAGCTGTTCCGCGAGCAACTCAAGCAGCTTGACCAGGGGCTGGAAAACCGTTTGAAGACAAAAGTCGGATTTCTCTCCGGCGGTCAGCGCCAGGCGCTCAGCCTGTTGATGGCTACTTTTACGGAACCGAAAATTTTGCTGCTGGACGAGCATACAGCGGCGTTGGACCCGAAGCGGGCGCAGCTCATCGTGGAGCTGACCGACAAGATCGTCGCGCGCCACAAGCTGACGACGATCATGGTCACGCACAATATGGAGCAAGCGTTGAACATGGGGAACCGCCTGCTGATGCTGCACGATGGCGGCATCATTCTCGACATTCCGGACGAGAAGAAGCGGACGATGAAGCCGCAGGATTTGCTTCGCGCGTTCGAAGCAGCCCGTGGCGGCGAGAGCTTCAGCGAAGACCGCTTCCTGTTGACCTGACGCTTTTTATCAGCCTTCCTGCGCATGCGGGAGGGCTTTTTCTTTGCTGCGCAAATAGTGGTGCATCGCCCACGCTCCAATCGCCAAAATGACGGCGACAAGGGTGAACAGAAGCGCACCGCCATTGTGCAGCAAAACAAGGCTGCCGAGATACGGACCGAACGTGCGGGAAATGTCCCAATGCGTTCCGGTGATGGCAAAGTACCGTCCGCGCATGGAAGGCGGGGAAATGCGTGTGACAAAAGCCAAAAGCTGTGTCAGGCCGACGCTTTCGCCGATGACGAGCAGCACTTGCATGGCGAGCAAAAGCGGCAAGTAGTCGATGTAGGCATAGCCAAGCGAGACGAGCATGAAGCAGCCGTACGCGCCAGTAATCAGCAGGCGGGCAGGCAGATGCTGGGTCCATTTGACCAGCAGAAATTCGAACAAAATAATCAGGACGCCTTTGACGGCAATGAGCAGCGCAAGTGCGTGCAAGTAGTCAGGCAGTGTATGTTTCAGGTGCAACTGCAAATTCGTCTCGGTTTGCGCGTAAAACAGGCTGATCGGCAGCGACAGCGTCATGATTGCGAGTGCCGGGCGATACGCTTGCCAGCTTTCGCGCTTGCCGCTACGGGCGTTTTCTCCGGCTTGGGCAGGCAGGTCAGGCAGCGGGGTTTGCGGAATTTTCCACCAGACGGCAATCGCGTAGAGCAAGAGCGAGATAGCGGTGAGCAAAAACGCCATGGCGGGATCGTACTGGTACAAAATGACCCCGATGAGCGGGCCGATCGCCGCCCCGATGCTGCTGGACGTATTCAATAGCGCAAAGGCGCTCGCCATCTGCGCGGGCAAAATCGCGTCGGCCAGATGGGCGCGGCTTGCCGGGATGAACAGGGAGCGGCCAGCGCCATTGATGATGTACAGCACCGCGAAAGCTGCGATAGAATCCGCAAAGGCCATTCCGAGCATGGCGAAGCCTTGGATGAGCAGCGCTGCAAGCATGATCGTTTTGCGGCGAATCCGGTCCGTCAACCCGCCTGCAAACAAGGTCAGAACAATCTCGGAAAAGGGCTGCAAGCCAATCACCAGCATGGTCACGGTGACGGAGCCGCTGACGTTTTCGCTCAAGTACAGGACCAGAAACGGAGCGATCATCGTGCTGGACAGGGACGTGAGCGTTTCCCCGAACAGGCGGACCCACAGCAAGGGCGGATACGCAGCAAGAAAACGGGCAAGGGAAGCGAGTAACAGATTCATAAGTGTGTGTCCTTTCTCCGGTTTTTTTCGGTTTGGCTTTGTTTCTTTCGAGAATTGTAAGCTGGCGCAGTCAGGAGAAAAAGCGTAGGATTAGGAGAAGCATTTTTTCATGTTTTTTGGCGAAATCGGTGGTGAATCTCGTGCAGCTTGTTGAACAGTACATTCGTTTATGCGCGGCCAGGCCAAAGGAAGCGTTTGGTCGGCCGCTGGACATTACATTGGCAGAGGTCGCGGCGATCTTGTGTTGTACGTTGCGCAACGCTACGCTGACCCTGAAAAAGATGCAGGCGCGCGGCTGGCTGCTCTGGCAGCCGGGACGAGGGAGAGGGAACCGTTCGGTGCTGACGCTCGTCCTCGACCCGGCAGACTTGCTGCTGTCTGTGGCCAAGGAGCTCGTCCAAACCGGCGAGATTCGCGCTTCGCAGGAGCTGTTGGAGCAATACGGGCAGGCTTGGCCGACTTTTGCCCAACATTTTTCCCGCTGGATGAATATCCAGTTTGGAGCGCGGATTACCCGGGAAAAGGGTAGTAGTGGCCGAGTGGATACATTGCGTCTTTTTTTCGACCGACCGTTTGCAGGGCTGGACCCGATCCACGTGTTGCTGCGCTCGCAGACGCATTTGGTCAAGCATTTGTTCGATACGCTGGTCCGTTTCGATCCGGCAACGAAGCGGGTGGAGCCGCATCTCGCCTTTTACTGGGAGGCGGATGAGGACGGGACGCGCTGGACGTTTTATTTGCGAAAAGGGGTGCTGTTTCATCATGGATGCACGCTGACGGCTGACGATGTGCGTTTTTCCCTGCTGCGCCTGATGCAGCAATCGTTCAAGCACCGCTGGCTTGCCCGCTCGATTGCGGCGGTGGACGTCCGCGATGACTATGTGGTGACGATCAGGCTGAAGCAGCGGGATGAGCTGTTTTTGCAAGCGCTGAGCAAAGAGCAGATGGCGATCGTTCCGCGCGATTATGCCGAGCAGATGGGAGAGCAATTCGCCCGGCTTCCGGCAGGGACAGGGCCGTTTCGGGTTGTGCGCCATGACGACTCCATGCTCGTGCTCGAAGCGTTTGCGCCGTACTTTGCCGGGCGGCCGTTTTTGGACCGGATTGAACTTTGGTGCGTCCCTGGGATGCGCCAGCCGGAGCTGACCGAGGAGAGCATGCTGGTCGTGGACAAAGCGCATCCGGCCTATGAGCTGGCAGATGCCTCCTGGAGAGACGTCGTCCGCCAGGAGCAATGCTTTCAATACGTCAGCCTGAATGCAGCCAAAAAAGGGCCGCTCGCAGACGATGCGTTCCGCGCTTTGGTCGCCAGCATGCTATCTGGCGCAGCGCTGAGAGCGGCGCTGCAAGGCGGAAGAGAGCAGGCTGAGGTATGGGGAGAACGGATGCAGCAGGATACACGTCTGCCCGATGCCAAAGAGGCCGCGCGCTTGATTGCAGCCAGCGGCTACCGCGGGGAGAAGCTTGCCCTGTACACCTACCCAGATGCGGACCACGTGGAGGATGCCGAGTGGATCAGGGAAAAGGCGAAGGAATACGGCATCGTCATCGAAATCCGCTACGCGTCGCCTGAAGAGCTGGCCCAACCTGCCGTGCTGCAGGCAGCCGACCTGGTCGTGGACAGCGCCAATGCGGATGAACGCACAGAGCTGTCGCTCGTTGAATTTTTGCGGGCAGAGGCGCTGAGCATTACGCACCACCTGGACGAGCGGACAAAAGCGGAGGTCGAGCAACTGATTCGCCAGATGGGGCAAACTACAACGACAGAGGAGCGGCAGGCTGTCGTGCGCGCGATCATGGACAGGCTGAAGGCCCGCCATCTGTTTGTTCCGCTGTACGCGAACCGCATCGAGATGATCGCGCACCCGCGATTGTCGGGGGTAAGCCTTGACGCATACGGCTGGATTGACTTTCGGTCCGTTTTTTTGAGAGAGTAGCATAAATTTGTCACATAATCGTGTGAAACCGCTTTCCTCTTTCATCGTATTATTAGATGTAGATATTATCGTTTGTTACTTAAGCTCGGAGGAGGAACCGCACGTTGTATACGAGAACAGAAAAGGACAAACATATTTTGTTTGCCTCCATTCGTTTGATGATTTGCGTTGGGCATGCCGACGGTTATATAGGTTCAAGAGAAGTGGATCGCATTCATGACATCGTCAATTCGGAACATTTTACCTTGAAAGAACGGCAAATTTTAATGGATGACATCGACTATCCGAAGCGCCCGGAGACGATTGTGGAGGATCTGGTTGACATGAGCCAAAGCGAGAAGCTCGTGATGATGCGCAAGCTGTATCACATGGCTTTGATCGACCGGAAGCTGTCGCCGTCGGAGACGAAGGAAATCGCGCGGATCGCCTGCCTGATTGGCATCTCGGAGGAGAAGCAGGCGCAGGTTGAGGAGTGGATTCGCGAAGGCATTGCCTGGCGCGACCGCTGGAAGGACATTGTCGGTGAATAGGCAAGGCCCCCGTTGTTGGGGCCTTTTTTTTCATACAGATAAGTATAAGGGCAACGAAGGCTGCGCCAAAAGCTTGGCGCAGCCAAGTTTTCTAATAGGCAAAGAGGCAGCGCTCTCGACCGGAAGCTTCTGGAAGCTTGGCTTGGCAAAGCTTTCTAAAGTACAATAAAAGGAAGCCACGTGCAAGTGAAGATGGGCGCCACGATGAAGGAGGAGATCTTGTGTTGCGAATTTTAGTGACGAATGACGACGGCATTGATGCTCTGGGCATCAAGCGATTGGTGGAAGCACTGCTCGTACTGGACCAAGCGGAAATCTTTGTGGTGGCTCCCGTTGAAGAAAAAAGCGGTGTCGGTCATGGGGTAACCTATCGTACCGCACTGGCACCGGAAAAACGCGACTTTTACGGTCTTCCCGTCAAAGCGTGGGCCGTGAACGGCAATCCGGCCGACTGCGTCAAGGCGGCGTACCATTTGCTGTTTGCCGCGGACGAAAAACCGGATATCGTCTTTTCCGGAATCAATGTCGGAACGAATCTGGGGCGTGACATTTATTACTCCGGCACGTGCAGCGGGGCGCGGGAAGCGGTCATTTTGGGCGTTCCTGGCGTAGCCCTGTCCTACGATAACTGGTATGACCAGGAAAATTACGGCGATGTCGTGCAGATGATTGAGCCGCTGGTGAAAGAGTTCAGCGAACGGGCAGTAAAAGGCGAGCTGCCCCCGGAAGTTTTCTGGAACGTCAACATCCCGCACGTTCCGTTGGCGCAGGTGAAAGGCATCGTCCCGGCCACGCTTTCGCTGCATCATTATGAAGACAAGTACAGCGAGGAAGCGGAAGGGTACTTTTTGACACGCGAGTATCCGCAAGTCATGCCGATTGCCGAGCCGTTTGACTACGACCTCGTGAAGCATGATTATATCGCCATCACGCCTGTGCACATTGATGCGACGGACCGTGCGCTGCTCGCGCAGATGGATGGCTGGCCGCTGATGCAGGCGTGGGCAAAACAGGGGGAGCAACCGGATGAGTGAGGACTTTTATCCTGTGCTCAGCCCGGACCGTGCCCTGCGATCGCCCGAGGCGGCGACGCAGGGCGAGGTGCTCGACAAGAGCGCGTACCGTGATTTGTACGAGCTTGCGAGCGAGGCCGGGCTGCCCTATTTTGCCCGGTTGAACGGGCAGGGCGAAGTCGAGCTGTACCTGGTGTTTGAATCGGTGGACGCCTTCGTCGAGCAGACGCGCGATGCTGTCTCCGTCGAATTCAAGACGTACCAGGGAAAGCTGCTCGGCGTGATCTGGACTTTGTCCGATCCGCTGCAGCCGCTCGGCTTTCCGCTCACTTTTGACATCCGGCAGGCGGAGCAGCGGGGCATGGCGCTGAAAATGCTGGAGCAGCCGCGCACCTTTTTGCACTATTTGGCTTACGAGGGAGGCGAGCTGACGCACATATACTCCGAGGCCATTTCGTTTTCCACAGCAGAGGTTGAGCGCACCCGGGAAATGATTCGCTCGCTGTTCGAGGGGAGAAGCGAAGCCATACCGCAGGAGGCGCAGGTGCGCGAGGAGGAGACGCTCAGCATCCCGGCGCTTTCCTTGCCCGACGCTGTGCTTGCAGAAGAAGGGCTGGCCTTTGTTTTCCGCTACAGGCGGATGGTTGAGGCACATGGGGCAGAAGGCGCGCAGCATCTGTTAATGAGTACGGTCCGCCAGGCGGTCTGGGTGATGCGCAGGCACGCGCGCAGCGAAGTGAGGGAATCGTCGTTTACGGTCTGGGTCGCAGAGCGCGGCGAGCTGCTGGAGCTGATTGTGACGCCCGGCCTGTCCGACCTGTTTGAAGTCGTCCATATGTCCGAGGACGAGGCTAACCCGTTTTCCCGTTTCCTGCTGACTTTGCCGGAGTATGTGGAGACTAAAGAAGTTTCTCCTTTGCGCTTGGGAGCGTTTCCCTTTTTGCGCTATGAAAATGGCGCACTCTACCAATTGGAGCTGGACGAGCGTGTACAGGAGCACCTGCGAGCCCTGTTTGTGAAAGCGTTTCCGGGAATGCCCGTCCCGTACGAATGAATGTTGCAACATTGTGAAAAAGAATTTTCATAGGAATCTTTTGCCCTTCGAGGAAATATGGGTAAATAAGTCATTTTTCAACAAAGGATACGACAAGGGGAGTTTCGAAGTAGTAAAGCAGATAATCCGTTGGGGAGAGGTGACGACGATGTACGCTGTAGAGCCCGATTTGTTCCAGGCTGTTTCCGAATGCGCTCACCGTTTTCAAGGGGAGATCGAACTGTTGGCAAAGCGTCACGCACTTACGATTGAGGGAGGACTTCCGGCTCTTGAGCTGCAGGTTCAACCGCAATGCCAGGCTTTGCTGGAGTACAACTTGTGGGGAGAAGCGGGACTCGTCGCGATCCACGGCAAATTAAGCTTGCGGGATGGGATCAAAAAAGATTCGTTTTCCATCATGATGAAATTCTCGTTGTCTCACGATCCTGATCTGGACATCGAAGGCAAGAAGCAGCGCATTGAGGAAATTTTGTACGGAGAAGCGGACCTTTTCTGGAACATTCCTCCTGCGGGACATGTGGGACATGTCGAATTGACGCTTCGTTTTACGTATCAGCCTGGCTCCGGGCGACTCGGCGAATATGTGCGCAGCGTTTTGGGCATCGTAACCGGAAAGATGATGGCTGCCTAACGCGGCGTGGATGTAAAAAATGGCTCTCCGTCACAGGGGGGCTATTTTTCGTTCGCGGCAAGGCAGGCGTTTGGATAAAAAGGAGGCAGGAATCCGTCTATGCGTTTGTTCGTGGCCCTGGACATTCCCGAAGAGGCTGTCCGCTATATTGCCGATGTACAAAAGCGGCTGAAATCGGAAGTACAGGCAGACAGATGGCAGCCGCTGCACAATCTTCATTTGACGCTGCATTTTCTCGGCGAAGTCGACGAAGCGCTCGTCCCGGCCATCTGTGAGGACATGGACATCGTCAGCGCGATTATCGAACCGTTTCAACTGCGCATCGGCGGCTTCGGGGCGTTTCCCCATGCCCAGCATCCCCGCGTCCTCTGGCTCGGCCTGCGCGGGCAAACGAATCCGCTCAAGCAGCTTCACCTGCTGCTCGGCAGACGGTTCGAGCTACATCAGGGGGTGTCGTATGATCGCAAGCGCTACCGTCCGCACATCACGCTCGCCCGCGGACCGCAAGCATCGCCGGAAGGGCTGCCGCTGCTCGACTGGAACGAGCGGTACTTGGCAGCCGACGCGCCTCGCTGGAAGGTGCGGCATGTCCATCTGTACCGTTCGGAGCTTTTGCCGGAGGGAGCTGTGCATACGGTGATCCACACGAGCACGTTTGATAAAGATCACAGCAAAAAACAAGCGGTACCTGAATAGACTAAGAAAAGGACCAGGGAAAGCTTTCCAGAAAGCGGTGGAAAACGGATGGGTGAGTTCACGACCGGCATTCTTTATCCACGCAAATACGAACCGAAAGTGCTGATTGCCTTGTCCAAGTCTTCGCAACCGTACTTCCACAGAAGCATCAATGGCGACTGGAACGCATTTTTCCTGCAGGATGAGTGGATTGAAACTTCCTCGACGCTTGAGTTTTTGCTTCAACTGTCGAAGCAATTCGTGCCGCTGCTTTGGTTTCACGACGCAGAAGACAATGGCTGGGGGTTTCGTCTGTTCGATGCTGGTTTCGAAGTCTCTTCGGCGACGATCAGCTATTCACTGGATGTGGAGATGGCGGAGGCGGAGTTCGGCAGACTTTATCCGGAGATTGACCTGCAGGAAGGGATTACAGACAGCGAGGACGTTCGGCAAAAGTATGAAGACATACTGGACCGGGTTGTGCGTTCGGAGTTGTATCGGCGAGAGGTAGGCAAAGGAATTACGCGAATCAAGCCGCAATCGTTCAGTCGGATCGCGGGGCCAAAACAAGTGCAGCAGTTGCGCTCGCTGTTTGATTTGCAACTGCTGACAGATGTAGACGAAGAAACCGGCGCTTCGCTTTTGTACGATTCGGTGGATCTTTTCAAAGAGATTTTAGGGATCGAAGAAATGGTCTGGGTGAATTATGCGTATTTGGCAAGTGGGGGCAGGGAGTAGAAAACAGAAAGGGCGGGATGGCTCCCGCTCTTTTTTTGTACAGATAAGAATTGTGCCGCCAAGTTTTCCAATCGGGAAGCAAGGGAGTCCGCGATCGGGGAATCAGCCACGGACAAACATCCCTTGGACGATCGCAGCGTGCGACTGAAACCGGATCGGAATCGAGACGGCGGTGTACGGGTCGAGGGCGTTGGAGACTTGAAAATGCAGATGCGCTTCGCTGGAATTGCCCGAGTTCCCGCACCGCCCGAGCACATCCCCGGCTGCGACCCGGTCGCCTGGCCTCACCGTGATGGAATGCTGCTGAAGGTGGGCCAGCACGCTAAATTCGCCCTGTCCGTGGTCGATCTCGACGAAATTTCCGGCAGGTTGCTGCTCGTTCATCACCCCGACGGGCGAATTGTCCGGCACGTCAGCGACTACCTTGACCACTGTTCCGGCGCACGGAGCCACAATCGGCTGCCCGAAGGCGTAGTAGCTCTCGTTGACAGAAGGATCGCCGCTGCAGGAACGGCCGTCCTTGAGCAGCAAAAAATCGTAGGCGTAGCGCTGGTTGTCATACGCGTAATGGTAGTTGACCAGCTCGTTCATGCCGCCCCAAAAGGTGAACCATTCGCCCCGAAAAGGCAGGCGGTAAAGGTGGCGGCTGACGATGCGATCCGTTTCCGGATGGGGCGTCAGATGGGCGAGGCGAAGCCCGTGGATGGTTCCTTGCGAGTCGATCGCCGCGGACAAGCCTTTTTGTCCATCGCTTGTAGTCCAGACGAAACGGCTCATCCCCGCAAGCGGCACGACGGAGAGTGGCTGTTCCGCATATGGGGTGCCATCGCGCTGAAAGTCGGAGGCGAAGGAAACAAATTCCTCCAGACTGACCTCGTCCCGAAAGGCCGCGCTGCACATGCTGTACAGCGTTTTATACTGACCGCAGCAGAGAGCGAGCGGAATTGCTTTTGCCAGCGGGAAAAGCGGATGAGTATGCACAGGATTCACGCTCCGTTAAAAAGAAAATGATTGCAACGAGTAGTACGCATCAAGCTGCCGCCAGGTTTCGCAAAGACCGCCGTCCAAAGCGGCAGGACGACCGTACAAAAAAACCAGTACAGTTGTCATGTACTGGTTTCGCTCAGGCTATCGCCTACACTTTTTTCCATTGACCAAAAATTTCATCGACATCCAAAAGCATAATCAACTTATCGTCCAGGCGGGCAATTCCTTGCAAATACTTGCCCTCTACGCCAGCGACGATCGGTGGCGCCGGTTCGATCAGATGCTGTGGAATGTTCATCACTTCGGACACCGCGTCGACGATGATGCCGATATTCAGCCCTTCCAGTTGCAAATCGACAAAGCGGGTGTCATCCGTCTGGGCAATCGGCTCCAGGCCGAACATTTTGCGCAGGTTCACGATCGGCAAAATCCGCCCGCGCAGGTCGATGACGCCTTCCACGTACACAGGCGACTTGGGGAAACGGGTGATGGGCAGTGGCTTGATGATTTCGCGCACCAAAGCAATGGAGAGCCCGTAATACTCGCTTCCCATTTTAAACAAGATCGATTGGGCCGTTGCCGCTTCTGCCTCCCAATCTGTACCGTTGCTTCGTTTTGTCAGTTCCATTTATACAATTCCTCCCCGGACCGCTTTCCTATGTCTTTACCCACATTGTACCATGGACAAACCTCTGCGGCGGCATTTTTTCCGCCAGGTTAGGGCAGGAGCTGCAGCGAGGCGATCACGACAATCGCCATGCTGACGCCAAAGCTGAGAAAGGCGTTTTTGCTGAGCAGCATGACGATGAGGCAGGCGATCCCGGCGACGAAGAATATCGGCTGGAAGACGAGCGACTGGTTTTGCACGAACAGCGCCGGGAAAATGAGCGCTGCGAAAATCCCTACCGGAATGTAGCTCAGCCCGCTTTTCAGCCGTGGCGACATCCAGTAGCTGGGCAGGCGCATGAAAGCGCGGCGGGAGAAGTACGTGGCGATACTCATGAGGACAAACAGCCAGAACAGATTCATGCAGTCTCGACCCCCTGTGCCGATTCGGCTTGTGGCGATGAAGCGGCTTTTTCCTTGGCAGGCAAGGCGAATCCGATGCAAAAGGCGACCAGTCCCGCTACGAGTAGATGCAGCCCGTTTGGCAAAAGCAAGGCGACGCCGACGGCCAGCCCTCCGCACAAAAGAAACGTGAGGATGCGCGAAAGCGAGGTGAGCTGAAAATAGGACAAGGCGATGAACATCGCGATATAGCTGAACCCAAGGCCAAGCGCCCCCGGATCAGGAATCCACTCTCCGGCGAGGCTGCCTGCCCACGTGCCCAACACCCAGCAAGCGTGCAAAGTCAGGCTGACCCCGTACAAATAAGCCGCCTCGCTCTGATGATGGCGAAACCGATTCAGTGAGACGGCATATTGTTCATCGGTCATAAAAAAGGCCAGGACGTTCACGTGGGCAAGCGGCAAGCCCTGGTAGTACGAAGATACCGACAGTCCCATCAAAAAATGGCGCGTGTTCAACAGGAACGTCGTGAGAAGGATCGCCCACATGCCTGTATGCTCCGCAATCATCCCGACCGCGCTGAACTGGGCCGCTCCCGTGTAGATGAACAGCGACATCGCCACGCTCTCCCAGACGGTCAAGCCAGCGGCAAGCGCCATCATCCCGAAAATGATGGCCGACAAAATGTAGCTGGCCGCAAGCGGCAGCGCGTCCCAGGCTCCCTGCCAAAACAAGCTGGCTGAATGTTTGGACAGCTTCATTTACGCTTCCTCCTTTTGACGCGTGAGAATTTCGCTGATGATCGACATTCCCCGCTCGATCTGGCTCGGCGGCTCGTGGGTGAAGCAGAGACGGATGTAGGGCTGCTCGGCATGGCGCAGCAAAAACATGTCCCCGCACGTGAACGACACGCCTTTTTGCCTGCACGTTTGCATCAGCTTGCGCGCTTCGACGCCTTCCGGAAGCGAGACCCAGAAGTAAAAGCCGCCCGCTGCTTTTTCATATTGCAGACCGAGTGCTGTCAGCGGCTGTAGATGGGCTTCCATCACTTCGGCCTGCTGCCGGTACAAGTTGCGTGAACGAGCGAGATGAGGCGTGAGCGCATCGGCTTTCAAGTAGTTGGCAAGAGCGATCTGTCCCAGCATGTTGGTAGAGATGGACAGCTCCTTGAGCCTGCGTACAAGCTGGATAAAATGCTGATTGGCGGCGATCCAGCCGATGCGCAGCCCGGGGAACAATAGCTTGGACAGCGTGTTTAAATAAATGACGTGGCCGGCTTGGTCCAGTGCCTTGAGGGCTGGCGGCGGCGGTGTGTCCAGATGCAAGTGGCGGTAGGCGTCGTCCTCCACGACCGGGATGCCGTAGTGCTCGGACAGCGACAGAAGATGTTTGCGGCGCACCAGGGAAAGCGTGTAGCCAGTCGGGTTGTGAAACGTCGGGACTGTGTAGATGAAGCGCGGGCGGTAGCGGCCAAGAATGCCTTCCAAAATATCCGTCTTCATGCCCTCCTGATCGAGCGGAACGGGAATCACCTGGATGCCCAGCGACTGAAAAAGCTGCAACGAGCCGAAGTACGTTGGCATTTCCGTGACGATGCAGTCTCCGGGCCTGGCGAGCATGGACGTGATGAGGTACAGCCCTTCCTGCGAGCCGCTAGTCACGCAAACTTGCTCGGGCGAAGAAACTTGTTCGAAGCCCATCCAGCGGACGAGTTGCTCGCGCAGCAGGGGAAAGCCCTGGACCGATGTGAAAAAGTAGGAGTTGATCTGGTCGGCGGCGCTTTTGACATAAGCGGGAAAGCCGGAAGTGACGAGCGTATGCTTGCCTCCGTCGCCATGCGCGAAGTTGATCGTGTCCGGGTACGTATCCGTAATCGCCAGCAGTTCAGCCATATGAGGCGGCGCGGCGTGCAGATGCGTGTAGTTGTGCTGGCTGCTCCAGTGGATTCTGCTCAAGGCCGGGGCAGGCGGGAGAGCCTCGACGTAGCGGCCGCTGCCCATTTTTCCGGCGATGAAGCCTTCCACCTCCAGCTCGGCATACGCCCTGACGACGGTATTGCGGCTGACGCCGAGCCTGGCAGCGAGCTTTCGCTCCGGCGGCAAATGGGAGCCAATTGGCAGCTCGCCGCTCAAAATTTGGTACCTGAGCTGGTTGTAAACGCGGGTGTAAATCGGAGTTCTCCCCATAAAAACGGCTCCTTTGTTCCCTTTCTTTTGTCTCACTATACGCATAAAAAAATGAGAATAAAAGAGCCAATTTTCTTCGGATAAAAAGCCATAATAGAAAACGAACAGACCAACAAGCACAGGCTCGTCAGTCTGTTCGTCTGTTTTTTGCGGGCATGCTTTCGCAACTTTTACGGCTCGCGCAGGTCGTTGAGCGAGATGCCTTGCTCCAGGGCGAAATCGAAATCATCCACATCGTAAAATTGAACAGGTACGATATATTCCAAAATCCGATCCTGAAAATCGGGCTGGTCTGTGAGCAGCGGGACTTCAAAACGTACGGACGTCAGCAGAAGCTGCGTCTCGACGGGATCAAAAATTTCTCCCCACATGGCGTTGTCCTCCACCTTGATGACCGTCAGCGTGACGCCGTTCGGAAAGGTGAACGGAACTTTGGACCAGGGGGCAATCAGTCCTTTTTCCAGTCGCTTGCGATTGAATGGATCGGCAAAAAACTGGCTCATTTCCTTCATGACCCGACGCACGTACTGATCGTCGCCGGAGTAGGGCATGATTGGTTCAGGACTCTGGATAAATTCGTCCAATTCATAGATTGTCGACGCGGGTATCAGGTATTCTACCGGTTGCGATGGGACCATCAACTCCCCGTAGATAGCCAACATGATCGCTTCAATAACGAATTGTTTCGACATTTCGACAACCCTCCTCGTTACCATCATACTGAAATCGCCCAGTGACAACAAGCCCGGACACGGCGGGAGAACCGGCTGTTTTTGCTTGTGACCGTAAAAATGACAGATTTTACGCAAAAGGAAACGGAGGGAAATTCATTGTTCGAGCCTGGTTTTTACTCTTCGCTTTTGCTCATTATTACAATCAATATCGTCCTGAGCGGAGACAATGCCGTCGTCATCGCCATTGCCTGCCGCAAGCTGCCTGTCGCGCAGCAAAAAAAGGCGATCATCTGGGGGACGATGCTCGCCGTAATCGTCCGGGTCATCGCTACGATCCTCGCGGTGTACTTGCTGAAAATCCCGTACTTGTACCTGATCGGCGGGCTGATTTTGCTGTGGATCAGTTACAGGCTGCTGCGGGAGGAGGACGGGCAGGAGGACATTGACGCGAGCGAGGATATCGTGCAGGCGGTGAAAACGATCGTCGTGGCCGACGTCATGATGGGGCTGGACAACGTTCTCGCCATCGCAGGAGCGGCGCAAGGGAATATCATCCTCATCGTCATCGGGCTGCTGATTAGCGTGCCCTTGATGGTATTTGGCAGCCAGTTGATTTTGCGCGTCATGGAACGGTTCGCCTGGCTCGTCTATGTCGGGGCTGGAGTGCTTGCCCTCGCTGCAGCCAACATGATTTTCACAGAGGAAGCGGTCCGCGAATGGATCGCCCCGGTGCCATGGCTGGTGGTGCTGTTTAAGGTCGTGTTGGTGGGCGCAGTTTTGCTGCTCGGGTACTGGCAGCGTTCGCATGCAAAGGCGCGATGACAAGTCGCCTGGGCGGGAGCGGGAAAGCGTTTTGCCCGTTTCTGTCCAGTAAACAAAGAAGTTTCAGAATAAACTTTACATTCGTTGACAAACGCTCTTTTTATCTTATATGATTGAAAAAATTAGAAGAGTCCAGTAATAGCTGAGGAGAGATGAGCATGTCTTTGACAGAGCAGACCAAAAAGGGATATTTCGGTGAATTCGGCGGGAGCTTTGTTCCCCCAGAGCTGCAGGAAGTATTGGATTACTTGGCAGAGCAGTTTGAGACGTACAAGGACGATCCCGAGTTCAACGAAGAGTTCCGGTATTATTTGAAGGAGTACGTCGGACGGGAAAATCCGTTGACGTATGCCCGCCATTTGACGGACAAGCTGGGCGGCGCGAAAATTTACTTGAAACGTGAAGACTTGAACCATACAGGTGCCCATAAAATCAACAACGTCATCGGGCAAATTTTGCTCGCCAAGCGCATGGGCGCCCACCGGATCATTGCCGAGACGGGAGCGGGGCAGCACGGCGTGGCGACGGCGACAGCGTGCGCGATGTTTGGCATGGAATGCATCATCTACATGGGCGAGGAAGATACGAAGCGCCAGTCGCTGAACGTGTTCCGGATGGAGTTGTTAGGGGCAAAAGTAGTGCCTGTGTCCAAAGGGCAGGGCCGATTGAAAGACGCGGTAGACGAAGCGCTGAACGATTTGGTGCAAAACTACCAAAACACGTTTTACTTGCTAGGCTCTGCTGTAGGGCCGCATCCGTTCCCGACGATGGTCAAGCACTTCCAGGCGATCATCAGCGAGGAGTCGAAGCGCCAAATTTTGGAGAAGGAAGGGCGGTTGCCTGATGCCGTCATCGCTGCCGTAGGGGGCGGAAGCAACGCGATCGGTGCTTTTGCCCATTACATTGACGAGCCTTCCGTGCGCCTGATCGGAGTGGAGCCAGACCAGGCCCCGACCTTGACCGAAGGGGTTCCGGCTGTCATTCACGGCTTCAAATGCCTCGTGCTGCTCGATGAACAGGGAGAGCCGAAAAAAACGTACTCGATTGCTGCCGGGCTGGACTATCCAGGCATCGGGCCGGAGCACAGCCAACTCAAGACGAGTGGGCGGGCGGAATATTACACCGTGACGAACGAAGAAGTGCTCGCCGCTTTCCAGGAGCTGTCCCGGACGGAAGGAATCATCCCTGCCTTGGAAAGCGCCCATGCCATCGCCTACGCGCTGAAGCTTGCCCCGACGCTGTCGCGGGAGCAGATTGTGATCGTCAACCTGTCCGGTCGCGGCGACAAAGACGTCGAGCAAGTATTTCGCCTGTTGCGTGACTAGAAAATAGCGCAAACAACAGCAGCCCTTCCGATAGCGGAGTGGCTGCTGTTTCTATGACTGGAATTGTTACAATGTTTTGACAATCGTGACGCTCATCCATTCTTTGTCGTACAGGTTGATTTCAAACGGCGCAGCGACCTCGGAGCCGTCCTCGTTGGTCAGGATGCGTATCGTCGGCCGGTTGACGGCGAGCGGATTGACCCGCGAGACGACGCCCGTATGTCCCGAACTGAGCTGAACGGTGGAGGAAATCGGGAAAATGGCGACGTGCTGCAAAAACAGCTTGAGCAGCTCCAGATCAAAATACGTATTCCCCGAAGCAAACAAATACTCGGTCGCATCCGAGGGGGAATAGCTTTGCCGAAAAGGGCGCGGCGAGATCAGCGCGTCGTAGACGTCCGCAATCGCGACGATGCGCGCGTATTCGTGAATGTCCTTGCCACAGAGCTGCCGCGGATAGCCCGTCCCGTTGTAGCGCTCGTGATGCTGCAGCGCACAGTGCGCGGAAACGACGGAAATATTATGCTGGCTGCGCAGGAGATTGAAGCCTTCTTCGGTGTGGTATTGCAGGCGCTGACGCTCTTCGGCTGTCAACTCTTTGCGCAAGCTCCACAGCTCTTTTGGCACTTGGGTCATTCCGATGTCAAACAGCAAGGCGCCGATGCCAAGCTCCAGCATCTGTTGCTGGTTGTAGCCTTTTGCCAGGCCAACCACACCTGCGAGCACAGCGACATTGACGGCGTGGTGAAAAAAATAGCCGTCCATTACGTGGAGATTGGACAGATTGACGAGCACGTCTTTTCTGCTGCTCAAGTCTTGCAATATCTCTTTGAACACCTTTTGAAAAGCGCTTCCAAAATCAGGCAGAGAGGTACGGCGTTTCATGTGCGGCTGGTCCATCAGGGTGGTCATCTTCTTGTACACGGCATCGACCGCCTGTTTGCGCGTCTCATCGCGAATGACGTCTTCCGGGATAATGTCGTCTGTACGCTTGTCCTGAATGTAGAGCGTATCAATCCCTAATTGCTTGAGGCGTTCGATGTAGCGTTCCGTCAGTTGTACGCCCATCCCGAGCAGGACGTTCCCGTTTTCCTGAAAAATGCTTTTGGCAATAACATCTCCTGGCTTCACTGAAGTAATATGCAATTTTCTCACAACGAAAGCCCCAGTCCTTTGTCGATAGAATGTAAATAGTCCTGATATTCTGCCAGTTCGCTTAGTACAATTCTATCATATGGAAAGTCTAGGGCACTACTGCTTGCCGTCACTTCTTAAAATTGTCGGTTTTTCCCATTTTGTCGTTTTTTCGCCAAACTCACTGTTCTGCCGCCCGGTCGGAGCGGGTAAACCAGCGAAACGGATTCAACGACCAGCGTGGCTCGTGGCGGGCGTACCGTTCCTTGCGGCGGGTCAGTCGCTGCTGCATCAAATCCATCTCGAAGGTGACGCGGCGCATCTCCAGGCGCAGCGATTCCTGCATCTCTTCGATGTCGGCGATTTTTTGCAGGATGGCCGACTGCATGTTGTTCAGCGAGGAAAGCTGGGCCAGCTCCTGCTGGAACTTCAGCAGCGTCTCGTGAACGGCCAGCTCCATTTCCTTCACGCCTGCTTCCAGGTTGCTTCCGGAACTGAGGGCTACGGCTGTTTCTTCCGCACTGGCGTACTCTTCGGCAGTCAGCATTTCTTCCGACAAACGGCCTTCATCTATGAGCTGTCGCTGAATTTCCTTGAGCGAGCTGTTTCCGCTATCTTTGCGTTCCTTCACTTCTTTCAAGAGGGCAAAGCCCGCTTCGCTAATCAAATAGTGACCCTGCGGATTTTTCAGACGTTCCTTTGCGGGTACGAACAAGTCCAGCCAGTTGCGCAGCGTACGAACATGTACGTCAAGGCGATCAGCTACCTCTTTCGAAGCCATCCAAACTTGTACATCCATCCCGAATCACTCCTTTTTTCCCCTCGGTATTCCCGGTGGACTCATTATAGCACCATTTTTTTCCGGGTAAGAGAGAATCGACAAAGGTTCTAAAAAGTAGTGGCATTTCGCCCGTTTCGGACAGGTGCTCCGTTTTTTGTCATTCCGTCACGAGCCGGACAAATTGTGGCTGGCTCACTCATATTGACCCGGACAGGCGCGTACATATGGAAGGAATACACGTCCCCATACTCATGCGGGATGAGGAGAGGACCGTATGATGCAACCTTTCTTTTGGCTTGTTTTGCTTGCTGCGGCGCTTGCGAGCTGTATCGGCGGGCTTCTGCTCTGTCTTCGCGCCTGGTCGCGCAAAGCGCTGTTCGCGATGATTAGCGCAGGGGCCGGATTGTTGCTGGCGATTACGATGCTGGACTTGATGCCGCACGTCATCCAGGGGGAAAGCTTGCGGATGATGCCGTTTGTGCTCGTAGGCTTTGCCGCGTTGTTCGCGCTGGAGCTGCTCGGAAAGGCGGCCGGAGGGGAAATCGGCTCGACGGGCGTGATCGGGGTGCTGGGCGGCTTTTTGCTGCACGCTTTTGTCGAAGGGGTGTCGCTCGTGGCGAGCTTGACGGTGGACGCAGAGGTCGGCATGTCTGTCCTGCTGGCGATGCTTTTGCATAAAATACCGGATGGGGTCACGGTAGCCTCCTTGATGCTCGCCGCGACGAACTCCCGGAAAAAAGCATTGTGGGGCGCGACTTCGCTCGGGATTGCCACGATAGTGGGGGCATGCAGCTTCGGGCTTGCCGAACGGTTTTTTCCGCCTGACTGGTCGAGCGTGATGCTCGCGATGACGACGGGAATTTTTTTGTACGTGTCAGCAAGCCACCTCGTGCCGTATATCGTGCAGGCGAGGCGGGCGGAATACGGCGTCTACTTTTTTGGCGCGGTGCTGATCTACATTGTGCTGTCGGCGTACATGCATGCCAATCATCTGCATGCATAAACAGGGGCGCTCCTTGCCAGCCTAAGAAAACAATGGAATCGCAGCAGGATGGAAGGAGTCTTGTGAGCATGAACCAGCCCAATCTGAACCAGTTCGACGAAGCCGCACAGGGAGTAACGGAGTTCCCGGTCATGGGGACGTCGCTGAATCCTTTTGACGAAACGTGGGGGACGTTTGCTTCTGCAAAGCCGCTGACTGAACAGGATGGAGCCGCCGAGTAACAGCCAAAAAGCCGCTGTCGAAACGAAGCGTTTCGCGCTCTTTTCTTCCGCCCCTCTCGTAACGAAGGACAAGATCGGTTATAATGGCGGGGAATAGCTTGGGAAGGGGCGAATACATAATGAATACATTGTTGCAAGGCAAAAATATCGTAATCATGGGTGTAGCGAACCACCGCAGCATCGCTTGGGGAATTGCGCAATCTTTGCACAACGCAGGAGCGAACCTGATTTTTACCTATCAGGGAGAGCGTCTGCGCGAAAACGTGGCAGAGCTGTCCGCCAAACTGGGCAAGGAATCGCTCTTGGTCAACTGCGACGTGACCAAAGATGAAGAAGTGGAAGCGGCGTTTGCGACGATTCGGGAAAAAGTCGGCGTCATTCACGGCTTGGCGCACTGCATCGCGTTTGCCAAAACCGAGGAGCTGGAAGGCGAATTTGTCAACACTTCCCGTGACGGCTACGCGCTTGCGCAAGACATCAGCGCGTTCTCGCTGGTGGCGGTTGCCCGCGCAGCTCGTCCGTTGATGACAGAAGGCGGCAGCATCGTGACCTTGACTTACCTAGGCGGCGAGCGCGTCGTGCAAAACTACAACGTCATGGGCGTAGCCAAAGCAGCGCTGGACGCATCGGTGCGCTACCTCGCGAACGATCTCGGCAAGGAAAACATTCGCGTCAACGCGATTTCCGCAGGTCCGATCCGCACCCTGGCGGCAAAAGGCATCCGCAATTTCAACGCGGTTCTGAAAGAAATCGAAGAAAAAGCGCCGCTGCGCCGGACGATTGACCAGACCGAAGTAGGCGATACAGCCCTCTTCCTGTTCAGCAACCTGTCCAGAGGCATTACGGGCGAGATTTTGCACGTAGACGCCGGATACAACATCATCGGCGGCTAAGCGGCCAAGTTTTGCGCCCATACGAATGAATAACAGGCTCCCTTTGCTCGCATACTAACCAAAATGCGACGAAGGGAGCCTGGCTTATGTTTCCATTGATTACGAACATGGAAGAGTTTCTGATTTACATGGGCGGCGGCTATCAGTATTTACCGGCCCATTTCGCTGATGAAACGGGAGGGGCGGGTCTTGCGTCCGAAGCGCTCCCGGGGGATACCGATACACAGGCTGCGGCGGGCCCGGGTAATCGCCACGTATAGCAGGCGCCGTTCTTCTTCCAGGGCTGTCGCCCCGCCTTTGCGCAGCTCGTCCAGCGTGTACTCGTGCGGCAGGGCGCCTTCGACCAGATCAGGCAGAAAGACGTGATCGTACTCCAGCCCTTTTGCCCGATGAATACTCAATACGTGTACAGCTTCATCCGGGAGTGGCCGCAGATTGCGCCACTCTTTTTCCTGTCTAATCATCTGCTCGATGTAGGCCAAAAAGTCGCGGATCGTCGCGTGGCGCTTGGCGGCAGAGAGAAGTTGCTGCAGCTCGTCACTCCAGCGTTCCCGGCCATCTTCCCGGTCACGCGCCCGCTTTTTCAAATATTCGCGGAGCTTGCCGTCCTCGTAAATCAGCTCCAGCGCCTGGGCAGGAGGGCAGTCTTTGCAGGCGGCGAGAATGTCGTTGATCGCTTGCATATGCTTGCGCTGGTAGGGCTTGAGCTGGGTCAGATGCGGGAGGATGTGCAAAATCGGCTTGTCCTCGAGAATCGCCTGGCTGCGCACGGCATTCCAGGCATCGCCGGAGATGTAGAGCGTCGGCAAAATTTCTTTTAACGCGTCTGTATCGTCCGGATTGAGCGCCAGCCGCAAATAGTGCAACGTCCAGCGTACAGTCTGGCGCTGGTAAAACGAGTCTTCCTCCTGCGTGTAGTGAAACGGAATGCCTGCCTCGCTCAGCCGCTCCAGGATCGGCCGGGCCGACTCGTTCGTGCGGTACAGCACCGCGCACTCGCCGAACGCCGTTCCTTGCTCGCGCCGATGCACGATTTCATCCACGATTCGGGATGCCTGCTCTTCTTCGTCGTCCGGTTCGAACAAAAACGTGTCGCCTTCTTCGCGATGGAACGACCGGCACGCTTTTTCCCAGCGAGATCGGTTGTGGCCGATCAGCGAATAGCCGAGGCTGACGATCGAGGAGTGGGAGCGGTAGTTGACTTCCAGCGTAATCGTGGAAGCTTGCGGAAAATCTTTGGTGAAGCCCAATATGTACTGGGGGTCACTGCCGCGAAAGCCGTAGATCGACTGGTCATCATCGCCGATGACGCACAGGTTGTTTTGCGGTGCGGCGAGCAGCTTGACCGTTTCGTACTGGATGCGGTTAATATCTTGAAACTCGTCGATCATGACGTGGGTGATCCGCTCCTGGTAGCGTTGCAGCAGATCGCGGTTATCGCGCAACAGCTCGTAGCAGCCGAGCAGCATGTCGTCAAAATCAAACCACTGGTGCTTTTTTTTCGCGGCCTCGTAGAGCGGGTAAAGCTGGGCGGCCCGTTTTTCCGCATCGGTCGCCGCCTCGCGAAAAGCCGCTTCCTGCGGGAGAATGTATTCGTTTTTCCAACGGCTGACGATGCTGAGCGCTTCGGTGATGTCCGTTTCTTTCAGCGCCATAAGCTCGTCATGGCCGAGCAATGCTCCGGTTTCGCGCAGCAGCCGCCACTTTTGCCAGTCCTTTTTCAGCAGCCGCTGCTGATCCCAGCCGTTTGGCTGATGGTGCAACAGCATGCGGTAAAAAATGCTGTGGAACGTTCCGGCAATCAGCTCGCGAGCCTGGCCGGACGGCAGTTGCCGGGCGATGCGCTGGCGAATTTCCTCTGCTGCTTTGGTCGTAAACGTCACGACCATGATCCGTTTTGGCTCCACGCCCAAGTCTTTGATGAGATGAGCGGTGCGGGCCGTCATGACCCGCGTCTTGCCGCTGCCGGCTCCGGCGAGGATCAAAAGCGGGCCGTCAGTCGTTTGCACGGCTTGCTGCTGGGTAGGATGAAGCGGCTGGTCCAACTGCTGCTCGGCCAAATGCGCAATCGTCTTTTTGGGCATAAACCGTTTGCGAAAGACCGGAGGCTTTGACGGAGGCGGTGCAGGCGTGACCGTGCTGCCAATCGCCCTTTTTTTCGGCAAGCGAAAAGAGCCGATCATCGCCGTGTCTTCTTCCCGGGCAGCAGGCTCGTCTGGCGTTTGTGCCGGAGCCGGGACGGCCGCATCCGAAAAGGCGAGCGAACTGTCGGCAGCAGCCGCGTGCTCAGGCGCGCGCGTATGCGGATCATCAGCGAGAGCGGGCGCAGCGTCAGTCGCAGCACCAGGGCTTGCGCCAGTCACAAGCGGGTGCAGAACGGCCGCAGCAGTCTCGTCCAAAGCTTGCAGCCACTCCATGGAAGCAGAGCTGTCTTGCGCCAAAAGCGGGCAGACGGCTCCCTCCGGATGCGCGAAGTACGGCTCAAAGCTGATTCCGGCAATCAGGCGCAGCGCGGCGGTACAGGCTGGACAGCGAACCTTGTCCTGCCGGGCGGCCATGCGCCAGTACGGGATGCGGTTGTAAGTCTCGGGCTGCAACAGGATAGGTTTGTTGTCTAGTAACGCATAGTTCATGATGACACCTCGATAAAGCAGCTTCTTTGTCAAAGTCGTACGCGGACCGTGGAAACAAGAAGTGCCCCCTGGCGGCAGGGGACACGTGCCAAAAAAGTCGTTCTTTACGATTGAGCGTGCAGTAAAATCGTATCGTCGGGAAGGGCGGCTGAATCTTCCTCATCCAGATGGGTGATCGCTACACGGGTGATGCGATGGTTTTCCAGCTCGCTGATGGTGAACAGATAGCCCTGGTACATGACGGCTTTTCCGAGCGTCACTTCCTCGTTTAACTGGCTGTAGAGCCAACCGGCGATCGTGTCGACCTCATCGGAGACGATCTCGATGGTCAAAAAATCGTTCAGCTCGGTCAAAAGCGTTTTGCCGGAAACGGAGAGGGCATTGCTTGCGCTTTCTTCGATTTCCGGGCGCTCGTTCTCATCAAATTCGTCCTGGATGTCGCCGACAATTTCTTCCAGAATGTCCTCCATGGTCAAAATACCCGCCGTACCGCCGTACTCGTCAATGACAATCGCAATTTGCGAGCGGCGTTTTTGCATCAGCCGCAATACGTGACTGATTTCCATCGATTCCGGCACCGTGAGCAGGGGACGGAGAAAATCTTTCAGCTCGGCTTTCCCGGTTGTCAGCGCCGACAGGAAAAAGTCGGACGTGTGAACGAAGCCGATCAGCCTGTCTTTGTCTTCGTGCGCGACAGGGAAGCGCGAATGGCGGGATTGCCGGATAATTTGGAGATTTTCGTCAAATGTGTTGTCGTCGTACAGGCAAATCATGTCGATGCGCGGGATCATAATTTCCCGGGCAAGGCGTTCGGAAAACTCGAACACGTTGTCCACGAGGGCCATTTCCGTCTGGTCGATATGCCCGCTCTTATGGCTCTGGTTGACGAGCAGCCGGATTTCTTCCTCTGTATGGGCCGGATCGTTTTCCCGGGCAGGCTCGATGCCCAGACGCCGGATGAACAGGTTGGCCGCGCCGTTTAAAAACCAGATGAGCGGATAGCTCAGCTTGTAGAAAAACATGAGCGGAGCAGCCGTCCACAGCGAGGTTGCTTCCGCTCTCTGGATGGCAAGCGACTTGGGAGCAAGCTCCCCGAACACGATATGCATGAATGTGATGATGGCAAACGCGATGGCAAGCGAAACGGGCCCCACCATATAGGACGGGAATTGAAAATAGGCCATCATGGGTTCGACGTAATGGGCGATTGCAGGCTCACCAACCCAGCCTAGTCCAAGCGATGCCAGCGTGATGCCGAGCTGGCAGGCGGATAAATAGGCGTCGAGCTCGCGGGTGACCTTTTGCGCGTAGTGGGCACGTTTGTTGTTGCCCTCACTGACGAGCTGGGCCAGACGAGTTTGGCGAACTTTTACCAACGAGAATTCTGCTGCGACGAAGAAGCCGTTCAGAAGGACCAAAAACACCACGAGCAGCAGATTCAGCGTAATCTCCCCTATCGGACTCTCCAAGCGCACCTCCAGCCTCCCGCGGTGCGAAAGGCGGAGAATTCACCTCCGTTACGCTAAGTGTATTTTAAATGTACGAACAAAAACGGCTAAATATTCGTATCTTCCTTGTTACAGGTAAGTATACCAATAGGTCAACCGAAGAGTCAAAACGTTCCGATTTGCTCTGGCGCATTTTGCACATTGTCAGGACATACCCGAATCTGTCTTTTCATACACATAAGCGAGCAGTTGTCCGGGGGAGGGGAGGCGCGTGTACTGGCTGCAAAAAAGTGTGGCGATCATCGTCGGAAGTGTGCTCGTTGCCATTGGCGTCAACCTGTTTTTGGTGCCGCACCGCCTCATGGATGGGGGAATGATCGGGATCGGGCTGCTTGCGACGTATTACATGCAATGGCCGCCCGGAATGGTGATGATGGGTGTCAGTATCCCGGTTTATGTCCTCGTCTTTTTTTATGACCGCAGGCTGTTTTTCCACAGCTTTCACGGAATGCTGATCTCTTCGTTTTTTATCGACGTGCTCTCGGATTTGCGCGGCTTCAACAGTTGGTCGACGTCCGCATCAGCGGTGACGGGCGGGGTGTTGATCGGAATGGGCGTCGGTCTGATGCTCGCTTTTGACACGAATACAGGGGGGACCGACCTGCTGGCGCAATTTTTGGCCAGGCGCTTCAACATGTCTGTGGCGCTGCTGATTCTCGCCATCGACGGGTTGATCGTCCTCTGTTCGCTGCATACGATCGGGCTGGAGCGCACGGTGTTTTCGCTTGTGACCATCATCGCGGTAGCGGCGACGACGCACATGTTCAGCGGGCTTGGACGGCAGCAGCCTCCCTATACGATCATCGGTCCGCTGCATACTTGGCAGGCAGGCACACGCGAGAAGCGCGGGCCTGGCCTGTCGCTTTCGCCGATTGCGCAAAGAAAAAGCGGCCCAAGCGAGCCTGTTCGCGCAAAAGCGGCAGGGAGATCGGCAAACAGGGCAGGGGAAGCAGACATTTTGGAGAAAATAAATAGGAAAAGGATGAAATGAGGGACAACATCGTGTCTGCCTATACACCGCAAATGATAACCGAGCGGGTCGGCTATTTTCCCGGTCACGTCAACATCGGCCTGGTTATCGGCAACAGCGGAGCGATTCTGATCGATTCCGGACTGGAGGCGCAAACCGCCAAAAAAATCAAAAAAGGGCTGGACGCGATTGCCCAGCCCTTGTGCGCGATCATTCAAACACACGCTCATGCCGATCACTTCGGAGGAAACGCCTACCTGCTCGGATGCTGGCCCGAAGCCAAAGTATTCGCGCCACCGCTGGAAGAAGCGATCATCCGCTATCCGGTTCTGGAACCCATCTACTTGAACATGGGAGCAGAACCGCTTGCGGAGCTGAAAAACAAGTTTTTGCTGGCGCAAGCTTCCCGGGTGGACCACCTCCTTCCATTAGAAGGGATGCTGGAAATCGACGGTGTGCCGTTTACGATCCTTTCTCTGCCGGGGCACAGCTATCAGCAGGTCGGTCTGATCTGCGAGGACATTTGCTTTGCCGCGGACAGTTATTTGGGTGAAGAAGTATTGGAAAAGCACAAGCTGCCGTTTCTCGTAGATGCACATGAGACGATGAACAGTTTGCGCAAGCTCCTGTCGACCGATTGCAGAGGATATTTGCCCGGTCATGGAGCGTACACCACCTCCTCTCAAGGTGCGGTGCACAAAAATATGGAATGGCATGAACGGATTTACGCCGTCATCGAAGACATTTTAAGAGAGGAGCGCGGAGTAGAAGACGCTCTCGCCCTCCTGTGTGAACGCTTGCACATTTCCATCGAGAACGCGACAAGCTACGCCCTGTTCCGGACGGCTTTCATGGGCTATCTCGTCGGCCTGGCAAAAGAAAAGAGAGTGGCGTATCGGTTTGCTGCGAACAGATGGCTGTGGAGCACGGTTCAGGATGGAGCGGAGGGAGAAGACAGGTAATCGGCAATCTCTGCCAGTTTGTGCTCGGCTGCTTCCCGAACGGATTTCGGTATGAAGAAAATTTCTTCCGAGGTGTTCATGTAAAATTTCGCTTCCAGATACGGATGACCCAGCTTGACAGTCATCTCGCCTTTGCCTGTTGACGAGTTGGTGAAATTGGTGGGAATGCGCAGGAAATACGTGCTGCTGCTGGCAGAATCGTACATGACGACATCATACGTGGGCATGCCGTCCCCGCCTGATCGGTGAAACCCCTGCTGTCTGAGCATTTTGTCGACATAGGAGAGTGGCTGCACGACACCGGTCAGGGTCTTGTTTTTTAACCGCATGGACATCCTCCTCGGCTCAACCTGTGAGAAAATTCGGGTTTGGTACCATCCTATGAGTGGTGGGCGGATTTCAGACTTAGAGAAAACGAAAAGAAGGAGTGGAAGCAACATGCTCAAGCAAGCAGATTTACATACTCATACAAAGGCGTCAGACGGCACCTGCGAGCCTGCGGAAAACGTGCGCCTGGCAAAAGAAGCCGGACTGGCTGCTCTTGCGATTACGGACCACGATACGGTGGCAGGCGTAGCCGAAGCGATGGAGGCGGGAGCGAAGCTCGGCGTGGAAATCATCCCGGGCGTGGAGGTAAGCTCGGTCGGCAATGGCCAGGACATTCACGTGCTCGGCTATTTTGTGCCTTACGAAGATCAGGCGTTCCAGGAGCGGCTGGTGAGCCTGCGCGAGACGCGCCATCAACGCAACCAACTGCTGATCGCCCGCCTGCAGGAGCTGGGCATTGCGATCACGCTGGAAAACGTCTACCGCCGCAAGCAGGGGACGGACAAAAACATCGGCCGTCCGCACATCGCCGAGGAACTGATCGAGCTTGGCGTCGTCGCTACGATGGAAGAAGCGTTCGACAAATACCTGGGAAAAGGGGGAGCGGCGTACGTCAACCCGCCGCGCATCACGCCGCAGGAGGCAATCACGCTGATTCAGGAGGCGGGCGGCGTAGCCGTGCTGGCGCACCCGGGACTGTACGACGATGACGAGCTTGTGCGCGAACTGATCGCATTCGGGCTGGACGGAATCGAAGTGAACCACCCGGACAACGACGAGCTGCAAAAGCTGCGCTACAGCAAATGGGCCGACGAGCACGGCCTCGTCATGACAGGCGGCTCGGATTTTCACGGCTGGCGCGGCGAGGAGCCGTTTCACGCCATGCTCGGCTCGCACACGGCGTCGCTGGAGGTCGTGGAGCGGTTGCGGGAGTTAGCGCAGCAGCGGAGGGGGTAACGGGCGGCCCAGGACAATGATTGGGGAGCGAGAAAGGCGAACGAGTCATTCGCCCGGAAGTGAAAGGGCACGGTGTTCAATCACTCGGGAATGAAAAGGGGAAACGAGCCTGAATCAATAGCTCGCCAGTGCAAAGCACAGAACGCCATGCCCCATCGCTGGACGGCAAGACTAACCAAAGCGCAGGAGCCTTTTGTCTCATCAGAAAAAAGTCAGCCCCCTGTCTGTAGCCAGTTTGGCTAACCCAGAAGAGGGGGCTTTTTGTACAGACAGATCGGCTTTTCCATCCCAGTCCCAGGGCAAAAAGCAGCAGGCGAAGCTCCCCGTTTGCTGCTGCTCCTAGAGCAAAACCGCCACAAACGCGAACCCAAGCCACAGGCACAGCGGACTAAACAGCCGCGTATCCTGGCGGGCGAAGGCAGTTGTGCGTCACTTTCTTGAAAAAGCCCACATAGCGAAAGTCGCCCATGGCGCGCAGCAAAAAGACGGCGGCGCAGGCGATGCAGCCACATTGGATCAGGGCAGGCGCGATCAGTGGCGCAAGGTAGCCGCTTTTGGCAAGCAGCAAATAGTCGACGAACAGCAGCAAGCCTGCTACTGCGAGCGTTCCCGCTTTTCCCGGGCGAAACAAGGGGCGGGCACTGTCCGCGGATACAGGAATGGCGACAAGGCTCCCCAGCTTCCGCCAACAGCCCAGTAGACGTGCAGCAGCGATACAGCAGCGAGTAAAAACGCGGCGGACAGGACAAACAGAGTGGTCATGAAAAACGCCTCCTTGGGGTTGCCACCGTTTTGGTGTCGGCTTTCCCTTTTATCCTCTTTCACACAAAAAGATACGCAACCGTATGTTTTGGCCGTGAAAAACTCCTTTTTGCGGGAGCTTTTCGCGAGCAGAGAAGCTTTTCCAAGCAAAGAAGCTTTCAACAGTCCCACGTCAAAAAATGCTGCAAAGGCCCGGAGATGTCAAAAGGCTCATCCAGCTCCCCGCGCACCAGCCAGCCGATGTAGACGAGGTAAGCCAGGTGGGCACGGGCAGATGCGTCGGCGGAGGACAGCCCCTTTTTTTCGTACAAGGCCGCGACGTAGCCGATTCTCCGTTTTTCAATTCCGACCAGCCGCTTGCCCAAGTCCGGGTTTTGTTTGGCCCACGCGTACATCGCCGCTTCGACTTTGCGCTCTGTCGTAAAAACAAACGACAACAGCCGCTCCAAAGTGGCGTCGTCCGCTTGGGGGGCCGCGATGATCCGCTCTGTGGCGTGCTCCTCCCAATAGTCGATCACGGCGTCGAGCAAATCGCGGCGGTCCTGAAAATGGTGGTAAAAGCTGCCTTTGCTAATTCGTAGCTTGCGCGCGATCGCTTCCACGCGCACAGCCTCGATGCCGGACTCGCCAAGCGTATCCAGCGCTGCCCGGACCCAATCCTCGCGTGTGTATTGCATCGTTCACCTCTGAAAATACGGTAGCGTATGTTTTGGTTCCATCCTATTCCAGATAGCGAGGGCATGTCAAGACGAAAGGCGACGCGCCAGCCAAAAATACAAACAAACCCTCCGCTCCCATTGTGAAGGAGGGTGGAGGGCGAGACGAACAAGTTTTGCAGTCTGGCGATGAAATCGGTTAGCGCAACGCTTTGACCATCGCGATATGCTCGATGCCGGCTTCATCGAAAACGTCGCCGTGCGGCTCGTAGCCGAGCTTTTCATAGAAACGTTGCGCGTGCGTCTGGGCGTTCAGCTTGAGGCTGTCAAAGCCGAGCTCTTTGGCGGCTTCTTCCATGACGATCATGATCTGGCGCCCCAGTCCGGTGCCGCGCTCGTCTTTTAGTACCGCCACGCGCTCGATTTTTCCCACGCCGGGCGCATACGGCCGCAAGCGGCTTGCCCCGACTGGTTGCTGCTCGTTGTACGCGACGAAATGAACGGTGCCGCTTCCTGGCTGGTCATGCTCGTCAATCTCCAGGTCGGCGGGAACCTCCTGCTCATCAATGAACACCGCTTTTCGCACAGCGAGGGCATCCTGCATTTCCTGGTCCGAGTTTACTTTTTGGATCACATAAGATTGCTGCTTCATAGAGGACACGTCCTTTTCTGTTTTGCGGTAAAAAGATCCCTCCCTGCAAGCCAAGCTCACGGGGAGGGCGCCAATCTTGCTTTATTTTTTCAAGAGGAAGGTCTGGTAAACGCTCCAGATGCCGTCTTCCAGTTGGTAAATCAGGTGGAAGCGGTCAATTTCGCTCGTCAGGTCGATTTTGGCCATGCTCAATTGTCCGGTTACATCACGCAGTTCATCGTCGGACAGGTCGCGCCCGATGGTCAGATGCGGTACGTACGCGTAGGTTTCTTTTTCCGACACACACTGGTTCACGATCTTTTCGTGCAGGGCGTGGAATGGCTCTTTGTTTTGCACAGCCAAATAAATGACGTTCGTCGTCGGATGGAAAGTAGAAACCCGATGGAAATGAGCAGTAAAGCTTTCAGTAGAGGAGGCAACCTGCTCCAGATGGCTCACCAGCTCTGGCAGCTTGGCTTCTTCAAGGTCAAAGGCTTCTTTCAAACGGATATATGGAGGTACCAATGCGTATGCAGGGTCATAACGCTTCCGGTAAGAGTTGGCCACTTCTTGCACCTTGCTGGATGGAAAGATTACGATACTATACATCATGAGAACCACTCCTCCTTGCTATCTATCATGCATGCTCTACAAGAAACTATTTTAACAGAAAATTCTTCATTTGTGTAATGTTATGCGTCGAACCGTATATTCCGGCCGCGTCGGGACACACTGTGTAGTGCAAGGAGGTGCCGCACTGCATGTACACGGCCATGATGATAACATTCATTTTTCTCGTCCTGCTCCTGTTGTCAGTGCTGACCTTCACCATTTTGTCGGCGATTCGCAAAGGAGAGTTCGAAGAAGCACTCGTTTCGCCCTTAAAGGATGAAGGCCCGCAGGAAGAACAGCCACGGTAAGTTTACCCGTAAAGCGTACGCAGCATACGGGGGAGGTTTTGCTGCCAGTGGCCCCACGTATGGTCACCCTCGAACGTTTCGTAGAAGAGGGTGGCCTTTTTCGTCTGCAAAATGGCTCGCAGCTCCTCATTGGCCGCATACAGGTTCAGGACGCCGCGCGAAGAGTTCACAGCGGTTTCTTCCGTCCCGATTTCCAGATAAAACGTCTGCGGCACCGTCAGCTCAGCTTCCGCGACACGGCGGTTCAGCCGTTCGTCCATGGCCCCCGACTGGCAGGCCACCTGTCCAAACGTATGCGGATAAGCCAGCGCCGTAAACAGGGAAACGACGCCACCGAGCGATTCCCCAAGCAAGGTCCGCCCGTTGCCGAGTGGGTGCGTAGAGTAACGGGAATCCACGAAGCTGACGACTTCATCAGCCAGAAAGCGGGTGTAAGCCAGATGCTCCTTGCCGTCCGGATGGTAGCGGTCAAAACGCTTTGTTTTTTCGACGGGAAGAAAAACGGCAATGAGATCGGGCAGCTCTTTGTCCTCGATCATCCGATCCAGCAAGGTCGCCATTCGGCCCATGGCCAAATAATCGTCGCCATCCTGCACGTAGAGGACCGGGTAGGAGTAGAGCGGCGAATAGCGTTTGGGGGTGTAGACAATCAGTTTTTCCGGCGTTCCCAAATGCCGGCTGTCCAAGACGATTTCCTCAAGGGCCACAGCGAAGTCCTCCTTATGGATGTTTACGCAAAAATTATTATACAGGAGAGCGCATGGGCTGCCCAATGCTTTCGTGTGCTGCGAGAACCATGACGAGAGTTGGTTCGTGGGCAAAGAGCTTTTCGACAAGCGGACGGCAAGGTTGTCCGCATGTTCTTTGGGCGAAAGATTGTCGCAATTTTGTCACCGTGTGATACTATGGTAGGAAACGACTTCACTCGATTTGTGGAAGGGGTTGTCTCTTATATGAAGAAGCAAGTACACAGCATCGAAGTCAGAAACGCTGCTCTCAATCGCCTGGCAGAACGTGGCGTCACGGTGGAGGACATCGCGGAGATCGTCTATCTCATGCAGTCTCCGTACCATCCCGGCCTGACCATGGAGCCGTGCATCGAGAGTGTGAAAGCCGTCTTGGAAAAAAGGGAAATGCAGCACGCCATCTTAGTTGGCGTTGAGTTGGATACGTTGGCGGAAAAGGGCCTTTTGTCCGAGCCGCTCCAGTCGATCATCGCAACAGACGAAGGCCTGTTTGGGTGCGACGAGACGTTGGCTTTGGGATCGGTCTTCGGATACGGCAGCATCGCCGTCACAACCTTTGGACATCTGGACAAACATAAAGTCGGCGTCATCAAAAGACTGGACACCAAGTCCGCCGAGGGCCGCGTACACACATTCCTCGACGACCTGATCGCAAGCGTGGCGGCAAACGCTTCCAGCCGAATGGCCCACCGCATGCGCGATGAACAGGAAGCCGAGCTGGCCCGCTCCGAGGCGGAAGCGCTGAAAGCCGAGCTGCGCGTGGAGGATAAAGGTGAAGGGACGGAGCAGGCCGGGTAGCAGGGGAGCTGTGGAGTTGTGGAACTGCTGAACTGCGGTTTGGAGGTTTACAGGCTTGCAGGCTTGCATCCAGACTTACTTGCCTGGATTGTTACCTATCTATCTTTGTGGTTTGGGTGTGGCGGTTTTGGCGGGTTTTTTGCTCTGCAGGATTTTTGATGACAGGTTTTTTGCGTTTTTTTCATTGCAGTTTTTTGTCTGTTAAGGTTTTCTCTTGTTAGGGTTTTCTTCTCTTAGGATTTTCGCCTGTGAGGCTTTTCCGTTTCGCAGGGGAAAAGGTGTTTGCAATGGATGAGCGAGAGCCATTTTTTCGTTGGTGCTGTTCCCATGTTCGGGGCGCCCGCCGTTTGAGTGAGCGGGGCCGGGAGTGTGGGGAGAGTAGCGGCGGGGGGATGGCTTTTTGTTTTGGGGTGGATGGGGCGGGGAGTGGTCATCCGGCGCTCTATTCGTCTGTTCGCCTGTTTAACTGTTCATTCGTTCATCCGTCGTTTACTCGGACTTGTTCCTGTTCTTTCTGGTGCATTGCTGATAGGAGTTGTGGGAGTTTCGATGAATGTTTCGACAAGGGCTTCAGCAAAGGCTTCAACAAAGGCCTCAACAAAAGCTTTAACAAAAAACCTCAATGAAAAACTTAATCGAAACCTTAACCTGAAAACCGAACCCCTAACCACCATCATCAGCGAAGAGACAATAGGGGCGGAAATATCTTTCGTAAAAACTTTTTCGTTCTCGGCGATTTTTATGCGAAGGAGTGTGTACAAGCTTGATTTTTAGGGGAGAAGAGCACGCTGAAAGGCTGATTTTACGCGGTTTTTCATGTGCTTTTGGTAAGAGTGAAAAAAATTACAAGAAATTATTCATTTCCTCTTGAAATCCATTTCAGGATGCTGTATAGTAATAAATGTGATCGACGTCCGGTGCGATTCGGGCCCTTAGCTCAGTTGGTCAGAGCGGTCGGCTCATAACCGATTGGTCGTAGGTTCGAGTCCTACAGGGCCCACCATTAAGCGAGTACATAAGATGTTTAAGATCACATACATATCCCATGATCCGGTAGCTCAGTTGGGAGAGCACCATCTTGACAGGGTGGGGGTCGCTGGTTCGAACCCAGTCCGGATCACCATAACAGATATATCAAGGGTTTGAGCGACTTTTTAACACTTTGAAAAATAAGTGGTCGCATACAAACACGCTTTCAAATAGGAAGCACACTTTCTTTCAGTATCAGAAAACTGGAAGGGAGTGTGCTTTTTCGTGTTATTAAAGTTTGCCATCAAAGATTTTAAGGACGATAGGGAATTTAAAAATCTGTCCCCTAAAACAATTGAATCGTACATGTCAGCCCTCAATGAATTTCAGGATTATTGTGGCAAACAGGAAATTGTTGATGTAAGTGATGTAACTCCGAACACAGTTAAGAATTATCTTATGTATTGCCAAAAGGAACGAAACAACAATGTTACAACCAGAAACAGTAAGTTGCATGTCCTCAAGATATTCTTCAACTATCTTGAAGAAATCGAAGTCATTACGCAGAAACAAAATCCAGCCAAAAAAATCGGCTATGGTAAAGAGGACATTAAGATTGAAGTGTTTCAGGATCGGCATATTCAACAAATGCTAGGTTATTACAGACGATTGAAGCAGCGTGAAAAATCATTCTTTGCTTATAGGGACTATACAATGATTGTGTTCCTCCTTGGGACAGGTGTTAGGTTAGGTGAAATGGTTAATCTGTCGTGGAATGAAGTCGATTTGAAAAATGGTACTATCATTGTCTTTGGAAAGAAACGTCAACAAAGTTCCATTCCGATTACGGAAAAGTTAATCAAAGAACTGTGTGAGTACAGGGTATATTGTGAGCAGACGTTTGGTGAAGTTCCTCAATATGTTTTTACTGATGTAGAAGGTAAAAAACTTACGGACAATGCAGTTAAATGTGTTTTTAAACGGTTGAAGGAAATCATGAATTTCCCTGATTGCCGCTTATCAGCTCATACCTTTAGACACACGTTTGCCCATCGGATGTTGATGAACGGTTGTGATGTTTTCACATTGCAAAAAATGCTTAGGCATTCGAATATTGCTATGACTCAAAGGTATTTGGCAATTTGGGGTGTTGCTTTGGCTTCTCAAAATGAAAAATTTAATCCTTTAAACTCCTTAGAGATATAAGGGGTGGGCAAGCAATGACTCCACTCCAAAAATCTGATATACAGTCGCTGATCGGAAAAAAGATCAAAGTGCTAATGGCTGGACGGTTTTATCAACGTGTATTGCATGAAGATAGCCAAGGACTACACATTAAATACGCCAATCATCGTGTACCTGTCAAACCCGACTTAAACACACTCCATATCCTGTATTTCACAGCCCTAAAGCCAAAGGGGGTGAAATAATGTCCTTAGCATTACGCCTTTGGCGTGATGACACTTTACATGAGGAATTACAGTCCATTACTTTACGTCATATTTCTTTGGCGAAAGAGTTTTCCGAGAAAGCCACGACAACTGAACGCCGCCAAGCAATCATGCAAGAAATTGAAGCATTGCGCCAAAAACGAAATGAAATCCTGAATCATCAAAACTAAGGGAGGATTCACCATGCAAAAAACTGAAACCAAAAAAGCGTACATTTGCTATTGCCCATCGCTTGAAGATTGGTTTGTAACAATTGACGAAGAGGAAGCAAAACAATATGAACATTATCTTGCGTCCATTGATGATCTGAAAGATGCAGTATGTTTGGGTGATAATCCAATTGACGGGATTATCAAAGTTGAAGAAGGGCTTTGCAAGTACGTCATTGATTATGATGAAGATGGGGAAATTGATTCGGCTGGTTATCAATTGATTCAGGAGGTAGCTGCGTAATGGATCAAGAAAAAGAAATCCAGATGTATGAAGAATGGTTGATGACGGATGAGTTTGAACGGTACGCTAAAGCAATGAATCAAGTATATAGACAAGCAGAATAGCACATTCAAAGGAGCGGTCAATCCGCTTCTTTTTCATTGTCAGGATAATAAATTTTTCCCCTTTCCCCTTGCCCACTCTAACCATACCCGCCCAACACGACATGTCAAAAATTTATTAATTACTGTGTGAAATTTTGAAATAGAATTGATGTTAAACACGTCACCAGACGCTCTATAAGCCCGATACAGCAATTTTTATATAAAGTAGGTATATTTTATCTAACCTAAATATAAAACGCCTTAAACGGCGATATAGACGGTCTGAGAGCGTTTGTACGAAATCACTATTAATACATTATTTATTATTTTTGTTTGTACGAAATGGGGTACAACAGGTATTATTACTTCCAACACATAAATATCGAACCTGATATTTATAAATTAGTTGATGTGCTAGTTAAATATTTATATGAATACAAAAAAAAGCAATTACAAAACAACATTATGGTCAAGTTTTGGTGATATTCTAGTTGAGAATCTAAAGAGAAATCTTCAAAGAAAATATGGTGAAAAGAATATACAGTGTGATGGTTGCGGTGAAAGAATTGAAGCTGTTTCAAATAGAAAGAAATATTGTAATGTTTGTTGGAGGGAAAAAGAAAGGCAATTAAAGAGGAAAAGTTGGCATAAAAATAAGAGTAAATATAAAAATACTAGAAGTTTAGAAAAAACCTTGCAAACCCTTGATACATAATGGATTTTCGAGCAACTAGTTTAATAAATAAAAATACAACATACCTGAAAAACGTTGATAAATCAACACTTGTGCAAAAGACCATTTAAAACAGGATGGTCTCTAAGGGAAACATAGAAACAATATTCAAAGTTTGCTCTAAAAGAATAAAGCCCACTGGCAAGAATCATAAAATGTGTCGCGAATGTTGGAATGAATATCGCAGAAAATATAAAACTGAGAAACAAAGAGAATATCGAAAAAAACAATCCTGTGGACACTTTTAAAATCGCTGTAACCCTTAATACATAAGGGATTCAGCGCTTGTTACTCAATTTTCTATTATGGATATAAAATAAAAATAACGACCGAACGAACATACTGAAAACACGGTATTTTTCAACAATCATTGATATATCAACATTTGTAGCACTTATTTCAAATTGTAGATAATCGTCTTTAAGGGAAGAGGTGAAAACTTTACCAATTAGAATGGTATTTATCAGAATAGGTAATACAGGAAAAAAATTAAATGTGAAGTCGTTTTTTGGTATTTATCAGAATAGGTAATACTGGGAAAAATCATAAGATGTGTCGTGATTGTTGGAAAGATCATCGAAGGAAATACAAAACAGAAAAGCAGCGAGAATATAGGAAAAAATAAATTTGTGGACACTTTTAAAAAACTTTGCAAACCCTTGATACATAAGGATTTTTTAACCTTTTGATAATATAAATTAAAAAATACATATACAAAAAACATTGATAAATTAAGGTTTCTTTAGCTATACCGTTAAAAACGGATGGTCTCTAAGGGAAGTAATGCAATCTAATCTACTGGAAAAAACCATAAGATGTGCCGTGAATGCTGGAAGAAAAACGAAAAAGAAATAAAAAGACGCGTATGGCATGAAAATAAGCAAAAATATAGACGCTAGAAGTTTTTAGTAGTGCCTTCTCTCCTACAGCCACATGGGTTTCAGCATTCCATATTGATTTTTCTATTATGGATAAAAAACAAAATTAAAATGACGAAAACGAACACAAATAATTTTTATAACATGATTCAAATATCCTTTATTTTCAAGGTTTTTCCTGTCTATTTGCTACATGGAAATAATCGTCTATAAGGGAACTAGACAAAATAAACATGTCCATAATGCTCAATGTATTGATTTATAAGGATAATTTAACATAGAGATAATCGCCTATAAGGGAACTAGCGAAAACGAACATACCTTATTTTTTTAATGCCTTGATATTACTGGACTTTTTGCTACTGAGTTAATCGTCTATAATAAACAAAAATATATCTAATCATTTAGAATGGTATTTATCAGAATAGGTAATATCTATGGAGTAAATTTCATTGATTGCCTACCAAGTGTAGACGATGAATGAAGGGCTACTCCCTTCCAATTTCAGTTTTCAATATATCTAATACTCTCCCCTTTTAAGAAGAGAAAGGTCATCCCCGATCTTTCTTTTTTTTATTAAAATTTTTTAACATTGAAAGGAGGTGATTTAATTGGATGCTAATGGCTTACCAATTGAGATGATAGTATCACAAGGCATCTTTGCAGTATTATTCGTCTGGCTTTTCTTAGATAGTCGTAAAGAATCGAAAGAAAGGGAAATTAGGTTGCTTGAACAAATTGACAAGCAAAACCAGGCACAGGACAGAATTGTTCAGGCAATTGAAGGTTTAGAAAAACAAGTAACTGCATTAACGAAACCATAAGGAGATGTTTGAATGGAAGAGAATCAAACTTTTACACAAGAGCAGGTAAATGAATTACTAGAACAAGAAAAATCCAAATGGGAGTCAGAAGTATTGAATCCGATTCAAACTGAATTGGCAAAGTATAAGCCAGCCGAGAAATCTGATGCTGAAAAGGCATTAGAACAAAAACAAGCCGAGTTGTGGCAAAAGGAAATTCAATTAACGCTTAAGTCAGAAGGCCTTGAAGCATTTGCCGATTTCTTTCAAGTCAAAGATACTGATGAACTTACTGCGAAGGTTAAGAAGCTAAAAGAAATAATTAACGGTATGAAGATTGATAATAGTTACAAACCTGATAATGGTCATAAAGTTTCCGATAGATACAGTCAACATGAAAAGAGTGGAAATGTCGTTGGAATGATCGAATCCAAATTGGCGAGTTTGTTCAAGTAGTCAACTAATGTATGGCTACTTTTCATTTTATTAAAAATATTTTAAGGAGATGATTTTTCATGTTCAAATCTAACAATCTAACTACAACTGAATCTATTTCTCTTTCCAAGGAAATCACAAAAATCGGTGTACAGGATACTCCTCTTGTATCTCTGTTGCTGGAAAAAGGACGTACTGAAAAAGCTAACGGAACCGTCCACACTTGGCGTGAACGTGTTCTCGATGACACCCAAGACATTTCTGTTCCAGAGGGCAACGAGAGTGTAACATTCTATCAAAGTGGTCGTGCTGAATTGTCTAACGTACTTGAGATTTTCCAAAAGGGTGTTAGCATCAGCGGGACAAGCAATGCCATTAACGTACAGGGACAAGGGAATATTTTCTCCGCTGAGGTTGCGGATCGCCTTACAGAGTTAAAGGTCAACCTTGAAAAAGCGGTAACTAAAGGTGTAAAAAATGACGGTTCTACTGCTCCTTTCATCCGTAAGATGCAAGGTCTTGAAGGTTGGGCTGATCCTGCAAATATGATTACTGGTGCAACAAGCGGTCAGATTACAGAAGATGAGGTAAAAGCAACGGTTAAAAAGCTTTGGGATCAAGGTCTGCCAACTGGAGAATACTTTGGATTGGTCAATGCTGACATGAAAGAACAGATTGATGCACTATACAAAGATAAATACAACTACATTGCTCAGCAAAATGTATTTGGTCTTGTCGTTGACACAATCCGAACAAATTACGGAAATCTAAATCTGATTCTTTCTCGTCATGCTTCTGCTGACAGGTTGACTGTATTTGATCCTAATTACCTTTCTCTTGCATTCCTTCGTGATGCTCGATTCGAGCCACTCGCCAAAGTTGGCGATTCAGTTCGTGGTCATGTTGTGGCTGAAGGAACATTGAAAGTTGCTTCTAAGAAAGCAGTTGCCGTTTACACACTTAAAGCATAATTTCATAGATACATAGATGGGGATAGGGCTTAATCGCTCTATCCTCTTTTCAAATCATTTTTGGGAGGAAATGATTAACATGACAGAAAGAGAACAATGGATGCTCAAACGTAAACAGAAACGCATCCGATTGATTCAGATTGCCAAATATATTGGCTGCTCAATCAGTTTATTAAGCCGTTGGGAATGTAACACATGTGAGATTTCAAAAAATAAATTAGACAAATACAAACAATTTATTGAGATATACAAATCAGATTAATGGAGGTGTAATATGCACGACACAACATAACGCTTTCTCCCTATGCTGAATGTCTAGGGAGGAAGCACAGCAATAATATTAGTAGGAAGCGTCTATGTTTAATCGGCATAGTCGCATATGAAACAAGAATTAAAACAGAAGTATCCAATTTGGTGTGCTGATCAAGAGTTTGGGAAGTTTGATACCGTCCTAGGTGACGATATTGATACCTTGCTAGGATGTTCCCTGCTTAAAGCTATCAAAGGATACAATATCAATTGGTTTTATGATTTTCACGATATGTTTGGCATCAATTTAACCAATTGTAAAGAGCCAATAGGCGTAGATATGGCATTGGTTAAGCATAAATGTTGGGATAATCATTTAACGATGATGAGCGCAAGCGACTACTTTAATCCGCAATCAGCAAACATAAATAACATTAAAAAGAATCATCGTGGACATTATGGTAATAAATATGCTGGTTCAACATTACTTCAAATTTGGTCTTACTATGACATACCGCTTCCACAATCAGACCGTGGTAAAGCAATATTACTTGCGGTGGATGTTGCTTTTAAAGGCCATTATAGTAAACGATTCAATTACATACATAATCATTATCTGAGAGAACTAGGTTTTGAAGAATTAATTGACGTACTTAATCGTCATACTATGGATGAGATGTATAAAGTCATCTATGCGTATAATCTGCATGGGAAAATTAGAATCAATGGAAATGGAAAGCTTCAAACCAACATTAACCTTGCCGAGCTGCAAGGTTTTTTTGATTTCGACATATCTTTGCCTACAGATGAATTTCAACATGTTAGAGCATATAAGCGCAAAGGTGAAGATATCGTTGGTAAAAAGACGTATGACATGGATAAGATATTTTCATTTGCTTTGACATCACAAGATCATGTGTCATTTACTGAGAAGATAATTTTATAAAAGCTATCTTAATGGGGTGTACCAATGGTGCATCCCTTCATTTATTAAACAGGGGGATTCAACAATGAAATCATTTTTCTTCTGCTATAACGGTTCAGTTGCAAGCTATTTAAAACACATTAAAGGTATTCCATTTATTACACAGGCAATCAGCCCAAAGGATGGTCAACATTTTTGGCTATTTGAACAGACGGAAGAATTGTCTCAAGGGTTAAGGGATTATAAGGCAATGAGAGAGCAACAAAAACAAGCGTAGTCAACGTGGCTACATTCTTTCGTTTAAGACCAAGGGAGATGAGACATTGACAATTGACCAAAAAATAATCATTAACAAACTGAATGACTTATATTTTATTCAACGGAAGCATTATCTAATCCAATATAAAGAGCCAATTGGATATCGGCAATATACAGCAGGACACATTAACAGTAAAGGTAAAAAGGTAAAACCGCTTCAAGATTGGCAATTTGAAAAACATCTTGAAGGTGAATATACAATTGGAACTTTTGCAAAGTTTTTCAGTAAGTTTATGACGTTTGATGTAGATTTTCAAGATAAACAAATGGCAAAATGGATTACATACAATGTCGCCAATACACTAAATGGATTAGGAATTAAACACTACATAAGTTATAGCGGTAACAAGGGCTATCATATTGATTTATTCTTTGAGGATTTAATCCGAGTCGATTACGCCGAGAAGTTTTTCCAATACGCCATATCTCAATCAGATATAGAACAATACTTTGACGAAGCAAATAAAGTAGAATTTCGGGTAACGGATAAATTAGGCGTTAAAATACCGCTTGGCATACACCAAAGAACAGGTAACTTTTGCGGATTCTGTTTGATTGAAGATGGTTTAAGGGTAATGGATGCACAAGAAAGCCAAGAATACCTATTATCCATTGAAAAAATGAAATCTGAAACAATCATTGATATCATTGGTGAAAGTGGCGAAAAAATCAAGAAGAAAACCATAATCCAGACAGAGGATGCACTTGCACAACATAAACCATTACCAAGTTATGAACCAAATGAAGATTATTCGATTGATCGGGCAATTAACTTGTTACACAATGGATTACAGATACAAGGAAGCCGTAACAATTCAATATTCCTAGTCGGATTGTATTTTAAGTACATGGGACTTGAGCAGGAACAAACGATTGTAGAATTGTATAAATGGATGGAATTGCAGAATCCAGATACATATACAACCAAGCTGGAAGAGTGTTACAAAGAAATTGACCGCACAGTAAAAAATATGTATGAGAAAAATTACAATTTGACAGCCAATGTTAAAGATTTAACTGTAACCTACACTGAAATCAAATGGATAATCGAACATTGTCCAGAGAAGAATCAGAAGCTAATTGCATACGCTATGTTGATACACTCTAAACGCTTTGCTAATGCACAAGGCGTTTTTTATATGACGTTTAAGGATATTGAGAAGGTTACTGGATTGTATGACCAAGCGGTACAGCGACAAGTAAATAAACTAATTGAACTTGGAGTCATTGAAGTAGTTGAACGTAACAGGAAACAAAAAGGAAAAGGATTACAGAAAAAGTTGCCAAATTTATATCGAATGAACATCGTGTGGCAGAATTCTGCCGAACGTAATGACAATCCAAGTTTGGATTTTGAGAATTATATACCAAATAAGCAAAATGATTTTTCTGATTGTCTGAAATTCTATTTCACTGATAAGGAATTGAAGAAGATATTACCTAGACGACAATATGAAAGTTTAGTTGGTTAAAATTATTAGTTGGAATTTATGACATGTTCAACTAATTGTATGCTCATTCCCTGAAAGCAAAAATCCTCCCCAAAAAGATTGCTAAAATAATAAATAATGTATTAATAGTGATTTCGTACATACATATTTAATATCCAATAGGAATACTGGGAATTGAGTTATTCATGGTGGCTATTTATCAAGGTAGTCACCTTTTCTATTTTAAAACAAAACTAAGGAGGATTTTCTCTATGGATAATAAACACTTGAAGGAATTGGACGAGATATTAGATAGCTTAAAGGAAACGAACCGTAAACTTACAGCAATGGCTGAAAAGTACGGAATCAAATATGATCCCAATATTGATGTAAATGCAACATTAACGCGATTAATGGAGAAATACGGGATTGAATACGATCCTAATTATGATGTTAGAGCTGCTTTAGAAAGAATGCTGGAAAAGTATCAAGGTGGTGACACACAATGAACATATATGATGTAATTGCCAAGTTACCGTTTCCGAAGCAACAATACATAAAGTATCGGTTTAACCTTTGGTATGACACAAACAAGACCATGACCGAGGAAGAGTTTTTGAAAACCGTAAACAAAAAGACGATGAACAGTTTCCATAAATGGGAGCGTACTGACGAATTTAAAAATATAGCCAGCATGGTATTGGCGACAAAAACCGCACAGGATTTAATTGACATGTACGAAGCCGTAAGGGATAAAGCGGTTAAAGGTGATGAAAAAGCGGTTAAGTTGTTGCTTACTCTCCAGAAAGAAATTGAACATCATAAACAACAAGCTTTAAAAGCGTTTGGAAATATTGTTGAACAAGAGGAAGAAGATGACGATTTAGAACTGTAGTGGGGTGTCTAATATGGCACTCCCTTTATTGTTTTACCTGAAAGGATGTGAAACGGTGGCTGCACTAACTAAAAAACAAAAACTTGAAAAGATAATGGGTTCATTTGAACTGTTTGCCAAGAATTTCATTTATATTACAGACACAAAAAACCAGAAAGTAAAGTTTAACCTAAACTCAGCACAAATTGAATTGGATGAGTTAATAGAGAATAATCGTTTTGTTGTGGTGAATAAAGCGAGAAAAGCGGGCGTATCTACATACATGCTCGCAGCGGCACTTTGGCGTTGTTGCACAAGGGAGAACGAGAGTATTTTGATTGTTTCGTATAAAACAGATTCGTCTAAATATTTATTTGAGACACTGAAAAAGATGAACATGTGGCTACCAAGAGATCAATACCCTGACTTATTTCCCGAAACAAAAAGGGATTCGAGAGATGAATTATTATTTGAAAATGGTAGCCGAGTTGTTTGTGCAGTGGCAGGCAACAAAGAAATTGCTAGGGGCTTTAGTCCGACATGGACACACCTTTCAGAATTTGCCCATTATGCCAATCAAGAGAAACAGTTACTATCCGTTGAACAGGCATTGATTGACAATGGAAAACTGACCATAGAAACGACAAGTAATGGGACAAACAACCATTATTATAAGTTGTTTATGTCTGCCTACAAGGGCAACTCAAAGTATAAACCTTATTTCATACCGTTCTATCATGAATTATATAAAGAACAGAATCGCAATCAACATGACGAAGCGGAAGAATGGTTTAAGGCAAACAATAAAGGGAATCGGCTCAGAGAAAAGGATTTAGAGCCAGATGAGAAGATCCTATTTGAAAAAGGTGCTAATTTACGTTTCCTGATGTGGCGTAGATATAAATTGCTTGATATGACTTTGCAGGAGTTTTATCAGGAGTATCCTAGCAATCCAATGGAATCATTTATTTCTACGGGTCAAAGTGTTTTCGACCAATCCAAAGTGTTAGAACGTCTGAATTACATTTTAGAGCCACTTTCAACGAATGAAGTATATAGCCAGTTACCAGACGTTTTAAAGCTATATATAAACAGAGGATTGTACATCTACAAATTGCCTAAAAAGGGAATCAAAATGTTTGGTGGAGTGGATACTGCCAGTGGATCAGGTGGCGACTATTCAACAGTAACCATTTTTGATAATGAAGGCGAACAGGTGCTGAGTTTTTATCATAACAAAGTACCTGTTTATCTTTTTGCTGAAATAGTGGATACAATCGGGAAATGGTGTAACTATGCTTACCTTGCTATCGAAAGGAATAACCTGGGTCTACCATTAATTGAACGTCTACGGAAAGATTATGAATACATGAACCTTTTGAAGCAGAAAGTATTCGATCAGAAAGGCAAAAAGAAGCTTCAATTGGGCTGGACAACAACGAATACTTCTAAATCAATCATGATTAGTGACTTTAAAGAACAATTTGAAAGGGGTTTTATTAATCTCCACTGTAAAGAAACCCTTCAACAGATGCAGATATTCCAAGAAGTAGACGGAAAAATGAACAATAAAAAAGGTGAAGGTAATCACGACGATTTGATCGTGGCGGCTGCGCTTGCGTGCCAAGCGATGAAACAAAATAAATATTATGTTGATATTGCGTAAGGAGGTCAGTAAATGAGTATTCAACAATACGTTTTAGAAAAATTTGACGGGAATCTAGAATGGTTTGTGGAGGAATGCAAAAAGGTATATCATCAACAACGTGTCAATCATGTACTTGACTTACGAGAATATCTGAACGGCAAACATAAAATCTTGAATCGGAGTGTAGAAGTATGGAACGGAAAAGAATACTACCCTAGAACCATTGTTCTAAATCTGGCAAAAAATATACTAAACTTTGAATCAACATACTTGTTAGGTAACCCGATCACTATTTCCGGCAAAGATGCAACAGTTAAGAAGTTTAAGAAGGTGTGGCGGAAAGGTAACTATGATAGGGTAACGAAAAAGATTCTGGACAATGTGATTAAATATGGGATGTGTTGGGAAGTTTGCTATCTGGATGAAAATAAGGATATTCAGAGCTATATCGTAAAGCCGGAGGATGGATATGAAGTCATTTCGCCGGATAATAAATATATTGGATTCATTGAACATTATGTAGTTGATGGATGCTCTTACTACAATGTGTTTTATGAAGATCGGATTGAGAAATGGGACGATGTAGGTGGACAATTAAGGAAGGTTGCAGAGTTTACGAATATTAGTGGCCTTCCAATCAGGTATAAGAATGACCAGAACGAATTGGACGAGAATAGTGGGCGCAGCAGTTTAGAGGATATTATTCCATTAATTGATCAGCTAGAAGATGTATTATCTAAATTTTCTGATTCATTTTACAAACACCACAATCCACTAATGATTATATCAGGCCAGATCCTAAAAGGGGATGGGTTTAATCCGCATTTGGTCGGTAATGCGTTGAATTTAGATGACGGTTCTACGGCAGATATGATATCCAATAAACTGGATCACATGAGTTTCAAAGAGATATACGGGACGATATATCAAGCCCTTTTGACAATTTCTAATACACCTGGCATTGCTATGTCATCAGTTGAGTTGAGCAATATCTCAGAAACGTCCTTACTTCTACTCTATTCTGTAGCGGATGTACGTGGTGCATTAAATGAATCATGGCTTAAAGAAGGGTTAATGGAAAGGTTAAAGGTGTTTAAGAAGTTAATGGAGTTAAAAGGAATTGCGGTTAATCAAGATGATTTCGATGAATTAGAGTTAATATTCCAATATGCTCGTCCTAAGAATAGAACTGAAATTGTTGATAACATCGTTAAGCTGCGTAGTATTAATATGCTTAGTTTGGAAACAGCCGTTGAGCAGAACCCATATACGTCAAATAAGGCACAAGAGATGGATCGACTTAGAGAAGAACAGATGGAAAATAATATGGGAAATAAAAAAGATAAAGATGATAAGAAATCTGATGATTTAGGAAATAAAGATGGGCAACAAATGCAAGAATGATAAGGGATTGAGTAGAAAGGGATAATGTCCACTCGCCCACACATGTTATACTAATCGTTTCATCTGATGAAACAATAAAAATAAATAGCAGGGAACGTGATTTTTTTAAATTTTTGCGTTCCTTCTGCTGCCTTTTGTTGTTTGATCCAGTTTGACAGCTTATTTGTTAATATGTTGACCACTAACTCATAGAGATTGTGGTCTATTTTTTGCCTGTTTTGTGGTCAGGTGTTGATAACTAACATTATCAACGGTTTTAATCTGGGGAATGTTCGGGAATAGACGTGATAAAATCAAGTTTTCATTGGGATTGTTCGATACCCCTAAGTGGAAAAAGGGCGGCCTAGCATATCATTTTACACACACTTTAAGCGAATAATATTCTGGCCATTCACCAATCACTGGTGAGCGTTTTTCTTTTCCCATGACCACATACTAGAATTTTTCGACAAATTGATCAAGAAGCCCTAATTGTATGGTAAAATCCTCCTATAATTTCTATAAGGAGGGTTTTATTCATGTCGGAACAGTATCAAAATGGTAAAGCAAAAGCGGTTAAAACAGTCGCTAATATTCAAGTTGTAGTTGGTATCATTGCCGGAATAGTAGCAGGTAATATCACAAGGGATTTTAGTTGGAGTATTGCAATTTATGTATGGGTTGCTTCAATTTTTTCGACAATAATTCTGCATGGCTTCGCTGAAGTTATTGAACTTTTATCTGATATCTATAAGAAGATAAATATTTTAGAAGAAATCAAAAATAAGATTAACAAACCAGTTGCTTAGTGCCATATGCATATGGAGGATAATCTATGAGACATAGCCGACTTATTAAATGTTTCTTCGTCCTTACTTTGCTGTTGAGTGTATTAGGATTTGAAAAAGTCGGATCAGCAGAAGATTACCCACCTGTTACAGTCAAGATAAATGATAAAGCAATACAAGGACAAAATGGAATAGTAGATGGTGGTACCATATTTATTCCAGCAAAAGCTGTCTTTGAGAATTTAGATATTAAAGTCGAATGGGATCAATCAACAAGCACCCTAAAAGGTTATCAGTTTGACACTATTAGAATTGAGATTAGCCCGAATAAAGATTTAGGAAAACTAGATGGAAAACCTTTCTTAATGGATTTTCCACCCAAGGTTGTCAATGGTACGCTTATGGTTCCTTCATCACTTATTACCCAGTTATTTAATTACGAGGTTAAGTTTGAGCCAATTGCAAATATCGTAAAAATAGATAAAACACAACTGATAGCAGTTGATCCTTATGCCAGTTATAACAAGATGAAAAAGGAATTAGAGCAAAAATATAATCTGACTAACAACGGTAATAATGTCGTAAATAATCAAGAGAGCGAAAAATTAAAGCAGTTTAAGAATGCGATAAAAGATTACATGGGCAGAACAATATGGACTAGAACCACTCTCATGAAAGATGCAGATGGTAAATATGTAGATGTTGAAAAATTTGCACCCATGTGGATATTAGAAATCAAAGAAGATACTTTTTTTACCTTGAAACTTAAATCAGGTGACATGATTTATTATCTGACAGCATATGATGAATACAGTGTACATTTTGGATTTTTACTATCCAATCCGTATACAACGTACAAATGGTCAAATAAGGTATGGGATCACATTAAAAAGAATTCTGTATTTGTTGGAATGAATGAAGATATGGTTTGGCTATCATGGGGACTTCCAACAAGAAAAAATGTCTCTAAATATGCTTGGGGAACAGAAGAACAATGGGTTTATGATCTAAAATCTCAAGGAACAAAGTATTTGTACTTTAAGAATGGCATATTAACGTCAATTCAAACATCAGAATAATGATCAATACTCCTAGTCAACGGCTAGGAGTGTTTACATTTCTAAAGGAGGAACCAAACGTGGACAATAAAGCAAGATTGGAAATGGAAATCAAAGGTATTACTCTTACACCTGATGAAATCAATGTTTATCTAGCCGAAAATAGCTTAAATGCCACTGATACATACAATGCAACTGACAAGGCACAAACGAGAAAGATATACGAAACGGCATTGTCCATTTTAGAAAGCATTGGCAACCAACCGCACTTAATGAAAAATTACACGTCAGATGACCAGACAGTTTCCCAATTCCATGAAAACCTAATGGCACGAATCGACCAACTAGAAAACAAAATCCGCAAGATGAAAATTGACGAAGATAAAGCAGCTAATCAAAATGGCTCTTTTTTTATGCTCTTTAATCAGTAAGGGGGATGTACATGATTAACCTATTTCAGTCCAATCCAGATGACTTCCAATACATCCTTGACACTATTGGTCAGAATGTACAAATCAATAACCAATCTGTAAAAGTGGTCATTTCAAATACGACACTTTCAACCGATGTTGATGATAAAAAGATAAGTACCCTTACGCCAATTGAACGTGGCGATATTGTCCATTACAACAATGAGGATTGGTTGATTATCTCCGAAGTAAATGGACAGCGTAATGGACGTTACAGGGCGTTTATGCGTGTCTGTGATTATCCGATTAAGATTAATTTTGGCATTGTAAAAGAGTTTCCTGCCATTGTTGATGGGCGCGTGTTTGACGTGGAAACTGGCCAATATATGACCTTGCCAGCAAGTAAGATTCTTGTCACTCTCCAAGAAAATCAAGAAACATTGGAAATTGAAGCTGGGCAGCGATTCATTAAAATGGGCAGAGCGTGGAAAGTAGAAGCTATTGACAGAACTCATAAAGGGTTACTCAGATTGTGGTGTAAACAGGATCAGTTTAACTCAGCAGTTGACGATGTGGAGAATGAAATTGCTGATGCAAGGAAATATGTTTATGTGGTAGATATAACTAACACCGAAACAACCATTCAACAAGAAAATACATTACAGTTGAATGTGTCTGTCACACTTAATGGTCAATCTGTTTCGGGCATGGCAATTACATTTAGTTCAAGCGATACTAATATTGCTACAGTTGACACCAGTGGATTGGTTACTGCGGTTAATCCTGGAACTGTAACCATTACGGCTGCATTGGCTGAAAAATCAGATGTTAAGGATACTATCACACTCACTGTTGAAGCAGTTCAGCAAGACAATTACGTTTTAACAATCGTTGGTGATCCTGATATGAGAGTGACTCAAACTAAAACATGGAATGCCGTATTGACCAACAACGGTCAACAAGTTTCAATGCAACCGGCAACGTGGAGTATTACCAATACAACTGGAGGAACAACTGATCTCGTAACGATAACAAATCAGTCGAATAAAAGTTGCACGTTGAAAGCGAACAGCAATAATAAAACAGGTTACTTCAAGTTGATTTGCACGCTGAATGATGGGAGTTTGACGTCTGAAAAGCAGATACTGGTTAAGAGCTTGATTTAGATTTAAACAAACTTTGTGTATTATCGGAGATATTTTAAGGCGACCACTTGACTTCTTTTCCCGACTACTATATATTTATGATAATTGATACTGGAAGTAAGTGGTTTGATATATCAAATACAATCCCAGTCAGTAAAAGGACAACATTTCGTTCCAGTTTACTTGACAGGGTGGGGGTCGCTGGTTCGAACCCAGTCCGGATCACCATATAATGAATGCTGAAACCCTTGGTAATCAAGGGTTTTTCTTATGTCTTCGACCATCCACCCTGACAACATAGTGCCTCCACGTTGTCGCTTGACAACATTTTGACAACCTTTATTCGACTAAAGTCATTTTGAGCGTTTCTGCTTCATCATTTTTTCGAAGTTGTCAGCCGCATCTTTTTGCATGTCCGGCATGACATGACTGTACACGTCCATTGTGATCCCCACACGGCTGTGGCCCAGGCGTTCTGATACGACCTTGGGATGCTCCCCCATCTGCAGCAACATGGTTGCATGCGTATGGCGCAGATCGTGGAAGCGGATGGGAGGCAGGCCGCTTTTCTTGGTGATCCGCTCGTAATGCCTGAGCAGGTTTCGCGGGTCTTGTGGGCGCCCGTCATCGTAACAGACAACCAGATCGTGGTCCTGATAGCCCTCACCGTACTCGAAACGTAATTTGTTCTGTCGAGCTTTATGCCGCTTCAACTCCTGGAGCACAAATTGCGGAATAGCAATCCGTCGCTTCGCGCTTTTTGTTTTGGGCTCCTGAAAGATAATTCCCTGGTTGGACGGGCGGTAAAGCGTCTGCTGCACGCTGATTTTCGCTTGGTCAAAGTCAATGTCCTTCCAACGTAAACCAAGGATCTCTCCGCGACGCATCCCTGTATAAATGGCGAGTACAAAAGCGATGTAATACTTGTCCTTTTCAGCGACAGACAAGAAGTGATTCGCCTGATCTGCTTACGCTTGCCAGTCTCTGGATCAGTTCCTAACGTGATAGCAAAGGACCAGGTTGATCCCCGCTTTGTATGGGAGGCGGCCAGACGAGCCCGGTTTGATGGGTTCATCCGCGAGCAGGAGCAGGGCATGGACACGGTAATCGGAGAGAGAGGGATGAAGCTGTCCGGCGAGAAGAACTAGTGGCTGGCGTGCCTGCATGTTCTTGAAGAACTCGCAGGTTCTGATTCTGGACGAAGCGACCTCGACGCTCAATATCAAGACGGAGTGGTCGATCCAACAGTAGCTGGCCGAACTCGCGGCGGGTCACATCATGCTGGTCATTGCCCATCGTTTGGCGATGATCAAGGACGCTGACTGGATCGTAGTGGTGACGTAGGGGGAATCGCTGAACAGGGGGAGCATGAGGAGCAACTGGCGCTAGGCGGCGTCTACAGTCGCAATTGTATAAGCCCTGAAAATGAAAAGTAGTCCTCCCGCCGGATGCTTGCCCATAACTTGCTGAAAAAGGCGGCGGTGGATTAAAAATAATGGTGTTAAAAACGCGCACGACATCAAACGGAGGCCGCTTGTATACATTTTACGCGGTTAGGGAAATTTTGGACATACGGATTAATTATAAAGAAAGTATATAATTTGCGATGATCAAAACCTGATATGTTACATTGGGACACAGGAGGGAGCATTCATGAAGGGCAGCCTGCTGCTGGTAGAAGACGATCCGGAAATCGCCCGCGTTGTTCGCGATACGTTAAGGAGGGAAAACTATCATGTGACGTGGTCGACTAGCGGTCTGGAAGGGTGGGAAGATTTTTTAAAGCAATCTTACGATCTTGTGCTCGTCGATCTGATGCTGCCGGAGATGGACGGCTTTGACCTTTGCAAAAATATTCGCTGGAAAAGCGACGTCCCGATCCTGATCATCAGCGCACGCAAAGAAGACGAAGTCAAGGTGAAGGGCCTTCATCTCGGCGCAGACGACTATTTGACGAAACCGTTTAGCCTGGCGGAACTTAAAGCCCGCGTGGAGTCGCTGCTTCGCCGGTGGCGGCGTTACAAAGGGCAACCGGTGCCGGAGAACGAAACCGAATACATGGGCGGCCTGACCTTGTATTGGGATCGGCAGAAGGCTGAACTGGACGGCTTCGAAATTGCTTTGACGGCCAAAGAATTCGATTTGCTGAGCGTGCTGGCGCAGCATCCCGAAACGGTCTTTTCCAAAAGAGAATTGTACCAGCACGTTTGGCAGCAAGCGGACGCGGCAGGATTGCATACCGTCACGGTCCACATTAAATCGCTTCGGGAAAAGCTTGCCGACCCGGTGAAAAATCCGCGGTTTATCCAGACCGTGTGGGGAAAAGGCTACCGGTTTATCGGTGAACCGCTATGAAAATCAAAACGTGGCTGTTGCTGTCCTATTTTATCGTCATGATTCTCCCTTTGACCGCCGCGTATGTCCTGTTCGTCTGGGTTCAGGCCTATCATAAAGATTTGAATGTGGAAGAATACGTGCAAAAACAGGCTCATTTGCAATACTTGATCTCCGTTTTGGACGACCCGAAATGGTATGAAATAAACGCGGAACGTGCGCAAGTTGAAAAGCTGATTCAACCGCAGGTTTCGATCGTTCTCTATAATCGCGACGGCGTTGTGCTTTACACTTCGGATCGTTTGCGCGTTTCGCCGCAATTTTCACTTGGCAGGAAACAATTGTACGAAAATCTGTATTCCCTGCAACAAGGCTACCGCGCATACGGCTACAAGCAGCCAGTTTTTTCAGGCCCCGAACTGGTCGGGTTTTTCGACATCCAATTGAGCCGCGACGAATGGGTTTCGGGCGTATCGCAGCGCGGTTGGCTCTTGATCGGCGTTTTTATAGGCTTGTTTACGCTGATCTACTTGGCCGTCGTGAGGGGGGTCAATCGCAAGTTAAACAGCAGATTGACTCATTTGATGCAGCAAATGACCGCTTTCGCCAAAGGGGAAACCGTCCAGGAATTGCCCGAGGGGAAAGACGAGATCGGACAATTAACCGGACACTTTCACAAAATGCGCAGGCAAATCGAGGCTGCAAGAAAAAAGCTCGCGCAAGAGCAGCGGGAAAAAGAATTCATGATTGCGGCCATTTCCCATGACTTGAAAACGCCGCTGATGTCGATTTGCGCTTATGCCGAGTCGCTGGCTTCGGAGCAGGAGTTGTCCGCGAGCGAGCGGGAAGAGTACCGCGGAATTATCGTCGAGAAAGCCAACCACATGAAACAGATGCTGGACGATTTATTGATGCATACCTTGCTGCAGTCGCCTACCTATGAGATCGAACTGGTGGAAGTGGACGGCGGTGAATTTTTCGACATGCTGGTTTCCGATTATGAGCTGTTGTGCAAAGAAAAACATATCCAGCTCCTCGTTCGCAGCGATGTGAGTGGAAATGTCCGGGTGAACCCGAATCAAATGATCCGCGTCGCGAACAATCTGATGAGCAATGCGCTGCGGCATACGAAAACGGGAATGCGGATCTGGCTTGCGGCCGCTTCGTCGGATCGCCTCCCCATGGAGTGGCTGTTCAATTTCGTGAAAGAAGAGGCCCGGTTGGATACGCCGGACAGCGTATTTTTTATCGTTCAAAATGAAGGAGAGGGCATTGCGCCAGACAAGCTTCCGCACGTGTTTGATCCGCTTTATCAGGCAGATCCGGCTCGAGGAAAACAAGCTGCCCGCGGGGCCGGCCTTGGACTTAGCATTACGAGGCGAATTTTGGAGAAGCATGGCGGCGACGTTGCGATTTACTCCAAGGAGAATATCGGAACCTGCGTAATCTGCCGCCTGCCCTTAATGAACGAAGAAGGTGAACGGACATGACAAAGATAAAGAGAAAAGGATGTTTGGGCTTGATCGGGCTGATGATGGTCGGACTTTTCGGCTGTTCGTCCAACCCGGACTTTTTACCGGAACAAGTTCTTCAACATGCGCTGGATCGATCGCATGAACCTAGCGCGCATTACGTCGAAGTTGAAATGAAAACTACCGATGGGACAGGAAAAGAGCCGGAGCTGATCCTCATGAAAGAATGGGTGAGCAAGGACGGCAAAAGGCGGACCGAGGCGGAGGCTCAGGACGGAAGCGCGAAGACGGTTACCATCCATGACGGCGCCCGGCTGATCATCTATCAGCCTGAGCTCAAGCAGGCGATGGTCAGCGATGATCCGGAACTGCTCCAAATCGGACAAACGTCGCCGAAAAAGCAAGTCGAGCAACTGCTGCAAATGATTCAGCAAACCCATGAGATTTCCGCCCGCGGGGAAGAAGAAATTGCCGACCGAACAACGTACCGGGTCATGGCCAAGGCGAAAGACAGCACCACGTTGTTAGGGGATCAGGAACTGTGGATCGACAAGGAAAATTGGATGGTTTTAAAATCGGTTTCGACATCCGGCAACATTCGAACGGAAACAACATACACCAAAGTGGAGCTGAATCCGGATATTCCGGCCGATACGTTTGCGCTTGAACTTCCCGAAGACGTTGAAATTCAAGATTTGAACGAAATGAATTCAACCCGCGAAATCACCATGGAGGAAGCGGTTGAGAGCATTGGAAAAACGTTTCTCCATATTCCCGAAAAGGACGGACTCGCCATTTCCCGCATCGAATTGACGGAATTGCAAGGCGTGCTGAAACGAAATGAGGTGAATCTGGATTACCGGAAGGACGGGGTTCCTTATTTCACGATGTCCGTATTTCCGTCTCAGGAAGATTCCGAAGGGGAAGAGCAATCCGCGGCCCTTCCCGGCGAGAAACCTGTCAAGATTCGCGGCCAAGCAGGGGTATGGATGGAAATGAATGATTTCCGTTCGCTCGTTTGGCAGGAACAGAGGCTGAGCTACTCTGTCCTGTTTATCGATCCTAATTTGTCGCTGGATGAGTTCAAAGCGCTGGCGGATACGATGATTCCTGTTCAAAGGGGGTGAAGGGATGAACATTTTGCCCAATAATCTGGTCATGATATCGGTCGTTGCGCTGGCCGTCATCATGAACGTCGTTTCGGTCTGGCTGCCGAAAAAAGCCGCAACCGCTGCGAAAATTTTGTTGGCGGCAGCGGCGCTGACCGGGTTGTTCGTCCGCTTGCCGGTTGGACAGGCGATACTGCTGACGGCCATCGGCGCCCATGCATATGCCGCTTTTTCGGAGTTGATTGATCGAAATAAACGGGAGATGCGAATGGCGCTCCGGCAAAAACTGCAGGAAGTCCGGGCGGTCGAAATCGTTCAGCGCAAAGATGCGAGGCGATTGGCGGCGGATGTCGCGTTGACCGGCTTGGTCAGTCTGGGGGCGGTGCTGTTTTTTGGGCTGGCGCCTGAAACCTATGCGGCATTGAAGGTGTTTATCGTCTTTATGATGATTTCCGTATCGATACAGACGATAGAACGGGCGGCGAATTTTTATTCCGTCCGCCTGTATTGGCTTCCGGAGGAGGAACATCTTGTCGTGCTGTCCCGGTTTCAGCCGAGGGATTTTCCGCTCCGGGAATTGAAAGAGGCAAGCGTCTGGTCGTCTCCCGACCTGCTCAGGCTGCATCCGTTTTTTACGTTCATGTCTTCACATCAGGATTATACCCGTTCGTTCGGACAAGTGCTGAAGCTTTCGTTTCCCGGGGAAACGATTTACTTGTCGCCGGATAACGCCGTTCATTGGCACCGGCTCCTTGCTCCTTTCGCTTCCGCTTCGGACAGAACCGGCGGGAAAGAGAAAAAGGTGCTGCCTTTGTGGCACCCTGCCGTGCTGAAACGGTTGTTTTGGAAAGGTTATTATGCCTCAACCGTTAAAGGCGTTTCCGCATATACCGGACTTTTGGCGATATTGCTTTGGCTTAAAGCGCCGGCATGGGCTGTCGGCCTGTTCGTCTTGTTATGGTGGGGTTTGAATTTTTACGTTTCGGATCGGGTGTTAATCGCTGCGACGGATGCCGAACCGATCACGGAAGGGGAAATTTTTGAGCGGGCGCAAACGATTTTCAGAAAAGCCGGCATTCCCCATACCCGCCTGTTTTCCGTCGATTCGCCGGATTATAACGGCTTTGCCGTCGGGATGAATATCGGACGCGGCGCGATTATGCTGACGACAGCTACATTGCAATTGCCGTCCCCGTCCGTCGAAGCGATATTGGCCCACGAAGCGGCCCATATCCGCAAGCGCGATGTGTTGACGAATCAGCTGGCGCGGTTTCTTTTTATCGGCTTGCTGGCCGGCATGGCGTATCTGTTTTTCGATCAACTGAAGTGGCTCGCGGAAAATTTCAAAATTGCGATGTTTCTGTTGGTTTACGTTTTCGCGTTCGTTTTCCCCATGTATCTTTCCTTTATCGCTCAGTGGACGGAAGTGAGAGCGGATTTTACCGGCGCAACCTGGCTTTCCGGGGGAACTGCGCAGATGGGGCAAGGATTGACGGAATTGGCGGCCGCCCTGGATCGCGATCTCGAGAAATCCATGGCGCACCGCATGGCCGACGGCCGTTCGTCGACGGGCCGCGCTTCGAGTCTGGAACGGGATTCGTGGCTCTGGAGATTTCTCGAATTTCAATTCATGGCCCACCCGCCGTTGTATTGGCGGATCAACAGTCTCGCTCGCAGCGGAAATTGGCGCGAAGCGAGAAGGCGCTGGCTGAAGGACCGATTCAAGGAATCGCTGCCCAGCTAACCGGTCGGCGATTCCCCGCCGGCACCCATGATCCGATATCGACGGCGGGGTGACTTATCCGCATGAATGATAGCCGGGAGGCGAATTGGGCGACCGTATCCATTCGCTTGCGTTAATTTGGGGCGTTGCGACAAATGGACTCATCCATTTTTCGAAAATGGTTTGGGTTTAGTTGTGGTGCGCCTTTTTTTTGGTTTGGGCAGCCTGTCCAACTAAAAACCATCCTGAAAAAGGAGCTATTCCTGTAATGAATTAATTTGCGGTTTGAAAAGAAAAAGCGCCTCCTGTATGCTGGGTCTCGGAATGGTCACATTCACTGCCCTGATTAGGGGCTGCTGAACAGATAAAAAATACTGTAGCCACAAGGGTTTTGCCTCGTTTTCATCGAAATCATGTGCAAGGAAATCGGCGATTTTCCTTCAAATTCCTTGCACATGGAGCGGATCTGAATGTACGAATTTCTCTCTCATCGTGAAAATCAACTGCTTCTCCCCGATGATTTTTTCTTGCCGTTTGGCGGCAAGTTGAGTAAAGAAAATCGCTGGGTCAAGTTGGCTCGGTTGGTACCGTGGGCACATGCAGAGAAAAAGTATGCCAAGTCCTTCCGCAAATCGTTTCGTGGACAAAAGGCCGTTTCCATCCGTGTCGCCCTCGGGGCACTCATCATTCAGGAACGTTTGCAACTGTCGGACCGGGAAACGGTCCAGCAGATTGTCGAAAACCCGTATCTGCAATACTTCATCGGGCTGGAAGGCTATCAGGATCATCCACCGTTCCATCCGTCGCTCATGACGCATTTTCGCAAGTTCTCCGCGAAATCAACGAGATCATCGCGGTCGAGGCCGCCAAATCGACACCAGATTCCGACCGTGACGATGAACCGAAATCCGGTAGAAAATCCAAAGGTAAACGTACGACCAAGCGTCACTCAACATCCGAGGAAGATCCGAACCAGGGTGTCTTGTTGCTGGATGCCACATGTGCCCCGGCGGATGTGGCGTACCCAACCGATTTGAACTTGCTGAATGAGGCGCGTGAGAAACTGGAGGAGATCATCGACACGTTACATGCTCCACAGATTGGTCGTGCCCGCAAACCACGGACTTATCGGGATAAAGCGCGAAAGGAGTACCTGGCCGTGGCCAAACAACGTCGTGCAAACGGCAAGGTGATTCGTCGAGCGATCGGCAAGCAACTCCTGGTGATGAACCTCGAGCGCAGGCTGCGGGATCTTTTTGCCTTCTGGTTAAACCGCCTTCTTTCGTATAGAATTCCTGGTTTTGGAAACATTTTTGTAGTTTGAAAACCGTTCAGCAAACCCTAAGTACAAACCTTTTCGTTAATGACTGAATTTTCATTCAATAACTATCTGTTAGTGTGAAAATTGATTTGTTTGTTGTCTGTTGTCTGTTGACGATTTCTATCAACTATAATAGGGTTAAAACATAAAGCGTCTTATTTTTTACTAAGGAGTAGAACGAATGATCTATCAATTTAAAGTGGCATTAAAAGATATATACCCGACAATCTGGAGAAGATTCCAAGTGAATGGCTTAATCACTTTTCACCAATTGCATAAGACGCTACAGATTGTCATGGGATGGGAAGAGTATCATCTCTATCTGTTTGATTTTGGGTCTTTCACGATTACCCGTCCAGATCCGACATTTCCACCAGGAAACACACCAGAGCTGAATGCACGAAGGGAAAAAATCGTTGACCATATCACCAAAGAAGGGCAGCAGGTGCTATATGTCTACGACTTTGGCGATGATTGGCAACATGATTTAATACTTGAGAAAATCTTGCCTGTCCAGCCTGAGAAGCAGTATCCTGTATGTCTCGAAGGTGAACGTCATTGTCCGCCAGAGGATTGCGGCGGTGTCTTGGGGTATCAAAGGATTTTGGAGATTTTAGCAACGAAGTCACATCCTGAATATGAAGATACGATTGCCTGGTTGAAAAAGGGGTTTGATCCCGAGCATTTTGACCTTGAAGGAGTAAATGAACAGCTTCTGCAAAAGAAAAAGCAACTAAATCCAAAAGAATTTATAAAAGTTGAAGAATCGAAGAAACCCATTAAGCTAACGACGGCAAAGCTGAAAAAACAACTGCAATCCCTTTCGCAGCAAGAACTTATTGAATTGCTTGTTGATACCTTTAAATCGAGCAAACAAGCCGAGCTATTTCTAACCGTAAAGTTGATTGGGGAGGAAGCCATAGAGGCATTGCTTCCCGTATATCAGAAAAAGGTGAAAGATGAGTTCTTTCCAGACCGAGGATTCGCAAAACTGAGGCTGGCAGATGCAAAAAAGGCAATTGATGAGTTTGAAAAGATCACCCAAAGCCCAAACCATACGTTGGAATTAATGCTCTTTTACGTTGAAATGGGTGTGGAATTTACCAATGCTTATGGCGATATAGATTCACGATTTTACGAAAGTATTCTGAAGATGTTTGCATCGGTCATCGACAGGATAAACGCGGACGACGGATACGATTTGTTTGAGGAGTTTGAGGAAAGAATCGCCGCTGTCGTTGAAAAAACGGAAGGAATCGGTTGGGGGTTCCACGAAAATATGCAGTATATTCATGAGGCAATTAGATGGTTATAGATTGTGTGCTTCAAACCACATCACGAATGTCATGCAAAAATTAGGTGTCAAAGGTCGATCTCAGGCAGTAGTCGAACTCGTTCGACTTGGTGAACTAGAGATTTGAACCCAGTCCACCCAGCCTCCCTTTTCTTCCCATGGTCGGAAGGGAGGGTTTTTTTATTTTGGGGGGAGCGGGGGGAAGAGATGCCATACATAATATTGATTCATCACCATAACCCGTGCTAGACATTGAGGGAATGTAAATTTTTTTGTGTAAATGGGTTTTTAACAGGCAGATGGTTACGTGGGCGGCTTTACATGGAGGGGAGGGCATGATAGGCTCGTTTGCCATGCGATGCATGGTTGACTGGCATCGCGCTGATGGTGCCAAAGAATTGCAGGTGCCGCGCATTCAGTTAGAGTCGATTGTTATTTTCGGTTACGTCGGCGTCAGTCCGGAAGCGATGAACTTATGTGTGGACAACGGAATTTCACTGGTGTTTCTGACGCCCACAGGCCGGTTCAAGGCACGGGTGACGGGAGAGGTATCCGGCAATATTCATCTGCGGCGCACGCAGTACCGCTGGTGTGACAGGGAGGAGCAGTCGCTGCTGCTGGCAAAACGGTTCGTTTATTCCAAGCTTGTCAATGCAAGAGTATCCGTTAAGCGTACGCTGCGTGATTACGCAGAACGGATTCAAGCGGAGCAATGTCAATCCGTTGTGACGTGGCTGGATCGACAAATGCGGGAAGTCGTCAAGGCAAAGTCGCTGGATGAACTGAGGGGAATCGAAGGACTGGCGGCGCGGCATTACTTTTCAGTGTTGCCGGAGCAAATTTTGGCAAATAAAGAGGACTTCGCGTTTAGGGGCAGAGTGAAACGGCCTCCTCGGGACCGCGTGAATGCGCTCCTGTCTTTTCTGTACACGCTGCTCGCGAATGATGTTACGCATGCACTGGAGACGGTCGGCCTTGATCCACAAGCCGGATATTTGCATCGGGATCGCCCGGGGCGGAACGGTCTGGCGCTGGACTTGATGGAGGAGTTTCGGGTCTATATGGCGGATAGAACGGCGCTGACGCTCATTAACCGGAAACAGGTGACCAAGGATGACTTTGTAGAGAAGGAGTCTGGGGCGTTTATTTTGAACGATGAGGCCAGAAAGCTTGTTTTGACGGAGTGGCAGCAGCGCAAGCGGGACGAGATTTATCATCCATTTTTTGAGGAGAAGATAGCCGTCGGACTTCTTCCTTACGCGCAAGCGATGCTGTTGGCGAGATACATGCGCGGCGATCTGGATGATTATCCGCCATTTTTTGGAAGTAGGGTGATGTGGGATGATGGTGTTGATTACTTACGATGTAAATACAACCTCTGCCGACGGGCAAAGACGGTTGAGGCAGGTTGCCAAAACATGCGAAAATTACGGCCAGCGAGTGCAGAATTCGGTGTTTGAATGTTTGCTTGATCCGCAGCAACTGAAGGAATTGCATATCAAACTGAAAAGGATGATAGAGCCGGAGACAGACAGCTTGCGCTTCTATCGGCTGGGTGCTAATTGGAAGGGGAAGGTCGAACACGTCGGTGCCAAACAAGGGTATGATCCGGAAGGGTTTTTGATGATTTAGCAGTGGATTTTGCATTTGCGAACCCAAGGCTCACAGCGATTTTCAGGGAGGTTCGCAAATGCCTGCTGTTGCTGGGATTTGGGGGAGTTTGGGCATACGTCGCTGCGTATTATACGACCGTACAAACGAGGTTCGCGGAAATCGCGTGAAATCCCCAGTCGGGACAAGGCTTTCTAGGTAGTACAGTCGCCTGTCGCAGGCAGGCGTGAATGGAAACATCTCATGAAGAGCCAAGTATACGAAAAACAAGAAGAATGCCTTCCTGGTCAGGAGTTGGCGATCACAGGAACTTCAATAGGCTGGGGTAGATAGGGTTCGACTACCGTCTATCCCGGTGCTAACCAATGAATGTCGACCCCGTGCCCGCTTCTGGGTTTTTGCGGATCTGAAAGCTGCGGGAGCTGTTGGAACAAATGCGTCAGGAAGTCGTTCAGCGGCAGATAGCTGCGCTGGCCTTTGCTTCACGAGCCATATTGACACACCCCGATCGTGGTCTTGGTTCCTCGACGATTTCAACTACACCCGCAGGCCATCGTTCCATCTAGGGCAGCCAGCTTTTCCCTGGCGCTCTGGTGCTCCGCACTATAGCGCTTCGTCATCTCTTCCTGTTGCAAAAATTCACCGAACCTGGTGACCAGTGACGGCCAGTCCGACCAGACGGCGTGCTCCTCACGAGGTCCCGGACCCGTTCTGCATAGAAATTCGCCCATCATCATTCACCGCCATTCTTTATTGGATCGGCCTTGAGCCGGCGACTTCAACTATACTGTCCGCAATGCTCCCGCAAAGGCTTCCTCATCTCAAGACCGTTCCCTAACCTCTGAGTATAGCATTTTCAAAATTTCACGCGTGTCCAATATCGAGATAACGCAGCAATTTTTTACAGAGAGAATGTCGGAACAACCCAAATTGTAAACGAGATTCTTGAACGGTTTGGGGGCGTTGATATTTGGGTAAACAACGTTGGCGCCTCTCCTGCTCCAATCGGCGGAGCGCTCGCGCAAAGCGATGCGGATTGGCAGTTGGTATTCGAGACGAATTTGTTCGCGGCTGTCCGGCTAGATCGGGGATTATTGCCGTCAATGCTTAAACAAGGCCATGGAGTGATCGTTATCGGGGTAGAGCATACAATTGACGAAGGAGTTGTTCGAACCATCTACATTCTTTGCCAAAAAGAAGGGGTATCCCAAAAATGAATGGACAATTACCAGAAGCGATTGAAACGTACTTTCAGGCATCCAACTCTTATGATAGCAATCTGCTTGCCAAGTGCTTTACAGAAGATGCCATACTCTATGATGAAGGATTGGCCTGTCACGTCCACGGCTCCTCGGTTATCGAATTGCATATTGTTGACATAAATAAGAACTTGCTGATTCAAACAGATGTGGCAAATGCCGTAGAAAAAATGGGGAAACGGTTGTCACTGCAACAATTTCCGGAAACTTTGACGGAAGCCCACTGGCGCTTGATTACTATTCACCGTGAAACACCAGAAGATTGCCAAGCGAAAAATCGGTTCGGCAGGTAGGCTGTGGATTCGATACCACCATTCTATCGGAGGGTTTTGAAAATGGCTCTCCTTGGAGGTTCATGGTACAATGGCACAGGCAGCGATATGAGAAGACGCCGTAAACGATAAGGAAATGAGGAAACAGCGTGTTTTTTGTACTGTTATTGCCAATTGGGTTCATTGCCGTTTTCATTGCGATTGTGATGGCGTTCGTAGGGATGCGAAAGGATGCCCAGCAGAAGAAGGATGAAGCCAAACGCATTTTTAAGCGCATGAACATCATTGCCGCGATTGGATTTGCTTGCATTGCACTTGGCCTTTTTGGCCCGAGCGGGTAAAAGGAATCGATGGACAGGTCGGATTCGGGCAAAGAGGCGGGAGAGATCACGGCTTTTATCGCTAAAAATTAGGCTGAACGGAAAAAACGATTATGTTCGAGCAGTTCTGCGAGAGAGCGTAAAAAGTTTTGTGTATGAACCTCACCGCTGTAAAAAGACTTTTCCCTCACTCAAACGCTCTTTTCCCCTAGAAGCAAAAGAAAAACACCCCCCCCAAAAAAAATCCTGCCTCTCCTTGTTCCCTTGCCCTATAATATAAAAAGGGTGATTTCATTCTATGTACGATACATTTATCAAGCATCTAAAGTCCTATAAAAGCACAAAAATATCCCTCGGCCAGTTTGAAACATGGGCTGATCCGCAGACAACGTACCCGCAATTTCACCGAGCCATGCAAACATTGCTCGACAACCAGATCCTCATCCCCGTTCGAAGTTCCGGGACGAACGCCAAAAATCCGCCACTCCCTATGGCTTACCGCATCCAGAAATCCGTCCTTTCTCAGCCGATCAAGCAAGCAATAAAACAAGCACAGTTGTGCTTTCATCCGAGTATCAGGCTGGACGTCTATTTTCGGCTTGCTGAATCCAGATGGAGCAAAGATTTGCCGTACATCCAGCAAGTGCATGACTACCTCACGCAACGGGGATTTCCGCAGAGCGAAGCGACGGCACCTGAGCGTTCCTTTCACTTGGTCGGGGACGAAAAGTGGATCGATGAGAAAGGAGGGCGCAAGCTGCTGGAGGCGATCGGCGTGTGGGAGCAGTTGAAGGTTACAGCTATGCCCGATCCGCTTATGTTTGCGGTCCATCTGCAACAGGTAGGAGAACAACAGGGTATCTATCGGCACTTGATCGTCGAGAATAAAACCACTTACTATGCGATATTGCCCATCCTGTCTTCGCTTCCCTATGCGACTTTGATTTATGGAGCCGGTTGGAAGGTTGTTTCCGGAATTGACGGCCTTTCAGAGCAGTTGGGAGTGGGGCGGGATGCGCGTCATCAGTTCGAATATTTTGGCGACCTCGATCATGAAGGTTTGGCGATCTGGCACGCGCTTTCTCAAAAATGCGGGGCCGTGCCGGCAGTTGAACTGTATCGGGCATTGTTGCGACAGCAAGCATCCACCGGAAAAGGAGGGCAGCGGGTGAACGGAAACGCGATTGAACAGTTCATCTCGTTCTTTTCGGAAGAAGAAAGAACGCAGGTTTCGGCCTTGTTGAAAAACAAAGAGTATGTGCCGCAAGAAGCGATCCCGGCAGAAGCGCTGCGAAACAGGCTGCTTGATTCGGCAGCAGAGAGAAGGGAGGAGAAAGGGAGTGGAGCATGAAAGGCTGGAAAGTGTGCTGGAGGACTACAAGGAGCGCATCCAGCGTCTTGCGTTGTTTGATCCTTTGCACAAGCTGGATGCCAAGCGGGAAAAAGATCGGCAAGAGCGGCCTATCGATATGTTTGGACTGGGGTTGTTAGCTCTGCTGTTCTTTTTTGAAAATATGTTAATCCGCAACAAAAAGACCGGGGTGCAAGAGCTTGCCGCCTTTCTCATGCAGATGAACCAGGAGGAGATCGACCTCGAGGATGAGGGATTTGAAAAGATCGCCCGAACGATTATTGAGACGTTCCGGCCCGCCAGTGGCAAACGCAACCACCGGAGCTTTTATAACTGGGAGACACGGCAGATGGACAAGGTGGAGTTTTCGATTTTGAAAGCAGAGCGGGGAGATATAGCGGCCAACAAGCAGTATTATTCCCTCGATGAAGACGGGCTAGAGCTGGTTTTTGCCACAAAGGAGTTTTTCCGGGAGTTTCATTTGTCGATTAATCAATTGCTATTGAGAAAACAGTTGGAAAAAGGTGAGTTCGGAGGAGCGCTGCGGCAAATCAGCGAGATGCGGATCGATGTGGAAGCTTTGCAGGAACGCATGGTGCGGATGAAGCATGAAGTGCAGCGCAACATTATTTCGGAAGAGACGTATGTGCGCTACAAGCAAGTCATTGAAGACATCCATCTGCGTCTTGCGAGAGAACATGAAGAGTTTCACGAACTGCAAGGGTTTGTCGATGAAACGAAAGAGCGGCTTCTGTATGAGCGCAAAGGAGAAAAAGAACACCGGGCGTATGAATATATTTTACGCATTGATCGGGAACTAGGAGAGGTGCACTTTGCCCATACGGAACTGTTGAAAGACAGCATCGTGCTGAAAACGACAGCTCTCCAGGCGGCACAGGAGACGCTATACCATGTGGCTTTGCAATCTTTCAATTTTGACCAGGAAATCGTCGCTCGCCTGATCGCTTCCCCTCTGCCTCTGACCGCGACGAGAACATTGCTTGCGCCGTTTCTTTCCCTGGAGCAACATACAGGCTGGTCGCCGCTGGCTGTGTTTGAAAAACAGCGGGTAGGGGGCGAACTCGAGGAAGAAGGTCAGGGCGATTTTGAAGAGGTAACCGATGAAGCGGAACAGGAGCAGACGATCGTCCAGCAGCAAAACTTTGGAAAAATCATGCGCTATGTCCTCACTGTTCTCGATGAACAAGGAGAGGCTACGATTTCGCAGGTTGCCCGGCATATGCGGGAAAATGGGCATGAACATTGGCTGCAGCATCGGTCCTTTTATGATTTCTGGTTGCTCGTACATCAGCGTTCCCCGTTGCAAAAGGCGCACGAAGAGGAAGACCATCACTTGCTGGGGGAAGTGCTCGCCCTGCTGCAGCCTGGACAGCGCATCGAGGTGATTGAGCTAGAGGAACGCTTGCAGCTTACGAAGCGATTTGAAATACAAGATATGAAGGTATGCAGAAAGGAGAGTTCCCATGTATGACAACGAGCAGGTTCTGACGGCCTTTCGCATCTATTCTCAACTTAGCCGGGACGGACAGGCAGATACGGAAAGCATGAGAATGTATGTGGGCAATGACGTAATCAGAGGGCTGGTGGAGCAGTTCGCACGCGAAGTGGATTGTGCCGTCATTCCTGCGGGGGACAAGCTGTACATGGTTCCGCTCGCGGTAAGCTCTCCGTTCCATTTGAAAAATGCTTCGCTGAAAAAAGAATACTTGCCCGCCAAAGCCAAGAACATTGATTTGTACATGATGTACGTAGCTATCCTCATTCTGTTTGGCGAGTTTTACGACAGCTACCACTCAACGGAAATGACGAGAGATTTTATCACCTTGGGAAGCTGGTTGGAAAGCATCGACGCCCGTATCCAGACGTTGAAGGAACATGGTCCGGAGCGCTTGCAAGCACTTGACGCCGAGTATGAATATAACTGGAGTCTGCTGGTGGAGAAATGGGAGGCCATTGATGACTTACGTGAGTCTTCCAGGCAGCAGGATGGACGGACGAACAGCCGCCTGGGCTTTTTGTCTATCGTCCAAAATTTTTTGCGAGAACAAGGTCTGATCGCGGATCTAGGGAACCAGGAGCTGACGCTCACGGAAAAAGCCAAGACGATTATTCAGCGCTACTACATGGACGTGGATTACAATCGGGGAATTCTGGACTTCATTTCCGGGCAGGAGAAGCAGAAGGAGGGAGCGTAAATGCCTGTCATTTCCAAAATTCGCTTTACCAATGTGATCTATGAGGGAGGAAGCAAGCGCTATAATGATGAGCTGTTCGTGTTTGACGGGCATAACGGCGCGATTTTGCTTGAAAATGGCGGAGGGAAAACCGTCTTCATCCAGACGGCCCTGCAAACCGTGCTGCCGCATCAAGAGCTGGCGGGACGCAAAATCAGGGAGACGTTATCGCTGGCAGGCACTCCTGCTCATATTGCTATTGAATGGATTATCAACGACTCTCCTCGCCGTTACGCTTTGACCGCTGTCAGCTTGTTTTTGCACAACAACGACCTCGATTCGCTGCGCTATGTGTATGAATATGAAGAGGGGAATCCGCATGCGATCGATGAGCTTCCTTTTTCCAGAGAAGGGGCGTTTGGGAAAAAGCGACCGGCAGATAAAGGAGAAATGCAGGAATACTACACGCAGATGAGTTCTCGGCATATGAACGCGCGTACGTTTGCGACGATCAGGGAGTATCATGCCTATCTGGAAGAACACTTTCAGTTGATTCCCGCCGAATGGCGTAAAGTAGCGACGATAAACGGTGCGGAAGGCGGCGTGGAGATTTTTTTTGACGACTGCAAGACGACGGACCAATTGGTGTCGCAGTTGTTGATCCCTACGGTGGAAGAGGCAATCAGCGGCAACAATGGTCAGGCTTTTGCGGAAATTTTTGAAAAACAGCGAGAGCAGTTCAAGCAAAGCAAGCAGCTCCGCATGCAAATCCAGGAGTGTCAACTGCTGGAAAGGTCCGTGCAGCAGTATAAACAAGTGTTTGCCACGTATCAGGAATCGAGAGAGTTGCTGGAACGGGAAAAGGAATGGACGAAGGCACTGTTTCAGCACGCCCGGAACGAACTCTTGCTGGTAACAGCGGAAGCCGAGAAAATCGCAGGGCAACTTTCCGAATTGCAGAGAAAAAAGCATACTTTAAACTGGAAAAAGGCATCCCGGGATATTGCAGCCCAGGAAGCAGTCGTGAAGCAATACGGTGCCGAATGGCGCGAGGAATCGCGCAAGCTTGAAAAAATGACGCTGGAAGCCGAAAGGGCGGAACGCCACCAGTACACCCTGGAATATGCCAAATACCAGTCGCAAAAGCAAGTGGCCGAAGAAAAGCTGACATTGGCCGAATCCCAGATTGCGAGGCTGGATGAAGAACAGGACGTTTCCCAGATCAAAGAAGCGCTTGGGCGCACGAACAGAGAAATTCGCGGGTACTACGACCAGGCGGAAAAAGAATGGAAACAGCAGGAGAGCATGATCCGCAGCCAACTGGACAGTGTGCTCCAGCAAAAAAAGGCCAAACGAAACGAAAGCGAACAAGAGCGGGAACGTCTCGAGGCAAATAAGAACAAGCAAGCGGCCTTGCGAGAGCGGATGGAAGGTGCGTCCAAAGAGCAGCAGAGAATTGCCGGAAATATTTTGAGCAATCCACTTCGCGAAACGGTCGAAGAATTCATTCCTGTCTGGCAGGAAGAGCTGAGGAAAAATCAGGAGAACCAAAGCCTTTACCAACAGCACATCAAAGAGTGCGAGGAGCAGCAGGCCAAGCTGGAAAGCAGGCTGGAGGAAACTCGCAAGGAGCTTATGGCCTGGCAAGAGCAAGCGAACCAATGGATATTGCGGTGTACGGAAGCCGAGAAGCAGCAAAAAAGCGTCCTGACAAGCTTGATCGAGCACATCCCCAAGCTGTCCTACCTGGATTCGCTCTACACCAGACAGGAGAGCGTAACCCAAACGGTAATGGACAAGGTCGCGATTTTGGAGAAGGAAAAAGAAGAGGCATTTTCGCGGGAGCGACAAGTGACAAGGCTGAGCGATGAATACGCTGAAAGCGGCGTGTATGCGGCCGATCCCGAATTGGCCGCGCTCGTCGTCAGATGGAGTGAGTCGTTTCACTATTTGGAGACTGGACCGCAGTTTCTCCAAGAGGTGCTGCAACGTGGAGAGATCGCTCTGGAAGCTCTCACTGCCCGCTTCCCTTATTGGGCAGCAGCCTTGATTACTACCGAACAGGAAATCGAACAACTGGCAGCGAGGCTGCAAAAGCATGCCGACCAGCTCCGCAGTCCTGTCATCCTCCTTTCCTTGCAGGAAGCGCGCAAATGGCTGGAAGCAGGCGAAGAGTATGCATTCTCTTACCGCCAAATCGTCCCGAGCCATTGGCAGGACAATCTGGATCACGAACGGTTTGAGAAGTGGAAGCGGGAGTTGCAAGAAAAAGCGGCTGCAGTTATTCAAGCGCGCAAAGACAAGGAAACCGAGTACCAGAAGCTGTACCAGTTGAAAAGCGAGCTGCTCTGTTTTTACGCAGACTATCCGCAGGCACGGTACGCAGACTGGACGCGGCAGCGGGACGAATGCCAGGCGCAAAAAGAACGATGCCAGAAGGACATCGCGAATCATACGGAACAAATCAAGAAGATCGAACAAGAAAGGAAGCATTATACGGAGAAGCTGTCCGAAGAAAAAGGACTGGAGCAGACTTTGGGCTATCGTTTGCAAGAGGCGAACCAGTATATGCTGCAGAAAAAAGTATGGGAGGAGGCAAAAAGACAAGAGGATGAGCTCGTGCGCGAGGCGGAACTGCTGAAGCAAAACTTGCAGGCCCTGGACAGGGCGTTGAAAACGCTGGAGGCGCAAGAGCAAGAACTGCAGGAAGAGCGGGAAGAGAAGACCACGGCCCTGGCACATCTTCGCGGGGAATGGCTCTATGAACAGGTGAGAGAGTTCCCGCCGGCCACTCCCCGGTTCTCCTTCGAAAGGTTGCGTGCCGAGCGAGAGCAATTGACAGATAGGTTGCGGGAGCGGCAAGCGAGCCGGGCAGAATTAGAGAGGGAGGCCGAGCGTCTGGCGAAGGAGATCGAAGCGAATCAGCGCGGAATGAATCTGGTGCTGGCGAAGCTGGATCAGCCGCTGGAACATCCGGTCGTCTATCCGGTGGATGGAGACGTCCAGTACGAACGTATAGTCAGGAAGGTCGCAGAATTGAAAAAAGGGGTCGCGGCCCAGCGTATTGTGACGGAAGAGCGGAGCAATCGTTTGTCTGAGCAAAACGGCCGCCTTGTGACATTGATGGAGAAGTACGGAGAGCGATTTGGAGATGAGCCGCTGGAAAGGTTTGAAGGCGATCTCAACGACGCGCTGAAAAGGCTGAACCAGGAGGAAGCGGATACGGCAGCAAAACAAGAGTATTTGCTGACGCAGGAGCAGGGCTTCCGCCAAACAGTCAAAGAACTGGAGGACACGATCCGGGAGCTGGAGGCCAAGAACGAGGTTTACCGTTTTGCCGAAGCCGCCGTTACCGATGTCCCGGTACGGGAAGAAGAGTTGCTCGCTTTCCCTTACCAGCGCTTGGCCGTGGCGCGAAAACGAATCCGGGTGCTCTCCCAGAAACAGGAGACTGAACAGCAGGAATGGAGGAAGGTCATGGCTGAAAAGGACCGATTCAAGCAATTTTGCGAAAGGCAGATTCGGAATAACAAATTGCGGTACACAGCCATGGCCGGAATTCAGAACAAGCAGGAATTTTCCGAGGTACAGGAATGGGCAGACACCTTGACCAGGACGATCGCCACTAGTATCCGGGTATTGGAGGATAACTTGCAAGGGCGGGACAAAGAACTGCAAGATTTCATCACGATCGTGCACACCCACTTGCAGCGAATTGCCGTCGAACTGAAGACGATCCCGAAAAAAACGAGTGTCCAGGTAGAGAGCGGCAGGAAGGAAGTATACAGCTTCCACGTTCCGGAGTGGAAAGAGGAGATCGGAAAACAGCTACTCCGTCAGCACGTTGACTGGATGTTGAATCGGCTGGACGGGGACGAGTTTAAGGATGTGGAAGGGAAAGAAGACGCAGGAAAAATGAAGAAGTTTATCTACGCCTCCCTGCAGTCCAAATCGCTTCTCGGCATCGTCATGGGCAATGACAGCATTCGTGTAAAGTGTCGGAAGGTCAGCAAAGACGGACAAGTGAGCGGGGCGCTCTCGTCCTGGGAAGAGTCAAACAAGTGGTCTGGCGGAGAAAAGTGGAGCAAGAACATGACGCTCTTTTTGGGCATCCTCAACTACCTGGCGGAAAAGCGCCAGCGTATCCAGCAAACGGGCAAGCGTTATCGGACAGTCATCGTGGACAATCCGTTCGGGAAAGCATCCAGTGAACACGTGCTGGACCCTGTTTTCTTCATTGCCAACGAATTAGGCTTCCAGCTCATTGCCCTGACCGCTCATGCGGAGGGAAAATTCATTCGCGATTATTTTCCTGTTGTTTACAGTTGCCGTTTGCGCGCTTCTGCTAGTGGCGACGCTTTGATTATGACGAAGGAGCGGGAGATCAAACACGCTTATTTCCGTGATTATGATCCGTATTCATTACTGCGGCTGAGTGAGCATGAACAGCTTACTTTATTTACGTGAGAGATTGGCAAGTCGCTGCCGAGGAACAGCTCGATGTACAGCCGAAGGGCTTCGACAACACCATCCGCTGGAATGTCGGTCACATGATCTATTGGATGGATCGGTACTCCACGCTCTGTTTTGATACTCCGTCCTTGATTCCGGATCAGTATGAAGGGCTGTTTGCCTCCGGTACAAAACCGTCTTCGTGGACGACAGAGCCCCCGAGCAAGGAAGAATTGCTCTCCTTGCTAACGTTGCAGCTTTCCCGCCTATCCGAGCTGACGCCTGAGAGGCTGGATGCACCATTGAAAGCGCCGTATGTCATGGGGCCTTTCCAATTCGATACCGCAGGCGAGCTGTTCAACTTTGCCCTGGTTCACGAAGGAATCCATCTTGGGACGATTTCCAGCCAGCGCAAGCTCATCCAGTGAAGATCTTGCACTCGGATGCAAAAAACGAAGCAGGGTCACATCATAAAAGGAGGGTGGTCAGGATGAAAACCCGTGAAGCGTTTGACGCCTTTAGATGTGCGCTGGAAACAGGATATACAGGTGATTTCCTTGACAAGGTGACGGATGACTTTCATTTCTTCGTTCCGCTCCCGTTGGATGGGTGGAATCAGAAGCAGGAGGGCCGAGAGCGGTTCGAGGGGAGCCGGCTGCCTGTTTTTCGGTTGTACCCGGACGATCCCCCGCTTGCTCACACATGGCAAGCGGGGGACTGTTCCTGCCAGGGACGGCTTTCTCGCGTTCACGCCTCTCCGGCAGCGGACGGCTTTGTCGCGCTGCCTTTTGTTTTCCCGGAGGAGAACAAAAAACATCCGGCAATCACCATAATACCGCCCACTCCTTGCATCCACGTCAGTTGTTCCCCGAGGAATAGAAAGGCCAAAAGCGACGTGAAGATCGGATTGAAGTTGAGGAAAATGCCTGATGTAGTGGCGCCCAGCTTTTGCACCCCGATGTTCCACAGCACCATGCACACGACGGTGGAAATCACGCCGGTGTACAATAGGGAGCCGACGAAGGACGCATTCAGGTTGGATACGGTAAAGTCAGCCAGGTTAAAAGGCAGCAGGATCGCCAGCCCGAAAACAGCCGAATAGAGGATGGACATCATCGGACTCGTCTTGGTCATGGCCCATTTGCTGCAAATGGAATACAGTCCCCACACGCCAACGGCAGCGAGCATCCACAAATCGCCCGTGTTGAACTGCAAGGTGAGCAGGTAGTCCGCGTTGCCTTTTGACAACACAAGCAGCACGCCCGCGAGCAAAAACACCATGCAGCCGATCTGGAACAGGTTGATCTGCTCTTTTAAAAAGACAAAGGAAAACAGCGAGATCGACAGCATGTTCAACGTCGAAATCAGCCCGACATTCGTCGCGGTCGTCGTCTCCAGCGCGAGAAACTGGAACAAGTTGAAGAGGACGACGCCCGTAATGCCCATCAGCACCAAAGGCAGGATCGAGTCTTTGGCCGGCAACAGCTTTCGTTCCTTCCACCAGACCATCGGCAGCAGGCACAGAACCGCGATCAGCCAGCGCAGGCTGGTCAAGGTAAGCGGAGACGCGTGCCCCACGAGCGACTTGCCCAGGACAAAGTTTCCTCCCCACAAAAGACTGGTGAGCAGCAGCAAGACATAAGCTTTTGGCATAGCAGATAGCCCCTTTTTCGCGATAACGGAAGAATGGATAATCATCTTGTTAATGAACATAACATTTTCGTTAGACTTGCAAAATAAGATTCTGTATAATAGAAAAAATTCGAAATAAAAGCTTCATAAAGTGGACTTCGACAAAATTTCATCTGTTTTTCGCGAAAAAAACGTGCCGCTGTTCGAATAATCAAAAGAGGGGAAAATCAAATGGAAGCTTTTGTCAGTAAAGTGCTGGATCGGGTCGATCTGCACATTCTGGATCTGCTGCAAAAGGACGCGACGATCAGCAATGCCGAGCTGGCGCGGCGCGTGAATTTGTCGCCGCCTGCGACGCACACACGGGTAAAGCGTCTGGAGGCGGAAGGCTATATCAATCGGCAGGTGGCGATTCTCGACCAGGAAAAGCTCGGCTTTGATTTGTTGTGCTTTATTTTTATCAGCACGAACATTCACCAGGCAGAACAGTTGGAGACGCTGGAAAACGCCTTGCGCGCCATGCCGGAAGTGCTGGAGGGCCACTGCCTGACGGGCGAATACGATTACTTGCTGAAAGTCGCGATCAAGGATCGGAAGGGGCTGAACAGCTTTATTCGCCGGCTGAACCAGCTCGGCATTTCCCGGCTGCAAACGAACCTGTCCCTGCGAGAAGTGAAATATTCGACGGTTTTGCCGATCACAGAGGCAGAGCAGGCGCCGTCCGACAGTCGCTAACGGGATTTTTCCGATATCATGCCGACCGAGAATCCGGCTTTCTTTTCGCAGAAGTCTGTTGATAAAACAGAAGATTTCCGTAATCATAGAACAAGAGACAGATTACGAGGAGAAAAAGGGGAATCAGACTGATGGCAATCAAGGCGATTTTATTTGATTTGGACGATACGTTATTGTGGGATGAGCGCAGTGTCAAAGAGGCGTTTCAGGCGACCTGTAGAGAAGCCGCCAAGCATTACGAGGTGGATGCGGAGCAACTGGAAGCTGCGGTCCGCAAGGAAGCTCGGGCGATGTATGAAGCCTTCGAAGCATTCCCCTTTACGAAAATGATCGGAATTAATCCGTTTGAAGGACTGTGGGCGCAATTTGCGGAAGGAAAGCAGGAGGAGTTTCGCCAGTTGCAAGCGTTCGTTCCTACGTACCGGAAGGAAGCGTGGACGCGCGGCTTGCGCTCTCTTGGCATTGAGGACGCGGAGCTTGGGCAAAAGCTGGGAGAGATGTTCGTCGCGGAGCGGAAAAGCCGTCCGCTCGTCTATGAAGAAACGTTCGAGGTGCTCGATCAGCTCAAAGCCAAATACAAACTGCTGCTGCTCACAAACGGCTCGCCTGATCTGCAAAAACAAAAGCTGGCAGGGGTGCCGGAGCTTGCGGCTTACTTCGACCATATCGTGATCTCGGGAGATTTCGGCCGAGGCAAGCCGGCGGCGGAGATTTTCGAGCACGCCATGAGCCTTTTGGGCATCACGGCGGAGGAAGGCGTCATGATCGGGGACAAGCTGACGACCGACATCCAGGGCTCCAACGCGGTCGGCATGCGCAACATGTGGATCAACCGGCACGGCGCGAAGCTGGAGGGCGAGATTGTTCCGGCGCATGAGATTACGAGCTTGCGCGAGATTCAAACCGTGATTGATACATGGGAAAACTAGCAGACAGACAAAGGACAAGCCCGCCGGACGTTTCGGCGGGCTTTTTTCCTAGCGTCTTATACTTCCAAGTGGAAGGTTATTCGCAGCCTGCACGGTCACGTCACTGCGATGCCTGAAAGAGAGAGGCGGGAGGAGGGACCCGTGTGAAGCGTCATCAAACAGATGGAGAACGGCAGCTTAGTCAGTTGTTTTCCCGGGAACACGTTGTCCTGGGACAATATATGGAAAAATTGAAGAAGCTTGTCTATCAAAACCGAAGCAATCATTTGCTCTTGCTTTGCCTGCCCTTTTTGCCGCATGTCCCCGCGCTTGTCAGCGTCATCTTTTTGCCGGGAGTCGTCAAAATGGCGATTGCCGCCAAAGGGGTAAAGCTGCCTGTAAAAACAGTCGGGATCATGGAGATCGGCAATGTCCTCTGGTTTTTGGCGGGGGGATATGTGCTGCTTGCGGTGTGACTGCCCCCACGCGAAATATGATGTTTACAAACTGGTGAAGATTGGGAAAATAAGCTAAAGTCAGATCAACATTTGACGAAAACCAGACGTGGGGGAATGGTCAGTGTCTATGTTCGGCAGAAACGAGCCGTGTCCGTGCGGTTCGGGCAAAAAATACAAAATATGCTGTTTGCCTAAAGAGGAAGCAAAATGGTTGGCACTGTCCCAAAATCCTTCCCTTGCCGAAGTACAAGTGCAAAACGAATACTTCCAGCCCGCAACTACCTCGCACAACGCTTTGCAAGGAATGCGCGAATTTGCGTTGGCTGTCATGGACCAGATGGGAACGTATTTGAGACGGGAGCACAAGCGCGATGACATGATCCGCTTTCTGGCAACCGATCTGTTGAAGCTGGTGGATGAAGGCGAGCGCCATTATTTTGAGGCAGTCAGAGAGATACTGGAAATGAAAGGGCTGCCTCCAGCGGCGCGGAACCAGGTAAAGGCCGTACCTGCCTTGACCAGAGCGGAGCGCATTCTGGTCCGCAATGCAGCGCAGAGCATTTTGGCAGAGTATGCGTTTATGGGCGAACACGATACGGCCGATTACGGAGCGATGAAAGTCATCATGGAGTGCTGCTATCAGGCGGTTGCACGGGGCATCGAGGAACAGGCCGATTTGTGGAGCGTCAAGCTGTTTGTCGATACGGGCAACCAACTGGTCGATTGGGAATTGCAGTTCAGTGACGACATGGCGTTCGGGCTGGATCAGGAAGAGAGTGAGGTCATGATTTACTTTGACTGGCACTCGCTCGACGAGATTGAGAACGAATATGAATCCTACGCCCACACGCTCACCGGATTGCGCGAGGAGTCGTTGAAAACGTTGGCGACGGCTCTCGTCCAGGAATCGTCGACACCGCGCAAGTCAGCCGACAAAATCTCGTACACGGGACTGGCGATGAACTATTTCGGCTTGCTGGAGCAGGAGCTGCGGGATGTCATCTCTTTTCACGAAGGGGCGACCGCTCCGAAAAAACGGATGTGGCGAGAGCTGTGTGAATACTTGCAAAACGAGCACGTTCCGATCGTAAGCGACGGCATCGAGCTTTTGGGGGACAAGCTGAAAGCGTTGCACGGGCTGCGCAATCGGGCTGCACACGGGGAGTTCATTACGCATGAGGAATTTGCGGCAGTAAGAGCGCTGGCGCTCGACTCGAACTTGCTCGCGTACATCTCGCAGGCAAAATCGGCGTATGCCGAGCAGCGGGCTCAAGGCTAGGCCGGGCCAGAGTGCTGCTACCCGCCAGCCACGGAGACGTTTTGCACCAAAAAAATTGTCAGTAGCCACTATTTGCGAATAGTGGTTTTTCTGTTCGGCTCAGTGGTGCCGCGCCCCTCGCCTTGCCTGCTATAATAGACAAAAAATCGGTACAGACGATGAACTTTTGACCTGGACTGACCATGCTTTTCGCGGGAGGAACAGGCCAAAAGCGAATGCCAGAACGGCGGAACAAAAGGAGGTCATCATGTTCAAGATCACGCTGCCGCAGCTAGAATCCCATTTGTGGGAATGTGCCAATATTTTGCGCGGGAGCATTGACTCCGCTGACTATAAAAACTACATTTTCGGCTTGTTGTTTCTCAAGCGGCTGCACGATGTTTTCAGCGAAGCCGAGCAGCATCCCCCGGAGCGCGGAGATGGCGTCGGCGATGGCGACAAACACACTCGGGACGCTCACCTGTTTGTCGTCCCGGAAAACTCGCGCTGGCACAGACTGCAGGCGCTGACAGAAGGGATTGGAGCCGCGATCAACGAGGCGTTTGCCGCGCTCGAAGCGGAAAATCCCGTGCTGCGCGGCGTTCTGGCGACAATCGACTTCAGCGATACGGAAAGGCTGCCGGACAAGCTTTTGCAGCAGTTGATCCGGCATTTTTCCGCGATTGACCTCGGCAATGGCAACTTGTCGGAGCCGGATATTTTGGGACGAGCCTACGAATATTTGCTCAAGCAGTTTGCCGCTGATGCAGGGAAAAAGGGCGGAGAATTTTACACGCCGAGCAAAGTGGTGGAATTGATCGTGAGGCTCATCAAGCCGGAGGAAGGCATGCGCGTGTGCGACCCGACGGCAGGCTCCGGGGGGATGCTAATTCAGGCGGTGGACTACATCAAGGCAACAGGCGGCAATCCGCAGCGCATTACGCTGCACGGACAAGAGCGCAATTTGAAGACGTGGGCGATTTGCAAGATGAATTTGCTGTTGCACGGCCTTTGGGACCACCGGATCGAAAAAGGCGATACGATCCGCGAGCCGAAGCTGCTCGAAGATGGCGAGCTCATTTTGTACGACCGCGTCATTGCCAACCCGCCGTTTAGCCTGAGCAACTGGGGGCTGGAAGAAGCAAGGACGGACACGCTCGCCCGGTTTCGCTTCGGACTGCCGCCAAAAGACAAGGGCGATTTCGCTTTTGTGCAGCACATGGTGGCGACGCTTGCGCCAAACGGCAAGGCCGGGGTGGTCGTGCCAAACGGGGTGCTGTTTCGCAGCGGGGCGGAGGCGGCCATCCGCAGGGGGCTGCTGGAAGAAGACTTGATAGAAGCAGTGATTGGCTTGCCGCCCAACCTTTTTTACGGCACGGGGATTCCCGCTTGCATCCTGATTTTGAACCGCAACAAAGAGGCGGCGAAAAAGCGGAAAGTGTTTTTCCTGAATGGCGCAAGCGGCTATCAGGAAGGGAAAAACCAAAATTTCCTGCGCGACTCCGATGTGCAGGACATCGTGTCCGCCTATGAAAAGTGGGAAGCGGTCGACCAATACTGCCGGGTAGTCGAGCACAGCGAAATCCAGGCCAACGACTACAACCTGAACATGGCCCGCTACATCGACTTGTCCGAGCAGGAAGCGCAGATCGACGTAGGGGCAGCTCTGGCCAAGCTGCGCGCGCTGGAGGCAGAGCGTGGCGAGGTAGAGGGGAAAATGCTCCGTTTCCTGAAGGAGTTGGGGTACGATGCCTGAATGGAAAAAAGGGCCGCTCGGATGGGCCGTGCGCGTGCAAGGCGGCTATCCGTTTTCCTCGACCGCGTTTGTGGACAAAGGGGTTCCTGTCGTGCGGATGAGCAACATGAAAAACGGCCGCCTGGACTTGTCGCAGGCGAAATGCCTCGATAAAACCGCTCTTGAGAAGTTCAAGTCGTTCGTGCTCCAGCCAGGCGATCTGTTGCTCGGGATGTCTGGCAGTATTGAAAATTTCGCCGAAGTGCACGCAGACGATCTGCCCGCGCTGCTCAACCAGCGCGTCGGGAGATTGCAAGTCAAGGATGACGCGCTCGTGTGCAGAGAGTATTTGAAATTCGTGGTGACCTCCAAACGGTTTCGCGACCAGGTGCTGACCATGGCGGCGGGCGTGGCCCAGCTCAACATCAGCTCGAAACAACTGGAGTCCATCCCGATCTGCTACCCGCCCCTGCCGGAGCAGCAAAAAATAGCGGCCATTCTCGCCTCCGTCGATGCCGTCATCGAGAAGACCGACGCGATTATCGCCCAGGTGCAGGTTGTAAAAAAAGGGTTGACGCAGCAACTTTTTACGCAAGGAATCGGCCACACGGCGTTTGTCCAGACGAAAATGGGCACGATTCCAGAAGGCTGGTCGCTGGTCAGGCTCAAGGAGATCGCCAAGGTCAAGGGCGGAAAACGAGTGCCAAAAGGCAGCAGCCTGACAGACACCGTTACTCCTTATCCGTATATACGGGTATCCGACTTTGGCGAGCATACGGTGCGGATGGAGCAGCTCAAGTACGCAACCGAAGAGATTTACAGCAAAATCAAGCGCTACACCATCTCCAGACGCGATATTTACTTGTCGATCGCAGGCATTTATTTAGGCGTGGCGGGCAGAGTCCCGGACGCGCTCGACGGTGCGCTGTTGACGGAAAACGCGGCGAAAATTACGCCGACGAGCGACCAGGTTGATCTCGACTATTTGATGTTTGCCCTTGGCTCGGAATTTTGCCAGCGGCAGATTGCAGTGCTAAAAGGCGTGACAGGAGTGCCGAAGCTGGGCTTGAAGCGCGTGGAGACGATGCTCGTCCCCCTCCCCCCTCTGGAGGAACAGCAAAAAATCGTGGCCGGGATCAAAAGCGTCCTCTCCAAGCGCAACATCGAGGAAGCGAGGCTGCAGCAGTTGCGGGCGGTCAAAAAAGCGCTGATGCAGATGCTGTTGACAGGCAGCGTGCGCGTGTAGCCGGACGAAGCGGCGGGGAAGAGCCGCCCGGCTTCGGTGCCATCACGCGTTTGACGCACGGGGCCGAGGCGTGCTGTGTCCTTGAACCGCCGCGCGTACACCAGACTCAATCGCGCCTTGAATCCAGCCGTGGTACTGGGGAGAAGTGTGCTCCCCGGCCAAAGGCACAGGGCCTTCCTGCGCGGTCAAAAACGCGGACAGCTCCGTCTCCTGCAGCGGTTTGAACAAGGCAAAACCTCCTGCGGCAAAAGGCTGTGTCGCCCAATTGTGGACCACGCCTGTCACAAACGTCCTGTACACTTGCGCGTCGAAGAGGATAGCCAACTGGCGCAGCACCTGCCTGATTTGCTCGTCGTGGGACATGCTGATCCACGGCAGCGCGTCGTCTTCCCACGTGTAGCTCGCCAGGATGGTCCCGCCAGGCTGCTGAAACCCGTGGCTCGGATAATAGGCAAAGCGCAAAGGCAGGTCGCAGATCGTCTGTCCGCCGTACAGCCCTTCTTCTTCCCAAAATCTGCGCGAAAACTGCAAGCCGATTTTGGTCGCGGAGACGTAGTGGAGCTGGTGAATCGCCTTCCATTTTCCAAACGAAAACAGGCTCGTCGGCTCGACATCGACAAATTGCAGGACGGAAAAGGGAACGGTAACGATCGCGACATCTCCTTTCAGTTGAAACGAGCGGGAAGAGGCGAGGTTGATTCCCGATATGGCGATTTTTGGCCCGCGCTGGCTGATCTTGGTCATCTTGTGATGGAACAAAACGTTTTCCTGCAATTCCGGCGCGAACGACTGGGGAAGCTGGTCAAACCCTCTGCTTATTTCATAGAAGAGAGTAGCGGGCGAGAAAAGGATGAAGTCGCGCAAAATTTCCAGAAAAGACAGCTCGGGAAAGCCTTCAAAGCCGCTCATGACCTTGATTTTGTCGACCGCCGCCGCTGACAGGGACGCACCGAGCGGATTGTGGCGCAAAAATAGCTCCATCGAATATTTATCGTATTCCTGGATGACAAGCGGCCAGTGTTGCTCCGGATTTTGCCGGATGAAATCGAGGAGCGACCCGATGGCCATGAGGGCAAGGGCGTCAGCCGACTTGCCTTTTTCGTGTGGCGCGACGGGGAAGCGCAGCATGTCTGGCTGTTGCTCGTACAGCCAGCGCCGTTTTTTGATTCCGTTTACGTAAAGGAGATCGTTCGGCGTGCTGTTGATGAACTTGTTGAGAGGCAGCCCGAACTTGGCGATGTAGGCCATCGTGAGCTGGTGGGTGCTGGGGATGCGCATGGCGCCGGCTTCCAGGTAGTGGCCGTCTGTAAAAGGCGCGCGCAGCGTGAGCACTCTGCCGCCGAGGCGTTCCGACGCTTCCACAATCGTGACGCGGTGCCCGGCTCGCTTCAACAGCGACCCGGCGACCAGTCCAGCCATGCCAGCGCCGACAATGATGATCTTTTTGGGCTGGTTCGTCGGTGGCAGCCCGTCGCGGATGATGGTCAGCATTTGCGATTCAGTCAGGGAGGATGAAGTGATCTCCATTTCGTTTCTCCTTTGTGCACTTGTAAAAATAAGGTATTCTCGCATGGCGCAATGGTGTTTGCCAGATTCCATTTTCATCCAAGTCATGGTAGACTGGAATGGTAGGGGAACAAATGATCGGGGGTCGAGTCATGCTGCCAACATACGTAATCTGGAAACCAAGCACGGGAGCGGGGTATGAGCATCTTGCCATCAGCGAAAGCGAGGAGCAGTTGACAGTCGACAGCTTCGTGATCGGGGAGAGCGAACCGGACAAGCTCGCGAGAATCCAGTATGAAATCGTGCTCGATCGTAGTTGGGCCACGAGAAAAGTTTCAATTCGGCATTGGGGAGGGCAAAAAGCGCTCTGTCTTTTGTCCGACGGAAACGGACAGTGGACGGACGAGGCGGGACAGCCGATTGCCGAGCTGGCAGGCTGCGTCGATATTGATCTTTCGTGTACGCCGTTCACGAACACGCTGCCGATCAGAAGACTGGCGTTTACTCCGAACGTGCCGCAGGAGATCGACGTCGCCTATTTTTCTGCCTACGAGCTGACCTGGCGGCGGGTGCGGCAGCAGTACACGCTGCTTGCGTCTGACGCCGATACTGCGGTGTTCGAATATCGCGCGGGCGCTTTTGTGCAAAACATCACAGTGGATGCAAACGGTCTTGTCCTTTTGTATCCCGAGCTTTTTGTTCGCGAGAGGCCGCTGGCCGCAAGCGGTATCGAAGTGGAAGCAGGCAAGTAGAAAGGGGCCGTTTTGTCATGGCGGAGCGTTTTCTGGCGGGGCTTTTGGCCAGCTTTTTGTTTACGTTTGGCGCGGCGATCTTCTATTTCCAAGATCGCTTCATGGTTCTGCCGACGGCTATGTTCACATTCCCGACCGTCTTTGTATTGGGGCTGCCGCAATCTGTCGCGATCGACTGGCTCCTGCGGCCTTTGCGCAGTAGAAAAAGGAGCAGAGTGGTCGTGCTGCTGGAGGCTTTGCTCTACGCCGTAGCCGGAATCGCGGCGACCGCCTTGTTACTCTGGCTCGTAACAGGAGAGTTGTTCAAGGGGATTTCTTCTTTTTACTGACTGGGGATGACGGCTTCGTTGCTTTACTATGCGTGCTTGCTCGCCCTCAGAAGGCAGAGGAAAAAGCGGGACACGCCGCATGCCAAGGAAGCCGAGAACGAATGAAGCGAAGGAGACGGGTTGAGCACATTGGAAAAGGCAATTGCACTCGCGGCACAGGCGCACGCGGGGCAAACAGACAAAGGCGGGAATCCGTACATCCTCCATCCGTTGCGTGTGATGCTGAACATGCCAACGGACGAGACGAAAATCGCGGCTGTGCTGCATGACGTGCTGGAAGACACCGCTGTCACGGTGGCGGATTTGCAGGCGGCAGGCTTTTCCGAACCGGTCATTGCCGCAGTGATTGCTCTGACCCGGCGCGAAGGCGAAGCCTACGAGGACTTCATCCGCCGGGCGAAGCAGGATGCGATCGCCAGGCAGGTGAAGCTGGGCGAAATCGAGGACAACATGGACTTGTCGCGGATTTTGGAACCGACTGAACAAGATTACGAAAGACGCAAGCGCTACGAGAAAGCTGCCCTGCTGCTGACTTCGCAAGGGCAATACGAGGGGAACGGCTAGCGGCGGCAGCTTTTCTTGACGGCGGCTGTTTTGGTGAGCTATAGTGGGAGTAACCTTATCAGGGGAGAGATGTTGATGTCGGCGGTTGTTCTTAACTAACGCAATTCCATACAAAAGGCTAGGAGCAAGTTCACGAAAATTTTGCACGTTTGGCAAAGTTTATTTGTGATGGTTACTTTCCGGCCTTGGAATTTGTTAAGAACAGCGGATATCATCCAATGCTCCAGGGGTTTTTCCCCCAATCATTGCGCCCAAATCCGTGCTGTTTTCAGCGCGGTTTTTTTGCGTCCTTTTGACGGCAGCCCAGCCACTTTTTCGTGAGCGGATTGCCGTTTGGAAGAGAGGCTGTTTGCGCGCGCTTGGTTTGGGGTCACCCACAAAAAGGGCGGAGAATGACGTTTGTTCATTCTTCGTCCTTTTTTTGTTGATGAGCAAAAAAAGATGCGAAAAAAGATGCGAAAAAAGGAGCGATTCACCTTGAACGAGAAAGCATTGCAACGCCTCGAATACGACAAGATCAAAGCTGCGCTCATGGAGTACGCGGTGTCGTACGTGGGGAAAAAGCACGTCGCGCACATGCAGCCGCTCGACTCGGCCAAAGTTCTGCGCAAAAAGCTCGACGAAACAGCGGAAGCAAAAGCATTGCTTGCGCATGGCGCGAGCGTCCCGATTCCTTCGCTTGCAGGAATCGAGCAAATGATGTCGCTGCTCGGGACCGGGTATGTGTTTACGGAAGCCGATTTTTCGCACCTGCACCAGTTTCTCGCAAGCTGCGCCCAGCTCTCGAAATACATGGCGAGCAAAGCGCCAATAGCGCCGCGTGTCAGCTCGTACGCGCTGACGATGTACACGCTGGGCCGCTTGCAGGCGGAGATCGAGCAGTGCATCCGGCACGGGCAGGTCGTGGATACGGCCAGCAAAGATTTGCTCAAGGTCCGCAAGCGCATCGTCGTGTTTGAAGAGCGGCTGAAGCGGCAGCTCGATTCGCTCACGAACAAATACCGCTCGATCATGCAGGAGAACGTCATAAGCAAGCGCAACGGCAAATACGTCCTGCCGATCAAAAAAGAGCATCGCAGGCAAGTGGCGGGCAGTGTCGTGGACGAATCCGCGAGCGGCCAAACTGTCTACATGGAGCCGGCAGAGCTTGGCGCGGTACAGTTCGAGCTGGCGGCGCTCAAGGCCGAGGAAGCGCGCGAGGTGACCAAGGTGCTGATGCAACTGTCCGCTGTCGCGGAGGAATTTTCGCAAGAGCTGCATGTAAATGTGGAGACGGTCGGCATGTACGATTTTTTGTTTGCCAAGGCCAAGTACGCGCTGGCATTGGGCGCAGTCAACGTGGAACTGAACGAGGACGGACTGATCGACGTGAAAGAAGCGCGGCATCCGCTGCTGGGCCGGCAGATGGTTCCGTTGGATTTTCAGATTGGAAAAAGCTACAAGTCGCTGGTCATTACCGGTCCGAATACGGGCGGGAAGACGTTGGCGCTCAAGACGGTCGGCCTGTTGACCGCGATGGTGCAGTCCGGCTTGCTGGTGCCTGTGAGAGAGGGCAGTCGCTTCGCTGTTTTCCGCAATATCGCGGTAGATATCGGCGATGGGCAGAGCATCGAGCACGCGCTGAGCACTTTTTCCGCCCATATTCATCATGTGATCGAAATCTTGCGGGTCACGGACAGCTCGACCCTCGTGCTGATCGATGAAATGGCGTCCGGCACCGATCCGGGCGAAGGGGTGGGCTTGTCGATTGCGATTTTGGAGGAGCTGCACCGAAGAGGCGCGACGGTGATCGCGACGACGCATTTTAACGAAATCAAAAATTTTGCCGCCGCGACAGACGGTTTCCAAAACGCGCGCATGGAGTTTGACGAAGAGACGCTGCAGCCGCTCTATCGCTTGCGCATCGGCGAAGCGGGCCAGAGCTACGCGTTCGTGATCGCCACGAAGCTGGGGATTCCGCCGGAGATGATTAAGCGCTCGCGGGAGATTACGCAAAGCGGCTTTGCTGGTGCGCGAAGGGGCGAGCAGGGGGCTGTGGCAGCGGAGCAAGTCAGCGAGAAGCAAGCAGTCACGATGCGAGAAGCTGAGGGGCAAGCACGTAGAAGGGGTATCCATCGAAACGAAGCAGGAGGGATAAGGGCACACACAGCCAGCCGTTTTTCGAGCGGTACAGGCATTTGAATAAATGGCAAGGGGAGCAAGCTGCGCGTTTGGCAGCGGCTTGAGAGGGCATGGCGTGGGCTAGCCAGCATGCTGGTTTTGCTCCCTTTGCTTTTTCCGCCTTTTTCATCCGATTTGATTCCACTTCCACCCGGCTTTCATTCGGTGAGTAAAAGGAAGGGAGAATACAGCTCAATGAAGAGGGACAGGCGGAAAAAGGAATATAGACAGGTCCGTTCTTTTACTTATGGTGAAAACTTACATCACGTTTTCAGATAAAGTGGTAAGATGCAGGCAGGCGATTGGGAAACGAGGCGGCGAGCGCACAAGTGGCAAGGGCAAAGGGGGCCATGAACTTCGCCCGGTTTTTGCTCATGCTGACGTTACCCGTAAAAAGCGGTCGGAAAAAAGGCAATCAGCCAAAAAGCAGAAAGTGACCCGCACATATCCGCCCGGCAGCGAATGGAGCAATACGAGCTGTACGCCGAGGCCGTTTGCGATATTCAAGAGCCCTGTGCCACAAACCACTACCAACAGAAAAAAGAAAGAAGGTGAACAGCAATGAGTCGTACAAATCCATGGGATGCGGAATGGCAAGTGACGGAGGAGCTGGCTCAAGCCTTGATCTACAGCCAGTTTCCCGCATTGTCCTCGAAACAGGTAAGGCGTCTCGGGGACGGATGGGACAATACCGTCTATGTAGTTGGCGAGGAATACGTTTTTCGCTTCCCGCGCAGAAAAATCGCTGTGGAGCTGATCGAGCTGGAAGGCAGGCTTTTGCCCAAGCTTGGCCCGTTTCTTACGCTCCCGTATGCAAAACCGCTTTTTTACGGGGAGGGCAGCGCAGCGTATCCATTGCCGTTTCTCGGCTATACGTACATCGCCGGGAATTTTCCGCTTGGGTTGCCAGAGGAGCAGCGCACGGCGTCTGCGCTCGTGCTTGCCCGCTTTTTGAAAAACTTGCACGCATTCCCCGTCCAGGTGGCCAAAGAAAACGGTGCGCCCACTGACCAGCGCGGATTGCTGGATATTCGGGGACGGAAAGAAAAAATGCAGCAGTTTCTGGCTGACACGGACATTCCTTTTGCGGAAGCCGATCGCGCGCTGATTGCGGATTATTTGCAGGGGCTTGGCGTGGAGCAGATTCAGCCGAAGGAAGTGTTGATGCACGGCGACCTGCACTTTAAAAACATGCTGGTGGCTCCCGATGGAAAAATCGCGGGCATTATCGACTGGGGAGACATGAACATCGGTCATCCCGGCTGCGATCTGAGCATTGCCTACAGCTTTTTGCCGCCACAGGCAAGGGATGGCTTTTTCCGCGCATACGGCGAAGTCGATGAAGAGACGAAGCTGTTGGCGCGTCTGATTGCCGTCTACATCCCGATGCTGATTTACATGCAGGCAAAAGACACGGGCGACGACCGCGTAGCAGCGGAAGCGAGCGCGGTCATCAGGCGCGCCTTGGCAAATTAAATTCGTAGCGGGCCGTCGGGCGAGCTGTCTACAAGCATAGGCGAGGCGAAGCCGAAGCGTCACACATGGCTTTCGCTGCACGGCCCAATGGCAAGCTCGCTCATCTTGCGGTACAGCGTGCTGCGGGCGATGCCGAGCTTTTTCGCGGCGGCGCTGATGGAAGGGGCTTCGCGGATCGCTTGCTGGATCGTTTCCCGCTCCAACGTGCGCAACAGAGGCGAATGGTCTGCCTGCGCGTCCGCTTCGTTCTGCCCGAGCCATGTCCAATCAGGCGGGAGATGCTGAACCGAAATTTGCGGGTCGGGGAAGGCATGCAAAAAGGCGCGCTCCAGCACATTGCGCAACTCGCGCACATTTCCCGGCCAGGAATGGCGATGCAGGGCGGTCATGGCTGTTTCGCGCAGTTGCGTGGGGCCGCCCTCGTATTGCTCGTGCAACTGGTGGAGAAACTGCTCTGCCAAAGAGGCGATGTCTTCCTTTCGCTCGCGCAGCGGCGGGATGCGAATTTGCAGCACATTCAAGCGGTAGTAAAGGTCCGCGCGAAACAGGCCGTTTTGCACATCGTCCTCCAGAAAGCGGTTTGTGGCGGCGATGATCCGCACGTCCAGCTCTTTTTCGGTGTGCGAGCCAAGCCGCGTAATTTTCCGTTCCTCCAGCACACGCAGCAGCAAGACTTGCAGCTCCAGCGTCATTTCCCCGATCTCATCGAGGAACAGCGTACCGTGGCTGGCGGCTTCAAATTTGCCGGGCTGCCCTCCTTTTTTGGCCCCGGTAAAAGCGCCGTCTGCGTAGCCAAACAGCTCGCTCGCAATCAAATCTTTGGGGAGCGAAGCGATATTGACTGCGACAAACGGCCCGTTTTTGCGCGGGCTGGCGTCGTGAATGGCTCTGGCCAGCACTTCTTTGCCGGAGCCTGTTTCGCCCAGGAGCAGCGTATGGGAGAGCGAGTGGGCGGCGATTCGCGCCGTCTGCAACTGTTTTTGGTACAGCGGGCTTTTCGTGGCGATGGCTGGGAAAAGTGTCGGTTGTTGCTGGGCGGGCGAGGAAGCAGGGCGTCGGCGAAGAAGATAAATCCACATAGGGGCAGCTCCTTCTGTTGTCTGTTCCTCAAAGGTCCAGTCTTTTCGCAGCGCATCTTGCCAATGTTCGTCCAGCGTCATCCCGGCGCGGATGCCGAATCGTTCGCCAGCAAGCCGGGTGGCAAACACGACTGTCCGGGACTCGTCGAGGGCGATGAGGTGCTCGTGACTTTTTTCGGCCCAAAAAAGCAAGAGCCTGCGCCAATCTGCCTCGGTCTGCGAGAGAGGGCGCGAAGGAGGCGTGGCAGGTTGCGATAGATTCAAAGAATCGGCAGGAGGCTTGGCGACAGCGAGAGGTTGAGAGGCAGCGCGATGTTGCGAACGCTCGATAACGGATGAAGCCCCGATAAACGAGAGTGGCACGTCGGCTTCGAGAATGGTACTCGCATCCCTTCTTGGTAAATGGTTTGTTTTCGTTGTCCGATCGCAGGACAAGTGTTCGAAAGTGAAACACGCAAACAATTTTTCCGTTAACCAATGAGGCAATACAAGCAGGACAGGGGAGACAACGAGAAAAGAAAGCCAGTAGCTGACCCGTTTTGCGACAGGCTTCTCTTCCCTATTATACAGGAAAATATAGGCAAAAGAAGCGCGATGGGTGAATTTTGTGAATTTTCCGTCTGTTGGCATGCACGTTGCTTCCAAGGAGAGGGAGCGACACTCATTCTTCAGCAAAAAAAGGAGGATGCAGCATGCCAGAAGTATTATTTCGCGTCGACCTGAACAAACCGATGGAGGAACAGGATACACCCGGCCACAACCGATGGCATCCTGACATTCCCGCTACGGTATCGGTCAATCCGGGGGCGGTATTCCGCATAGAGTGCAAGGATTGGACGGATGGACAAATCAAGAACAACGACGATCCGGTCATCCCATAGACGCCCGGCGTTTTTTTCGTGGGCGCTTAGTTGGCGCCACGCGCTTTCCAGGCCAGCGCCTTTTGCTCCAGAGACCAGGCCAGCTCATGCTTGCCTGCGACATAGCTGGCAGCGTCGTACGGGAAGCGCTCTGCCAACTGCTCCTTCAGCTCCCCGTACAGCCGGGCACAGTCAGGATGGGCGCGCAAGTAATCGCGAAACGCCAGATGGCGTCGAATCGCCGGATGGTCTTGCTCGTAAACGTGGACGTGATGGGTGCGCTCGTCGCCGCCTTTGGCAAAATACCGTCTGCCGGGCAAGCCGAACTCGCCTTTTGGCAAGTAGCCTAGCGAGCGCATCTGTTCGTTTGTCTCATCGACGCGCCCGATATCGCGCACGACTGGCAACAGGTCGATGATCGGCTTTGCTTTCAGCCCGGGCACGGCTGTACTGCCGATGTGATGAATCTGTATGAGGTTGTCCTGGAATACTTGGCGCAGCAGCTCGGCTTCCGCGGCAAACAAGGCTTGCCAGCGCGGATCGTAGGGGTGGACTTCGACTTTTCGCATGACAGACTCCTTCCTGTACGTGAGAGGGATCGCTTTTTGGCGTGAAAAGGCCCGGACATTTGGCAAGGCGAGCAATGTCCGGGCGCGTTTTGGTTCTTTTCTAGTTATGATTTTCGGTTCGGCGACCCTTCGCTAGGAGCCGAACCGAAAACTTGGCTCGGCGGTCCAGCGACTTGCACGCGCGCCGGGTTTGTCACTTCCAGCGTAATCATCGAGCTGACGACGGCTTGCATGGTTACAACCAGATACGTTCAAAAAAAGATAGCTTTCCAAATGGGTGATTCCAACGAAAATCGTTTCTCCTTCTCATTTTCACGGTGTTTTCCAACAGAAAAATGGCAGAAACGATACGGTTACACGTGTTTCACACTCTCTTTCCTGATCTTGGCGATCGTGGCAAATGATCGCTGCTCTGGTTATATTGTAAGGCTTGCCTGGGCCGGGATGCAAAGCTGCCATTTCGGCATTTTGGACGGTTTTCGGGCAGGCTGGGGCCGTTTTACCTGAGCAGGTCGCTCGCTCATCGCGTACGTAGCCAGCGCTCGGCGGCAATCGCGCGCGTGATTGTCAGTTGTCCAGCGCAATGCCGCGCGCGGCGGCGCGAAGTGCTTCCAGCGCAAACGAGCCTGGCGCGACCCCAAACAAGTTTTCAAAAATCGGCTGGATCGCCTGCAGACGCAGGCGGCGTTCTTCGGGCGTCCATTTGAACAGGGCCGAGTCCGCCCAATGGTGCAAGGTGCTGAGAAAAAACTCGGCAGCAAGCGCCGGATTGGCGACGCGAAACCGCTGTTCACGGTTGCCCTGGACGATGATTTCCGTCAAGATCGGCGTGAACTTGCAAATGGTTTGGATGTACAGTTTTTGCCGGAGTACGGCGTTGTTGTCATGCTGCAAATATTTGAAGTTTTCCACATGCCCGGTCGGAGCGTCCAGCTCGTAGACGAACACCCAGGCGATTTTTTCGTAGGCGGTAAGGTGTGGGGCGCGGGCAATCCGCGCATAGTGCTCCCGGATTTGCTCCAGTTGCCGCGCGATCAGGGCGCTGGCGAGAGCGTCCTTGGATTCAAAGTAATAGTACAGCGTCCCCTGCGCGACCTGCATCGTTTTGGCAATGTCGATCGTGGATGTTTTTTCATAGCCAACCCGGTTGAACAAGGCTTCGGCAGTGTCGAGAATTTCATTGCGGCGGACGAGAGGATCTTTCGAAATTCTTGGCATCGGTCATATCACCTCCTGTTCATTAAAGCATCCGACAAGTTATCAGTCAAACCTGTCACCGTAATTAAATGGTAGTCAGTCAAAAAGAAAACTTCACCCGTTGCCCGCCTGTTTCAACGGACCGAATCGGGGAAACGAAGAGGCGGCCGCATCGGGGTTCAAGCAGCGCGCCTTTTCGTAAAAAGCGCCCGGACCGCTGGAAAAAAATGCGCACCCGAGCAAACTTTTATGGTTTAATCTACGGTATCAGACCACATTTTGCGCGATGTGTCATTGGGTATCGGCAGAGAGGAAGGCGTCAACATGAACCAGGCCAAAATATTACTGATCGAAGACGAGAAAAAAATCGCCCGTCTCCTGAAGCTGGAGCTGGAGTACGAAGGCTATGAAGTGAAGACGGCCGAGGACGGGGCAACCGGACTGGAGTGGTTCAAAAGCGAGCCGTGGGATTTGGTCTTGCTGGACGTGATGATTCCGCAGCTCAGCGGGATGGAGGTGCTCAGGCGCATTCGCGCATCGGACAGCGTCACTCCGGTGATTCTGGTCACCGCCCGGGATTCGCTTCCCGACAAAGTGAGCGGCCTCGACTTGGGAGCCAACGACTACATTACGAAGCCGTTTGCCATCGAGGAGTTGTTGGCGAGAATCCGCGCCTGCCTGCGTGTGGCGGCGGGCGTCAGGAAAAAGGAAGAAGAAGAGGCGCCGCTCAAGGTCGGCGATCTTTTTATCGATGAAAAAAAGCGGATCGTCATGCGCGGGGAAACGGTGGTGGAGCTGACGCCGCGGGAGTTCGACCTGCTCGTCTACCTGGCCAGGCACGTCAATCAGGTGCTGGACAGGGAGCAAATTTTGACGGAGGTATGGGGCTATGACTACTACGGCGACACCAACGTCGTCGACGTGTACATCCGGTATTTGCGCAAAAAGCTGGACGATCCTGCCCATCCGCCGCTGATCCAGACGGTGCGCGGAATCGGCTACGCGCTGAAGGAGTAAAAAACGATGACGATTCGCAGCAAAATCCATCTGTTCTCGACGGTGTGGCTCGTGCTGACTTTATGTCTCATCAACACGTCGATTTACTGGCTGTTTTACAAACAAACGACCGACCTGGAATTGGAAAGACTGCAACTCCAGACCGAAAACATCGCACAGCGGCTGCATGAAGCGGGCAGTCAGGCCGAGCCGGCCGAGCTGTTGCAGGCGTATTTGTCCCCGATCGACATGATCCGCATCGTAAACGCCGAGTCCCGCGCAGTGGTGACGGCGACGAAGGAGCTGGCCTACGGCAAGTGGCCGCCTGCGTTCAGCCCGCAAGAAACGTACCGGATCGAGGAAAAAGACGGCGTGCTCTACGCCATCGGGCAGATGCCGCTGATCGCGGGAGACGGCAGCGTCATGTCGATGGAGGTGACGACGGCCTTGCCGCAGGTGCAGGAGACGATGCAGGTGCTGCTCGTCGTGCTCTTGATCGCTTCACTTGTCGTGCTCTTGCCTTCGTTTTGGGCGGGCAAAATGCTCGGCAACCTCATCGTCGGACCGATCAACTCGCTCATTCGCACGATGGAAGAAATCCAGCGCAAAGGCCAGTTCAAAAAGCTGGAGCTGCCGGCCAGATCAAACGACGAGCTGTACCAGATGGGAAACACGTTCAACAAAATGATGGATATTTTGCAGCAACATTTTGTCAAGCAGCAGCAATTTGTGCTGGACGCGTCCCACGAGTTGAAGACGCCGCTCACCGTGATCGAAGGCTATGCGACGATGCTGAAAAGATGGGGCATGAACAAGCCGGAGCTGTTGGAAGAATCCGTCGAGGCTATCTACTCGGAAGCTGTGCGGATGAAAAAGCTGACCCGGCAAATGCTGATGCTGGCGAACCCGGACGAGGAGTCGAATCTGGACGTGCAGGCGGTAGATGTGGAAAAGCTGTGCGAGGAGACGAGCAAATGGATGCGGCGCACCTACGAGCAGGAGATTCGCGTCGAGGCGCAAACGCCGGGGATTCACGTGCTCGCCGACGAGCAGCGGCTCAAGCAGTTGCTGGTCATTTTGCTCGACAATGCGCTGACCTACAGCACGGAGGCGATCCGGGTAGAGATTGCCGAGCAGGCGGACACGGTGACGCTGTCTGTGATCGATCAAGGGGTGGGCATCCCGCCGGAAGACCTTGCCCACATTTTCGACCGTTTTTACCGGGTGGACAAAGCGCGCGCACGCGATACAGGCGGCACAGGGCTCGGCCTGTCGATCGCCAAGCGGATTGTCGACGTGCACGGCGGCAGGCTGGATGTGCGCAGTGAGGTCGGGGTAGGCAGCGCGTTTACCGTGACATTGCCGAGTGCGACCCAAAAGAAAGCGGGGGAGAGCGAATGAAGCGAAACCATGCGATCGGGATGATCGGACTGGCGCTGGTGGCGGGAGCCGTGTTCGGCGTGTCGCAGCTTGCGGCAGGCGAGCAGGACAAGAAACGCACGAGCGAAGAAATCACGAAGTCGCTGGAAGCCAGATACGGCAAGGCGAAGACAGCTTTTGAGCTGACGACAGAGGACGGCAGGGAGGTCTACGCGGGGACAGTGGAAAATCAAACCGGAACGTATCGCGTGCAAGCGGATGCGCTCACCGGACAAGTCACCCACATTACGCTGCTGTCGGCAAAGCCCAGGCCGCAGCCTGCTTCCGCAGAAACAGCGCCGCAGACAGCGGAGGAAGGCGGCAGCCGCCCGGCTTCGCCAGCGCCAACTAGCGAGATTGCCAAAAGCGGCATTTCCCTCGACCGGGCGCGAGAAATCGCTTTGCAACAAGTAGCCGGGACGTTTGACGGCATCGAGGTGGAGCAGAAGGATGGGATGGCCGTCTACGAGGTAGAGGTCGTCACCGCCGAAAACCGGGAAGTGAAGGTCGCCGTCGACCCGCTCACCGGACAAGTGCTGTCGATCATGTGGGAGGACTAAAGGCTTTCTCATCAAATTTTAATCTTTCTCTCGCTTTCTGCTCATCTGCCTCTTGTACGATGAGGTCAGTAGAAAAAAAGGAGAGAGAAACATGAAGAGAAACGTCATTATGATAGCAGCAGGTGCAATCGTCGTGGGGAGCCTTGGCGCGTCAGCCATGGCGAAGACATACCAGCACAATCCTCAGCCGAACCAGCAGCCGACCAGCTTCAACTATTTGCACGTGGATGACGACGTTCCGTTCGGTTGGGAAAAGCAAATCCGCATCACGTCTGAGCAGGCGCAAAAACTGGCCCTGGGCGTCCAGCCTGGCGTCATCAAGGAATGGAAGCTGGACCGCGCGGGAAAAACGCTTGTGTACAAGGCGGAGATTTTCCACAACTACCGTGAGATCGACGTCTACGTCGACGCGGTAACGGGCGAGGTTTGGCGCGAGAACGATCCGGTGCGCAAGCAGAAAACGGTGAAGATCACTGTGGAGGAAGCGAAAAAAATCGCGTTGTCCAAAGTAAACGGAAGCATCAAAAAAATCAAGCTGGACGAAGACGACGGCTACTACATCTACGAGGTAGAGGTCCGCACAGGCAACAGACAGGAAGCCGAGATGGACATATCGGCTACGACTGGCGAGATTTTGAGCATGGAGTGGGACGACTAAGTTGTAACGCGCGAGCACAGTCCGCAGCAAACCGCAAACCGGCCTTTGTCCAGACGATAAGGCCGGTTTTTTCATTTTCTGGCAATTCCGTATTCCCATTCATCAGCGTAGAACCTATAATGTTACTTGGGATTACCCGCTAGATTGTGGTATAATTTTGACGCCAATATACGACTAAGGAGTATGGATGATGGAAAAAAAGCTAATCTTCGGTCATAAAAATCCAGATACGGATTCCATTTGCTCGGCGCTCGTCTACGCTGATCTGAAAACGAAGCTCGGCGCAAACGTAGAGCCGGTTCGCCTCGGTGTCATCAGCAGCGAGACGGCGTTCGTCCTGAACTACTTCCAGGTAAAAGAGCCTCGCCTCGTGGAAACCGTGGCGAACGAAGTCAACGAAGTAATCCTCGTGGACCACAACGAGCGTCAACAGAGCGCAAACGACATCGAGCAGGTGCAAGTAGTCGAGGTAATTGACCATCATCGCATCGCGAACTTCGAGACAAGCAATCCGCTGTACTTCCGCGCGGAGCCTGTCGGCTGCACCACGACCATCTTGAAAAAAATGTACAAAGAAAACGGCGTGGAGATTCCAAAAGACATCGCGGGTCTGATGCTGTCCGCGATCATTTCCGACACGCTGCTGCTGAAATCCCCGACCTGCACAGAGCAAGACGTAGCCGCTGCCCATGAACTGGCGGAAATCGCAGGTGTGGACCTGCAAGCGTACGGACTGGAAATGCTCAAGGCAGGCGCAGATTTGAGCGACAAAACCATCGCCCAACTGCTCTCCCTCGATGCCAAAGAATTTCAAATGGGCAACGCGAAAGTGGAAATCGCCCAAGTCAACGCAGTAGACGTCAATGACGTGCTGGCTCGCCAAGGCGAACTGGAAGCGGCTATTTCCGCCATCATCGCGGACAAAGGTCTGGACCTGTTCGTGTTCGTCGTAACCGACATCCTGAACAACGACTCTGTGGCGCTGGCGCTCGGTACGGCTACACAAGCGGTAGAAAAGGCGTACAACGTCACGCTGGTTGACAACAAAGCCGTTCTCAAAGGAGTCGTTTCCCGCAAGAAGCAGATCGTGCCTGTATTGACAGATACATTCCAGGCTCTCTAAAAATACGCTACCGAAATACCAAAAAACACAAAGGCTGCCCGCGAAATGTGGGCAGCCTTTTTTCCTATCAAATAAAAACGGATCAGATTCTCATCCAGGATAAGGGCAACCAAGGCTGCGCCAAGTCATCGGCACAGCCTTTGGTTTTCTCATGGCGCTCAAAACGGATTGTGGTTGTGATGACTCAGATGGTTCATCGTCTGCTGCGCATAGGCGTCATCGTCGTAATGCCGGATTGCGTGTTTGTCTCTTGCCCGCAGGCTGATCGAGCCTGTCAAAAAGTAGGCGGCGCCGAGAACAGCCAAAATAACAACGAGGGTATAGAGCATTCGAAAGTCCCCCTTTTTCCAGTGGCTTACCAATAGGTTAACATATTTTTCCTGACAGAACTACGGTTGACTTTGACGGTGCGTAAATGTGTACGATGAATTTGTCAGGAGGGATGGAAGATGGAATATACGGTGCAAAAGCTGGGTCTCCTGGCGGGCGTCAGTACCCGGACGCTCCGATACTACGATGAGATTGGCCTTCTCAAGCCGGCGAGAATCAATTCATCCGGGTATCGTATTTACGGGCAGGCAGAAGTGGATCGCTTGCAGCAAATCTTGTTCTACCGCGAGTTGGGTGTGAGCTTGGAGGAGATCAAGGAAATTGTCAGCTCGCCGACCTTCGACGCCGTCCAGGCACTGCGGGAGCACCGCGCGAAGCTGCTGGACAAACGGGCTCAGCTCGATCGGCTGATCGCCAATGTCGATCTAACCTTAGCGCAAAGAGAGGGGACGAAAACGATGACGGACAAACAAAAATTCGAAGGCTTCAAGCAGCAACTGATTGATGACAACGAGAAGCAGTACGGGCAAGAAATTCGCGCCAAATACGGCGACGAGCAGGTGGACCGTTCCAACCGGAAATTCAAGGAAATGACCGAGGAAGAGTACAACCGGCTTGAGCAGTTGAACGCAGAGTTGCACAAGACGCTGGAAGAGGCGTTTGCCACGGGAGATCCGGGCAGTGAGCTTGCGCAGAAAGCGGCCGACCTGCATCGCCAGTGGCTGACGTTTTACTGGGACAGTTACAGCAAGGAAGCGCACGCCGGGGTGGCGCAAATGTATGTGGACGACCCGCGCTTCACCGCCTACTACGATAAAACCCAGCCGGGACTGGCGGCGTTTCTCCGCGATGCGGTCGTGATTTATACGCAAGCGTAGACAGCCGATAGCGTCGAGAAAAACAAACCGCGCACCGCCCTGAATCAGATCGGAAAGCTTCGATCCGATTGGGGCGGTGTTTTTTCATGCCTGTTTCATGCCCAAGCTGGCCTGGCTCACGCCCCTTGGCTGGAACCGGAATTTTTTCGCTGATGAAAACTTTTGGCCCAAGGGAGTGAGCCATCCGTCCATCGAGGTCGAGTTATTTCGCGCTGAACGCGTGTTACCGTGAACAGACAGCGGGCGAGCAGCAGGGAGCCGCCCAACCGCTTTTCTTTTCTGTTTGTTGCGTTATATAATCTGTTCGAGCTGGACCCGGGCGCGAGCTATCTCTCCATGCCGCACAATGACGGTGTTTACGAGTATATAAGCGTCAGCGCCGGACGGTTTGCCTTGAAAATCAAGGAAGAGACGTTTCGCCTCGGCGAAGGGGACGCGATTCGCTTCACGGGCAACGTCCCCCACGCGTACAGCAATGACGGCGAACAGCCGCTATGAAGTCATTTGGGCGGCGGCAGGGCATCCGAAAGCGGTGTTTCGACTGACTCCCGAGCAACTGGTGCAAATGACGAACGGACAGGTCGCCTGTATCGCTTCGTGCCGCTAGCGGCAAAGGGGTCTATCGCCTCGTTGTAGAATAGATGATAAAGTGGAAATATTCCTAAAACAACGAGGAGCCATTCCTGTAATGAAGAAATTTGAGCTTTGAAAGAAAAAAGCGCCTCCTGTATGCTGGGTCTTGGAATGGTCACATTCACACTGCCCTAATGAAAAGGAGGACGCTCTACATGAAGTATAAGCTGAAACAGAAACAGAATCAACGGATTACACGAATTACCGAAAAAACACTGGTTGTTGGCGCGGACATCGCCAAAAAGATTCATGTAGCTCGAGCCGTGGATTTCCGAGGCATTGAGCTTGGGAAAGAATGTGTGTTCCACAACGATCAGGAGGGGCTAACGAAACTGGCTGCGTGGATGAAGGAGCTTGGCCGGATACATGAGAAAACCGACATCGTATTTGGCATCGAGCCTACCGAACACTACTGGTTCCCGTTAGCGGCATTTTTGAAGGAGCAAGACATCAGGGTCGTCGTCGTGAATCCGCACCATGTGAACAAGAGCAAAGAACTTGAGGACAACTCGCAGACCAAGAGCGACTACAAGGATGCGAAGGTCATTGCCGACCTGATTCGGAGCGGGAAATATTCAGAGCCCAATTTGCCGACCAAGGAATATGCAGAGCTACGCATTCTGATGAATTTTCGGGAGAAGGTCATGGTGAGCTTGAATCAAGTGAAAGCTCGGATTACAAACTGGTTTGACCGCTACTTTCCGGAGTATCCACAAGTGTTTAAGGACTGGGAAGGCAAGGCATCACTGATGACCATGCGCCAGTTTCCCACTCCAGAGGAGATTGTCTCGATAGGCGCCAGAGGCGTTCTCACACATTGGAAGACGGAAATCAAGCGTGGGGTGGGCATCAAGAGAGCGGAGCAGCTCTATGCTGCCGCTACGGTCTCTATCGGGCTTACCGAGGGGCTGACAGCTGCCCGAATCGAGCTTGCCGCCTTGCTGCAGCAGTACGATCTGTACTGCAAGCAAGAAGAAAGCATTATGACGGAAGTCCTGCAGATTCTGGAGAAGATCCCCGGAACGAAGCAAATGCTGAGCATCCCAGGGATTGGCATTCTGACCGTCGCCGGCTTCTTGGCGGAGGTTGGCGATCTGAACAACTACGACCATGGACAGCAGATCATCCGTCTGGCTGGGCTGAATCTGACGGAGAACAGCTCTGGAAAACGTAAGGGAAAGACCGGAATCAGCAAGCGGGGGCGCTCTCGCCTAAGAGGCATCTTGTTCCGCTGCATGCTGCCGATGGTAGCCAAAAACAAAGAGTTTAAAGCGCTCCACGAGTATTATACAACGCGTAGTCAAAATCCGCTCAAGAAGAAGCAATCGATTATCGCCTTATGTGGAAAACTGGTTCGCGTCCTCTATGCACTGGGGACAAAGCAGAAAGAGTATAACGCAAACGAAGTATTGGGGCCGATTCGACAAGCCCAGCTACAACAAAGTGCTGCATAAAGCTTATCAACAAACCTGTCATCTCGCTTATTCACATGTGTACAACCATGACAACGGAAGCACCGGAGAAGCCGAAGAATTATAATCCATAAGGGCAACGACCCAGTCGAGGAGCTAGAATCGGCCTCCACCCCTTGAGAGGTAGAACGAAGGAATGTAAGGGCATAGACCCAGCGTGACATGGGAGGGTAAACCCCGAGGGCGGATGTGGAGATCCACTGTGCGATCATACCTTTTTATCCACAGTCTGGAAACTGGTGATTGCAGGCTCTATTCCCGCCACAGCCCTTACAGAAATATTTGTATCTCCTTCAATCTTCCGACAAGAGCTTTAAGATGTCAAAGTTAAAAAACAGAGAATGAGCGAGAAAACAGGAGAAAACATTACTTTATAGTGGGAGGATGTAGATGAAGCAAACGGATCTCCGTGAACAGTGGGAGGCACGAATCAACGATTATCGCGCCAGTGGCCTTACCGCTGAGAAATGGTGCGCTGAAAATGAAGTTACCACCAGACAGCTATGGTATTGGCTGCGGAAATTTCGGGATTCAAAAGAATCCTCTGTTCGTCCCCCGCAGTGGGTCCCAGTTAACGTGCACCAACCGCAGGAGAACACAGAATCTCTGTTACTGGTCAAAGTGGGTGCGGCCGTGATTGAAATCCGCCCCGGCTACAACCCCGTACTCCTGTCCGACGTGGTTCGGACGCTCCAGGCCTTATGCTGAACTCCATCCAGATTGATCGGGTCTATCTGGCATGCGGCTTCACCGATCTGCGAAAATCCATTGACGGTCTGGCGGCGCTCGTGCAAGAAGGATTCAGGCTTGATCCCTTCTCCCCGTGCCTGTTCGTGTTCTGCAATCGTGACCGCAACAAGCTCAAGATCCTGTACTGGGAGCATAACGGCTTCTGGCTCTTCTACCGCCGTCTTGAACGCGGGACGTTCCAGTGGCCAACCGGCAATGGAGAGCCGGTAACGGTCTCCAGCCGTGAGCTGCGCTGGTTGCTGGATGGACTTTCCCTGAGCCAGAGGCAAGCGCATCCACCAGTCACTGCCTGTACGGTCATCTAACGCAACTGTTTGTGGTTTCGACACACTTTTTGGCAGGGAATATGAAGCTCTTTGCCGAAAAGAAAAAGAATGAAAAATCGAGTGGATTTCCCTGCCCTTACAACCGAAGAATATGAGGCACAGCTTGCCAAACTGCAGCAGCAAAATGCGGAGCTAACTGCCAAACTCAAGTGGTACGAAGAACAGTTCCGTCTTGCCCAGCAGAAGCGCTTCGGCGCTTCCAGCGAGAAGACGCATCCGGATCAACTGGAACTACAGCTGTTTAACGAAGCGGAAGTGTTGGCGACCCCTGTCTCACAGGAACCAGATATCGAGACAGTGACTTACAGCCGCAAGAAGGCTACAGGTAGCCGCGAGGCCAAGCTGGATTCGTTTCCTGTGGAAACGATCCTGTATGAGTTGCCCGAGGCTGCACAAGTTTGCGCGTGCTGCGGTGGTGCGCTCCATGCGATGAGCACGGAGACACGAAACGAAATCACGGTCATTCCGGCGGAAGTGAAAGTGCTGCGCCATGTGCGTCAGGTGTATGCGTGCCGTCGTTGCGAACGTGAGGAGATACACACGCCCATCGTAACGGCTCCCATGCCAAAGCCGGTTTATCCGGGAAGTTTGGCTTCCCCTTCGATCCTCGCGCATGTGATGAGCCAGAAGTATGTGGACAGCCAGCCGCTGTACCGACAGGAGCAACAGTTTGCCCGTCTAGGTCTCACCCTCTCGCGGCAGACGCTTGCCAACTGGATGATCTTCGGCGCAGAGCAGTGGCTTTCGCTACTGACAAACCGTATGCACGAGCATCTGCTGAACCAAGACATCGCGCATGCCGACGAAACGACATTGCAGGTGCTGTGCGAGCCGGGCAAGACAGCGCAGACACAGTCCTATCTGTGGTTGTACCGAACCGGTCGTACGGGACCGCCCATCGTTCTGTACGATTACCAGCCAACGCGCGGCGGTGAACATCCCCGAAAGTTTCTGGCGGGATTCAACGGCTACCTGCACGTGGACGGGTATCCTGGATACCACAAGGTGTCCGGTGTGAAACTGATCGGATGCTGGGCACATGCGCGCCGCAAGTTTGATGAAGCGCTGAAGGCACTGCCTGCTTCGCAAGACAAAACCGAAACAGCTGCCTGGCAGGGACTCCAGTTCTGCAATCAGCTCTTTACCATTGAGCGAGAATGCAAAGATGCCGCCCCGGAAGAACGCTATGCCATCCGAATGGAGCGCAGTCGCCCCGTTCTGGATGCCTATTTGGCATGGCTGCGCCAGCAGCGATCCCGTACCTTGCCGAAAAGCCTGCTTGGACAAGCGATTGCTTACAGCTTGAATCAATGGGACAAGCTGACGGCGTTCTTGAGCGACGGGCGACTGGAGATTGATAACAACCGCAGTGAGCGCTCCATCAAGCCTTTTGTAATCGGAAGAAAGAACTGGCTGTTCGCCAATACGCCACGCGGTGCAAAGGCCAGTGCGATCATCTATAGTGTGATTGAAACGGCCAAAGAGAATGGGTTGAACCCCTTCAAGTACTTGATGTTCTTGTTCGAGCAACTCCCGCAGCTTCCCGATCCGAAAAATCCAGAAGCGTTGGACAGTTTACTCCCTTGGTCGCCTTCGCTACCACTGACCTGCCGCGTGTTCCAATCCTGATTCCAGCATAGATCAGCCCACATCTTGGCGACAAGGTGTGGGCTATTTGACGCTTACTTTTTAACTTGATTCTTCACGTTCGCGAGTGCTTCCTCAGCTGTATAGTGGTTGCTTCGTGCATCCTCATTGGTTACATTCCAATCAATAAAGATGGTACCACGTCTTGCAGCTTCTTCTTTGATTGCGCGCATGACCGGTTTCTCTTTGGTGTAGAGTGTTGGATCTTGATACTTCAGGCTGACCGTATTGGTGATTCCCCCTGGAAAGCGGAAGAATGTCAGCTTGATGCCTGTTGCTTTTTCGATCAACTGGTTGCCTTTGTCAAAATCCGTGAAAAAACCTTGGACGCTTTTGTAAATAACGCGGTAGTCGTGGGAGTACGTATGGCCACCAATTGCGTGACCTTCTGAAACAATCCGCTTCAAAATTGCTTCATGGCCGGGAACATTTCTGCCAACGATAAAGAAGGTAGCCTTCACCTTGAACCGTTTTAGCGTGTCCAGTACCTGTGGGGTTACTGGAGATGGCCCGTCATCAAAGGTCAGATAGGCGACTTTGCTCGTTCCCGGCGTGATTGCCTTGGTAGCAGGACGCGGTTGGACGGACTGATACTGCGGTTTCGGCTGAGAGTTCGTCACACTCGTGCCTGGCTGTGCCCTGGCCGGTGAAGCAGCAGGTGGTGCAGTATTAGGCTTCACAGATAGAGTCTGCTTACTATGGATCAGCTGAGTTGGTTGAAATGGCTGCTCGCCATAAATCAGATATGCCTTGCGAAGCTCGCGGAATTGGGCTAGCGCTTGTTTATATATAGCCTCTATTTCTTGTGGACTCTTTCCTTGCTCCAGATATTGGCCGATCTTGTTCGTGCCCATCACCTGATCGAACAATTCTACGGTTCTGTCGCTTTTCGGCACTGGGAAGTGGATAAGTTGTCTGGCATAGGCCAATGCATAGATCCCGGTTTTTGCCGGATTAAATCGGCGTGGGTCGGTGATATGCAGTCTGACTCCACCTGATGTCTCTTTGCTTTCAGGCAAAAAGGTCACTCCAGGCAGTTTAGTTGCGTTTAACAAATCTGCGTACTGGTCGGAAGGGATTCCAATTCCACCAATCCAGGTGAAGCCGTCTGCCTGATTGAGGTTGATACCTTCTCCCAAACCAGTGGCCATGTAGCCGAACACGGCAGCCAGATCGGGAAGCTGTGGCGAGCTTTGAATCCAGCGAAGTCCGGTCTCCTGAAAAACCATGCTGCGGGTATAGCCTTGCATCGGAACAATAGTCAAGTCCACACCGATGTTCCGGTTGAAAAACAGCGCCAGCTCGCCAATCGTCATGCCATGTGCAAGCGGTAGGGTATCTACCCCAATGATCGAACGGTACGGGCTTTCCAAGACGGGTCCATCCACGATCGTGCCACCGACAGGATTAGGACGATCAAGCACGATTACTGGTTTGCCTTGCTGCTTTGCTGCTGTGAGGCAATACTGCAGGGTGGATATGTAAGTGGAGGTCCGGGAGCCGTTATCCTGCAGATCGACGAGAATTACATCAATGGTAGCGAGCATTTCCTTGGTAGGCATCCGGTTCACCCCGGAAATACTGTAAACCGGGATCCCATAGACAGGATGCGTGTAAGTTTTCACTTGGTCTTTTGACTCGCCCTTTCCGTCCAAACCGTACTCGGGGGCGAATAAGGCTGACAAGGTTAAGGAGTGGTCGCGTCTCAATAAATCAATCGTACTAATTCCCTTGCTGTTTACACCTGTCTGATTGGTGACGAGTCCCACTTTTTTGCCTTCTATTGCTTGATGGAACTGATTGAAGAGTACATCACTTCCCAATTGAATGGCAGAGGTATTGGCGGAACTCCCGCCTGGAGGAAACAACGTTAGAATCAATGATAGGATAAAAAAAGGAAGCAATTTTTTCATGTCTCTCGGCCTCTTTCGGGGGTGAAAATATCGTCGTTGCATGTCTATTGTAGGGCTTGCTGAACAAATCAAAAATTCAACAGTAACAAGGGTTTGGCGCCTCTTTTGTCGAATTTAGGTGCAAGGAAAACGAAGGCTAACCCGTGAAAAACCTTGCACTTGGAGGCGTCCGAATTGTATCAGCGAACCGAAAGCCAGATGATCCTGCCAGGCGACTTCTTCCTGCCATTCGGCGGAAAACTCGCCGAAGATAACCGTTGGGTGCTACTCGCCCAGATGATTCCGTGGTGGAAGCTCGAAGAGAAGTACGCCAAGAACTTCAAGAAGAGCCTCAAGGGTCAAAAGGCCGTATCGATCCGCGTCGCACTTGGCGCTCTCATTATCCAGGAACGGCTGGGCACCGACGACCGCGAGACGCTTCGGCAGATTCTGGAGAACCCGTATCTGCAGTACTTCCTCGGCTTGCCGGAATACCAGTACCGCCGTCCGTTTCATCATTCGCTCATGACCCACTTTCGCAAGCGGCTGGGCGGCGAGATTCTGGAGGAAGTGAATGAATGGATCGCGCTGGAAGAAGCACGCAAGGCAAACGAATTGGACGCCTCGGACCACGACGATGATGAACCCGGCAGCGGAGCTGCCGCAGTATCCGACGAGTCGACAGAACCCCAGCTTCGGCAGATGGAACTGACGAACGAGGGCGAACTGCTGCTGGACGCCACCTGCGCACCGGCGGATATCGCCTACCCGACGGATCTGTCGCTGCTGAATCAGGCCAGAGAAAAGCTGGAGAAGATCATCGACGTCCTGCATGAGCCGCAGCGCGGAAAGACTCGCAAGCCAAGAACCTACCGGGAGCGTGCCCGCAAAGCCTATCTGGCGGTAGCCAAGCAGCGGCGCGTGAAGCCGCGCACCATGCGCAAGGCCATCGGCAAACAGTTGCGGTTCGTCTCCCGCGATCTGCGTATCATCGCCGAACTTGCTGAGACGACGAGCAACCTGACGCGGCTGCCTGGCCGCATGTACAAGGAACTGCTGGTCATTCAGGAGCTCTATCGCCAGCAACAAGCGATGTACGAAAAGCGAACGCATAGCGTACCCGATCGGATCGTCAGTATCGCGCAGCCGCACGTAAGGCCGATCGTGCGCGGCAAAGCCCGCGCGAACGTCGAGTTCGGTGCGAAGCTGGCGATCAGTTTGGTGAACGGCTACGCATTCCGAGAGCATCTGTCCTGGGACAGCTACAACGAAGGCCAGACGCTGCAGGCCGCAGTGGAACGCTACCGCGCCAGGTTCGGCTATTATCCGAAAGCGGTGCTGGCCGACCAGATTTACCGCACGCGCGAGAACCTTCGCTTCTGCAAGGAGAAGGGAATCCGGCTGAGCGGCCCGCTACTGGGGCGTCCGTCCGCCGATCAGCAGGAGCAGAAGAGACTCGCCAAGGCGGATGCAGCCGCGCGCAACGCGGTGGAAGGCAAGTTCGGTGAAGGCAAGCGTAGCTACGGGCTTGGCCGTATTCGAGCGCGTCTTCAGACGACGAGCGAGACCGTGATCGGGCTGCAACTGCTAGTCATGAACCTCGAAAAGAGACTCCGGGTTCTCTTTTTGCCTTTTTTGCAATGGCTCTGGTCGACCCTCTCATTCCGCTTACCCGTGATGCCGTAAATTGCGACCCGTTCAGCAAGCCCTATTGTAACGGTTTTTTGTAGCAAGATGGTTGGTCTTTTGTAGAAATTTGAAATCAGGTCCAATGTAGGGGTAGAAAAGTAGCATTTGTCTGGATTCCAACGCTTTCCTGTATGCTCTAAATGGAATGCGCTTATGCAAAAAATTAATCGATATGCCTTACAGCAGCTTGTCGAGTTAATTAATAAGATAGCTAAGAAAGTTAGCCTTTTCATATAAAAAACTATCCCGTCGTGGAAAAGGATAGTTGCAAGGAGTATAAATCGGAAGACTTTTAATACCAGACCTTTTCCCGTTTAGGCAATATTCCTGTCCCAAACTTGCACAGTGCTTCACAAAGAGGGTTATTCCTGTAATTGCCAATCAAAATTGCGGATCATATGGAAAACTCCCGGTACGGACTAGAACAAGTCTGTTCTCCATATATACCTATTGAAAACAATGCGAGGGGGGAAGCATTTGAATCCCAACATTCATTTGTTGCTTCGATCGATAACACCCGAAAACCAGGAATTCCCTATGATCGCTCTCAATGACTGGATTACTCCAGACCACCTTTTTTTCCAGCGTAATCATTTTTCGTATCCTGTCTTCGATATCAGAGAATGGCATTTATCAATCGAGGGGAGTGTAGCAACACCGGCACGACTACTCTATTCTGCGCTAAAACATTTTCCCCACATTACCTTGCCTGTAACGGTGGAGTGCGCGGGTAACAAACGTGGTTTGTTCACCCCCAATGCGAGAGGAGAACAGTGGGAGTTAGGAGCGATCAGCCATGCTGCATGGACGGGAATTCCGCTTAAACATGTACTAGGGGTCCCGCCAACATTTTAACGAAAATATACGCTAAGCCCTGATTGACGGAAAAAACGCCGGTTTCCTGTACGCTAAGGATACCGGCATATTATTACTTTTTACCAAACTCGATATAGACGCGCACAAACTCGCTATTTATGTTCTTGTAGGGATACCGCCAACAAAGTACGGATTTTTTGCTAAGTGTTATTGCCAATTTATCCACTCCAAAGGTTTGACGGTACAAGCTGACCTCGATCCCAGGACAATGGAATGTTTATTAGTGTAGTACGGAGATACTTACCAATGTATTCTCCTACCAAAGTATTGTATGAAAGCTATTCCTGAATAGAAGTCAAAATTGAAACGTCACAGGAAACATCGATATGATTGATAAAAAAGTAAGCCCTCCAGTAGGGGATGACTAACTTAATTCATCAATCATTTGTTTTGGTAGAGGGTTTATTTATATCCCAAGCTACTGAAACTACTTGGTTAGAAGAATCCAATCCTTCAACAGACGATACATCTGAAAGATCGCGATGAATTATTTCGAAGAAGTATCCATTATTGACGGATAGTAAATGAGATTGACCGACTTTAAAGTTCACCTTGATTTTTTTTATTGAAGGATGGTTAACGATCCCCGCAATTGGAAATGGGTTTTTCTCAACATGATTAAATAGGACCTGGACAGGACTTTCAGGATTTTCAAACATGGATGAGCGTGTAGAATAGGTCCAATCTCCATCGGAACCGTCCTCATAAACTTGAATCCCATAACGTGGCTTATCATTCAGTTTGTAACTAAATAATACGTATTCACGTTTATAATCACTGATCTTGCTATGTATTACTACATCGCTTACTTTTCCTGACAATCGCTGTAATCCATTTTTAGGGATATGGCTATCTGTTAGTTCTGAAGTAATTTTATGGAGGAGAGACTGATGAATAGAGTGTAGTTGGGTAGATATTTGGGGTAATTCTTGAGCGGATAAAACGGAGGTTGCGTTAGTCAATAAAAGTACAGTAGCAGACAGGGTTCCTAATAGCTTCATTTCTAATCCTTCCTTTCTGTGAAGTTCGTGTTATTATTCCATATTTACTCGAGACATATGTAGGAAAGATTTCGCGAAGGAAGGTCATAAAAAAGCCCATTCCTGTTGGTCATAGCCCCGTCAAGTAGACACTAAAAAAAGACGCTATCTTAAGCGGCGATCGATTCCCGGTATTGGACTGGGGAGAGGTCGCCGAGTTTTTTCTGGAACCGTTCTGTATTGTAGAATTCGATGTATTCAGCGATCAGTTTGCGAGCGTGAGCTATATCTCTTGGTTTCTCCAGATACAACTTTTCCGTCTTCAGGTGTGAAAAAAACGATTCAACACAAGCGTTGTCGAAGCAGTTCCCCCGTCTGGAATGGCTTCCGGTTAGCCCTTGTTCTTGCAACAGATTTGCGTATGTCTTGGTAGTGTACTGGAATCCTTGGTCGGAGTGCAGGATCGCATCTCCATTACCCAGTTGCTTCACCGTAGACAGCACAAGATCAAGATCGTTTCTCTCCGACACTTCCCAAGCAACCGTTTCGTTATTATACAGATCCAGGACCACGGACAGATAAATGAAGTCATCGACGACTCGAATATAGGTAATATCGGTTACATATTTCTTTCTAGCCTCGTCCGCAGCGAACTGGCGATTAAGGACATTGTTGAACACGATGGAGGGCTTGCGGCCGGCAAATGGACGCTTTTTGCGGATCACTGAGCGGATGCCCAATTCTCGCATCAGTCGGCGAACTTTCTTCGTATTTACTTGTAGTCCCTCTTTGCGTAGAGCCGTGCGCATTCGTTTATACCCAAAGTATGGGCGAATGCGGTGAATTGCCAGTATATGTTCCTTTAGGTCGGCATCCTGCTCCACACGTACCTTACGAACCTTCTCCGTCGCCTTCCACTTGTAGTAGCCCGCCCGGGAGACCTCCGCTATTTCGCATAGCATGACCACAGCGTACTTGCGACTCATTTCTTCGATCGTCCTAAACCGGGTTTGCTTATCCAACTTCCCTCCCCGTGTAGATTTGGATTGAGCTTTTTTAGGTATTCGACCTGCGCTTTCAAGTAGTTGTTCTCTTCCTCTAGACTGCTGAAATACTTCTTGATCCATCGCCCTCTATAGTCTTCAAACGTTTCACCGTTTTGCCGTTTCTGTACCCACTCCCGAATCTGCGTCTTACTTTTAATGCCTAATTTCTCCATTATCATTGGGTAGCTCCAATGCTCCTCAACCCGCAAACGTACTGCTTCGCTCTTCGTTGCTTCGTCATATTGCTGCTGTTTTTGCCCTTTACGTAGCGGCATAAGAAAATCCCCTCCGGTCAACAGTGTTGATCTCATCATACCATGAGGTCTTTTTTCACTGTCTACCATGAGGGGATAATACCATGTGGAATGGGCTTTTAATATTTACTTGCTTACCTCAGTACCTGACGGAGCATAAATATAGTAATTTCCTTGTGTATCGTAGCTATTTAGAGTTTCCCATACTAGGTTATAGTCACCTAGTTTAACATTCGTGAATGTAATAGTGTATGGATTCTTATCACCTTTCACATCTGTTGTTGCAAGCACTGTCCCACTTGAATTTTCTAGTGTCCATCGAGTCGAAGCTTGTTCTCCAGTATGTATTCCTTGCTGAACCAACCGAACGGAAATTGTCCCGGCTTCACCCATTGAGATGTTATGATTGTAATACCCAGGCCATCCTCCACCTTGACGGAGAATAAAAGGGCCTGCTGTTACACCAGCCGCAGCAGCCAACTGAGATATTGTAGTAGGATCTGAGGAAACTTTTACTCCCACTCTTTCCTGGCTTTGTTGGTCAGACTGTTTCGAATTTGATTCAGCAAAAGCTGGAGTAAAGATACTCATCGTGGCCAGCATAGTAGCGAACGCACAAACAGCAAATCTTTTTTTCACAATATCCCCTCCGTTTGAATTTATGGAAATATTTACAAATACCATTCTACCATCTGATTTACCTATGTAAATAGAATGATATGAAATATATGATAATTTGGTAAAAAGGAACTAATTTTCTATAAAAGGGGTACCGCCAACAAAGTGCGGATTTTGTACGCTAAGCCCTGTTTGATAGATAAAACGCCGGAATCCTGTACGCTAAGGAAAACCGGCTTATTCGTTACTTTTTCTTTTTCAATTCCTCAATCTGATGCTCATATTCTTTTTCCTGCTTTTTTAAATCTTCCTCATGTTCCTTTCTGATCTGCTCGATCCGTTCATAAAGAGCTTGAATTTTAGTTGTAGATTCTTCATTTGCTTTTTGAAGCCTGTCCTGGAACTCCGTACGGAGATGTAATAGCTCACGCTCTTTTTCAACGTCTTTCTTTTCGACGATGCGTTCAAGTTCAGCTTGATGACGTTCCTGTGCTTGACGAAGTACTTCTTTCCGGATTTCTTCCATACTTTGAAGATTTTCTTTTTCCTTATTCAGTTCCTCTTGGAGTTTGGCGATTTGATGTGTTAACCGGTCAACTTGATCCTTATAAGATTTACTTTCCTCGTATCCCTGACGAAAATCGTTTACAAGACCGGTTAACGTATCGTTTTTCTCTTTGTACTCCTGGATCAACAGCTTGTTATTCTCGCTAGATTCTTCCATCTGTCGTACAAGACGCTCAGCTTCTTCTTTCATTTGTTTGAATCGATCTACTTCCTCGGCAGCAGCTTGTAGCTGCTTTTTTAAATCACTGATCTCAAACTGACATTCCTCAATCATTAGATTCTTAGATTCTTTCAGTTCCTCAGCCTTACGATGGATCTCTTCTTTTTCAAACGAGGAGCCATTCCTGTAATGAAGAAATTTGAGCTTTGAAAGAAAAAAGCGCCTCCTGTATGCTGGGTCTTGGAATGGTCACATTCACACTGCCCTAATGAAAAGGAGGACGCTCTACATGAAGTATAAGCTGAAACAGAAACAGAATCAACGGATTACACGAATTACCGAAAAAACACTGGTTGTTGGCGCGGACATCGCCAAAAAGATTCATGTAGCTCGAGCCGTGGATTTCCGAGGCATTGAGCTTGGGAAAGAATGTGTGTTCCACAACGATCAGGAGGGGCTAACGAAACTGGCTGCGTGGATGAAGGAGCTTGGCCGGATACATGAGAAAACCGACATCGTATTTGGCATCGAGCCTACCGGACACTACTGGTTCCCGTTAGCGGCATTTTTGAAGGAGCAAGACATCAGGGGCGTCGTCGTGAATCCGCACCATGTGAACAAGAGCAAAGAACTTGAGGACAACTCGCAGACCAAGAGCGACTACAAGGATGCGAAGGTCATTGCCGACCTGATTCGGAGCGGGAAATATTCAGAGCCCAATTTGCCGACCAAGGAATATGCAGAGCTACGCATTCTGATGAATTTTCGGGAGAAGGTCATGGTGAGCTTGAATCAAGTGAAAGCTCGGATTACAAACTGGTTTGACCGCTACTTTCCGGAGTATCCACAAGTGTTTAAGGACTGGGAAGGCAAGGCATCACTGATGACCATGCGCCAGTTTCCCACTCCAGAGGAGATTGTCTCGATAGGCGCCAGAGGCGTTCTCACACATTGGAAGACGGAAATCAAGCGTGGGGTGGGCATCAAGAGAGCGGAGCAGCTCTATGCTGCCGCTACGGTCTCTATCGGGCTTACCGAGGGGCTGACAGCTGCCCGAATCGAGCTTGCCGCCTTGCTGCAGCAGTACGATCTGTACTGCAAGCAAGAAGAAAGCATTATGACGGAAGTCCTGCAGATTCTGGAGAAGATCCCCGGAACGAAGCAAATGCTGAGCATCCCAGGGATTGGCATTCTGACCGTCGCCGGCTTCTTGGCGGAGGTTGGCGATCTGAACAACTACGACCATGGACAGCAGATCATCCGTCTGGCTGGGCTGAATCTGACGGAGAACAGCTCTGGAAAACGTAAGGGAAAGACCGGAATCAGCAAGCGGGGGCGCTCTCGCCTAAGAGGCATCTTGTTCCGCTGCATGCTGCCGATGGTAGCCAAAAACAAAGAGTTTAAAGCGCTCCACGAGTATTATACAACGCGTAGTCAAAATCCGCTCAAGAAGAAGCAATCGATTATCGCCTTATGTGGAAAACTGGTTCGCGTCCTCTATGCACTGGGGACAAAGCAGAAAGAGTATAACGCAAACGAAGTATTGGGGCCGATTCGACAAGCCCAGCTACAACAAAGTGCTGCATAAAGCTTATCAACAAACCTGTCATCTCGCTTATTCACATGTGTACAACCATGACAACGGAAGCACCGGAGAAGCCGAAGAATTATAATCCATAAGGGCAACGACCCAGTCGAGGAGCTAGAATCGGCCTCCACCCCTTGAGAGGTAGAACGAAGGAATGTAAGGGCATAGACCCAGCGTGACATGGGAGGGTAAACCCCGAGGGCGGATGTGGAGATCCACTGTGCGATCATACCTTTTTATCCACAGTCTGGAAACTGGTGATTGCAGGCTCTATTCCCGCCACAGCCCTTACAGAAATATTTGTATCTCCTTCAATCTTCCGACAAGAGCTTTAAGATGTCAAAGTTAAAAAACAGAGAATGAGCGAGAAAACAGGAGAAAACATTACTTTATAGTGGGAGGGTATACATGAAAGCTACAGAACCGATTTTCCTGGGGCATCGCATCCATCTGATCGACGGGTTTGATATGGGCTGGGCGCAGCGGACGGGAACGTACGTCATCGCCGAGGACGAGTTGACCCTGGTCGAGACAGGGCCGAGTCCTTCTGTCCCGTACATACGGGAAGGGCTGCGCAGGCTCGGATTTTCCCCGGAGCAAGTGAAGTACATCATCGTGACGCACATTCACCTCGATCACGCGGGGGGAGCGGGACTTTTTTTGCGCGAGTGCCCGCAGGCAAAAATCGTGGTGCATCCAAAAGGAGCGCGCCATCTGGTGGACCCGAGTCGGTTGATCGCGGGCGCCAGAGCGGTGTATCACGACGATTTTGACCGCCTGTTCGATCCGATTGTCGCCGTTCCCGAAGAGCGGATCATCGTGCGCGCCGACCAGGAGACGCTGCAAATTGGCGCCAACTGTGTCCTGGAATTTTGGGACACGCCGGGACATGCCAACCATCATTTCAGCATTTACGACCCGGTCAGCCGCGGCATGTTCACGGGAGATACAGCGGGTGTCTTCTATCCGCAGCTTCAACGGGACGGGATTCACTTCGTCCTGCCGTCCACCTCGCCGAACCAGTTTGACCCGCAGGCGATGCTGCGCTCCGTGGAACGCTTTGAACAGCGCGGTCTTGCGCGAATCTATTTCGGGCATTTCGGCATGACTGACGATGTTGCCGACGTCTATCGGCAGGTGCGCGAGTGGCTTCCTGTCTTTGTGGCGGAAGGGGAGGCGGTCGTAGCCGCTGGACTCGGCGATGGCGAACTGGCGGAGCGGCTGTTCGGGCGTGTACTGGCGCATCTGCAATCGTTCGGGATCGGCGACGGGCATGAGGTGCTGGACGTGCTGCGGCTCGATTTGCAAGTATGTGCGATGGGAATTGTCGACTATTTGCAAAAGCGCAGGAAATAGCGGGAGACGCCAGACAGCGGGTACGAGACGGGCAGCATGGGCTTACGTAGCCGTGGCAGCAGCGAAAAAGCATTCTTTTTTTGGCAAAGGAATGCTATCATGATGGATGAGTCTTAGCAGTTGTAGGCCATTGCAATTGAATACGCGCAAACAGGTGCCTTGGTCCTTGCCAAAGGACGAGGTGAAAAGGGAAGCCGGTGCAAGTCCGGCGCGGTCCCGCCACTGTAAAGCGGCTGTCGCAATAGCTGCCAAGCCAGGAGACCTGCCTGTTTGCCTGATGTGCCTGCGCCTTCGCGGAAAGGTTCGGCCCGTTCAGGACGTTTTTTTGCGTGAGCATGGATGAGCCTGACATGTCGACCCTTTGGTTCCGGTTGGAAGCGAAGGGTTTTTGTTTGCTAAGAATCAACCAGTCGCACAGAAAGGAAGTCATACATATGAAACGCGCATGGAAACTGCTCATCCCGCTGGTGCTTGCTGCAAGTCTCGTCGGCTGCGGCGGCAACACCCAGACGGCACCTGCTCCGCAGGCAGAAGCACCGCAGACAGCACCACAGGACGCGGCTGCCAAGCAGACCGTCTACCCGCTTACCGTCACAGACGCGACCGGAAAAGAAGTGACCGTGGCAAAAGAGCCGCAACGAATCGTCTCGACTTCCCCGGCAGAGACGGAAATCTTGTTCGCGCTCGGCTTGAACGAGCGGATTGTCGGTGTCTCCGACTTCGACGACTATCCGGCAGAAGCGAGCACGAAGCCAAAAGTGGGCGGAGTCGTCAAGCCGAGCGAAGAAGCGATTCTCGCCCAGTCGCCCGATCTGGTCATCGGCGGAATTTCGATGGAAAAGCCGGTTGCCGACAAGCTGAAATCGCTCGGCATGCCAGTGTACGTCACGCATCCGAAAAAAGTGGATGACATCCTGAACAACATTTTGACGATGGGGGTTATCACCAACCGACAGGAGCAGGCGGAAAAAGTCGTCGCCGCGATGAAGCAGGATATCGCCCGCGTACAGGAAGCCGTCAAAGCGGTGAAGCCGGAAAACAAGAAAAAAGTGTACCTGGAGTTTGCGCCAGGCTGGACCGTGGGCAAAGGGGAGTTCCTCGACGAGCTGGTGACGCTGGCAGGCGGGACGAACATTGCGGCCGACACAGAGGGCTGGAACCCAATCAGCGAGGAAAAGATTTTGAAAAGCGATCCCGACGTCATTTTGTACGCCAAAGGCATTACGGATGACAAGACGGGCACGAAGCTGGAAGAGATCATCGCAAACCGCAACGGCTGGGATACGATGAAGGCGATCCGCGAGAAGCAAGTGTTCGGAATGGACCAAAACCTGCTGGCGCGCCCAGGCCCGCGCATTACACAAGGTTTGATCGAGGTAGCTAAAGCGATTTATCCTGACCTGGTGAAATAAAAATGAAAAAGCAATGGCTTATATGGGGAGGAGCGAGCAGCCTTGTGCTGCTCGTATCCGTGGTGGTCAGCATTTCGATGGGGGCGGCGTCGCTCTCTCTTTCGCAAGTATGGCTCATCCTCTTGCACCAGCTTCCCGGCATGTCGGAGTGGATTCCGGCGACATGGCCGGAGTCGTCCGAGCAGATCGTGATGAAGGTGCGTTTTCCGCGCGTCGTACTGGCCATTTTGATCGGAGCTTGCCTGTCGCTTGCGGGCGCGGGCTTTCAAGGCGTGCTGCGCAACCCGCTTGCGGACCCGTTCACGATGGGCGTAGCGTCCGGTTCGGCCGTCGGGGCGGCTTTTCTGATCCTGTTCGGCTTGCAGTTTGCTGTTCTTGGAGAGTGGAGCACGCCTGTCGTCGCCTTTTTGACGGGGCTTGTCAGCTTGTGGATTGTGCTTGCCCTCGCCAAGACGCAAGGCAAGCTGCAGACGGAGACGCTTATTTTGTCTGGCGTCGTCATTCAGGCGTTTCTCGGCTCGCTCGTGTCCTTCATGGTGTCGCTGTCGGATCAGACGGTGAACGAGATCGTTTTCTGGCTGATGGGAAGCCTGTCGTTTCGCGGCTGGGCCTTCACGTACGTCCTGGTCCCGTATTTGCTGATCGGCGTGCTCGTGCTGCTTGGCTATGCCCGCTCGTTGAACCTGTTTGCGCTCGGGGAGCGGCAGGCGGCGCATCTCGGAGTCAACGTCGACAAGACGAAGCTCATCATTTTGCTCGTCTCTACGCTCCTGACTGCAGCGGCGGTTTCGATTGCGGGCGTCATCGGGTTTGTCGGGCTGGTCGTGCCGCATCTGGTGCGGATGATGGTCGGGCCTGACTACCGCATTTTGCTGCCGATGGCGACCATCTGCGGCGGTGTGTACGTGCTGTGGGCGGATACGCTGGCGCGAATGCTGCTCGTGCCGACAGAAATCCCGCTCGGGGTCGTGACTGCGTTTTTGGGAGCGCCGTTTTTCGCCTATTTGCTGAAGCAAAACAAACGGATCGGAAGGAGGTAGTCGCGTCATGATCGAAGTGCGCGGGCTGCAAAAGTCTTACCAGGATGTGTCCGTCCTGCGCGAGATCGGGTTTACAGTCCAGCAGGGCGAGTTTTTTGGCATCATCGGCCCGAATGGGAGCGGAAAATCAACGCTTTTGAAAATGCTCTCCGGTGTGATTGCCGCTGATGCGGGAGAAATCACGCTCGCGGGCAAACCGGTTGGCCGCTATACGCGCAAGGAGCTGGCGCGGGTTCTCGCCGTACTCGAACAGGAGGGGCTGCCTCCGGTCGGCTTTCGCGTTCGCGAGGTGCTGGAAATGGGGCGCTACCCGTACCAAAACTGGCTGGGCGAGGAACAGACAGACGTCGGGCCGCTCATCGACGAGATCATGCAGCTTTTGGGCCTGACACCGCTTGCCGATCGCACGCTGGATCAACTGAGCGGAGGGGAAAAGCAGCGCGTCGCCTTGGGCAAGGCGCTCGTGCAAAAGCCGCAGGTGCTGCTTCTGGACGAACCGACGACTTATCTCGATATCGGCTACCAGATTCAACTGATGGACATTGTGCGCAAGTGGCAAAAGACGACGCAGGTGACCGTGGTCGCGGTGCTCCACGACCTGAATCTCGCTTCGCTCTATTGCGATCGCATCCTGATGCTGCACAAAGGCGAGCAGATCGGCGTAGGCACGCCAACAGACATGCTGCAAAGCGACCGGATCGAGGCGGTGTACGGGACGCGGCCGATCGTCATGGAGCATCCTGTCCACCGTTTGCCGCAAATCATGCTGCAATCCGGGTCGTAATGGGGGAATACAGATGATCGTACTCGTGACAGGCGGCGCTCGCAGCGGCAAGAGCACCTTCGCGGAAAAATACGCGGCCCATCTGGGGCAATCGGGCGTCTATATCGCCACCGCGCAAGCTTTTGACGAGGAGCTGCAGGAGCGCGTAGCCAGGCATCGCGAGCGCAGGCGAACGAGCGCGTTTTGCTGGGAGACGATCGAGGAGCCTTACGCCCTCGCAGACGTGATCCGCTCGCTTGGGCAACGGGACGAGCTGGCGCAAAAACAGGCGGTCGTCGTGGTCGATTGCCTGATCGTCTGGCTGTCCAACTGGCTGATTCGCCACGAGCAGGACGAGGCGTTCGCGCGCACGCTTGCGCAGGCAGACGAGCTGATTGCGGCTGTAGAGGACTTTCCCGGGACGATTTTGTTTGTCACAAATGAAGTCGGGGCCGGACTGGTGCCGGAGTATCCGTTAGGGCGCATGTTCCGCGATCTGGCAGGCTTGATGAATCAGCGGCTGGCGACGGTGGCCGACCAGGTGTTTCTGCTCACAGCAGGCATTCCGCTGGAACTCAAAAGCAGGGCGTTTCGCTTTTAGGCAGGGGAAAAGACGGTTTCGCGTCGTCTTTTTCCCTTTTTTGTGCTATACTATAAGAAAAGCAATGGAAAGGATCAGGATACCATGCGTCCCCATAGGACGATCTGGAAACGGTATGACCTCTCCTACATCTAGCTTCGTAGTAGTCGACCGTCACTTGGACGACTAGCCTACTACGAAAGCGAGGCCCTTTGTATGAGTAGCGACTTATACTTGCGATGTTCCTCCGTAGTCGGTTGGTCGTCTGTGCCAAAACCGACAAAAATGCGAGGAATCGATGATGAGGAGAGCGCTGCAATTTACTCGACGTTACGGTATGATTTTGTTTGGAGCATGTTTGCTTGCTTTTGCGTATTATCACATCAACTTTCAGAACCACTTGTCTGAGGGCGGCTTCGTCGGCCTGGGGTTACTGGCCAAATACGCCTTTGACCTGTCGCCAGCGATGATGATTTTACTCTTGGACATCCCGCTGTTTCTGGTTGCCTGGTTAGTGCGAGGGCGTCAGTTCATCTGGGACACGATCTTTGCCTCACTGGCGTTTACCGGGTTTTATGAACTGTTCGAACAGTTTTCCCCGATTGTGATGGATATGAGCAGAGTGATGCCGCTCGCTTCTGTGTTGTCCGGGGTATTGACCGGACTCGGCACCGGGCTGGTTCTGCGCTACGGAGCTGCGACAGGCGGCGACGATATTTTGTCCCTGTTGCTCAGCAAGTACACAGGATTGTCGATCGGTACGATTTTTCTGTTGCTGGACGCCATGGTGTTGGGCCTGTCGTTCTGGTATGTACCGATGAAAGAGATGCTCTACACCATTTTGGCCGTCGTCATCTCCAGCCAAGTGATTACCTGGACGGTGAATGCCGGCGGTGCAGGAATCGCTGTGGAGGAAGAGGCGCACGGACATGGCAACGTCTCGATGACACACCAATGATGAGAAATCCAGTTGAAAAACATGCCTATACAAAAGCGCGAAAAAGGCCAGGTCGGTTTACCAGTCGACTTGGCCTTTTCCCTGTTCCTGTACATAACGACACGGGGAAGTAGTGGATACTAACCCATACGTAAAGCTGTCTGACGGAAAGGACGGGGTCTGCATGAGCGATCGTTTTTTTGGCAACTACAAAGCGTTCGTGGTCATCCCGGAAAAAAAACAAAAGGCGGGGCCGAAAGCGTTTGATCCGAGCGACTACAACCCGCCACTTCGTTCTCACATTTTCCTTGTATGATTCGCTGATTGCAAACTGGAAGGAAGCCGCCAAGTTCAAAGTCCAGCCGCGACAGGGCCTGGCGCGAGTCGTCGACGCCTTTAACCTCAAGCATGGCGGCGATGCTTACCTGCAAATTTTGGAGATGGAGGAGGACCAGTCCTACTTTGTGCTGGCGCTGTCCTGCAAAACAGCCAGCGATCAGGAGCAGGCGGTCATGAACCGGATCACCCATCTGCTGGAAAAAGATTTCGCGACGGACCTGTTGATCGGAGAAACGTGGTACCAGCTTATTGGCACCAAAGGCAAGTTCGAGCGCAAGCTGTTCTCCTACAGCATCCAGCCGTACCACTAGCCGCCGAAGTAGTCGGCAAGTCCGTCCACGATCGCTTGCGCTGCTTTTTCCTGGTAAGCGGCAGTGCGAACGAGCTGCTCGTCTTTCGGATTCGACAAAAAGCCAAGCTCAACAAGCACAGACGGCCTGTCGTTTTCGCGCAAAACGTGGTAGTCGCCGAAAGAAATGCCGTTGCTCTTCAAGCCGATCCCGCCTGCCAGACGAGTCTCGATGCTTCGCGCGAGGTCGTAATCTTTGTTTTGCGCGTAAAAAAACGTCAAGGTCCCGCTGTTCGGCTTCGTGGAGGAGTTGTAGTGAATACTGACAAAGGCGTCCGCCGCCTTCGCTTCGCTAATGGCTACCCGCTGGGCGAGAGAAGGCTTTTGTGCATCGCTCGTCCGGGTCAAAGTCACCTGTGCCCCTCGCTGGCGCAGCTTGCTCGCCACCAGCAGCGAAGTTTGCCGATTCAGCGTCTTTTCTTCGGTACTCCATTTGGTTCCGAGCGTCCCCACGTCGCTTCCTCCGTGCCCCGGATCAATGACAATCACTTTTCCCCGCAATCCGCCTGACTTGTTGCTGCTGCTTACGACGCGGTTGCTTGTCCCCTCGCGGATGTACATGGACGATACCCAGCCTGTTTTTCCATCGGCGGTTCTGGTTTGCAGCCAGTCGGCCTGCTTTTTGAGTATCTCAACCTGTGTGCCCATGGCGAGCACATGAAGGATGTCGTGCTCCAGCCCAGGGCCTTTGCGCATGCGCAGGGCATCCGCCGCTACGGTCCCGGTCTTTTTGCTTGCCGACGCAGCAGGAACGGGAGCAGGAGCTGGCGAGGCAGCAGTGCCTGCTTTGCCTTTTTGCAAATAATAGCCGGCTACCCAGCCGCTCGCCTGCTGGTATTTGATCTTGACCCAGCCATGGGAATCTTCCGAAACGACAGCCACAGTAGTGCCGTATTTCAGCGTGGCGACGACGGACGACTGGAGGGACGGTTCGCTGCGAACGTTCAGGGAAGTCGCGACGACTTTTGCCTGGGAAGAATTTGCTGTTGCTTGCGTCGGCTCCATGAGCGCGGGCCATGCCAAAAGCGCCGTCAGCAGGCCCGCTCCCAGGAGTGACGCTGTTTTTGCGGTTAGTTTCATGATGTGTACCTCTGGTCTCGATTGTCTGTCTCTCTTTGGACAATGATAAAGGGAAACGAAATCGTCCAGTAGTGCATTTTTTCCTGATTTTTCTTAGGAAATTAGTGAAGGGGAGGCGCGTAGCGGGCCAAAGCGTTTGCCGCCGACTCGGCCATGCGCCGTTTGAGCTGGTCGCTTTCCACTACTTTTACCCGCAAACCGAGAAAGCGGAGGCGCGACAAAATAAACTCCTGCTCGTCTTGCAAAAAACGGAGCGTAATCGTGTACTCCTGCGTGTCCGGGTCGTAGGCGACTTCTTTGTCGAAGCAGGAAAAGGCGTACAAAATGCGCTGCAGCTCCGGGTTGTAGCGGCGCACGACCTGAATTTTCGCCGTTTGTCGGCGCGCCGCGAGCATGTTTTCGATCACGGGCAAGAAACTGTCGTACCACGCGTCCTCGACGTAGATTTCCTTCGCGGAACGGATGAGCGACAGCGGCGTTGTGAGCAGATGCTCGGAATCGAAGGTCAGCCAGATGAGATACCAGTCTTTTTTGGCGAGCGAGAACTCCAGCTTGTACGGGACGCCGCGCTGGTTGCGGTAGGCCCGGCCGTTTCGGGTGCCCGCGTGGATCAGGATGTGGTTTTTGCCGAGAATGATCTGGCGCAGCTTGCGGACGAGCGGATGCCAGACGTTCCGGGTTCGCGCTCCGGCTTTTTCGATGAACAGCTCGCGTTCGTCAGCCGGCGCGTAGGCGGCTGTCAGTTGTTGCAGCTTGGACAGCGTCCCGGCTTCGAAAAAGCTTTGCGCCGCCGGGTGCTTGAGCATCATGGCGAGCCACGCCTTTTCGTGCGACGTCACCGGGTACAAGCCAGCCTCGTCCAGCCGGGTGACGAGCTGATAGTTGTGGATTTTGTCAAACAGATTCATAGTAAGCGAGCAGCTCCTTCCATTCCTTTTGAAATTGCCTGCGCAAAAAGAGCGGCTCCAGCACCTCGCAACTGGAACCGAAGCTGCGAATCCACGGCGTGATCTCCAGCGTGCTGTTGACCGTAATTTCGTAGAGGAAGCTTTCCCTCGTCTCTTCCGTAATCACGCCCCACTGGCCCTGGGCCTCGACCCGTTCCTTGATGAACGAGTGCGGCGTCCCTTTGGGCTGGAAAAATTTCAGCCGGATCGTCACAGGCTCCCCCGTATCAATCAGCCAACTGTGTTGAATGCGCTCGTCTACGCGCGCCTGCATGCGCGAAAAAACGTCCGGCGCAGCCTGTCGGCCGAGAGCAAGCTGGGTGATCCCTTCCACCCGGTACTTTCGCAGCGGTCTTTTTTCGCTTTCCTGGGCGAGCAAATACCAGCGTCCGTACTGATGGTCAAACACGACCCGCAGCGGATATACATTCTGCGGCTTGCCCGAGGAGTCGCGCAGGAAGGCGGGGTTCGTGTTTTGCGAATCGTAAAATTTGCGCCGTTTGGGCGTGAAGTAGCAAAATTCCACCATTCTTTGCTCGGCGATCGCAGTGGCGAGCAGCAGCGCCTGATGCTCGTCGAGGATGCGGGACACAAAGTGGTACTTGTACAAAAAGACGGCCCAGTCCTCGCGCTCGAGCCGGGTGTCCAGGCAGCGCTTGACTTTATGGCGCAAAAGGTAGCCGGGCACAGCGGGGAGCTGGGTGTTGGCCATGACGTCGATAAAGTCATGCAGGTCCAACAGCTCGTCATCGGCGAGCGAATTCCACAGCTCCTGGTCAAAATGATAAACATAAGGCCGCGCGTCGCCGCTCTTTTTGATGACGGCCAGCTCTTCCAAGTATTTCAAGTCCTGGCGCAACGTTTTTTCGTCCGGCACTTCGCCCGTCGGAGTCGCGAGAAACGCGTCCAGCAGCTCCTTGATCGAGCGCGGCTGCTGGCTGAGCTGCTCGAGGATGCGGGACAGCCGCTCTACCTCCGATTCCTTGAGCGATTTGGCGTGGTAGAGGAACATCAAAAAATTGTCTGTCACAGCAAAGTAGGTGTAGCGAAGCTGCGCGTAGTAGCCTTTTTTCTCGCTATCTGTCACGTGCTGGTAGAGGGTGGACTGAATCTCCCTGAGCTTTTTCACGGTTTTGTCCAGCGTATGGACGGAAATGCCCAGCCGCTCCGCCAACTGCTGGCGGTTGTACGCCCCTGCGGTCAAAAACATCAGGCGCAGCAACTGCAATTCTTTGTCAAAGCCTTCTTTTGCCATCCGCATTCATCCTTATCTGTGCGGTAATTTCCAAATTAGTCCTCATATTACGAAAGCGGGGGAGCACAAGTCAAGACGTGGCGACGATTTTGCCAAAAATAGCGGGTCGTAATACTTTTGCCATGTTCAGCCATGGAAAAATCAGCGAAGATAGCAGCAAGAGAAAGCCGTCGCGTTGTCTGCTGGCGCGGCTCGGCAAGGAGAGGAGCAACAACGAAAATGAAAACGATCGATCACGGGAATTGCCATCGGGAAGTGCAGCTTGGCGCTGGCTCCGTTCACGTGTTTGCCAATGACGAAGTGTTTGCCACATTTGGGCAGCGCGTGTTCGAGATGGCGGAACATAACTTGCGCATCCCTCGCAATGTGTACTTTTCCTATACGCCGGATGCCCATGTCGGAATCGGGACGTGCATCGGGACGACGGCCGTCTGGAATATGCATGACGGGTTTGTGTCGCCCTCGATTGTCGGCTCGGATATCGGCTGCGGCATGCGCGTGCACCTGACGCCGCTGCATCGGGATGAGCTGAAAGACAAGCAATTGAAGCGCGAGCTGATTCAGGCGATTGAAACGTACGTGCCGACGACGGAGCGCGGGCAAACGAGCTACACCGATATTTCCCTCGAAGAAGTGGTGAAGCATGGCCTGAACGGCCTGCCTGCCGCGTATTTGGCGGAGCCGGCGGGCGAGCCGGGCGGGGTGAGCCGCTCCTTGACTCATGTGGAAAAGCATACATTTGCCTTCGATCACGCGGCGCTTGCGCACATCCCGGCCAAGTCGTGGCAAAGAGCGTGGGGACAGCTCGGCACGCTCGGCGGCGGGAATCATTTTATCGAAATCCAGTCGCTCGAAATCGCGGAGGACAACCGGGAGATCGCACAGGAATGGGGCTTGTTCGACGGGCAGGTCGTCATCATGATTCACTCCGGCTCCCGCGCCTGGGGCGCCATGCTCGGACGGGATTACACGAAAAGCTTCAAGGAAGCGATGTTCAAGTGGGGGATTGAAAATCCGGAGCCGAGCCTGGTCTACGCCCCGATTGATACAGAGGAAGGCAAGCGATATTTGAACCTGATGTACTCGGCCTTGAATTACGCGGTGGTGAACCGCCATCTGATCGGCTATGCGGTCGAGCGGGCTTTCCGGGACGTGCTGGGAAAAGACTTTTCCACGCCGGTCCTGTACGATTTGATGCACAATTACGCCTTGCAGGAATATCACCGCAACACGCCGATGCTCGTCCATCGCAAAGGGGCGACCAAAGCGCTTCCGGCTGGCCACTTCCAAAATCCGAAGGCGTACAAAGACGTGGATCAGATTATTGATTCCGTCGTGGGGGCAAAGCTGGCGACAGTCGTAGCCAAGTGCAAGCCGCTCGTCGCGATCAAAGGAGTATGAGCCGAGATGGTTTCCGCTGCCGGGCGGGAGCCATCTTTTGCTTTCCTTTTGGCAAAATAGGTTCGAATGTAACATAAATTGCACCGCTTCCCCAACCGATATGAGAAAAGAGACCAAATAGGGGAGATAGGGGAACAGCTATGGCTACATACTACTACTTCACCTGCCAAAAGTGCCGGACCCGGGGGGGAGTTTTCGGCGAACAACCTTGGGGGTGGGGGAACTTTGACATGATCGAGTCCTTTAAGTTCCTGGCTCATCACATTCGCACGTGCGGGGAGGAGCACATCCGCGTCATCTCGGAGGAAGTGGACGAATACATCGATCAGCTTCACGGAGAGTACAACACGTTCCTGGAGCAGACGAAGCATATTTTTCCGCACTCGAAGGATTGGGAGTTTCTCGACCGCTGGAAGTCGCTAAAAGTTGAGGAATTAAAGGAAAAATGGGTAGAGGAAAACCGGATTGCCCACCCGGATGACCGCTTGAAGATTTACGGCACGCTTGTGGAAGTGGAAGTTTTGCAAAGAAGGGCCGGACGCGTTTCCTTCCTGGCGACCGTGACGGACCGTGAGAAAACAGCGTGGAGGCTTTCTGCCACCATGCCCGAATTGCCTGCGCTCGAGCAATCCTATATCATCATAGGAGTAAGACAGGATCATCCGGAGCTGGGGGAGATTGTGGAAGTGTTCAAGATGATTCCCCAGTCTGCAGATACGAAAGAGAGGGATCGCTAGGATGAAGCTTGAGTCCATCGGCAAACTGCTGGAAACAGTACGAAAGCGCAATCCGCTGGTGCACAACATCACAAACGTCGTCGTGACCAACTTCACGGCCAACGGCTTGCTCGCCCTCGGCGCGTCACCTGTCATGGCCTACGCCGAGCAGGAAGTCGCTGATATGGCGAAAATCGCAGGGGCACTCGTCCTGAACATGGGAACGTTGAACGAACGCGAAGTAGAAGCGATGCTGATCGCCGGAAGCTCGGCCAACCGCCACCAGGTCCCGGTGCTGTTTGACCCGGTAGGCGCAGGCGCAACCCCGTACCGCACGGAAACCGCGCAAAAAATCGTGCGCGAGCTGGACGTGACCCTCATTCGCGGAAACGCGGCAGAGATTGCCAACGTCATCGGAGAGGCGTGGGAGATCAAAGGCGTGGACGCAGGCGAGGCGGGCGGAGACGTCGCAACGCTGGCAAAAGCGGCGGCGCAAAAGCTGAAAACGGTCGTGGCGATTACCGGAAAGGTCGACGTCATTGCCGACGGCAGCCGGGTGTACGCAATCCATAACGGCCATCCGATCTTGACCAAAGTGACAGGCACGGGCTGCTTGCTGACTTCCGTGATGGGCGCATTTGCCGCTGTGGAAAAAGACACGCTGTTAGCCGGAGCCGCCGCGCTCGTCACATACGGTGTCGCCGCCCAGCTCGCCGCGCAAAAGACGGCCGACGAAGGGCCGGGCAGCTTCCAGATTCAGTTTTTGAATGCCCTGTCCGCCGTGACCGCCGACGATGTGCACCGCCTGGGGGTTATCGAGCAGGTGGGGCTGTAGGCGAAAAGCGTGTAGGCGTGCAGGCATCTGTCCGTGCGATTTGCGGCAGCCTGTCGTTGTTGGGGGAGAGGGGATTCCTCCTGTTCCAGTTAAAATTTCTTCGTATTTAAGAAGAAAGCGGAACTAGCAGGCTTTTGTACAGAGCGGCCCGCTACTCGCAAGCCGCCACTCCGTTGCTTCGCTTTGCCATGCGCGGTTTGCATGGCTTTTTTGTACCGTAAAAAATCCCCTGGTTGCCCAGGGGACGAAAATGATCGTGGCTATATGGCTAGGATTAGGATAGGTAAGTTAGGGCGTAGCTGTAGTTTCGCAGCGTATAGGATAACAGCTTCTTCTGGTGCTCCGAGAGCGCGAGGAATACAAATTCTACTTGATCATTTTCAAACGGGCGGACATAAAAGCAGGAAATTCCATGACAAATAATTTCTTTCTTTAACGTCAGTGCTGCACTGGCATCGGTTCGTATATGCACTTCCACGGCCTTGTACCCTCCTTGGACATTCACTAGAGTACCAAAAAAAGCCAAAGGAAAAACACGGGAGTTATGGCAGATTCATGTCCAAGGTGTTACCATTTTTTGTATGAAGAATGACAATCGTGACAATTCGCAAAACAGCCTATTTCAAGTCGTCCGGAATGCATTTGGAGCGGGAAAAATAGGCGGAAATCATCGCGGCCACCCTGCCCTTTTCCGTGTTCATGTCGATTTTGTTTTGCAAGCAGCGCAAAAGCTCCTGGTCGCAGCTACAGGAAAAATAGCCGCGCTTTTGATAGCAGCGGTCGTGCTTTTTGCAGCAGCGGTCGATATCGTCAATCGGGGCGCCCGGCCCCGAACAGCCCGGGCCGCACCAGTTTCCGTACAAACAAGGAATCCGACCTGCCCGCCGTCTTCTTCTGCCCACCAGCCATCACTCCGCATCGTCAATGATTATTGGTAGCATATTGGAAAAGCGGGGAAGTTGCTTTAGGCAATTTCCACGAAAATTGACGCAAAAACTTGCGAGGCAGAGCGGAGAGAGGGTGGTGTCATGGCGGTCGCTGCCAGGACGAGAACGCCAGCGGGGAGCCGCTTCGTTTTCACAGATTTGCACGCAGAAAAACTTTTAAAATACTCCTTGAAATCGGCTGCTAGATATGATAGATTAGTTCTTGCCCGAGCGATATGCGAACAGGGCAAGCGGAAAATTTGGATGGATGTCCGAGCGGCCGAAGGAGCACGATTGGAAATCGTGTAGGCGGGGTCGACCCGTCTCGTGGGTTCAAATCCCACTCCATCCGCCATCATGGCCCGTTGGTGAAGCGGTTTAACACAGCAGCCTTTCACGCTGTCATACAGGGGTTCGAATCCCCTACGGGTCACCTAGTTCCCCCACAAAGCGAAGTGGATGCGTTGTAACAACGCCGAGTACTTTGCGGGGCCCCAACAACTGGTTGGAACCCGACTTTTGTCGGGGAAGAGTGGAGGCTTAGCTCAGCCGGGAGAGCATCTGCCTTACAAGCAGAGGGTCGGCGGTTCGATCCCGTCAGCCTCCACCATTTTCATATTTGCGGTCGTGGCGGAATTGGCAGACGCGCTAGATTCAGGTTCTAGTGGTGGCAACACCGTGGAGGTTCAAGTCCTCTCGACCGCACCAATTTAAAAAATGAACGAGCTCTTGAATTTGTCCTTGCGACGCTTCAAGAGCTTTTTGTATTCTTGGGATTTGTAGTTTGTTGCTCATGGTTTGAGCTGATTAAGATGCAGTCCTTTTCACATCATCACTCCTCGATATCAGAGCATAAACAAAAAGGTGCCGTCTAATAAGTGAGCTCTAGCTCATTTTGAGACAGTTTACCGATAAAATAATGCTGGTTTGAAAAAAGGCAGCGTGTGGGAGGCTATCCCCGCGCTGCTATTGCAATTTTTTACAGAATTCACCATAAGTTTTGAAGGGAGTGGGTATATAGATGTAGAATTATGAAGTGATATGTAGTGCTAACGTCTAATTTTAGGTCGAATAGAAGAGGGGGTCGCACTATGTTTTTGCGACAGCTAAATATTTGGAACTTTAGAAAATACGGCGTATCTGTGCAGGATAGTAAATTACCAGGACTGGTTGTTCCGTTTAATGAAAGTTTTAACTTACTTATAGGGGAAAATGATTCGGGAAAAACGGCAATAGTTGATGCCATCAAAATGACATTAGGAACCTCAAGTGAAGATTCATTTCGTATATCTGAAAGTGACTTTCATGTTGATAAAGACGGGAATACGGCTCAGGAGATCAAGATCGAATGTATTTTTTCAGGATTATCGGAGAAAGAAGCGGGAATATTCTTGGAATGGCTTACTTTTGATAAAGATGGAAAATATGAACTACAAGTCAGAATGACAGCAAAAAAAGTGAAGAATGATTTACTTTTCAGTGAAAGAATAGAAAGAACAGTTAAAGCTGGTCCAGAAAATGCTTCTAGTAAACTTGAGGGACTTGCACGAGAGCTACTTAAATCAACATATCTCAAGCCACTTAGAGATGCTGAAAATGAACTTAAACCAGGTGTAAGATCTAGACTTGCTCAAATTTTAAAAAATCATCGAGCTTTTCGGAAGAATAATTCGTTAGAGAGGCACCCCTTAGAGATTGCGTTTCAAGAGGCTAATGATAAAGTCGAAGAGTTCTTTGATCTGCCCTACTCAGATGGTGAAGATAAAACGATAAAATCTGAATTAACAGCTTATCTGGATAGTTTTTTCCATGAACCAATGAATGGTGAAGAGAAACATGAATCTAAGTTCAAAATAACCCCAGTTAAACTAAATGAAATTCTAAAGAAATTAAGTCTACTGCTTGAGGATGTTCCATCAGGATTAGGTAGTCTGAATCTTTTATTTATAGCTGCTGAGCTTTTACTTCATGATGATGCACTTTCTATTGGACCCAATATTACTTTAATCGAGGAAATTGAAGCCCATCTTCATCCTCAAGCGCAATTAAGATTAATTAAATATTTACAGAAAAATAGGTCAGAGGGCGCGACAGGGGGGCAATTTATTTTAACTACCCATAGTACAACATTAGCAGCATCTACAAAGCTCGAACATATAATATTAGTACACGATGGAACGGCATATCCAATGAATGGAGAAAATACGAAACTTGAGTTGGAAGATTATAAATTTCTTGAGCGGTTTCTAGACTCGACTAAAGCTAATTTGTTTTTCGCAAAGGGCGTCATCTTTGTCGAGGGTGATGCAGAAAATTTATTAGTGCCTGCAATTGCTGAACTAATTGGACGACCATTACATAAATATGGAGTGTCCATTGTAAATATAGGAAATACTGCGTTTAACCGATATGTGAACATTTATTCTCGATCAGAAAAATGGTTGAATGATTTTCCTCAATTAAAGGTTCCAGTTGCTGTTATTACTGATGTGGATATAAAGCCAATGCCGTATTATCATGATTCTGACGAAAACACCATTAAAGCAATTTACGTTATTAGAGATGAACATTTGCCTTTTATTGCTGGAAAAATGAATGTAGAAAAAGAAGATATTATTTCCCTCGTTCTTCAATCTTTTAGTACCAAGAAGGCTTTAACCGCAACTTTGGAAATGTATTCTACTGAGTTGTCGAACGGCGATATAAATGAAATTGCTGATTTAACTAAAGAAGATTTGTCACAAGAGACTATTGATTCCCTTAGAGAAAGTAGAGCGCTTTCATTAAGAACGGAGTATGGTAATAATGAAAATATTCAAGTTTTCGTTGCGGCTAATTGGACTTTAGAATACGAGATAGCTATGAGCTCTCTTAGAAACGAATTATTGGATGCAATCCATAACGTTAAATATAAAAATCCTAGTAGCGTAGCTAATTTGAAGAAATTAGTAGATATAAAGCAAAAGATTGAAGGTCTTAGCTTTAGAGAAGCAGCAGCGTATGAAATATATAAGCCTTTACTTGAGAAAAAAGTATCAAAAGCGTCTGTAGCACAACAGCTAGCCTTATTGCTTCATGAAAATGAAAGTGCTAGGGAAAGAGTAATTCAAGATGAATATCTTAAGTATTTGCGGGAGGCTATTTACCATGTAACTGGAGGACCAAGCAATGATTGAAATTACTGTCGAAGATATTAAAAATGTAGAAACAGCTCTTCTAGGACAAACTAAATGGTTCTCACAAGAACAAAGAAGTATTATAGCATACGGTCAATCCGGTGATGTTGTAGCGTGTCCAGGAAGCGGGAAAACTACTGTCTTAATTGCAAAAATTGCAATTTTGATGAAGAAAATAAAGGAAGCTGGCTTAGATTATGGTATATGTGTAATTACATATACAAATGTCGGTGTTGAAGAAATTTTAGTTAAGTTAAAACAATTAGGTATTAATGACGTTTCATACCCGCATTTTATTGGAACGATCCATGAATTTTTTAATTACTTCTTTGCTCTAAAAGCTTATTCTACCCTTTTTAATCGAGAGCGCTTTTTTTTCATTGAAAACGAAGAGTACAAAGGTTACTTTTCTAGCTTTTTTGAAAAACATAAACCAGCTTGGTGGTCATTTGAGGCACCTACTTCTGCTGTTGAAGGAACAAAATTATCAATTAATAATAATGGGGAGATTTCGTTAATAGGATTTGAAGATAAGAAGTATCACAGCGAGCTTCGGGAAACCTTTAAGGAAATGTTTCTTTCAGGCTATTTAAGACATAGTGATACAATAGCACTCTCTAAGTGGTATATCGAAAATAATAAAACGAAATTAAGCCAAGCATTTCAAGCGAGATTTAAATATTTTTTTATGGATGAAACACAAGATACAAGTATTGATCAATATCAACTTATAACAAAGTTACTTGAAGGGAATAAAGAAACAGTGATACAGCGTTACGGCGATCCATATCAAGCTCTATATAATTTGTATTTTGGCGAGCCTGACGCTTGGGAGCCTCCAGTAGAAGAACGTATAGAAATAGCTACGAGTAATAGATTTGGAGAAAATATCGCTAAAATATTAAGGACTACCTGTATTGAAAGATATGCTCATCTAAAAGGAAGCGAGCTTGTTCCCTCTTTAGAACCTCATATACTTCTATATGATAATCAGGCAGAGGTGTTGGAAGCATATGCGCGGCTGCTGAAGTTATATGGGTTACCATTAAGCGATAAGAAGGTTTATGCAATTGCTCAACACCATGAAGCTGTTGGACATTATCACCAAGGATATCAAAGAGCAAAAAGTGACGGTCAGAGGAAATCAAATTTTGCTGATTGTTTAAATCAATTATATAAAGTGATGTCAAAAACATTAAGAAAGAAAAATCCCACCAATCGCTTGAAGTATGCTTCAAATAGATTGAATGATTTGCTTAATAACGAATTCCCTTCAGCACATAATGATTTAAGAAGCATCTTTTCTAGGATTATTAGACAAGTTTATTTATGCCATGAATACAGTTCAGAACTTGAGTTATTTCATTTGTTATATAGAAAAATCTTAACAGAAGATTTTCAATTAGCTTTAGAAGATGAAGATACCAAGGCTGATGTCGAAAGTATTAATAACTTTATAATTAAAATGTTTACGGTTGAGACTCAAACTGAAATTGTAGACAGTAATAGTTTTAAACATCAGGATGTGTTAATTCATTTAAATACCATACACGGTGTTAAAGGAGAAACGCATTTATCTACTTTGTTATTAGAGTCAACTATTAGGGCAGATTATTCTGATTTAGTTGATATCATGCCTTTTTTGCTAGGAAGTCATGACGAAGATCTAACAAAAGTTATAAAAATTAAGGATACACTTAAATTAGCATATGTTGCCTTAAGTAGGCCTACGCACTTTGCAGGTATAGCAATTAATGAGGAGCACATAAGTCAAGAGGACATTCTGATTGCACAGCGACATGGATGGAAAGTTCTAAAAGTCGGTGAACTAATTGTTGACAATAGTGAATAGGTGAAAAAGTAAAAAAGAGAACCAATTACTTGAAGTGACCCCAAAAAGTTAGACACAATTTAGTTAAGATGCTTCTAGTACATGAGTCCGGTATTGTACCGGGCTCATGCCTTTTAATTTGGCTTTAATCTTTTTGTGATTGAATTACTTGGATGTATTTTTTTAACTCTTCTTTGAATTGTTCCATACTCTCAAATTCTTGCGTATATAGGAATTCAGATTTTAAAATGCCAAAGAAGTACTCCATAACGGCATTGTCATAACAATTCCCCTTATTAGACATGCTTTGTGTAATCCCACGTTCCGCTAACGCTTGTCGATACTGGCGCATTTGGTAATGCCAGCCCTGATCGGAATGAATGAGTAGGGTATCCCTTTCATCCAAATGTTCAAATTCTCTTTCAAGCATTGTAGAGACAAGAGAATAGACGGGACGTGATGCGAGAGAATACACAATAATTTCCCCAGTGAATAAATCTAACATCGGTGATAAGTAGGGCTTGCTGAACGAATGAGAAATATACAAGAAATCATGAATAATATGCAGATTTGGTTCCAAAACAGCAAAGTCAGAGTCTGAATGGCATATCAGTAGTATAAAATACTGTTTTTCCGATCCATTTTGAACGTTTCGTGTGCCTCTTGATTGAACGAAATTCTTACTGGTGCAAGGTTTTTCAAAGAATTCCTGCAAAAACCTTGCACTTGGTTATAAATCCAGATTTTCCGCAGTTTTCTTTGATTATTTCACGATTCCTCGCGTTTATGCATTGTTCAGCAAGCCCTAAGTACAACTTTTCACCAAATAATTTAAGCGCTGTAATGTCCGTAACCCATTTCTGGTATGCTTAAATTTGAACAAAAGATCGCCAAAACCTTGGTTTTCCAAGGCTCTTGACGGGTTTGAAATTCCTCATCCTCAATCTTGTTCCCCCTGCTGTATACTCTCTCCAAAAAACGTGGCCCCCAACAGGTCGCGCGGACAAGATATGGTATAACGAAAAGAAAGAAAACGCAGGAAAGAGGTTGGCATGCATGGACTCGGTTCTTCACGTGTTAAAAGAGTGCAGTCTCCTGGCGTGGGGAAAAAGGGAAGCCGTCCCTGGAAGTGGCGTTCTCGTCCCCGACGATGCTCGCCCCGCTGTCAGGGCGAATGCGCATGCAGGACGGCAAGCGGACGGTTTGGCTGGGCCCGGAACAAATCGTGCTTTTGCGTCCGGGCCACTCGGTGACGATCTGCGCCGACAAAAACGAGAGCCCGCCTGTTTGCCGCCTGTCCTTCGAGAGCTATCGGCTGGCGGAGCACGACGATGAGCAGCTCGTCTACCGCAACGACCGCAGTTGTTTGCCTGCGAGCGGCTGGGTCACGAATCGACTGCCGTATCGGGCAAATGTGCTGCTGAACGAGCTTTCGCACGCGTGCCAGCAAGCGTCCGCCCACGGCCAGACGGCAGAGCAAAAGCAGCACCAGCGCTTGTTCAAAGAGATGATGGAGCTTGCCCTTCAGTACGAAATTACGCCTGAACTGGATTGGGAGCCGTCGATCCAGAAAGCGGTAACCTATATCGAGGAAAACTACCGAAGCCCTATTACCCGCCCCGAGCTGGCGCGGCTGGCCGGATTTCATACAAGCTATTTTTCGACCTTGTTTGCGAAAAAGCTGGGGTGGGGCTATTCCGAATATTTGAATCGCGTGCGGATCGACCGCGCCAAAGAGCATTTGCTGACGTCGGCCATGACGGTCAACGAAATTGCCGCGAAGGTCGGCTATGCAAACGGCGAGTATTTGAGCCGAAAATTCAAGCAACTGACCGGCATGTCCCCAGGCGAGTTCCGCAGTCGGCCGATTCCGAAGCGAATCGCCGCCTTTCAATTCGTGGGCGATTTGCTTGCGCTCGGTGTCACGCCTGTCGCCACTGACGATGAGCTTGTGCGCGGAGCGCTGCTGTTAAAAGAGGAACTGCAAAATGTTCCGACGGTCAACGGCGCATACGACGACGAGCAGCTCGCCAACCTGAAAGCGGATCTCGTCCTGGCTCCGACCTACTTTTATTACACGCCTGGCAGGATGAAGCGACTGCAAAACATCGCCCCGGTGCTGGCGCTGGAATGGGACAAGCTGGACCCGCTCGCGGAGCTTCGGCTGGTCGGCAAGCTGATTGGCAGAGAGCGGGAAGCGGAGCGATGGATCGAGCGCTATCAGGCACAGGTCGAAACTGCGAGAAAACAACTGCAAAAGCTGATCGACAGAGGGGACACGGCCGCCGTCTACGAGCTGCGCCACGATGGCGTCTTCATCTGGAACAAAACGGCGAGAGGGGCGTACAACCTGTACGACGCCCTTGGCTTCCGTCCGCCGGAGAGCGTGCACAGGGACGTGCTCGTGCCTGGACGGCATCTCTGGATTGCAGCAGACAGGCTGCCCGAATACGCCGCAGACCATATGTTTGTCATTGATGCCCGCGATGACCATGGGGCGGGTGTGCATGGCCTGAGCTTGCCAGCCTTCGAAAAGGCTCCCGGACAGGTGTATGCGCTGGAGCTGAACGAATTTTGGAGCAGTGACGGCTTGGCGCTAGAGCGCCAGTTGCACATCCAGACAAATTGCTTGCTCCGCGGCGGCGCAGAGTGAACATTTGTCCAGAAAAAACGGCAACTTTATGAAATAGACGGTGTATGGAAAAGCTTGCTATGATGGGTACGGATTTTATTGATAAGGTCGTTTCCCATTTTTAGCAAGAAGGAGCTGTACAGGATGAAAAGAAACAAGGTTGGAGCACACAGAGCGCCTGGCATGCTGAGCGCCTTACTATTGGCGATGGCGGTATTGCTTGCGGCTTGCGGTGGAGCCGGAGGGGGCAGCGGGGCCTCGCAGGAAAACGCAGTAGAGGGGCAAACAGCGGCAACGGCTGCGACGAGCGGAGAGGCCAAGCCGTCTACCCGTAAAGTAAAGACGGTCAACGGAGAAATTGAAATTCCGGCCGAGCCAAAGCGCATTGTCGCCCAAGGATATTTGGCTACCTTCCTGGCACTCGGGATCAAGCCTGTCGGGGCACCGTTCTGGGATATCGACTCCCCGCATATCAAGGCACAGACAGCGGGCATCGAAGACATCGGCACGATTGACGCCAGCAGTGTGGAGAAAATTTTGGCCCTGAATCCCGACCTGATCGTCACGTTGAGCGACGACCCCAAGCTCTATGAGCAGTTGAGCAAAATCGCGCCCACACTCGTTTTCGTCCATACGACATTCAAAGACTCGCGCGAGCAAATCCGCACGTTCGGGGAGATTCTCGGCAAGGAAAAAGAAGCGGAAGCCTGGATTGCCTCTTTCAACGAAACGGTAGAGAAAGCAAAGCAGCGTATCAAGGGAGTCGTCGGCGAAAACGCGACGGCTGCGATCATGGGCGGCTTCGACAAGCAACTGGTGGTGTACGCCGACGGCCTTTGGCGGGGAGCCGAAGCCATGTACAAGCATCTTGGGCTGAAGCGACCGCCGCTGGTGCAAAAAAGCGTAGACGAGGGCAAAGAGCATGTGACCATCTCGTTAGAGCAGGTCAACGAATTTTCCGGCGACTACCTTTTTGTGGAGTCGGGCAAGCAGGCGGGACTTGATCCGAGCAATCCGATCTGGAACACGCTGGACGCAGTCAAAAACGGCCGCGTTTACCAGATGGATACCGACTATTTTTGGCCGTACGACACGATTGCCGTAAAAGCACAAGTCGATCTGATTGCCGACATGCTGGTCGAGGGCAAGCATCAGTTTTGACAGCGGAATATTTCCTCCTGCCATCTGGATACATGCTGAAATCAGCCCTCGAGCCAGCTTACGTGTACGAAGGCGATGAACCTGCCCGGCTGGTTGCGCTCGTAGAGGCGGGAATCGGCATCGCCTTTATCCCTTGCACGGGAAGGAGCTTGCACGAGCAGGTCCACTATTTGCGGGTAGAGGGCTGCAATTTGGCGCGCGAGATCGCTTTGCTCTGGCACAAGAGCCGGTACATTTCCCGCGCTGCCCGGGAGTTTCGCGAGATCGTGGAGGAATACTTTGCGGACGTCACGAGCAATGCGCTGCTGTCCTTTTGCAAACCGGATGCTTTCCGCTTGGAGCGTGGAAAATGACAGGCAGACGGGCGGCCACGACAGCCAGGTCAGAGCCAGTCTGCTGCTGTTTGCCACACAAGAAAGAATACGAAAACCCACCTTTACGAGCGGGCCGCAACATCTGGCGCGGCGTGGTCGCTCCACTCGTAAAGGTGGGTTGTTCTGTCTCGCGTTACGGGGCGAGTTCCAGGTCAGGTGCGGACTGGGCGTTTTCTGCCGAAGACTCGCCGCTGCTCGATTCATCTGCATTGCGGGGAGGGGCAGCGGTGCTGAAAGATTCGGCTTCGGCAAAATTCGTCTGCTCGATGAGCTGTGCTGCCAGCGCCTTAAACTTTTCTCCCATCTGCTCATCGAGCCTGCCCATCGTCTGTTCCAGTGCGGCCACTTGCTCGCGTTTGGCTGTTGCCGTTTGGCCTGACAAAGCCCGGCTTTCGTCCAGCTTGATCTCCTGATTCAACACCCGGATGCCGCGGGCGATTTTATGTTTCTGGGCAGAAAGCTGTTCGAGCTGCTCCAAGTTACCGGACAACGCCATGAAATGCTGCAAGGCAGGTTCTTCGGCAGTCTGGTTGCCAGCGTCAGCGGGTTTTTCAGGAGTCGGCTGTTTGCTGTCTGCATCCTGGACGAACGTCTTCTGCATTTCATCCAGCTTGATTTGGCTGATTTGTTCATCCAGAGCGCGAATTTGCTCATCGAGCGCCTTGATCTGCTCCTGGATGCCCTGGGCTTGCCCGCCCGATTTCAATGCTGACTCATATAATTTGCTTTTGCTCTCTTGCAGCTTTTCCCGTTGGGGCTGCAACGATTGCATCAGGTCATTTTTTTTCGACTGGTTGTTTTTCGCAAAAAGGCTGCGAGCCTGGGAACTGACAGTGACGGAATCGGCTTGTTTTTTTTGCTGCCTGTCCGCTACTGCCTGATTTTCAGCCCCGTTGCTTAAGCGAAGGGGGCTTTGGGGGTGCAGGGCGTGCGACATGGAAATTTTCACATGGGTTCCTCTTTTCCAATCAGCGGTAATGCTGCTTCTCCTGTTACCATCGGCTATATTTTTCCATTTGTGTATAGGAATTGCGGACAATGGTTAAAGTTTTTTTGAACGGAGAAGGCCGCAAAAAACAGCCTGCCTATCATGAACTAGGGCGAATTTCCGCGAACGGCTCGGAGGAAGCAGGATGTTTTTCTTCTATATAATATACAAAGGACAGCCCGCGCCGTCGCGGACGGACAAGTTTGTGCTTGTCGACCCGAGCCTATACACAACGGCTTTATATGGCGTCACTTTCCATATCCTTGACTTTTTTTTCACATATGTTACAATTACGCTTGTAAAAGAGGTCCGAAAACCACTTTTCAGCAATGCGAACCTGGCAAGCGACAGCTTGCGCAAAAGGGGACAGCATTTGTTTTGCGGGTGTAGTTCAATGGTAGAACTCCAGCCTTCCAAGCTGGTCGCGTGGGTTCGATTCCCATCACCCGCTCCATAGCGTTTGGCGGTGTAGCTCAGATGGTCAGAGCGTTCGGTTCATACCCGAAAGGTCGGGGGTTCGACTCCCTCCGCCGCTACCTGATTGATTCCACACATGGCGGTCGTGGCGAAGGGGTTAACGCACCGGATTGTGGCTCCGGCATTCGTGGGTTCGAGTCCCATCGATCGCCCCATAGTAGAAACAGCAAAAGCCCAGCGAGATTCCTGCACGGATCTGGCTGGGCTTTTTGTATGCGCATTTTCAGGACGAGTTTCTCGCTCGCTACATGTTGCGGTGCAGCATGGCAGTGGTCCGAGCATAGGCACACATGCGATCGACCGCCCCGCCTTCATGCGGCGAAACATGCAGGCGGTGCGAAAAAAGCATACAAGCGCGCGCACGAGAAAGGTTCGCGGCGGGGCGACACAGTTCCTTACGCGGCCAAGAAGCTGCCAGCGGGAGCTTGTTTTTGCCTGCTTACGGAAAAGGATGCGGCTGAAAAAAGTGAATCCGGTTGCCAAACGGGTCTGTCACGCACACCTCGCGCGTTCCCCATGGCGTTTTTTCCAGACCGGGCCGGGCGTATTTGTACGACTTGCCGGTAAGCGTCTGGTGCAGCAGCTCGATGTCCTCGACCTGCACGCGGACAGCCGCGCCCGGACAGGCGTCTCCGTGATGTTCGGTTAAGTGCAGCACGCACTCGGGCGACGAGACTTGCATGTACAGCGGAAAATGGTCCTCGTAGCGATGCTCCCAATCGACCTGAAATCCGAGAAAATCGACGTAAAACTCCTTCGCTTTTGCTTCGTCAAAAATGCGGAAGACAGGCGTGACGGCAAGAGTCATCTGTTCACAAACCTCCTTAATGCAGTAATCGTGGACAAATGCAGCCCTTCGTGAAAAATCGTCCGCACCAGCACCTGGGCGATGGTGTGCATGCCAGATTCGGTGGCAGGAAATGGTTCCTCCAGCCGCTCCCCATAGGCGGAGCGAATTTGCTGAGGCTGTTCTTCCAGCAAGGCGAGGATGGTTTGCAGGGGAGGGGGAGGAGATTGCCAGTCTGCCGGTTTGGTCCCGTAGCCGAACCATTCGCGGAAGCCGGGCGGAATCGGAGCCTCCTCTTTCGTCAAGTGCTGCAGCCATAAGTATTGATCCAGATAGATGTGTCCCAAGTTCCACAAAATATTGTTGGAAAAGCCCGCCGGGACGATGAGCGCTTCTTCCTCTGACAAGCCGTTTACCGCCTCCAGCACTTCCTTTCGATAATCTTCCAACTGCTGAAAGAGGACAATATGCCGTTTTTCCATACCTCTGTTCCCTCCTGATTTCGCTTCTTCTTACCATTCCATGCCATCGCCGCTTTCTCCTATCCGCGAGAAGGGAAAGGCACAGAAAAAAAAGCGTGCCGGGTCCCCGGTGGACCGACACGCTTGATTCAATTACATGCCTTTTTTCTCCAAGACATGGGCGGGCGCGAAAAGCCTGCGCCATTTGATTTGCGGCACGCAGATGGCCGCGAGGATCATCAGAACGCCGCCCCATTGGGAAAGCGTCACGTTTTCTTGGAGGACAAAGCAGGACAAAAGCACGACGGTTGGCAACTCGACGGCACTCAAGATCGTGGCGAGGCCGTTGCCGATGCGGGGGACGCCTACCGCCAGGCAAAAAATCGGGATGACCGAGCCGAATACGGCAACGAGCAAGCCGAGCGGAAGCAGTCCGTCCATCAGCCGTCCATTGAGCAAAAAAGTAGGCGGGTAGACGATGGAGAGCATCACGGCTGCCATGCTGATCGTAATCGCGCTGCGCAAATAAGGATTCATGCCCGGAAGGACGCGCCCGCTGAAGAAAATGACCAGCGCGAACGTTGCCCCCGACAACAGGCCGCAGACCAGACCCGTGATGCTGACGTTTTGCAGCCCGCCTTCGCTAAGACCGCTGGCCAGCACCGTCCCGCCGCCGAGCATGAGCAGCGATACCCATTTTTCTGCTGTCGGCCATTTGCGGTCGACGAGCGATTCGAGCAGGACACCGATCCAGGTGAACTGGAACAACAGCACGATGGCGAGCGAAGCAGACACGCGACTGACAGCCTGATGGTAAAAAATACTGGTGGAAGCCATCATCAGGCTGACTGGCGCCAAAATCAGCAAATATTTCCAATGAAACCGTTCCCGCGAGAAGAACAAGGCCGCAATCGACATAATCAAGCCGCCGAAAATCAGTTGGCTCCCGCTCATTTCAAAAGGAGTGAAGCCAAGGGCGAACGCGTGCTTCATGAACAGGGACAGCACCCCGTAGCTGCATGCGCCGAGCAAGACTAACAAAACAGAACGCCAGTATGTCATAGGTAAAAATTCCTTTCTTATGACTAAACTCGGTTGAATAATGCCTATTGTACACCAGCGTTAAAAATGGTACAATGAAAAATTTGATCTCACTTCATTGTGTTACTGAGGTAATCAGATGTCTTGTTACATCGCTGCCATGGTAGCGAATGAAAGTGTCTCGAGCGCTTATATTGGTGATGAATACATAGCCGATTGGCGACAATTCCGTTACACTACTCTATAGGATGGGCACATGGCAAAATCAGTGGAGGAAGAAAAATGAAACAGGGGATACTTTACGCGTTTGCCGCGTATTTTGCATGGGGGATGCTCCCGCTGTACTGGAAGCTGTTCCAGTCGATGGGCGCATGGGAGATTTTGGCGCATCGCATCGTCTGGTCTGTTCTTTTTGTCGCAATCATTATTCAGGTAACGAAACGCTGGCGCGCGATGTGGGGATCGGTATCCGGAGGCAAAATAGCCGCGGCGCTTGCCATCTGCTCCCTGCTCATCAGTGCGAACTGGCTGATCTACATTTGGGCGGTAAACAACAACCAGGTCATGCAAACGAGCCTTGGCTACTATATGAATCCGCTGTTTACGGTGCTGCTCGGCGTGATCTTTTTAAAAGAAAAAATGCATGCCGGACAGTGGGTAGCGCTGATTCTGGCTGCCTGCGGCGTCCTGTTCATCACCGTGCAATACGGCGAGTTTCCGTGGATTGCCCTCTCGCTGGCGCTCACGTTTGCGTTTTACGGCCTGGCGAAAAAGGTGGTGAAGATGGAGGCGATGATCGGGCTTGCGTGGGAGACGCTGTTCGTCGCGCCAATCGCGCTCGGCTATCTGATTATGCTCCAGGCAAACGGGACAGAGACCGTGACGACTTTGGCATGGTGGCAGATGTTGTTGCTGGCGCTGGCCGGAGTCGCGACGGCGATGCCGTTGTACTGGTTTGCGCAAGCCGCGAAGCGCTTGCCGCTCTCGATCGTCGGCTTCATCCAGTACGTCTCGCCGACGATTACGCTGCTTACCGCTGTGTTTTTGTTCGGAGAGCCGTTTACGACGACGCATCTCATCAGCTTTTCGTGCATCTGGTCGGCGCTCGTCATCTTTACCGTAAGCTCGATGCGCAAAAAGCCGGCGACGGTTCCGCTCAAGCCGGAAGTGGCGATCAAAAAGCAAGCGTGAGATTAGAGAAAAAAACTCCTGACCGATTCCGGGACGATGCTCTCGGCGGGTCAGGAGTTTTTGTTTGCGAACCGCTGGCCTTAGCCTTGGTGCTTGCGGCGGTATGCGCCGTGGTTGGTTGGGCCGACGTATTGGTTGAGGGCAAAGGAGTGGCGAATCGCTTCTGTAATAAATTCCTTCGCGACTTCGACGGCTCCGCGCACGGAATTGCCTTTTGCCAGCTCAGCGCAGATCGCAGCAGAGAAGGTGCAGCCTGCTCCGTGCGTGAATGTAGTGTCAAAGCGCTCGGATTCGAGCACTTCGATGTTTTGCCCGTCGTAGAAAACGTCGACAGCATTGCCGCTTTGCAGCTTGGTGCCGCCTTTTACCACGACGTAAGAAGTGCCGAAGTCATGAATGCGTTTTGCCGCTTCTTTCATGTCTTCTACGCTTGTCAGCGCGCCCATTTCGCTGAGGATGCCCGCTTCGAACAAGTTTGGCGTGGCAACCGTCGCACGCGGGAGCAGCACTTCACGCAGGCTGATGGCGATTTCCGGATGGAGCGCTTCAGCGCCTTTACAGATCATCACCGGGTCTACGACGACATTTTTCAATTGGTATTGCTCTATTTTGCGGGCAGCGAGGTCAACCAGCTCGGTGGTGCCAAGCATCCCGGTTTTGACTGCATCGACGCCGATTCCGGCGAGCACCGTTTCGATCTGCTTTTCCAGAATAGCCACATCGATCGGGAACACTTCATGGAACCAGTCATTGTGCGGGTCTTGGGCCACGATAACAGTAAGGGCTGTCATTCCGAAGACGCCAAGCTCCTGAAACGTTTTGAGGTCTGCCTGTTGTCCAGCACCGCCGCTGGTATCGGAGCCTGCAATGGTAAGCGCTTTTTTCATTGTCATTTTGATTATCTCCCTCTTGTGCAGCAGCGAAGTGAATGCAGAGCTTTACTGTCATGCACTGTAATGTCTCCCTCTATATTAAGAGGAAAAAAACAGCGGTGTCAATAATATCCCCATAAATAAAAAACCGCTTCCCGGGATGAGAAACGGTTTTCATTATGTAGACCATGTTAGCGGGAGGCAGCGTGATGAAAAGAAAAGCTGATCGGCGTAGACAGGGAGCGGGAGCGTTTGGTCGCGAGCTGTTTGGCCTGTTTGGCTGCTTCGAACATGCTCGGTGCCTTGATGATTTCTACCCATCTGCGAGTTGCGGTTTCAAATAAAAAGCGATAGATTGTCATCGGTCATCGCCCTTTCGTGTTTTCTTCACACTCATATTGTAGTACGTATTTGGCAGCAGTTGGTTACGCGTTTGTTACATGATTTTGAAAAAGCTGTTGCATTTGTGTGAAGGCGAAATAGTTTTTGTCAAGTCCGTTACGTTTTTCGACTTTTTACGTCTTTAGTATGAGAAAAGAACGAATGAGGTGCTGTAAAGATGGCCAACACAACGGGAGAGCTGACAGTAACCGGAGTCAATCACAGCTACGGAACGGGGAAGATCAAGGTTCCGGTGCTGTTTGATATCAACCTGCACGTCAACCGGGGCGAGTTTGTCGCCTTGTGCGGTTCGTCCGGTTCAGGGAAGTCGACGCTGCTGAATTTGCTCGCTGGTCTGACCAAGCCGGAGGAAGGCAGCGTGATGGTGAGCGGCGAGGAAATCTCCAAGTTTAACGAAAATGAATTGTGCCTGTTTCGCCGCAAGCACATGGGCTTCATTTTCCAGTCGTACAACCTTTTGCCTAACTTGACGGCGCTGGAAAACGTGGAGCTGCCGTTGATCTTCGCGGGCGAAAGCGTCAAGAAGCGGAGGGCGAAAGCAAAAGAGATTTTGCATCGGGTCGGACTGGAAGGACGGATCGACCACCGGCCGAACGAGCTTAGCGGTGGGCAGCAGCAGCGCGTCAGTATTGCGCGGGCGCTCGTCAACCAGCCAGGCATCATTTTGGCTGACGAACCGACGGGGAACCTGGACTCGAAGACCGAACAGGAAATTCTCCATCTCATGAGAGAAATGAACAGGGAAAATGGGACTACGTTCATCATCGTTACCCATGAACAGGAAGTAGCAGAGCAGTCCGACCGCGTCATTTATTTGCAGGACGGCCGGGTTGTACAAAAAAGGACAAGGCCAGCGTAGGCGAGGGGTATGAGGTGAACATATTGTGAAGGTAATGGATTCGTTTCGCATCGTCTGGAGAAACTTGTGGCGGATGAAGCTGCGGACCGCCCTGACATCGGTCGGTGTCATGATCGGCACGGCTGCCATCGTCGCGATGATGGCGCTGAGCTTGGGGCTGAAGGAAAACGCAGTGAAAAGCCTGGAAAACTTCGGGAACTTGACAGAGATGGACGTCGAACCGATGTACTACGACCAGGAAAAGGGCGAGATGATCCCGGACGATCAACGCAAGCGGCTGAATATGGAAGCTGTTCAGGAGCTGAAAAAAATACCGGGCATCGCAGCCGTCATGCCTGTCAAGCGGCTGAATGAGCAGGCGAAGCTGAAGGTAGGCAGGCGCGAAGGCTACGTCGAGCTGGTCGGGGTCGACGTGAATGAGTCGGCCGCCTACCGCAAGAACGATGTAGAAAAAGGGACGTATTTGACAGGTTCTCCCCAGGAGGTCGTCGTCGCTTTTGACGTTCCGCGGGCAATGCGCGATGTGGAAAAAGAAAAGCGGGAGGCGCGCAGGCGCAACGCCGACAACGGCAGACAGTCGGGCATGTCCGCAATGCCTCCCGATATGGGCGGCGGCGGAGAGTCGGCAGCCTTCAACATCGTCGACAAAGCGGCAACACTCATTTTGACGCGGGAATACCGCATCGACGACGAACCGAAATTCGAGAAAAAAGAATTGCGGGTGCGCGTCGTCGGCCAGCTTCAAAAATCGGAAAACTTTCGCTACTCCACAGCGGTCTACGTCCCGCTTGGCGTCGTGAAAGAGCTGAACGATTGGGTGAACCGCGGACGCAGCGACGAAGGCAGCGAAGGCTCGTCGCGCCGTACGCGGGAGCAGGCGACAAAAGACACGTTTGAATTTGACCAGATGACCGTCAAGGTAGAATCGCGGGAGCAGGTAGAGAGCGTCGTCAAGGCGTTGAAGGAAAAAGGCTATGAAGTGTGGTCGCCAGCGCGCGAACTGGAGACGATCAACCAGTTTTTCTTCGTGATCCAGATGGTGCTGGGCGGCATTGCAGCGATCTCCTTGCTCGTTGCCACAATCGGAATCGTCAATACGATGATTATGTCCATTTTGGAGCGAACAAAAGAAATTGGCATTATGAAAGTAATCGGAGCAACCGTATTTAACATTCGCTGGCTGTTTTTGATGGAGTCAGGCTTCATTGGACTGATCGGCGGCCTGGCCGGGCTTGGCATGGCCTGGGGCGCGGTAGAGCTAGTGAACTACTTCGGCGCATCCGGCGGCATTATGGACAGTTTGAACATGGGGTATGGCGGCGGACCGGAAGGCGAACAGAGCAAATTGGCAGTGATTCCGGCCTGGCTGGCGTTGTTTGCCATCGGCTTCTCCTTTATCATCGGGCTGCTCGCGGGCATTTTCCCGGCGATTCGGGCTTCCCGTCTAAGTGCACTTCAAGCGATTCGATCAGAATAAGAAATGTGGGGAACGAAAGATGAACAAGAAAAAATGGATCATACTAGCAGCGATTGTGGTCGTTTTGGGAGGGGGCGGCTACGGTGGCTATGCGTACTACCAGTCGAAAAACACGGCTGCAGAGGAACCGCCTGCCGAACCGCCTTCCTTCCCGACGGCTACAGTAGATGTGGGGGAAGTAAAGAAGACGATTTTCTCTTCCGGTACCATCGAAGCAAAGGCGCGTGAGGAAGTCAGACCGGAGATCAGCGGCAAGGTGCAGAAGCTGTTTGTCAAGGAAGGACAAGCCGTGAAAAAAGGCGACGTGTTGTTTACGGTAGACAGCGTGGACGCCCAACTGGAATTGCAAAAGCAGGAGTTGGCGATCATCCGTGCGCAAAAAGAGCTGAACGAGCTGAAGAACAAAAAAGACAAGATTGTGGCCGACAAAACGGGGAAAGTCAAGGAAGTGCTCGTGAAGGAAGGCGAAACAGTTACCCCCGACACCGTCGTGGCGAAGCTGACCAATACCGACTATTTGAAAATTACAGGGAAGTTCACCGCATACGAAGCCGAGCATTTCCGCGTAGGGCAGCAGGTGAAAGTGTTTATCAGCTCGTCGCTTTACTACGTGGACGGAGTCGTGACGAAGGTAGACCATATCGGTCAAAAGGAAAAAGGAGTCGGCGGCGTTCACGATGTCGACGTCTTGGTTAAAAAACCGGGTGCCCTCTACGTGGGCGATCTGGGCGAGGTGCAGTACACCGATCCAAAAGGCTTGCTGTTCGCCAGCCAAAAAGCGACGCCGTTTGAATTGCCGGATGAGATGGAGATCGTGGCAGGGACGCACGGCAAGATTGGCAAAGTAGAAGTGGAGAAAGACGACGAGATCAAGGCAGGGCAGCTTTTGTTCAAAATGGACCTGACCGAATCCGAGTTGGAAATGAAGGACAAGGAGCTTTCCTTGAAAGAAGCGCTTTTGAATATGGAACAGAAAAAGCGGGAAATCGCGAAAAAGCAAGTGGAAGCGCCGATCAGCGGGGTCATTACGAAGCTGAACGTCAAGGAAGGGGAAGCGCCTGGCTCCGAGCCGGTTGCGGTCATCATGGACACGAGCTCTGTCTACTTCGTCGCGGCTGTGGACGAGATGGACATTCCAGCGATCAAGCTTGGGCAAAGCGTCGATGTGTACTTGACGGCATTCGGCAACAAGCCGTTCAAAGGCAAAGTCACCGAGCTGCCGAAAGAGGGGACAAAAGAGGACAAGTCGGTTCGCTTCGCGGTCAAGGTCGAACTGAGCGACACGGCTGATATGAAGCACGGCATGACAGGGGATTGCGATATTTACGTGGAGCAAAAGGAAAACGTGAAACGACTGCCTTTGAACGCCGTGGAAGTGTTGGAAGCAGGGCTTGGCACGGTGATGGTAAAAGACCCGGCCAGTGGCGAGCCGACGCCAAAAGAAATTGAGATTGGCGTGGAAGGAACCGACTTTATTGAAGTGGTAAAAGGATTGAATGAGGGAGACGAAGTTTTGCTGACGAATCCGGAAGGCATGTAAACTTTGCAGCGTAGACTCCCAGCCAGATAAAGCCAACAGCCCTGCGTATCCGTCCCGGGACGAAGCGTGAGGGCTGTTGGCTTTTTACGCGTGCTTTTCGGACAAGGCAAGCGTTTGGACGAGTTGCGATGTCAAGCTGTGCAACGGATGGGCGACAAACCTGCCTGTCTCGCGGGCAAACCGCTCGGCTGCCGGAGCCATGGAAAGTTGGGCTACGGACAGCGGAACGCCGTGCAGCGTCTGATCGAGGTCGTGCAACGCTGCTGTGAGTTTGGCCAAATAGGCTTCCTGTCTGTTTTCCATGAGCAGGGTAAAAGCGTCCTCGACTACGAGCAGCTCGATTGCCGGAACGGCTCTTGCGGTCTGCGCCTGCTTCCGTATCCGGCTCATCGTCGGTTCGACGGTCGCGGGATTGCTGAATACGAGCAAGTGCCTTTCGGTCGTGCGGGACAACTCCTGGATGAAGGGGCCGTCGATCGTGAAGACAGGCGCGGCACATGCCGCTTCAGCTTCGGCTGTGAGATAGGAGGCGTACTGGGTGCAAGTGATGACGATGGCGTCAACGGAACCGTCGTCCATCCCTTTCAACTGTTGGCGAAGCCTGGCGTAAGCCTGTTCTGTAGCCGAGGCGGCAGGGCCGTCGCCTGGCAAAAGCAGATCGGCATCGACGAAGTGAACCAGCTCGACATCGTACATAGCGAAGGCAGCGGACAAGAGCGCGATATTGCTCGGATGGGCGTGCAGGCAAGCTATTTTCTTCACGGGCGCTCTCCGGCGTTTGGTGATGCGTTCGTAGCTTCCTTGTAGGCGATGATGCGGATGCGCTTGTAGTCCACGACCCAGTTGCCGTCTTGAAACAGCGTCGGACGGACCAGCTCTGTCACTTCCTCGCAGACGGCTTCGATCTCCTGCGCGGACAGCCCGGTGAAAAAGGGGCTGCAAAAGGAATCGAGCCAATGTCGAAGCCCCCGATCCCCGTCAGGCAGCGTCGTCGGCCTGTCGAAATGCGAAGCGAGCGTTACGCGAAAGCCTTGCTCCTCAAGCAGCGTCGTGTACTCGCCGACAGCGGGAAAATACCACGGAGAGCGTTCGTCTGCCGAAAGATTCCGACGGCTCAAGGCGATGCGCAGCGCCTGGACGACGTGCTCACAATTGCCTTTTCCGCCGAACTCGGCAACGAACCGTCCGCCGGGCGCGAGCGCATGCCAGACAGTGCGAATCACCTCGCGCGGCTTTTTCATCCAGTGCAGCGCAGCGTTGGAAAAGACAGCGTCATACGTTTCCGCGGATTGGTAAGCGTGGGCGTCCGCGACGAAAAAGGCGACTTGCGGGTATTTTTGTCTGGCTGCTGCAATCATGCTGGCCGAAAAGTCAATGCCCGTTACGTTTGCGCCTGCTTGCGCCAACTGTGCGCTCAAATCCCCTGTTCCGCAGCCGAGATCGAGAATGCGCTCTCCCGGCAGCGGCGACAGCCACTCTACAACTCCTTTGCCATAAGCAGAAACAAAATTCATCTTGTCGTCGTACAGCTTCGCGTTCCATTGATTCGTAGTACTCACCTGGCTCACCCCTTTGTTCTTGTTTTACCAGCTTGCGTGGTATAAATCAATCCTATAAAAGTTATGAACTAAATAGGAATTGCCTATATCGAATCCCGACGAAATATTTTCAAGCTACACAGGAGATTGCGCTCTTTTTGTCGAAGAAAGACGAGTGGCAACACGAGCAATGAAAGAAAGGTAGAGGACATTTCGTGAAAAAATGGGTTGTAAAAGCACTTCTTGTGTGTCTGGCAACCGGCACTTTCTTGTCGGGCGTATCGGCTCCGCCAGCCATGGGAGCAGGGGCTACAGCATCGATGAAAAAAAACAGCCAAGTATCCAAGCCCGTTTCGCAGCCTGTTCACAATATGATTATCTTCAACGACTATCAGGTAGCAGGCCAGGACTCCGGCGGATGGAACTGGGTGAAAAACGACGAGTTTATCCTCCCGCCTGAAACCGCTCTTGATATCGATCTTGTGCAAACGACATATGGGAGCGGCACGAATCTCAATCGAAGCGAAGTGTTGCTCGATGGAGTGGAGCTGCCGGAATACCAGGTCGAGCAGCAGTCCTCGCAAAGCACGTTCCGCTGGCAGGTGCCCCGCTTCTCGATTCCTGCCGCCAAATTGCCTCCCGGACCGCACATCCTCACGTTCGTTGTAACCGATGCCAAGGGGCAAAAAAGCACCGTGCACGTGCGCTTTCAAGTAGAGGCGCAAAACTACCCGAGCATCTTCGAAGGGGAGAAGCCGGAAGGCGCAGCGATTCCATCGGGTAGCCAGACCGCGATTTTTGGCATGATGGGCTCGACCAGCTTTGCCAGTACGGTTCCGGGAACGTGGAAGCTGATTAACAAAACGACAAATGCGGAGCTCCGATCCGTGCCGGCCAAAATCTTCGCGACAGGCACGCTGCCGACTGGCAATTACGATCTGGTGTTTACGCCTGATGACAGCAGCCTGAGCGCCTGGATGACGCACATTCGGATCGGAATGGCAGAGCTGTACATGGGAACGGATGCGAACGGCCAAAAGCTCGCCCAAGGACAGCAAGTGACTGCTCCGGCGGCGCCAGGCGTCGTGCAACTGTATTCGCCGGTTGCCGGTCGCTGGTCGGTGAACGGAACAGGCCAAACTTTGACCGACTCCCAGCACTTCGAGGTCGTGATTCCGGAAATGATGGCGGGAATGACCATGTCCGTCACCTTTGAGCCGAATCAGGCCGCCAACACCGACGATCTGTGGGGAGGCTCGACAACGGAAGTGAAAATTCAGGTGCCCGGTGCGCCGAACTCCTGCGATTCTGCCAGCGCTACAGCGACGATGGATGTGCTGATGCAGCAAAATGCGCAGTCTTCGTTGATGGTAGAGCGGGAAAACTTGTACTCGTCCGATGTTACCGTGAAGCTCTACCAAAATCCGGTGCACGTCATCTGGCTGGCGACGGCTGCCGAGCACGTGGAGCAGGGCAGTGAAGCTTCGGATGACGAGGGGCCGGGCTTTTGGGCAGTCGATAACGTCGTCGTGGATGAATCCAAGCTGAACTGGGACCATACCGCTTTGCTGCTGTCCAGCTTTAAGCCGGGCCGCTACAAGGTCAACTATTACAGCAAGCGCGAACCGCGTCAGTCGTGGTGCGGCTACATTCAGGTCGTAGAGGACACCCGTCCGATCCCGTCCGCCCCTGTTTGCGCCAAAAATGAAGCAGGACTGGCACCCTCACCAGGGCCGATTCTTTTGAAAAACAGTCGCGGCAACGAATATCGCGATGGGCAAACCGTCAGAGTCAGCTCGGCGGCGGAACTGGACAGCTTGAGCGAGCTTCGGCTGACGTCTACGTATGCGAAGCGGATCGGGAACAAAAAGCTGAAAGACGGAAGCGGCAAGGACATGATCACCTACTACATGCCGAATCTCGTCTGGACGTACGGCGAAACGCCAATCGGCACCCGCCAGGAGTACATCGGAGCAACCATTTCCTCGGCAAACGCGATTCAGGTGTTCTATGAAGGAAAAGAGATTGCAAGCCTGAAGCCGAACACGGACGAGGAATACGTGGACGAGGGCGATGAATCGCTCGATTTGAAAGCGATCATCGCAGACAACGAGAACAAGCCTGGCGTCTACACAGTTAAAGTAACGAACACATTCCGCAATAAAACTTGCTCGGTCGTGCAAAAATACAAGAAATACGACAAAGAGCTGGGTGAATCGGAACGAAATCAAACGATGACCTTAACCGTAGAGGTCAAATAAACAGATGACCCCCTTGCATGTGGCAAGGGGGTTTTTGCAAAGGTGGGGGGCAAGCAAGATGACGGATGAACAGATTGCGATTCTGCAAGCGTTCGGCTTTTGCGTCGAAAACGGACAAGTGAAACATTTGAAGCTGGGAATCGTAACAGACAGTGAGGAATTTGCGCGTTTTTCCCAGGCAGAGGAGCTGCGGGCGCATATCAAATCGCTGCTTCGCAACCAATGCCAATGGAAGCGCGGCAAAGAAACATAGAAGCAATGATCCGGGAGGGATTGCGGCAGATGGAGTCGAGACAGGTTTTGCAGCAGGCATTGGAAGAGGTGGAGGCATGGGAGCGCGACCAGAACGATTTGTGGTTCTGGGAAAAGCTCGGCAGGCTTCCGTTCGTTTTTCTCGATAAAATGACGCCGAATTTCGTCCGGGAAAAGCTGGGGACAGCCGTGGACGAGATGGCCGCGTTTCTGGAAACAGGGGGAACGTATCTCGTTCAGGATACGGCGATTTACAGCAAGTTCGCTCCCCGCTTGGAAAGGGATGGCGCGGGCATTCCGCAGACCGCAGAAGTCGCAGGGGCACCGCTCGTCCTCATGGATGAGATTGCCCGCGAGCTGAAAGAATCGCGCGCGACCTTTGCCACGGTACAGGGCGCAACGACAGGCATCGGCGGCATTTTTACGCTGGCGCTTGATATTCCGTTGCTGCTCGGCACGTCGCTGAAAGTGCTGCAAGAAATGGCGCTATGCTACGGCTATCGCCCGGAGGACAAGCGGGAGCGGCTGTTCGTGGTCAAATGCCTGCAGTTCGCTTCTTCCGATATCGTCGGCAAAAAGGCGATACTGGCTGAGCTGTCGCGCTTTGACGAGCCTGCTGCGCAAAAAGACGTCATGGCACAATTGCAGGGCTGGCGGGAAGTCGTGGTGACGTACACGGAAAATTTTGGCTGGAAAAAGCTGTTTCAGATGGTGCCGATTGCAGGCATCCTGTTCGGGGCGTACTTGAATCGCTCAACCGTCCAGGATGTCGCCGAAGCGGGGCGAATGCTGTACCGCAAGCGGCGAATCCTGGAGCGATTGCGCGTGGAGCAAAACAAAGAGGAATGATTAGCTCCAGTCCTCTGCCGTGATCGCAAATAGGAGGTGATCTTCCCACACGCCGTTGATTTGCAAATAGCGCAAGGACAACCCTTCGTGGCGAAAGCCGTTTTTCTCCAACACGCGGATGGAGGGAGTATTGCGGGGCATGACAGCGGCCTGTACCCGGTGCAGCCCGGCTTCCTGGAAGGCGTACGTGAGCGCAAGCCGTACGGCCGCAGTGGTGTAGCCTTTGCCGTTGCAGGCTTCATCCATGAAGTAGCCGATGGTCGCGTTTTGCCAGGCGCCGCGCACGACGTTTGACAGAGCGACGCGGCCGATCATTTCGTCCGTGTCGCGCAAAAACACGCCAAAGGCGAAGGCGGTCCCTGCTGCAAAGTCTTGCTCCGCTTGCGCAATTTGCGACTCTTGACCGCTCAGCGTCAGGAAGGCGGCGGAGCGGAGCGGCTCGAACGGTTGCAGGAAGGCATGATTACGCAGCCGAAGCTTCAGAAGCTCGGCTGCGTCATTTGCTTGCAGTGGTCGCAAGTAGACCGTATGCGTATGTAACGTCATGATATCAATCCTCCTTCTTGAGAAAAGATGGATCGACATTTTATCATGACAGCGCTTGCTTGAAAAGGATTTTTTTGGACAACTTCTTTTCCGGCGCTAGTCTTAGCCGAGCAGCTCGGAGAAGGAAACGCCAAACTGTTTGCAAATCTCTACTTCTTTTGCGTTAGGAGACAGCTCGATTTTCAGACCTTCGAGTGGAGTTTCCGCTCCGCGCTCGCTCGCTTTTTTCAGCAAAATATCTACAGCAGCGCCCACATGCTCGTAAGCGGAGTCGCAGGAACCGAAAGCCGCGACTTTTTTGCCGCTCAAATCAATATCGTCCATCTCTTCGTAAAAGTCCAGGCACTCGTCTGGCAGATCGCCGTCGCCCCATGTATAGGCACCGAGCAAAATGGCATCGTAGTCTTCCAGTTCCTTGGCAGTGGCATCCATGACTTCTTTTATCTCCAGGTCTTTTCCGGTGGAACGAATCCCTTCGGCAATTGCTTCAGCAACTTCCTGCGTGTTTCCTGTCATGCTTGCGTACACCATCAAAATGCGGCTCATAAGAAGTAAACCCTCCAAATAAGATAATGAAAATCATTCTCACACAAATAAAATAATGAAAATGATTCTCGTTGTCAACAGTTATTTTTCTTTCCATAAAGCTGTTGCCACAAGTGATTGATTTTGGTAGAGTAAAATGAAATTATAATATTGGAAGTCTAAATAGAGGTGCGCCGAAGATGAGTACATCTTTTCGTAATCTGCCAGGGGGCGGGAAGAGAGGGAAAGGCTAAAGCGCCGAAGCTGTTGCTGTTCCCCTCGGATAGCAGCGGCTGGGGTGATTCGTGAACAATGAGCATCCTGTCACAAAAGGCAATCGCCTGTTTGTGGAGCGCTATTTACGATTTGCTTGGGCAGTATGGAAAGCAATGAGATAGCGAATGCACTCATTGCTTTTTTTAGTCAGGGGAGAGGTTCGCTCTCGTTGACAGGCACGCTTTTTATTAAAAGGAGGATGTACCAGTGAACATGATGGATGCCAATGAAATTATCGCGTTTATTCAAAAAAGCGAGAAGAAAACACCAGTGAAACTATACGTGAAAGGCAATCTGGAGGGCATTGACTTCGGTGCCAGCTCCAAGACGTTCATTACAGGCACGACTGGCGTTGTGTTTGGCGAATGGAAAGAAATCGAGCCGGTTCTGGCTGCGAACGCGGACAAAATCGAAGACTACGTAGTAGAAAGCGACCGCCGCAATTCGGCGATTCCGTTGCTCGACACAAAAGGAATCCAGGCGCGCATCGAGCCAGGCGCGATTATCCGCGACCAGGTGACGATCGGCAACAACGCAGTCATCATGATGGGCGCTACGATCAACATCGGTGCTGTGATTGGCGAAGGCACGATGATCGACATGAACGTCGTCGTCGGCGGCCGCGGAACGATCGGGAAAAACTGCCATATCGGCGCTGGTTCTGTCATCGCAGGCGTCATCGAGCCGCCTTCCGCGCAGCCAGTCGTAGTGGAAGATGACGTCGTAATCGGTGCCAACGCCGTGGTTCTGGAAGGCGTGCGCGTAGGAAAAGGCGCGGTTGTGGCAGCGGGCGCGGTCGTCATTGAAGACGTGCCGCCATACGTTGTGGTGGCTGGTACACCAGCGCGCGTGATTAAACAGATCGACGACAAAACTCGCTCCAAGACGGAGATCAAGCAGGAGCTACGTCAACTGTAGGGGAGAGAGCTCACATGGACTGGCGTACGCTTGATGAACAATACATCGTCTCTTCCTACAAACGCTTGCCGATCGCGATCGAAAAAGGGGAAGGCAACTACCTGTACGACACAGCGGGCAAAAAGTATTTGGATTTGTTTACGGGGCTGGCCGTCAATGTGCTCGGCCACTCCCATCCGCGGATCGTCCAGGCGCTGCGCGAACAGGGCGAGCGCTTCCTGCACATTTCCAACGTATTTTTGAACCAGCCGGCAATCCGGTTGGCCCAGCGGCTGGTGGAGCAGACGATCCCGGGAAAAGTGTTTTTCACAAATTCCGGTGCGGAAGCGACCGAAGCCGCGATCAAAATGATCCACAAATGGACGAAGGCAGAAGGGGCCGGGCGCGAAGGGATTGTCGTGCTCCGCAACAGCTTTCACGGCAGAACATTGGGCGCGGTGCGGCTGACCAGACAGGCCCATGTGTATCAGGATTTTCCGCAGCCGGACTTTCCGGTGTACGAGCTAGACCCTGAGGATGCGGACGGCTTGCGGGCGATTTGCCGCGACGCGAAGCCGGCCGCTGTCCTGATGGAGCCTGTGCTCGGCTCTGGAGGGGTCGTGCCGCTGTCGGAGCCGTTTTTGCGCGAAGTGGCGGCGATTTGCCAGGAGGAAGGCATGCTGTTTGCCATGGACGAAATCCAGACAGGCATGGGACGCACTGGTAAGCTGTTTGCCTACCAGCACGCAGGCGTGACGCCGGATTTGATCTTGTTTGCCAAAGGCGTAGGCGGAGGGCTTCCGCTCGGTGGCGTGATTGCCGGAACGAAGCTGATGAACCAGTTCAAGCCGGGCGACCACGGGACGACCTTTGCGCCGTCGCCGCTTTCGGCGGCTCTCGGCAACGTGGTGCTGGATGAGCTGCTCGATCCTGCTTTTGCGGCAAGCGTGGACGAAGTGATCGCGTACTTGTGGGCGGGCCTCGAATCGCTGCGCGCGCGTCTCCCGGAACAGTTGCAGGCGCTCCGCGGCAAAGGCATGATGGTCGGCATCCCGCTCAGCGCCGCACCGGAAGAGGTCAGCCGTTTGCAGCAGGCATTGCTTGATCGCGGCATTCTCGTGGACGTGACGCAAAAGACAATCGTGCGTCTGCTGCCGCCGCTCACCTTGACCAAAGAAGACGTCGACCTTTTCCTGGACAGCTTTGCAGCGGAACTCGCTGTGCGGCACGGGGCCAAAGGGGAGGCGTAAACGATGGCGACATCGCTGTTTACCCAGATTCGGCGCGACCTGCACCAAATTCCGGAGCCGGGCTTTGCCGAGGTGAAGACGCAAAAGTATTTGCTCGATTACTTGGAGCGTCTCCCGCAGGAGCGCATGCAGATCAAGACGTGGCGCACCGGGATTTTGGTCCGGATCGCGGGGACGAATCCTAAGCGCACGATCGCCTGGCGCACGGACATGGACGGCTTGCCGATTGCAGAAGAGACGTCGTATCCGTTTCGCTCGCTGCACGAAGGCTACATGCACGCGTGCGGACACGACATGCACATGGCTATCGCGCTCGGGCTTGTGACGCATTTTGTGGAGCAGCCGATTGCAGATGACCTGCTGTTCCTGTTTCAGCCCGCAGAAGAGGGCCCAGGCGGCGCTCAGCCGATGATGGAGAGCGAGGAGTTTGCTTCCTGGCGGCCGGATTGCATTTTTGCGCTGCACATCGCGCCGGAGTATCCCGTCGGCTACATTGCCACCAAGCCGGGCATTTTGTTTGCCAACACGTCCGAGCTGTACATTGATTTGGTCGGAAAAGGCGGGCACGCAGCTTTTCCGCACAAAGCAAACGACATGGTGGTCGCAGGCAGCCATCTCATCACACAGCTCCAGACGATTGTGGCGCGCAACGTCGATCCGCTCGATTCCGCTGTCGTGACCATCGGCAAGCTTGAGGGCGGCACCAAGCAAAACATCATTGCGGAAAAGGCGCGGCTGGAAGGGACGATTCGCACGTTCTCGACCGAGTCCATGGCGCTGGTCAAAGCGCGGATTGAAGCGCTTGTCAAAGGCATCGAGGCGGGCTTCGACTGTACGGCGTCCATCGACTACGGAGTAGGGTATTGCCAAGTGTACAACGAGGAAAAGCTGACGACGGCCTTTATGGACTGGGTGCGCGAGCAGGGCGAAGACGTGACGCTGATTGCCTGCAAGGAAGCGATGACCGGAGAAGATTTTGGCTACTTCCTGCAGGAGATTCCGGGCTTTTTGTTCTGGCTGGGCGTCCATACTCCGTACGGGCTGCACCATTCCAAAATCGAGCCGAGCGAGGACGCGATCGAAGTCGGGATCCGCTTGGTCTCCCGATATTTTACGTGGCTGTCGGAACAAAATTAGCGCGAGACAGGCAGCAAAAAAAGAGCGGCGAAGCTGGCCGCTCTTTTTTGTATGCGAAAAAAGGTTTGGTGAGAGATTGGGGATGTTTTTTGTCAAGAGTCCTGCGTATTTTCTTTTCGAGATTGTGTATAAGTCTTTCTTCCTGGATGTCCCGCGCCTGTGGATTCTGTGGATACTGTTGAAAAAACTTGTCTTCGGACCACAACTATTTGCTGTCTTCCACGTATAAAATAGGGAGAAGCAATTCCGGAAAATCAAGCGCTGCCGCGCACACATACAGGAGGATTATGACATGAAAAAAGCATGGTTATCGGCCTTGTTGGCGCTGACTGTAGCGGGAGTTGGGAGTACCGCCGCTTTGGGAGAAGGTGCGTTGCGCGTTTTTTTAGGCACGGAAACGATTTCAAGCGATATGCCTGCTTCCAAGGCCGATTCGGTTGAGGCCTTGGTCAACAAGCTTGGCGGGTTTGTTGATTACGATTCGCGCACGGGCAAGCTGCAGGTAGTCAAGCCTAACGTAAACATCATCGTCATTGAAGGAATTCAGCAGACGCGCAATAAAAATATCGTCTTCAGCAACCCGGTCAAAGGCTACAGCGACAAAAACGTACCGCGCACTTTCAACGTATTCGTTGAGGTAGACGAAGCGCCTGTCGCCAAAGACTTGCGGATGCAGCTCGTCCTGATTGGACCGGACGGCAAGGAAGTGAGCAAAGGCAAAGAGTGGAAGTACTCCACGCAAAATGCGAACAGCTTCTACTTCTCCGAGCCGTTTGTATCGACAAAGCTGGAGGCGTATGGAAATTACAAGGTCCAGGTGCAGATGAAGTCCGAGAAGTTTAATTCCTACGTAGTCGTAGGCGAAAACACGTTTACGGTAGGACGATAAATTAAATGCTCCTGATACGTTCCCACTTGGCTAGGTCACATGGTATAATAGACTGAAAAAACCAATATACATGTTGAAAGCAAGTACATGAAAGAAAGGAACGATGGGAGCAAATGGAGACAAATCCCCCGCGATCGTCCACGGATGTAGAAGGCCCGAGTATCCACATCGCCTGGAAAGATGAGCATTCGATTCAGGCGGAGTGGAGTATGACGAAGGAGTTCGAGCAGGAAGTGGAGAAGAAATTTGCGATACCTTTTGCCGAGCTGCCGTTTGTCCTGCGCCTTTTTGACGTGACTGACCGCAAAGAGATCCGCAATGATGGCACAGACCTTTACACTGATTTTGATATCAACCATCGTTCTTCCGAATGGATTTTGTACGGAGTGACGCAAGGATTGGAATATTGCGTAGACCTGGGCATTCGGATGGTGGACGGAAGGTTCTATTCGCTGTCAAGATCTCAAATGATTTGAATCATCGTGCTCATTTGATCTGGCTTCCGGGCGAAAGCTCGCGCGAAGCTCTCTATGATGCAGTACCTGTTTTTTTTCATAAGGAAAGAGCCCCGCTTAGCCCAGGTTCGCCTGTGCTGGAACGGGGCTTTTGTTTTCGCATACGATAACGTTATGGTGCTTCGCGTTGTTTGTCGAGCAGGCGCAGGGCGACAGCGAGGACGGCCCATACAGGCATCGGTTCGTCCAGCTTGCTGAGCCACTCTGGCGAGGTGATAAGCCCCTCGCGAAGCACGCGTTTGCCCAGATCAAGCTTCCAGGGCGGATACGGTGACGGCTCCTCTGGCGCGAACTGATCGTAGGCCGTCAGGTTGTACGTCTGGATCAGGCGGATCAGCTTGTCGGCGTATTGCGGGTCTGTGGCATAGCCGGCTTTTGACAGAGCCTGGGCAGCCTCCTGCGGTGTGGATGCCGTCAGCACGTTTTTGTAGGTAGGCTTGAGCAGAAACTGGGCGTGATCGTCAATCGATTGCTGATAGCTGTAGTACGCTTTGAACGTAGACTGGCGGGACACGGTCTGCCCATTCTCCACCTCCTTGCTTGTGATGGTGACGGAACCGGCCGGGCCTGTGCCTTTGATCCCGAACAAATTGTACGAGGAGCGGCCTGTAACTGGGTCTTGCGGGACTTTTTGCCCCCATCCCGATTCCAGGATGGCTTGCGCAATGGTGATCGAAGGGAAGATATGGTAATTGAGAAAAGTTTGCCTGGCGGAGCCTGCCACCAGCTCGATGAATGCTTTCGGTTCCATGCGGGCACCTCTCTTCATGGTGAGCATGCTGGTTTTTGCCGCTTTTTTGTGTCGCCCCCGATTCGGGACACAAAAAGGGCCATCCGTACCATTCTTATGCCGGAGCCAGCGAAAAAGCCCACTTGCGGAAGAAAGCCGAACGCGGAGGCAGCCAGTAAGCGACAGCGCGCATTTTGCCAAGCGGCCACAAAAAAACAGCCGACAACATCGGCTGCTTGCGTTCTTATGGTTTGCGCGGCTGAAAGTACTGGATGCGCTTGTTGAACAGATGGAGCTCCGCCTTGTAATCGCGGGCCAAGTAACGACAGTATTCGTTTGCTTTGTTCTTGTCGCCGTGCGTCGCTGATTCGGGCAGGGCAATCTGGATGTAGTGCTTCTCGGTGCCGTTTTCCTCTTTGCTGCCGACCCCTACGACGATGGACTTGTACATGCTTGGGTCTTTTCCTTTCAGGAGGAACCACGAGTCCTTGCCTTCCGGACGTTCTTCTATGGTATATGGAAAAGCGGCCTCTGCGTAGGACCAGCCGAGCTGCTCCCCTGTTTTCGAGGTCATGTCCATATATCGCGTAAACTTGGCTTTTACGTCGTCAATACTTGCGGATTGGGCAGTTGAGCCATTAACGAAATAGATGTAGGCCGATTGAAGTTTCACGATTGCACCCTCCTAGTACCCGGAATATCTGCGTTTAGTGTAGCATTGCTTCCACACTTTGGCAATGAGACAGTTGGGAAAGGAAAACAATTGCGCGTCTTTTCTGAAAAGTGTAAAATATAAATACTATTTATATAGTCGATAAGTGAACGATAAAGGATCATGGAGGAGTAAACCCATGCAGGAGGCCTCGATTAGACACGTATTTGAAGCATTGAACACGATGCGCGCCATTGACGTAGTGAACAAGGAAGACTGGGAGCGAGCAGCGAAGGAAGCCGAACTGGATTCCTCCGTGCAATTAAACATTCTCTGGATCATTTACTGTTATGAGGGGGTGCGCGTCACGCAAATTGCCGACTGGACTTTCTGGCACCCGTCGTCGATCGTCATCCACATCAAAAAGTTGATGGAGAAAGGAATGGTGACGATTGAAAAGTCTGAGCTGGACGGACGCGTCGTACACGTGTACCCGACCCAGCGAGGCAAGGAAGTTCTGGAGGCAAGCCGAAGAAATGTGCCATCTATTTTCAGATTGACGTATGCGCTGGAGAAAATGGAGGAACGATACAGTACAGCAGTAGTCGAACTGTTCTTCGAATGCCTCTCCTTTGTGGCTCAATCGCTGCACGGAGCGGAGAAGGTAAGGTGGATTCAGGAGGGCGAGGAGCGGGTCATGAACCCCACTCATTTGATTAGTTAGGCGAAATGGGTGGCAAAAAGCGGATTTTCGCGTATAATGTTAAATACTCCGAATATTTTTGAAAATGTTGTCGGAGTGAAAATCAAGACGAGGAGGGATTGCTGATGGAGCACTACGACCACTTATACGACGTTTCGGAAAACGCCAATGTCCGTTTTCTCGGGTTTATCTCCGAAGGAACGAGACACGACTTCGGCATTGTATTCACGCACAAGTTTTATGGAAAGCCGTTGGTGATCTGTATGCAGACGGGGCAATCTACCCTTCTCAGTTCAGATGATGCGGTAAATCCAGGGTACCTGCAAAGGATTTTCCGACTGGACTCGGAAAGTGAAGCCAAGGCACTCGCTGAATTTTTCCAAGAATACTTGCCTCCCATCCCATTTGAAGAAAATCAGTATTAGCGGGCGAGCAGAAGTTTATCTTCTGCTCGTTTTTTACTGGTTCCCGAAGCTGCCAGACAGCCGGCAGCACGGAGCGCCCTGTTTACGAAGCGGGCTGCGACAGCATAAAATCGGGATAGGGAAGAGGAGGGACGTAGATGAGCGTACATAAATGGTCGGCAAGCGAGCCAAAAGGAGCGGTCGTGCTCGTGCACGGCACGGGAGAGCACCATGGCAGATACGAGCATGTCGCGGCGTTTTTGAATCAACAAGGATGGGACGTCTACGCGGAAGACTTGCCTGGCTGGGGACGCTCCCCGGGGATCAGGGGGCATGTTGATTCGTTTGACGATTATGTGCAGCGGGTGCGGGAGTGGACCGTGGCCGCCCTGGAAGACAGCGCAGGCAAACGGCCCGTTTTTTTGCTGGGCCACAGTCTGGGCGGACTGATCGCTACGCGCTTCGTGCAGCGGGAAAAAGCGGCACACGAGCTGGCGGGACTGGTTTTGACCTCCCCGTGCTTACAGCTAAAGCTGGAGGTGCCCGCCTGGAAGGCGCAGGCAGCGAGACTGCTGGACCGTTTTTGGCCGACGCTTGCGATTGCAAACGGGATTACGCCTGACATGGTTTCACGGGATGAGGCCGTGCAAGCCGCCTACAAAAACGATCCGCTCAATTATCCGAAAGTCAGCGTGCGCTGGTTTTTGGAACTGCACAAAGCGATGCAGGCGGCCTGGGAGGAGCGGGAACGGCTTACGGTGCCTGTGCTGGTGCTGCAGGCGGGCGACGACTCGCTGGTGGATGCAGACGCTGTGGGGCGCTTTACAGAGGGCATCCAGGGGCAGAAGACGTTTCGCCGCTTTCCGGGCTTGCGCCACGAGGTGCTGAACGAGCCGGAACGCGAGGACGTGCTCAGCCACATGGACAGATGGATGAAAGAGATCGCCCAAAACAAAATGTGACATACTAATCGACAAAAGTTGTGTGCAATTACCGTATTGACTCCAAATGGTGTGGCATATTAATATAAAAGCATGTTGAATTGAAGAATATGTGACATCACATTTCATTTGGAATCACAAATGCGGAGGGGACACAGATGGGAACTATCGTATGTCAGACTTGCGGGACCATCATCGAGCATTTTGAAAGCAACTCAGTGAAAACGCTTTATGGAGTATGCCATTGCGAGTGCAGACCGGAGCAAAGACAGGAAAAAGAATAGCGAAAAACCGTGCAGGCCTTTCTACAAAGGCCTGTTTTTTTTGACAACCTTTTCATCTTGGAGGATAATGGAGAAGTGTGAAAATCGTTGCAAAAGGAGGAATTGTTTCATGAAACGTAAGCCCATGCAGGGTTTGCTGGCCGCCGCATTGCTGGTCACCTCCCTGTGGACCGGGACTCCAGCGTTTGCGAACAGTATCGGACAGGAAATCAAAATAGACGTAAGTCAGCCGGAAGTTTCCAAAGACGGCTTTGACATTTCCAAGGAATATGCGATCTGGAAGATTGCGGGGGAACAAAAGCTCACCTTGTACAATTTGAGCAAGCAGGCCGAGACGAAGATCGGCGACAAAAACTCCGACAAGAAAAACCCGCGGGTCGACGGAAAATACGCGGTCTGGATCGACTCTCGCCACGGCGGAGCAGACGTGTATTTGTACGACATTGCCAAAGACGAGGAAATTCGCTTGACCAGCGGAAAAGCCGCTGCAGCCGATCTGGAGATCTCGGGGAAAAAGGTCGTTTGGTCCGATAAAAGCGATGCGGGAACAGACATTTACATGTACGACATCGCGACAGGCGACACAACGCGCGTTTCCACGAGCGGCAAAGCCAGCGATCCGACCGTCAGCGACAGCTACGTAGCGTGGGAAGACTCCCGCGATGGCAACCCGGACATCTACTACTACGACATCGACAAGCAAAAGGAAGAATTGGCAGCAGGGGGCAAGGCACACCAGATTGAGCCGAGCCTTTTCAGTGACAAAATCGCCTACGTAAACGGACAGCAGGTTTACGTGTACACCATCGGCACGGGAAGAAACAAGCAGTTGACGGATACTTCGACCTCCAAGTCGGGCGTACATATTTACAAAGACACGATCGTCTACCTGGACGATGACGATCTGGCATATCGGGACGCGAGCAAATCTTCCGGCAAAGAAATCGCGAGCAGCGTGTTCGAGTCGGTGCGTCCGCGCATTTTTGAAGATTACGTCATGTACGCAAAGAGAGACAACGACAAAAAGCTGCGCCTCCACATTTATGATCTGGACGAAAGAGCTGACATCGGGCTGGGCGCAACTTCCGGGGAGCCGAGCCAACCGGATGGCTCTGACCGTTACGTAGTGTACGTGACAGAGTCGAAAAAGGCAAACTCCGTCGTCCTGTTCGATACGGAAAAAGGGACGAGCAAGGTCATCAGCAAAAGCAGCGCAGACCCGATTCGTCCGGTTGTGAGCGGCAAGTACGTAGTCTGGTACGATCAGCGGGAAGATGCACTCGTCGCGTACGATATTCGCAAAGGCACGGAAAAGCAGATTACGAACGAAGATGACGACCAGCAGCCGAGTGAAAAACTGTATGAGGTCGACGGCAGCAAGCTGTTGTGGGTCAATGTGGATCGCCGCGCCGACCTTATCATCACCGACCTGGCAACGGGCAAGGAAGAAGAAATTGCCAGCCTGAGAACCGAGCCGTTAAGTGTAGATATTTACGGCAATTACGCTGCCTGGGTGGAAGAAACAGGCTCGAAAAAGGCAGACATTTACTTGTACGACATCGAGGAAAGAGACGAGACGGTAATCCGCAAAAACGTGGAAGTACAATCCGCGCAAATCGGAGACGATTTTGTGGTCTGGAGCGAAAATAGCGGAGGCGCGAAAAACGGTTGGGATTTGTACTACTACAGAATCGATCGTCAACGGACAGAACTGCTGATCCGCTACTCTGAACGCGACCAAAAAAATCCGCAAGCTTCCCGCAATATGATTCTTTTTGAAGATAACCGCTTGTCTTCCAAAGAAAAAGATTTTTATTATGAGCTGTACGATGTAGAAGACCGCTCTTACAGCGATGTGGAGTGGGACGACAATGCTGAGATTTCCAGCCCAAGAATCGGCGGCAATCGCATCGTCTGGATCGACGAGCGCGATGGCAAACCTGTCGTCTACACGATGGCATTTGCAAGCCCACGGGATGACGATGCCGTAGAGGAGCCAGGTACAGATCCAAAACCGGACCCTGAGCCGGGCGATTACAGAGAGTACAAATTGGTTGACTTGATGCTCGACGGCACGCTGGCGGAGAAAATGAACAGTACCGATTTTACCAAAATTGTGTTTGTCTTCTTCCAAGGGACAGAGGATGAAATAACAATGCCGCTGATAGAGGCTTTCAACGATAGCAAACGTATGGTTGATTTGTTTAACCAAGCTGGCCTCACCACGATCGACATTCGATTCTATAAGTAAACGAGAACAGGCGATTAGGCACAGTCCTAATCGCCTGTTTTTACTGTTCCCGTCAAATAAGGCTTCGCCAACACCAGCCCAGCCAAAAAGAACAAGACCGCTACGTAGGCAGGAAGCAAATGCACAAAATCGACGTACCCGACCGCGAAGTGAATCCCGATGCCAGCAGCGAAGCCGGGGATGCCCGCGAGAAACAGCGTCCACCATACCCACGCTTCTCCGCGGCGAAAGCCCCAGAGGCTGATGAGCAGCACGGCGAGGCCGTCGGAGACGAGAGCGCCGCCGAAGCCGGCCCGGTCGTGGGCGATCAGCGGAATCAGCCGTTCGTTAAACGCTTGCAGCATCTCGGCGGACACGCAGAGAAAGACCAGATCGGACGGGACGAAGACGCCAGTGATCCCGATCAAGGAAATAATCAGCCCAGCTCCGGTCAAAGCAAAGCCGATGACGACAAACAAAAGCTGTCCCCACAAAGCCATTTTCCACGTGCGGTCGTTGTGCCGCTCGGGAGGGAGCGCAGGCAAGTGTCTTTTCGCTGGTGTGCGCAAAGCAAGCAGAAACATGGGCAGCAGAAGGAGCGCGAGTACGGCATGCATGTAGTCAAAATAGCCGTAGCCAATAAACAGAAAAAAACTGGAAAATCCGACGGCTCCGGAGGCGAGCAGCACAGCGCGCGTCCAGTGAATGTCGTGGCGCAAGCCGTGAAAGGAAAGCTGCGCGTAAATGATTCCGATCGAGATCATCGTTCCCGCCAGGCTGATCCGGTCATGCGACATAAAGGAAAGCAACTGGGGGCTGATCTGTGACAATTGCTCCGCAGACATTTGCAAAAAACGCTCGTCGTACGGGAGGATGACAGTGGATACAGCGACCAGCCAGGCCAATGCTCCGCCGACGATCATCCCGAGCCCGAGCAGAAGCCCCCACACCCAGGCGGGTAACCAGCGGATGGCACGTGCCTGTCTCGCTGCAGGAGCAGGAGGCAGTTGTGCCGCTGCGACTTCCGCTGCTGCTTCCGTGCGCTCGCTCTTATTCGCTGGCTCGACAGCCTGACGCGCAGCGCCGGACTGCAAAATCGCTTCATTGATTCGTTTGGGCAAGCCCGGACCGGCGTACACAAGGCCGCTGTGCAGTTGCACAAAGTCGGCGCCAGCTTCCAAAAAGGCCAAAGCGTCAGCAGGCTCGATGATGCCGCCGGAGCCGATCAGCAGGCAGTCTGGCCAAGTTTGCCTCGTCAGCGCAACCGATCGCAAGGCGGCTTCGCGGGATGGCTTGCCTGTCTGGTACAGGGGCGCTGGCGAGTCGCTTGAATCGTGTGGAGCGCTTTTCACGCCCCCCGCAACCATGATCCCATCCAGTCCTGCGTTACGGGCGATTTGCAGCAGCGAAAGCCACTCTTTTTCCGCTATTCCGGGCGGGAGCGCGAACAGGAGCGGGCGCTCGGTCGCCTGCCGCAGACAGGTCAAATGCTCCTGCCACTGGGCAGCGCTCCACGGCTCATGTCTTTGGCTGGCGCGGTAGTCCAGCGAAAAAAACGAGCAGTACGGCTGCAGGCGCAAAATCAGTTGCTCTCTTTCAGCGGTCGCTTCCTTTAGTGCAGCGCCTGGGCGAAATCCCAATCTGGCGCCGAGCGGAATCGCTACAGAGGGGGAGCGGCGCAAGCAGTTTTCGAGAGCGGCGACCCCGGGATTTTCGAACGGGGCGCTGTATGTAACGGAGAGATTCGTCGTCTTGCGCAAAGTAATACCTGGATCAGACAGCGGCGCAAGCGTAACCGGCCCCAGCTCGATGTAGCCAAAGCCAAAGCGGGATAGCGCTCCAAGCGCTTTTGCTGCGGGATCAAGCCCTGCTCCCAGGCCGACTGGAGTCGGAAAACGCAAACCCCTGACCGTTTTGGACAAAGCGGCAGGCGGCTGCATGTGCCCCATCAGCTCGATAACGGAAGTGCCACCGGGCAGCTTCGCCAATGTGCCGATGGCAGCGAGCGTGAAGCTGCCTGCGCGCTTTGGCGGCATGAGAAAAAGCAGCGGTTTAAACAACGTCTGGTACGACCAGTCTGGCATTCGCATCATCACCTTCCTGATTTTTCCCATTTCTATCTTAGCTCAAAAGGTTCAGGCAATACATGCCCAAATCATGAAAGAAGCCGTTGCCTTCGAAAAAGAGGCAACGGCTTTGCGCGCAATGAGGGGCTTACCCCGAAATCGCGGTTTGTCTTTTGATGACTTTGATCGTTTTTAACGACTCATCCTCTGGACCTTGGACGGGCAGTCCGACGCGGATGTTTTCCTGGATGTACGCGATGTTCTCCTCAGTGATGACCTCGCCTGGCAGGAAAATCGGAATCCCTGGCGGATACACCATGATGAACTCCGTAGTGACGCGGCCTGCGGCTTCCACGAGCGGGATGGTTTCCGTCTCTGCATAAAAAGCATCGCGCGGCGTCGTGGACAGCACCGGAATGTTCGGCAAGGAAATGGTCGGCTTTTCTTCTGCCTGCACGTGGGCAAACTCCACGGACAGCTCGCGCAGCGCGTTGACGAGCGCGTGAATGGATTCTTCGGTGTCCCCTGCCGTGACAAAACAGAGAATGTTGTACAGGTCGCTCATTTCCACTTCGATGTTGTACTTGTCGCGCAGCCAGTTTTCCACTTCCCAGCCGGTAATGCCCAGATCGCGGACGTGGATCAAAAGCTTGGTCGGGTCCATGGCAAAAGTCGCCGGCTTTCCGAGTATTTCTTTGCCTACGCAGTAAATGCGCGGGATGTCGTTGATGAGGTCGCGGGCCTTGTTCGCCAGCTTCATCGCCTGGTCGGCCAGCATCTTGCCGTTGAGCGCCAGATGTTGGCGGGCCATATCGAGCGAAGCCAGGAAAATGTAAGAGGTCGACGTCGTCGTGAGCATGCTCAGCACTGTTTTGACGCGATCTACATCTACGAGGCCCTCGCGCACGTTCAGGATGGATGTCTGGGTCAGCGAGCCGCCCAGCTTGTGTACGCTCGTCGCTGCCATGTCAGCTCCGGCCTGCATGGCGGAAATCGGCAAGTCCTCATGGAAGTGAATGTGCACGCCATGCGCCTCGTCCACCAGGACCGGAATTTCGTAATTGTGCGCGGTTCGCACGATCTCGCGCAAGTCTCCGGCAATGCCGAAGTAAGTAGGGTTGATGACGAGCAGAGCCGCAGCGTCAGGGTGGGCTTCCAATGCTTTTTGCACGGATTTCACTGTAATCCCGTGGGAGATGCCCAGACGCTCGTCCATCGCCGGATGAATGAAAATCGGTACCGCTCCGGCGAAAATAATCGCCGACATGACAGATTTATGCACGTTTCTCGGCACGATGATTTTGTCGCCAGGGCTGCACGTCGCCATAATCATCGCCATAATCGCGCCGCTTGTTCCTTGGACGGAGAAAAATGTATGGTCAGCGCCGAACGCTTCGGCTGCCAATTCCTGCGCTTCTTTAATCATCGCCTTCGGATGGTGCAAGTCATCCAGTGGCGCAATGTTAATGAGGTCTATCGAGAGAGCATTCTCCCCGATGAACTCGCGAAATGCCGGATGCATGCCCATACCTTTCTTATGGCCCGGAATGTGAAATTGAATCGGGTTCCGGTTGGCGTGCTCCAACAACCCGCTGAACAAAGGAGTTTTCATTTGTCTCACTACGATCGCCTCACTTTACGAATCAAGAATAAAGGGGAAAAACAAATTGAGTATAGCAAAATAGGGGGGGAAAGCAAGCGAATTTTTATTCATATTCGCGTGTGGCAGCAGGAGTTTTCCCCGCTTGCCGAGAAGCTTAACAAAAACGGGGGGGATGGAGATGAAAACAAAAGTAACCGAGCTGTTGCAAATCAAATATCCGGTGGTGCAGGGCGGATTGGCCTATCTAGCATACGCAGAACTGGCCGCCGCTGTGTCAAACGCAGGCGGACTCGGACAAGTCACGGCGATGTCGCTTTCGTCGGCAGAAGCGCTGCGCGAAGAAATTCGCAAGGTGCGCGAGCTGACAGACAAGCCGTTTGGCGTCAATTTCGCGATTGGGCAATACAATCGGCCGTATGAAGAAGCATTGGAGGTCGCCATCGAAGAGAAAGTAGCCGCCATCTCTGTGACCGGAGGCAATCCTGAGCCGCTCCTGCGCCGACTCGACGGCCATCCGATCAAAAAGCTGGTGCTGGTCGCGTCCGTGCGGCAAGCGCAAAAAGCGGAGGCGATCGGGGCAGACGCCGTCATGGCTGTCGGCCAGGAAGGCGGAGGCCATCTGGGCCGGGACGACATCGGGACGTTTGTGCTCATTCCGCGCGTTGTGGACTCCGTCCGCATTCCGGTGCTGGCCAGCGGCGGGATTGGCGATGGACGCGGAATCCTCGCTGCGCTCGCGCTCGGCGCGGAAGGCGTGGAGATGGGCACCCGGTTCATCGCGACCAAGGAGTGCGTCCACGCCCACGAAGCGTACAAGGAAGCTTTGCTGAAAGGAACCGAACAAGATACGGCTGTCATCAAAAGAACGCTGGGAGCGCCGGCGAGGGTTGTGCGCACGCCAGGCTCTGACCGCATTTTGCAAATGGAAAAAGAAGGCGCCGGCTATGAAGAGCTGAAAAGCTTCATCAGCGGCGAAAATAATCGCACCTTCATCTACGAAGGCGACCGTGAGCACGGCTTTGGCTGGGCAGGCCAGGTCATCGGCCTGATTTCGGACATCCCTTCCGTTCAGGAACTGTTCGAGCGGATGTTCCGGGAGGCGGAAAGCGGCGTTCAGCGGCTGAATGCCATTCGCGGCTAAAAGAGAGGCGCTTCCTTTTCCTCTAGGATGCCCCGCACGGTGACGGTATGCCAAAAAACAAAAGAACAGGCAAGCGCTTTTCAAAAGAAAGCGGACCTGTTCTTTTGCATATATCTTTAGCAAATGCCAGGGAGGCGATTAGGAAAGCTTAACGACCGATTGTGTACAGCTTGCTGAGAACGGCAAACGTGTTTTCGAGTTGTCCCAAAAGCGCCTGCGGATCAGCAAGCACCGGATCGTGACGATCAATGGTCAAGCCGCAGAGCAGCTCCGCTTTTTTCACTTGCGCCAGCCTGTCCACCAGCTTTTTCACACCGGCTTTGCCCAGCTCCGCCTGGGAAGTGCTGTCGGGCGCGGTGTGATCGGGCGACCAGTGGAAATAATCGGGCACCAGCGTCATGATTTCGTCGAGATGCTCGCTGAATGATTGACTGATCTGGGCCTTGGCCGGAGCTTCGTAAATGACGGCATACCAGACGAACAGATGCGTTTGCCACAGGCCGATTTGAAAATGCGGATGCTTTTTGTACCCGCGTTTGTCATTGGCCCAGGCGACCCACGTATCTGCTGGCGGGTTTACGGTGCGGCGGGCATGCTTGGCTACGTGGTAAAACATCTCATCGCCGGTTGCGGCCGACAAAATGGGCGCAAAATGGTGGCCAAGCGCTTCAAGCTTGGGGCGAATCACGGTCTTGATTGCGTCCATCCGCTGGTCGAGTCCATCAACGGCAAAAACGTCAAAATCTTCTTGGCGAAAGCCGGAAAACGCAGTCATGGAACAAACACCTCATTTATCATGATCGAACGCCACGTATAAAGAAAAGGGCGAACGTCCTTGTCAAGGGAGCTTGGAATCCTCCATATGATATCATACCACGCAGGAAAAAAATACTTGCCGGGATATGAATAGCAAAACCGAAGCGTGAATAATATGATATACCACTCACTCCCTTACAGCCGAAACGAAATCTGAGTATTCTGTCAACGGGAGGAGCCAGGATGAATCTCGGCATGGAGCTGGAGTATGACAATCTGGCGGTTTGGTTTGATCGCAAGACATTGCACGCGATGGTGCAGGCCCTGGTGGAAGCGGGGGTGAGCGTCACGTGGAAGGAATCTCCCGAGCAGTTTCACCTCCTCGTGAACACCACGGACGGCCTTTCCGACTGGACCATGCAGCGATTAAACGGGTCTTACAAGCTGCAAGTGGCAGGCGTTCCTGTACATGACTCGCGGGTGGCGCTGGTATTGTACCACTTCGTGGAACGAGCAAAGGGGCACGCCATCATCAAGGTCAGGTTGGATGACTGCATCTTGATGAAGCACGTCCAGTACGGAGAAGTCGTCAGAATAGTGGAAATAAAAGGAGCTGAGAAAAAAATGATCTACGAAAAATTCTGCAATGTGACGATGGACCAAGTGATTGCCGCTTTGAAACGGCGTGACTCAGAGGAGCGTATTCCGGTTTTGCGTCTGGAGCTCGATTATGAACTGGCGACGTTGTTTGACGCGATAAAGGCAGAAGATCAGGCCCAAATCAAAAAATCTATGGAAGTATTAAAACAGCTTCGTCGAGAAATGCTGCTTTTGGAAGCGTAGGTAGACTGGAGGATAACCATAGGACGATGAGCTTGACACATAGGCATACGGAATGAAAAAGCGACATCTCACAAAATGAGGGTGTCGCTTTTTTTGGTTGCGCAAATTTTCGCATTTCCCGGTTTGCCAAAGTCTTTATTTGAACGGGCGGCGAAGCGGAGGTACAATAGAGAAGGCTTTGACTGCTTATTGCAACGCATGTACCAGAAAGGAAGAAAATGTTTTGGAACCATTCCTATCCCAAATACCCAATGTCGCGATTTTGCTTCTGGCGATCATCGCGCTGACGCTGATTTTGCTCCTCGTCGTCATCCTGCAATCGGTTCGCATCAGCCGCATGCGCAAGTCGATCAACAGGCTGATGACAGGTACCGGAGGAGCCAACCTGGAGGAAGGCTTGCACAGGCTGCTGGATCAGGTAGATGAAGTCAAAAAACTGCAAGGCGATCAGCAGTTTACGCTCAATCGTCTATCACAGCGTATAGCAGCCCAGTGTGGCAGGGTAGCCATCATTCGCTACAACGCCTTCGGGGATGTCGGCAGCGATCTGAGCTTTTCCTTGGCGATTTTAGATGACGCCGAAAACGGTGTGGTGATTACCAGTATTTTCGGGCGGGAAGAGTCGCGCGTGTACGCCAAGCCGATTGAAGCGGGAGCATCCGCCTACCACTTGTCCGAAGAAGAACAGGCTGCCATCAAAAAGGCAATGACGGCAAATTCCGGCCTCTGACTCGCGGCGAATTCTTTTGAAACCGCAAGCATATGAATGAATCAGGGAGATCATTGCGTCTCTCTGCGTCATATTGCGGATATTCGGTATTTTTGCGTAAATTCATCTGCTTTTTCATCAAGACTTTTGAGGGCTTCTGTTGTATAATAAAGGTGTCAAGGATGGCTTTTTTTCGGAAAAACAAAAAGTAGGTGATCCGCCTTCATTACCCAAATCGACTTTCGATTCGCGGGGCAAGGCCAGGTTCTACAGCGTTCCTTCGTTGACACTTAGCGTATCTCCTCTACATTTGGACACAGTTTGGTCGTAACTGGCCCACGGAAACCAAAAGAATTGAGGAGATATTTATGGCACAGCGTTTAGCAACCAACTACGCCAAGGCCTATTTTACGGTGAATGAAGAGGAGTTGAACCAATTCGTCTCGCTCTTCACCAATGAACACATTTCAGTCGATGTCAAAGTATGCGACAACGGCGACCGCGACGTAATCTTGTCTGACCATAACGGCGAAATTCAACTGAGCTTTTGCCGTGTCGGCAATCGCTACTCTTGCGACAGCTCCTATCTCATTCGGGATCGGCAGTTGGCGAATGCGATGAGAAAAGCGATGAAAACGTTTCGGGGCTATGGAATCGTCCACAGAATTTACGAAGGCTTCACGATGGTGTACCACTACGATCAAGGATCGGTGGTCAGCATCCAGGAGCTGTCGGGGGACGAGGAGACGTCCATCTTTGAAGATACCTCTCTGAACATTGCCAACGAGCTGGAAGCGTTGTTCCAGCAAGAGGGCAGCGAAAGGGAGATTGAGTCCTTGCGTCAGGAAACGGACCGCTGGCTGGATTTGCGTAATTGGGCAAAGGGAGCTGCTCCGGAGAAACTTCCAGCAATCGATACGCGTTTAGTGATGTTGTCGCAGCGTCTGTTTGAACTAGAAGTATAAAAAACGTAAGACAAAACGGGTGCCGAGTGGTGCCCGTTTTTTTCATGGACTTTCTCGAAAAAGGGTATTGTCAAAGTAGGCAAATACATGGTATTGTTGTTTTCGTTGGAAACAGGATTAGGAACCAGGATTCACTTCAAAGGGTGGATAACAAGAGGGAAACCGCCCCCGTTAGTGAATGACGCAGGTCCTAGCGATGTTTAACATTACACTTGCTAGGAAGGGGGAACCGAAAGATGGAATACTCGACTTTCGGAAGACACGTTGCTGTTGACACATGGGGAGTTCAGTTTGACTTGTTGAACGACGCAGAATTTTTGAAAAAGGAAATGATTGAAGCTGCTGAGGCATGCGGAGCTACGGTGCTGAGCGTGCAAGCGAAGCAGTTCTCTCCTCAGGGTGCTACCGTGCTGGTTCTTCTCTCGGAAAGCCACCTGTCCATTCATACTTATCCTGAGCGCGGTTTTGCCGCTCTGGATTGCTACACTTGTGGCGAGACAGTCGATCCGCAAGTTGCCATCGACTACTTGGTATCCGTGCTGAAGCCGGAGAAAACCTACGCGAAGAAACTCGTTCGCGGAACAGGTGAACTGCAAGTGGTTGAGCCAGAAATCAAAGTGGCTGAAGTTGTGAGTAAGTAACAAAACGGAAGAGTATTCAAGAGGTGCGGGAGACATGTCCGCACCTCTTTTACGTGAGAGCATGCGCTGTCGATCCATCACCGCAACGGCTGCTGGATCGTCGTGCGCATGTCGTGCAGAAGTCTGGTAAATTCGGTCGAGGTGTTCGTTATTTTTTGTTCTACCGAGGTGCCCTCGTGCAAAACCTGGTTGCTGCGGTTCGTCGCTTCCTCGTAAATTTGCGCGTTGATCGCACGCACGCGGTCAAAGACGGCTTGGTCGGACGAGACTTGCATTTGCAAGGTAGGCGACACAGCCCGACAAGCAGAGTGGACTTGCTGCTCGATCACTTTTGCCTGCGGCTCGCCAAGGTTGTCGCGCACGCGAATGCCGATCACGGCGTCCTGGCCGCTTACGACGACAGTAGCGCGATCGACGCCCGGGACATCATCGGCCGCTTTTGTAAGCTGCTCTGCCAGGTCTTGATTGAAGCCGTTTGAGGTGTACCCTTTGAGGTAGTTCTGGGCGTTGATTCCTTGCGTATAGGCGTTAAAATCGTGTCCGATGCTTGAGCGAGTCATCGGTGTCGCTGGATGCGAACTGCTTTGCGTCTGTGCGCCCGTGTCAGGCCCTGCGTTGGAAGACGCGCACCCGACAAGCGTTGCTGCGATCAAGAACAAACCTGTGAAATAGCTTGGCTCGTTTTTCCTCATGGCAGACCACCTCCTGTCTTTAGTATGTCGATTGTGGCGCATGCTAATCAGGAAGTGTTTCCGAGTAAAAAAATGCCCATTGTGCCGTGTTTCGCGACCTGTTAATATGGAAGGTATGCATAACAGAGGAGGTTCACATGAAGCGTCTTGACATACGCAACATTGCCATTATTGCCCACGTTGACCATGGAAAAACAACGTTGGTCGACAAGCTTTTGATCCAATCGGGCACATTCCGCAGCAACCAGCAGGTAGAGGAGAGAATGATGGACTCCAACGACCTGGAGCGGGAACGCGGGATTACGATCCTGGCGAAAACAACGTCCGTGAAATACAAAGAGTTCACCATCAACATTTTGGATACGCCAGGCCACGCCGACTTCGGTGGCGAGGTAGAGCGGATCATGAGCATGGTGGACGGCGTCCTTTTGATTGTTGACGCATTTGAAGGCTGTATGCCACAAACCCGTTTCGTATTGAAAAAAGCGCTCGAAGCAAAAGTTACCCCGATCGTTGTCGTGAACAAGGTAGACCGCGACAATGCACGTCCTCAAGAAGTCATCAACGAAGTGTACGACCTGTTTATCGATCTCGATGCGACGGAAGATCAACTGGAATTCCCGATCGTCTACGCTTCCGGCCTGCAAGGTATCGCCGGAATGGAGCCGGATAAACTGGAAGGCGACCTTCGTCCACTTTTCGACACCATTGTTGAGCACATGCCCGCACCTGATGCCGATGAAAACGCACCACTCCAAATGCAAGTAACCATGCTGGATTATAACGACTTTTTGGGTCGTATCGGGATTGGCCGCATTTATCGCGGAACCATGAATGTAAATGAAATGGTATCGGTCACCACGCGCAACGGCGAAGTGAAAAAAGCGCGGATTCAAAAGCTGTTCGGCTTCTCCGGCTTGCAGCGCGTGGAACAAAAAACGGCGAGAGCAGGGGACATCGTCGCGATCGCAGGGATTGACGATATCAACGTAGGCGAAACCGTTTGCCACGTCGACCACCCGGATGCGCTGCCTCTGTTGAAAATCGACGAGCCGACATTGCAAATGACGTTTTTGGTGAACAACAGCCCGTTTGCAGGCCGCGAAGGGAAACACGTTACTTCCCGCAAGCTGCGCGATCGCCTGATGGCCGAGCTGGAGACAGATGTATCTCTTCGTGTGGAAGAAACAGATTCTCCAGATGCGTTCATTGTATCTGGACGCGGGGAATTGCATCTGTCCATCCTTGTGGAAAACATGCGCCGCGAAGGCTTCGAGCTGGGCGTGTCCAAGCCGGAAGTCATCGTGCGAATGATCGACGGACAAAAAATGGAGCCGGCTGAGTTTCTCGTGATCGACGTGCCGGAAGAATACACCGGGGCTGTCATGGAGACGCTGGGCCAACGCAAGGCCGAGATGGTCAACATGGTCAACAACGGCTTCGGCCAGGTCCGTCTGGAGTTCATCATTCCGTCCCGCGGACTGATCGGCTACCGCACGGAGTTTTTGACGATCACACGCGGCTACGGCATCCTCAACCATTCCTTTGACAGCTATCGTCCGCTTGTCCAGGGCGCTGTGGGTGGACGTCACGCAGGCGTGCTCATTTCCCACGAGACCGGAACCGCAACCACGTACGGCCTGATGTCTGTCGAGGATCGCGGCATCATGTTCATCACGCCGGGTACGGAAGTCTATGAAGGCATGATCGTGGGCGAACACAACCGCGACAACGACTTGACCGTCAACGTGTGCAAAGAGAAGCACGCGACCAACGTCCGCTCCGCAACGAAGGACGAGACGGTGAAAATGAAGACCCCTCGCCTGCTGACGCTGGAAGAGGCTCTGGAGTATTTGAACGACGACGAGCTGTGCGAAGTTACGCCACAATCCGTCCGTTTGCGCAAAAAGTATTTGAACAAATCGGATCGCGAGCGCTACGAAAAGCAAAAGCGCTGGGAAGCACAACCGCAAGCGTAAGCTCGCGGCGCAATCGCGGTACAATAAAAGCCGCTTTGTCCCCGATGATGGGCAAAGCGGCTTTTGGTTTGGCAGGGAAGCCGTTTTTTACAGCAAGCGTTCGATGTCAGCGGCCACGTCTTCCGGCTGCACGCGGGCACCGATGCGCTTGACGATACGGCCTTCCTTGTCTACGAGAAACTTGGCGAAGTTCCATTCGATCTCTTCACCCTGGCCTTCGGGAGCGTTGGCTTTCAGGTGCTGGTACAAAGGATGGGCAGTTGGACCGTTCACATCGATTTTGGCAAACAGCGGGAACGTTACGCCGTAGTGGCGATCACAAAATGCCGCGATCTCTTCCTCGCTGCCAGGCTCTTGAGCGGCAAACTGGTTGCACGGAAAGCCGAGAACGGCGAATCCTTTGTCCGCATAGCGCGTGTACAGCTCCTGCAAGCCTTTGTACTGCGGGGTTAGTCCGCACTGGCTGGCGGTATTGACGATCAGCAAAACGCGTCCTTTGTACTCGGCCAGCGTCTGTTCTTCGCCGGAAATCGTCTTGACGGAAATATCGTACAGGCTCATGTTTTTCCCACCTTTTTCTAAGTTTGCGACCCTCTCATCATAGCATGTCCGCGAAAAGGCAGGCTAGCATTGTCGTGCGCCAAGTGCAGGAGCAGTCCGTTTTTGACAGGAAATCCATCACCTGATAAAGTAAAAAGGATACATACGAAAAAACGTTGGAAAAAGGAAAAGATTATGCAAAAGAGCGGGTCTTTCCCGTCGCGGTGAGAGGACACGGCCTTTTGCGTTACAGGAGAGATTTGTGATGGACTGGATACACCTTGCTTCAACCTACGTACCGGCAAACCCGGATCAACTGAGCGCCTACGACAGCTTCCGCCTGTGGGCGGACCATAATCGGGCTTGGATTTTGTTTGTGCAATTAATTATCGTTTACTACCTGGGGTTTGCGACGGTAATTCGCATGCCGATCTTGAAAACGTTGCTTTTATACCTTCTCCTGTTCGTCGGGGCGCTGATCTTTGCGATTTTGGACGTCCAGCTTCCTGTGAAGAGCGCGATGCTGGTCGCGATTGTCATTCTGGTCGTCGTCAAGCTGAGAATCAAACCGGAGCGAAAGTGAGGTTGCCCTCGTGAAACGTGATGATGCACTCTTTAACTGGTTGCAGATTCAAGTGGTAGCAGACGCGCGGCCGGACGATCAGTCGGCGCAGGAGACGGCGGCGTTTTTCTTGCAGATGTTGCAGGAGGACCACGCGCTTAGCGAGCTTGCCTATCGGCAGGAAGGCGGCTGGTACGTGCTGACGGCAAAGGAGGAAGCGGCGACGTTCGAGCGCAAATATCCGGCTGAAACGGTCGAGTTCTTGCTGGTCGCGATTGAAAACGAGCCTAAATACAATAGTTAAAAAAAGGGAAAAGACTCTTTCCGGCTCCGACCTGTTCGGCGGCGGAAGAGTCTTTTTTGTCGTGCGCACGGGGGCATTATCAGGCGTTCAGAGTGTCCCGGCGCGCTTTTTTGCTGTCTGGAGCCGCTGTGGGTATTTAGACGTGTTTTCGGCTGCGGTGCAACTTTTGAAAAAAACGCTACGTCTGTATGGTTGCCCACAGAAGACAGGGGATGATTGGCAAAAATAGAGGGGGAGACACCAGTGAAAAAGATCATGACCAAGCCCGTATTGGCGGTCGTTACGGCGGCGGGACTCATCGGCTGCCTGACGCCGATTTTTGCAGATGCCAGCTCCAGCAGCACGCCGGCGACCAAGGTAGTGATGAGCGACGAAGGCAAGCAGGTTACCCGCTACAACCTGAAAGAGCTTGCGAAAAACGACCCGGCTACGCTGAATATGCTGCTGAAAAACCAGGCAGACCATTTGTACCTGATTGTAGATCCGATCCATCTGAATACGAAGCTGCAAACATACATGGAAACGAACAAGTCGGAGTGGGAGCGCATTTATCGCGACTATTACGGCGACATCTGGCTGGAAGTTCGCCGCACAGAGGCGGACGAGGAACTGGTCAGCGTGAGCGCGCAGACCGAAAACGGCAAGGTGTACATCAAAGGCATCGTGACGCCGGAAGTGACGAAAGTAGTCGTGACCAAGCCGAACGGCGACTTTATCGAGGCAGTGCCGACGAGCGAGCATTCGTTTACCGTCAGCTTTGCCGCGCCGGAAACAGATTCCGTCCAATACGTCACCGTACAGGCGTATGCCGGCAGTCTGTTGGCGGACAGTGAAAAAGTTAAGCTCATCCCGCAGGCTGACGAGGAAAAAAGCAGGCTGATCCACGCCTTTTCCGTGTACGACGCCAAAAAAGCCGAATGGCAGGTAAAAGGTGTCGTCAAGCACGGAGCGGACAAGGTCGTCGTCTCCTACAACGGCGTGAAACAGGAGACGAGCTTGAAGAAGCTGTGGGACGGGGTGGACAGCTTCAGCGTGACGGTCAAGGACGTGAAGGCGAAAGCCGCAAGCGACGAAGCGCTGGTCGAAATATATGAAGACGGGAAAAAAGTCGACTCCGACACGATCAAAGTCGATGTCGTCAACCCACCGGACAAAGACCCTGGCGCGGCCTATGCCATTGCCGGAACGGCAGTGCACGATTTGAAGAAAAAGTCCGTTCAACTGAAAGGCACCGTCAAGGGCTGGGACGAGAAGCAAAAAGCAAAGCTTGTCGTCGTCACCCCGGACGGCAAGAAAAAGGAGATCAAGCCAAACGACAAGGGCGAATACACCGTGACCTTTACCTACAAAAACCGCTCGTTTGCTGCGAAAACCGTCCATCTGGAACTGTACGCGAAAGACAAGCTGGTAAAGCAGGCGGACATCGCGCTGAGCACGAAAATTACCGCCGTGCCGAAGAAGGATGACGATAAGGACGACAAGGATAAAGACAAGCACCACTATCCAAACGGAAAAGCATACGGCTATTGGAAAAACTACGACGGCAAATGGAAAGATGGCGACAAAGATGACCGCGACGATGACCGCGACGACGACGACGACCGCGGCAAAAGAAGCGGCAAGTAGTCTCGTTTACGGCTGCTTGTAAGTCTGAACATACTCGACCAGCTCGCGGATGTAATCGCCGAGGATAGGGATCGAGAGAAACTGCGTCAAAAGCGAGCCGAGCAGCGCCAGCACGATCGCTGTTCCAATCGTCAAGCCAAGACCCCGGGCAAGCCCTGCGAGGAAATTGATCCAGAGCAGCTTGCGCGGGGCTGTGTAGTTTTGGATCACGTCTGCGAGCCGGATATCCTCCAAAAACATGGCGATTTTGTCCATGCGCTCGTTCATTTTCCGCACTTCCTGCAGCTCGTGGAGGACCTGGTCGATTTTGTGCATAAGCCGGTCTGTAGGCGTAGGTGCCACTTTTTCCAACCTCCTTATCCGGTACGGCTTTGTTTTTTACCAGTGTAGGGAAAAAAACAGGCAGAATCAAGGCGGGGAGGAAACGTTTGCCTAATGGCAGATGCGAGGGGTACAATAGACGTACTACCGTTTACGAGGAGGCATCCGAATGGCTGAAACCGTATCCCAAACCTTGTCGGAAGAACTGTTCGCGCTCCTGCAAAAAGAGCGATTTGTGACGCTCGGCACCGTCGATCACGAGACAGGAGCGCCATCGCTCAGCTCCTTGTCCTGGACATTGGCGGTGAACAGCGGACTCATCCGCTTTGCCGTGGATAACCGCTCGCGCATACTCGCCAATATTGCCAAAGAGCCGCAGGTCGTCCTGCATCTGATCGGGGCAGGCTCCTCTTTTGCGATCAACGGACGCGCCGCAGTGAAAGCCGAGCGGCTGGAGGGCGTTCCGCTGAAGCTGGCGCTGGTGGAGATCGCGATTGACTCCGTCCGAGACGTCATGTTTTACGGCTCGCGCATTTCCGTAGAACCGCAATACGAAAAGACGTACGACAAAAACGCGGCTGCGAAGCTGGACAACCAGGTCATGACTGCGCTGAAAAACGCCTAGTCAAGACGGCCGCACAACAGTGGAAAATCCTGTTGACAAAAAACCGCCGTATCCTTTAGTATTAGGTCATTCAAATTGAATAGCAAAACTTCTTATCCAGAGAGGCGGAGGGACTGGCCCGATGATGCCCGGCAACCAATCACCTGCATGTTCGTTCATGCGGGGAGATAATGGTGCTAATTCCTGCAGAGTTTTTTAACTCTGAAAGATGAGAAGGTCTTGCTTACGGTGACGTAAACAAAGCCTTCTTTCAGAGGAAAGGGGGCTTTTTTCATGCCCCTCGTACATCATTGGAGGGAGAGAGTTACGTATGAGACTGGAAACAAAATTGATTCAAGCAGGCGTAGGCAGAGATGAAAAAACAGGGGCGGTCAGCTTTCCTGTCTACTATGCCACCGCATATCGCCACCCGGCATTGGGGCAGAGCACAGGCTTTGACTATACACGCACGGCCAATCCGACCCGCACGGTTTTGGAAGAAGCCATCGCCGAGGCAGAATCGGGCGATGCGGGCTTTGCCTGCGCATCGGGAATGGCGGCGGTTCATACGGTCATGGGGCTGTTTTCCCAGGGAGATCATCTCATTGTGTCGCTCGATTTGTACGGAGGGACGTATCGCTTGTTTGAGCAGGTGCTTTCCCGCTACGGCCTGTCTTTTACGTACGTAGACTTGCGCGACCTGGAAGCGGTGCATAACGCGCTGCGAGCCGAGACAAAGGCGATCTTCGTCGAGACGCCGACGAATCCGCTCATGCAGATTACCGATCTTCGCCAAATCGCCGGGCTGGCAAAGCAGCATGGACTTTTGACGATAGTCGACAACACGTTCATGACCCCTTATTGTCAACGCCCGCTGGAGCTTGGCGCAGATATCGTGTTGCACAGTGCGACGAAGTACTTGGGTGGCCACAACGATGTACTGGCCGGACTGATCGTGACAAAAGGCGAGGAGTTGTCGGAAAAAATCCGGTTTTTGCATAATTCCATCGGAGCGGTATTGGGTCCACAAGATAGCTGGCTGTTGGTACGCGGAATGAAGACATTGGCGCTGCGCATGGAAAGACATCAGACAAACGCGCTCGCGGTTGCAAAAAAGCTGCAGGAGCATCCGGCTGTCGCCGAAGTGTTTTACCCAGGGCTGCAAGAACACCCCGGGCATGCCATCCAGGCGAGCCAGGCAAGCGGTTATAGCGGTATGGTTTCATTCCGGGTACGGTCTGCGGAGCAGGTGGGCTTGTTTTTGCAAAATCTGCGCATCGTTTCTTTTGCGGAAAGCCTTGGCGGCGTCGAGTCGTTGTGTACGTATCCGGCGACACAGACCCACGCTGACATTCCGCTGGAAGTACGGGAGTATGTCGGCGTTTGTGACCGATTGCTGAGGCTGTCGGTCGGGATTGAGCATCCGGAAGACTTGATCGCTGATCTGTTTCAGGCTTTGGACGCAAGTCTTGTCGTTGGGGGGGCTGCGCGATGAATTTCGCAACGAAGGTTTTGCATGGCTCTACTTGCATCGATCCGTTCACAGGGGCGTCGTCGGTTCCGATTTACCAGGCTTCCACGTTTCACCAGTTTGATCTCGACCAGCCAGGCACGTATGACTACGCCCGTTCCGGCAATCCGACCAGACACGCGCTGGAGGAAGCGATTGCCGCTCTCGAAGGCGGCGCGCGCGGCTTTGCTTTCTCGTCCGGCATGGCGGCGATCTCCAGCGTGTTCATGCTGTTTTCGGCTGGCGACCATATCGTAGTCGCGGAGGACGTGTACGGCGGCACCTTCCGCTTTTTGACCCGCGTGCTGTCGAGAATGGGCATTTCCGTTACGTTTGTCGATGCGACCCAGACAGAGGCCGTGCGGGAGGCGATTACTCCGGCGACCAAGGGAGTGTATCTGGAAACGCCGTCCAATCCGACGCTGAAAGTGACCGACATCGCGGCGGTGTCAGCCGTTGCGAAGGAGCACGGGCTGCTCGTCATTGTCGACAATACGTTTTTGACGCCGTACTATCAGCGGCCGCTGGAGCTGGGGGCGGACGTCGTCATCCACAGCGCGACCAAGTTTATCGGCGGCCACAGCGACGTGGTTGCCGGGCTGGCAGTGACGCGCGACGCCGCGCTCGGCGAGCAACTGTACCTGATCCAGAACGGCATGGGCGCGATTCTTGGGGTACAGGATTGCTGGCTCGTCATGCGCGGGCTGAAAACGCTCAAGGCACGTCTGGATGTCAGCACAAAGTCGGCAGGGATTCTCGCGGAGTGGCTGTCCACGCACCCTGGCGTGAGCCGCGTTTACTACACGGGCTTGGCTGACCATCCGGGGCATCTCGTCCAGCAACAGCAAGCAAGCGGCCACGGTGCGGTTCTGTCGTTCGATGTAGGGAGCCGTGAGCGAGCCAAGGCGTTGTTTGACCGGGTGAAGCTGCCGATTGTGGCAGTGAGCCTGGGGGCTGTCGAGACGATCTTGTCGTATCCGGTGATGATGTCGCATGCGGCGATGCCCGCAGCGGAGCGGGAAGCGCGCGGCATTACCGATGGCTTGATCCGGTTGTCCGCAGGGTTGGAGGACGTGGACGACTTGCTCGCGGACTTGAAGCAGGTACTGGACGCATTGCCGCCGCTGAGTTCGGTTCAGTCACAACAATCCGTCCAGCCGCAACAAAAAGAGGCATTCTCCCGGGCGTAATTTCCCGAGGCGAATGCCTCTTTTTTACTGAATCGGAATCTTCCACGAAAACGCGTTCGCTCATCCTTGAAATGGCTTCGAGAGAGTTTTTTTTATGGTGCGCCTGTGCGGTTTACGTTGATCTTGTCGTTTCCTTGCGGTGTCGCGCGGCCGTCTTTGTTGATGCGCTGTTCATTTTCCTGCGAGGGCGTTTCCTCCCGCTGCCTTACGTCGCGCGGCAACTGTGGAATGATGCGGCCGACGATGTCAGCCAACTCCTCGGCGAAGCCCGAGATCGGGTGGCCCCGGCGAATGTCCGCAGCCATTTCCTTCAGGCGCTGGACGATGTCCGGATCGGCTGTCACGATTGCGTTTGCGCCCTGCGGGTCTTCTTTCATCGCTTCGGCAACGGTGTACTTGATGACGCCGACCTCGGGCCGATCGAGATGGGCATCCACATCAATCCCGACGACAGCGATCTTGCCGATGACGACCGCAGTCGCACCGTTGACCTTTTTCACACGGGTAGCCAGTTGCACAAGCCGGTCGGCCGTCGCTTGCGAAGATTGGTTGTAAGCTGGTTCCGGGGCCGTTTGCTGGACGCGCTGGGTATGAGGCACTTGCTGGTTGGGCTGTGGGGCAGCCTGATTGGCTGGCGGCTTGTTGTTCGACATGCATCCAGACAAAAGCAGGCTGGCGCCCAGGCAGCCGATAATCATCCGTTTCATACGCATTCTCCCTTTCCCCGTAATGCCTCCTGAAAGCGGAGGGCAGGTTACCTGTATTTTGTCCTTGCAGCCCCATTTCATTCTGCCAAAGGGCCGTCTATCTCTGTCCGACCGAACATAGACTGTAGTACATCACGTCGCCACAATTGAGCATCCCTCCAAAAATTGCATACCGTATATAAGAAGGGTAATAGGAGGCGAGATTTTGAAGAAAATCTACGTACTGGACACCAACGTACTCCTGCAAGATCCACGGGCGATGTTCTCTTTCGCTGACAACGAAATTGTCATACCCGCTGTGGTGTTGGAAGAAATCGATTCCAAAAAGCGGTACATGGATGAAATTGGCCGCAACGCTCGGTACGTATCGCGGCTCTTTGACAGTTTTCGTGAGCTGGGTCATTTGCACAAAGGCATTACCCTGGAGACAGGCGGGCTATTTCGGGTGGAGCTGAACCATTCCTCGCTTCATCAACTGCAAAAGCAATTTACGGAAATGACCAATGACAACCGCATTTTGGCGGTCGCACTTAATCTGCAGGAGGAGGAGAACCAATCCCCACAGCCCAGACCCGTCATATTGGTTAGCAAGGATGCGCTCATGCGTGTGAAGGCAGATGCCTTGAACATTTCGGCAGAAGATTTTCTCTCCGATCGCGTAGTGGGGGAATTTTCCAGCATCTACACGGGTTATCAAAAAATGCTGGTCGCCTCGGAGATCATCAAGACGTACTACGCGACGAGAAAACTGCACTTGGCCTCCTGTTTCCCTCGCTACCGCTTTTATCCGCATCAGTTTCTCGTACTGAAGGACGAATGCAACCCGTCCATTTCTGCCATCGGAAAAGTGGACCCCGATGGAAAAACGCTGGAAATGCTTGTTTCAGACGACGATCCGATTTGGGGCATCCGGGCCCGAAACGTGCAGCAACGGATGGCAACCGATCTCTTGCTGCGAGATGATATCCCGCTGGTGACCATGACGGGCAAAGCGGGGACAGGAAAGACGTTGCTGGCGCTGGCAGCGGGGCTGCTGCAGATCGAAGACCAGCAAAAGTACAAAAAACTGTTAGTGGCACGACCTATCGTTCCTTTAGGAAAAGACATCGGTTATTTGCCCGGCGAGAAAGAAGAAAAACTGCGGCCGTGGATGCAACCGATTTATGATAATCTGGAATATTTGTTCAACACGAAGCGACCAGGCGATCTCGATAAAATTTTGGCGGGGATGGGCAGTCTGCAAGTCGAGGCGTTGACGTATATTCGCGGTCGTTCCATTCCCGGGCAGTTCATCATTATTGACGAGGCGCAAAACTTGACGAAGCACGAGGTGAAAACGATCCTGACGCGGGTAGGGGACGGCTCGAAAATCGTCCTGATGGGCGATCCGGAACAGATCGACCATCCGTACCTGGACGAAAGCAACAACGGACTGACGTACGTGGTCGAGGTGTTCAAGGATCAGAAGCTGGCCGGGCACATTCGCCTGGAAAAAGGCGAGCGCAGCGTGCTTGCCCAGTTGGCTGCCGATTTGTTGTAAAAAATCGTGTATGAAAACCGACTGGCTGACCATACTATAGTTGTCGAGCCCGACGATTCATGTAAGAAACGGCGAAATGCCTTGCAGGAGGCGAAGATCCGTGGATAACCATGAACAAGCAGTCGACGAAAGTCGTATGGAAATAAGCCGATTCCTTGGGTAACCTATCTCTTTCATGGAGGTTGAAGTGCCAAAGAGAATAACCGGTTAAACCCCATAAGCAATCGGGCTCGACAAAGGACCGCTCCCTATTTGGGAGCGGTTTCGCTTTTTGGCGCAAATCAACGTGCGTTCCACGTCCATAAAAAAACGCGGACAGCCGTGTGGACGGCTCCGCGTTTTGCAGGCAAATGATAAGGGCTAGGCTTTGGCTGCGGCAATCGCCTTGCGCAAGGAAGAGATCATGCCGATGTGCATGCCTTCGTGGAACAGGGTGAAGACCATGATTTCGCCATACGTGTGCATAACACCCTTGTCTCCCAGTTCAAACGGCTTCGGGAGCGACTCGTTCAGCCGGGATTGGAATTGCTCCTTGATGCGAGCATGCTGCTCCTTCAACTGGGCAGCCAACGTTTCCAGGGAAGGGATGTTTCCCTGCCAGTCTGCCGGTTTTGTCCCTGGGCTAAACATAGCCGCGTAGGACGGAGGACAGTTCATTTTGGCTGGTCCAAGCAGCAAATAATCTTGCGTGAGCAAAATATGGCCGATATTCCAGCGGATGTTGTTTTTAAATCCTTCCGGAACGATGTCAGCCTCCTCCTCAGTCGTCTTGGTCACGTCCTCCAAAAACAGGCCGCGAATCAAATCGTATTGATTCCAAACGAATGAATAATCCTGCATGGCGAAAACCACCTTTCGTCAATTTCCATTCGTCTCCATGTTACCGTAAATCCGTAGCGAGGAAAACAAGCCCGGACAATTTTTTGCAAGTTGTCCTCCTCCCTTCATATATATATATCAAGGAGGGAGCGCACATGGTCACGTTGGACTCATCCATTGCCTTTTTTGTTTATGTAACCGCTGTTTCCAGCGCAGCGGCAGGTGTGACAGAAGCGTTCAAATCGATCATTCCGTTTTTGTCCACTGACTACGAGCCGAAGGAAGACTGCTGGGAGGACCAAAATGAGGCGGCGCGTCTGATGCACTACAAACGCTTTTTCAACCTGCTCATCTCGGTGTTGGCCGCCGGCGCGATTTTTGGCATGCTCGGCCTGGACCCGGCGCTGATTTTGACCGGAGCGGATTCGGCTTACGTGGAAAATCCATGGCAGGTAGGAACATGGCTGTGGGGCATTATCGCCGTGTTCGGTTCCCCGTTTTTTGCTTCGGTCCTGAAAATTTTGGAGGGATTCAAGCAGTCGGTCAATAACAGCAACCCGCCGAATCGCCCGCGGCAGAAGGTGAGCGGCCCGCGGGAATGACCGGCCACAGCTTGAACAGTGACTGCCGCGTGCGGTAAGATAGCAAAAGCACATACCGCTAAAGTAGGTGGGCACGATGGCAAAGCGAAATTCATTCGGAATATTGGCATGGTTGGCGCTATTCATCTTCATGCTGACAGCCTGTTCGGGGCAGTCGGAGCCGTCCGGCGTATTCGATCCGGAAAACCAGCGGGAATACGGCGTGGGCGGAATTTACTTGGGCCAAAACATCAAGGAAGCGATGGACATCATCAAGCCGAGCAAAGCCGATTTTATGGACATGGTGTCTCGGGAAAGCTACACGGTGGACAGAATGGCAAAAGGCGAAGGCGAGGCCGTCATGGGCATGCTTTTGCTCGATCGCACGCAACTGCTCGTCAAGGTCAGAAAAGGCGAATTGAGCTCGATCATGCTCGGCGGAGTGGCAAAAGAAGATGCTGCACGGTTCAAAACGTATCGAGGGCTTGCCATGTACGACAGCGGGGAGCAGTTGAAAAAGCTGTACGGCGAAGGCAGCGGGGAAAAGGAAGTCGTGTACGAAGGCAGCAAGTACACGGCCAACTTCGGCCTTGAAGACAACCAGGTGGTCTGGTTCCGGTTTGACAGCAAGTAGCGAGCAAGCAAGGAAGGAAGTCGCTTGGCTGGCGCAGGGAGCGGCCCTGGCAAGCCGACAGAAAGAAAGTGAGTTCTCCCAAAGCGGAGAGCTCACTTTCTTTTTGGGCGAAGGCCGCAGTCAGCGCATCGGCTCGGCTACGTTTTGTGCAGCCACTGTACTTGCACCTGATAGGCTTTGGCGATCCCTTCAACAAGCTCGGTCAGGCTGCTGTCGAGCAGGTAGATCGTCTCTTCTTCCTCCGCTTGCGGGATCGTGCCGCTGACGTGCTCCTTCCACTGCTCAGCCGCAGCCCAGCGATCAGCAGGGGTGCCAGACGCTTTGTCTACCGTAAACAGCGCAACCTGGTCTGCATACACAAACATATGGTCATTCGGCGAGACGAAACCGATATCGTCCAAGTGCCCGACCATCGCTTCGGGAGGAAGCAATAGCAGCGAGAAGCCGTCGCCCAGCATCTGCGACTTTTGCAAAATCGCCTCCAGCTTGTCTTTTTCCGCCTCGTTTTCGACGATAAAAAGCAGTTTGTCCCGATCAAAGACATTGACATGGTCCCCGATTTTATGTATGACTTGAGCATAGAAGCCAGGCAATTTCCCGTCTGGGATCGCAAGCTCGATTCCGTACATATGGCGCATGCGCTTCATCCTTTTCTCTAGGCTTTTTTCTTATCGTACCAAAAAAACAGGGAGGTTCCTATGAGCGACCAACAGCTTGCCATCCAATCTTTTGCCTTGGGAGGCTTTCAAACAAACGCCTACGTCCTGACCAACACGGATACAGAAGAGACGATTGTCATTGACCCCGGCATGGAGCCAGCGCGGCTTTTGCAGGCGATTTCCGGCAAAAACGTCGTGGCGATCCTTTTGACACACGCCCACCTCGACCATATCGGCGGACTGAACCAGGTGCGCGCGCTGACAAAAGCGCCCGTGTACATCCATCCGCTGGAACAGGAGTGGCTGACCAATCCCGATCTCAACGGTTCCAGCCGCTGGGGGCTGCCTGAGCCGATCGTGTGCGATCGCGCCGAGCACGAACTGGCTGACGGGCAGATGCTGCAGCTCGCCGGATTTGACATCCAGGTGCTGCACACGCCGGGACATTCGCCAGGAAGCTGTTCGTTTGTGATCGGCAAGCATTGCTTTGGCGGTGATGTACTGTTTGCGCAGAGCATTGGCCGGACCGATTTGCCCGGGGGCGATTACGAGACGCTGATGATTAGCATCCAAGACAAGCTGTTTGAGCTGGATGACGACACGATCGTCTACCCGGGGCACGGCCCGAAGACGACGATTGACTACGAAAAAACGTACAATCCGTTTGTAACGGGCATGCTACGGTAAAGACTGCTCGACTCTTTCTGGAGATGCGAAGAGGATTTTGTCGGATGGCGGCGAAAAAGAAGGGGTTATCTTAACGCCAAAAGGAGCTATTGCGATGAAGCAAGCATGGAGCAAGTGGGTCATCATCACAGCGGTCGGCTGTATGAGCCTGGTCGGGTGCGTCCCGCCGGCAGCCCCGGATCACGAAGCTTCCAAGGCTCCTGTCCAGCATGTGACCCCATCTGAGCCCGCCACGCCGCAGCCGCCACAAGACGAGCCTGCCGCCGACACGGAAGCAAATCCGCCCGCCCCTCCCCCGGAACAGGCGCCTTCGCGTTTTCCGGAACAGCGAATCTCGCTGCTCGCTGTCGGGGACATCATGGTTCACCAGGAGCAAATGGATGCCGTCTGGAACCCTGCGACCAAAACCTATGACTTCAACAAGTTTTTCCCTTATGTCACGCCACTGTTTCAAGAGGCGGACTGGGTGATCGGCAACCTGGAAACGACGATGAGCGGCAGCCAGGCCCGCTATTCGGGATACCCGATGTTCAATTCCCCGGAATCTTTGGCGCAAACGTTGAAGGAAGTAGGTTTTACCGCAGTAACGACTGCGAACAATCACTCGATGGATCGCAAGGAGCAGGGGGTACTGCAGACGATCAAATACTTGGATCAGGCAGGAATTTTGCACACGGGGACGTTTGCCAGCGCCGAGGAACGCAACGAGCCGCTTCTCTTGACCAAGGACGGCTTTACGCTCGCCCTGCTGTCCTATACGTACGGGACGAACGGCATTCCCGTTCCGCCAAAGAAGCCGTACCTCGTGAACCTGATCGCGCCTGAGCTGATGAAGCAAGACATTGCCCGGGCGAAGGAAAACGGAGCGGACCTGGTCGCCGTGGCGCTGCACTTCGGCGTCGAGTACCAGCGGCTGCCCAATGCGGAGCAAATTCGGACAGCCGAGCTGTGCCTGACGTACGGGGCCGATCTGATTTTGGGCGCTCACCCTCATGTCGTGCAGCCGTACGAGTGGAAGACGGTCACGCGGGAGGACGGTACAGAGCACACAGGACTGATTGCGTATTCGCTTGGCAACTTCGTCTCGGCCCAGCGCTGGGATTACAAGGACGTGGGCGCGATTCTCAAGCTCACCTTGCACAAGGACGAGTCCGGAAAAGCGAGTATTGAACAGGCGGAGCTGCTTCCGACCTACGTTCATTTTTTCCGCAAAAACAACAAGCGCAATTACGTGATTTATCCCGTGAATGAAACGCTGGCAGGGCTTATGCGCGGGGAAAAATATCCGACCCTCACCAAAGAAGCGATCCAGTACATGACCCGTTTGCAAAAGGAGATGTCGGTTCACGTGAATACGGCTGTCTCCGGAAAAAAAGCCAGCTAATGGATAGCTGGCCTTATTTCTTTCCGAAGCCGAACGGCAAGTTCAGCTTCAGTTGCAGCTTCAGTTCTTCGTTTTGCAGGCTGATGCCCTGCACCTGGATGTTGGGCGAGATCAGCTCGGGATAAAAGCCGAGATCGTACGCTTTTTCCATCTCGTCCACGGTCGCTTGCGGCAACGCGAAGCCGTCGAAGTAAAGCTCGCTGATGTGGAATTTCAACTGGGTGGGCGAGACGAGCTCGTAGCTGCCCACCAGACGAAGCTCCATATGGTCGTAGGTGCCTTCGACAATCAGTTTGTTGTCTTCAAAAGAGAAGCGCGACTGCTTGAACAACTCGTCCTTTTGCATCAAAAACTGGTTGAAATCGCTCTGCTTGATCGTCAGCGTATGGTTGAAAAAGCCGTCCGACTGGATGCGATCGGGCGTAGCCAGCTCAGGCACTTGCACCATCACCTTGGCCAGCATGCCGAAAAACGTCTGGAAGGCGGGCAAGCCGCGCTTTTCCCAATCATCAATCAAATGGTCCATCAACGCTTCTACGGCCGTCGGGTCGTCCAGCTTCTGCACGTTTTTCTCTTTTTCCGCCTGGATGGCGAGCATCTCGGCCAGTTGCTGCTCGTATTTTTTGCGCAGATCCTGGAGCAGAGCCAGCCGGTCTTGCTTGTCTGTCTGCATGACAGCAAGCTTTGTGCGCTCGGCATGGTACGCCTGGAGCCGATTCATGTCGTGCTCGTACAGTAGCTGATAAAATTCGAACATCAATAAAAATTGATTGAAATTTTCAGCATTAAGTAAAAGAGTGAGAAGATTGACTCGTTCACCCATGTAGTAAGCCCGTGCCACCTCGCCGGCATGGCGCTGCATCGCTTCGATCACGAGCTTTTGACGCTGCAGGTCGAGGTCGATTTGAGCGATATCCCGGTATGTCCGAGACTCTTCATCCTTGAGCAAGGTGAGGGTTCGCTCCAGCTCTTTCTGAGTGAAATGCTGCTGCAGGATGAGCTGTTCCAGAGGAAGCGCCGTTTCTTCCTGGGCGAACGCCGTCAGCGGACATACAAGCAGGAACAAGACGAGCAGAAATTTGCGCATGTTTTCACCTTTTGCTTTCATGATGGAAGTCGCTTACCTTTCCACATTGTATGACTTCTTTTTCGTATTATAGCCTTATCAGGTTGAATTTGGATAGCAGGAGAAGAGACGAATGGATATCATCGCACAGATTCGCCACGAAATCGAAAGCCAGGAGGGACGCGCCATTTCGTTTTCGCGCTTTATGGAGCTGGCTCTCTATCACGACGCCTATGGCTATTATATGTCGGACTTGCCCAAGGTAGGCAAAGATGGCGATTTTTTTACCAGCGCGACGGTACACGCGGTGTTTGGAGAAACATTGGCGGATGCGGTGAGCGAGCTGTGGCGCGCAGCGGGGATAAAGCAGCCCGTGCTCGTCGAAATCGGCGGAGGTACCGGCTCCTTGTGCAGCAGCATGCTGGGACGAATACGCGAGAGTGCGCCGGACGTGTACAAACGGTTGAAAGTCGTTCTCATCGAAGCAAGCCCTTATCACCGGAGAAGACAGGAGGAAGCGCTGCGCGAGCATGAGGTGGAAAAGGTGTGGCACGCTTCGCTTGCGGATGCCGCTTGCGGAGAAGCAGTAGAAGGCGTCGTCCTGTCCAACGAATGGCTCGATGCCTTTCCCGTTCACGTGGCCGAGCGGACGAAGACAGGCTGGCAGGAAGTAGCGGTGACTTGCAAAGAGGGGCAATTTTGCGAGGTGCTGCGGGAGCCGACCGCGCCATTGCTCGCTGCTCTGGCTGAAATAGACGCGGCTCTGCCGATTCCGGCAGGCATGCGGATCGAGGTGAACCTGGGGCTGAAACAGGCGGCGCAAGAAGTAGGGCGCCTCTTGGCAAAAGGCTTTGTCGTGACGATTGATTACGGCGATCGCCAGGAAGAGCTGTACCACCCGAGCCGAAAAAAAGGGACGCTGATGTGCTACTACCGCCACCAGGCCCACGACAATCCGTACATCCACGTCGGGGAGCAGGATATTACCGCGCACGTCAACTTTTCCGCCTGGAGCCGCTATGGAGAAGCAGCAGGCTTGCAGGAGGTTTGCTACATGCGCCAGGACAAGTTTTTGCTGCAATGCGGGCTGCTGCACAAAGCGGTTGCGCACCAGGATACGGACCCGTTTACAAGCAAGGCGATGAAGCGCAACCGGGCGATTTTGCAACTGATCGACCCAGCCGGATTGGGCGGCCGCTTCCGGGTCATGGTACAGCAAAAAGGCATGGAGCCGAATGCCGCTGCCTTGCCTGCGTTTTTCCGCCAATAAAAAAGATGCTCGCGATTGAGCATCTTTTTTTCTTACATCATCAGTTGCATGAAAGCGTGTTCTTGTCCGCCTACAGGCATCACGAAGAAGGTGTAGTACGTGAACCCTACAAAAGACAGGAACATGAAGCCGAAGAAAATGTTGATATACACTCGTTCAGTCAGGCTCATGTAGCTCAACGCTACAAAGAATGCAGTAAGACCGAAGAAGATGAGCGACATCGGGTACAGACCGCCCCAGAACGCCATCAGCGCGATTACAATGGTCCAAAAACCGAGAACGCGATACATACGATCCATTTGTTGTCCCCCCTTTTTGCCTAGATCGGTAAGATTTACAAGATTCCTTCCCCATTATATAGGACAGGCGAAGACGTGTAAACGATAAAGCTATGACGGTTTTTTGACGCGCCGAACAAAAAAAAGACGGGCGCGCCCAAGGGAGGACGTTTTCGCTTGCTCAGAACTGGATGACCGTATAGTTGCACGATTTGCAGCCCCGAATCATGGAGTCATCCTCACGTAATTCAATGTTCCCTAAGTACGTTTCGAATATTCCCATCAAAAGAGCGTTGTGCATCTGGCAGACAGCGCTCGGATATTTCTTGGCGGTGTCGGAAAACGTGCAGTTGTTTACGCGAAAACGAAGCTTGCCGTCTTCCAGCTTTTCAATGTCCGGTCTCAATCCCTGAGCCACGACGAGGCGATGGATCAGGTGCAATTTTTCTTCCAACGTAGCCGTTTGCAAATTCAATCCGCTTTGGACAATCGCCCGTTTCGCCATCTCTGTACCAATGCGATGCCCCATATGGATAAGAGCGGCTTCGCCCGCCTCACCGAGCGACAGCAGACTTTCGATCGCGATATCGGCCAGCAACTGATAGTCGCGCGGTGGGAACTGCAGGCTCACCACCTGTTCAGACAGTGAATACAATCGACTGGGACGTCCTCCTTTGCCGCTTTTGTCCGAGACGGCCGTGAGCAGATTCACGTCCTCCAGCTTGGTCAGGTGCAGGCGCGCTACATTCGGGTGAATGGCAAAGTGGTCTGCGACGTCCTGAACCGTGATGGGCTCTTTGCTGTACGCGACAAACTGGTAAATGGAAAAACGGGTGGGGTCTGCCAAAGCACTGGTTAACTTCTGCGCATCTTGGTCCATGCCGGATACCCCTTTCTCAACGTGACAAGCCTTGTTCAACATTTGTTTGAAAAAATTTCACATCCTCATAAGTGTATCCGATTTTGTGTGGCTTGTTAAGGTGGCAGTGTGCTACAACAGCACATCCCCCGATTTCCTGCCTAGTTTTTAGATTAACTACTATTGACATAGTGTTTATTGTAGATTTATAATCCAAACTAAAGAAAGAATTTTTATTAGCTTACTTTTTGCAAGTTAATAGCTCTAAGCAATTAACGAAAGCAGACAGCAGCACCAAGAACATACGCAAATGAATTTGTATAGATGAGACGGAGGGGTAACCGATGGCAGTTGCTGAGCGTACACGAACACAAAAATTGACGTTTTTCACGTATCCGAGCTGCACATCCTGTCGCAAAGCCAAAGCTTGGCTGGCAGAGAATGGCGTCAACTACGAAGAGCGTCACCTGTTCAAAAATCCACCGACAGCCGAAGAGCTGCTCGACATCATTAAAATGACGACAAACGGACTCGACGAAATTTTGTCGACCAGAAGCCAGCGCTTCAAAAACTTGGATGTGGACATCAACGACATGTCTGTAAAAGAGCTGCTGGAGATGCTGAGCGAAGAGCCGCAGCTCCTGAAGCGTCCGATTCTCACCGATGGCGAGAATCTGATCGTCGGCTTCAATTCATCCGCCATGAAAAACTTGTTGTCGTAACCGGAGAGGGAAGGCGTAGGCCTTCTCTTTTTTTTCGTCGTTAAAAAGTTCTAGCGGCACAAGAGCAGCCAAGGCTTCGCCAAAAGACCGGCAAAGCCAAGTTTTCTCGCGCTGATATGATTTTCGCGGGCGACACGGTACAATAAAGCAAATACATTCGAAGAAAAGGATGGAGACTGTTCATGGATACGTTACTGATCCGAAAAGAAGCAGGGATTGCCACGATTACGCTGAACCGTCCGCACGTACATAACGCCATCAGCATGGAGCTGGTCGACGAGCTGCACGAGGTGCTGGCCGATTGCCAGGCCGATCCGCAGGTGAAGGTGCTCGTCATCACGGGCACAGGCAAAAGCTTTGTATCCGGCGGCGACCTGAACCAGTTCATTGCGGCGCGAGGGCGTGCGCAAGCGCATCCGCTGCTCAGCAAAGTGGCGGATCTGCTGTCTTCTATCGACCGATGCACGAAACCGGTCATCGCGATGGTGAACGGTGCGGCGGTAGGCGGCGGTTGCGAATTTGCCGGGGCGTGCCATTTCCGCTTCGCCAGCGAGCAGGCGCTGTTTGGCTTCGTCCAGATCAGCATGCATATTACGACTGGCTGGGGCGGAGGCAGCCGGCTTTTGGACCTGCTCCCTGAGTCAAAGGCACTGGCTCTTTTGCTCGCCGGGGAAAGGCTTTCTGCACAGCAGGCCAAGGCTTACGGCTTCGTCGACGAAGTCTATCCGCACGAGCAGCTTGCGGACGCCGTTTACGCCTTTGCGCAAAAAATCGCGGCGCAGCCGCTTGTCGGGATCGAGGCGTACATGCAACTCGTCCGCTGGAAGCGGGAAGGGCTCGTGCGCGAGGAGCGCATCAGGCGGGAAGTCGATCAGTGCGCACAGCTCTGGGGCAGTCCCGAACACGTGTCCGTCGTGCAAAAGTTCCTCACCAAGCAGTAGTTCTCGCCTATTCGGGTTCTTCTCGTTTAAACATTTATTTGCTTGGACATACTTTTTCTAGTAGAAAGCGATTCTACAAGAGTAGGGAAAAGCATAGGATGAACTACATCATCCTTTTTAAAGGTAACGGGAGGGACTCATATGGTAGCTTCCAGACAAGACGCATGGACCGAAGATGACGATCTCGTGTTGGCGGAAGTCACCTTGCGCCACATACGCGAAGGCGGCACACAGCTTGCCGCATTTGAAGAAGTGGGTCAAAGGTTGGGTAGGACTGCGGCAGCGTGCGGTTTTCGCTGGAATAGTTGCGTGCGCAAACGTTACGATGCAGCAATCTCGATTGCCAAGAGCCAAAGACAGCAACTGAAAAAAATGGGTCGGATACAAGCGCCGGCCGCAGCGGCCGAGACGGATGCGGTTTTGTTGCCGCCAAGGCAGGCGGCGCCTGCTGCTTCGGAGACGCAGGCTGCCAAGCTGGAGGTAGTGGAGGAGGAGCAGATCGAATCCGTGATTCGCATGCTCGTCAACCAGAAAGAAATGGCCCGTCGCTTGCGACAATTGGAACAAGAGTTGGAAGGAAAAGATTTGGAGTTAAAAGAATTGAAAGAAGCGCACGAGCGCGCCAAAAAAGAACTGGAGCAGGTGCAGGGCGTAAACGACGACTACCGCGCCCTCGTCCAGATCATGGACCGGGCTCGCAAGCTTGCCTTTTTGCAGGAAGAAGAATCCGCCAAAGCCATTTTCAAAATGGATGAAAACGGCAATCTGGAGCGAGTGGAAAAATAAATGCAGGGCTTTCGACAGAAAAAAGAAGCGGTGTTCAGTCCGCTTCTTTTTTCTCGTCCGGACGAAGAGCTAGTCTTGCAGCTCCACGTTTTCCGGCAACCAGACGTAAGGGTTTTCGCCACGGTCGCGCATCGGATTGTACTTGACAGGGGTAAAGCCCATTTTCAGCCAAAATTCGTCCGCACGACAGCGGGAATTGGTTTTGATAGGAGCGCCAAAGCTTTTTGCGTGGTTAACCAGAGCTGTCCCGTAATCTTTGCCGCGGTAGTCAGGCAGAACTTCAAGCTTCCACAGCTCGTAGTAATCTTGGGCTGGCTGGAAATAACGATCGTATTTCCCGTCGATTTTATAGAGGCTCATGCGTGCTACCAGAAGATCGTTGTCATAAATACCATAAAAAGGAGATTCCGAATCGTTCTCCACGATGTTCGCCTCCAGGTCTTCCTTCATCGAAAGCTCCTCCAGGCCAAATTCGCGAAACTTTTGGAATTCCTCCAGTGTCTTGTAGTTGATCTGTAAACGTCTTACTTCAAACATGGTTAGCCACTCCTCTCACAGCTCTTTGCCTTGGCCAGCTTCGGCCACTCTCCTCTATTATACACAAGGATTGGATTTTCCGAAGCGTTTTCTTTGATTCGTCTAGGAATTGACAGGAAGTGATCGCGCTTCCTTGGAAAAAATTAAAATTTCTTGCTAGAACTATGTTCATTCTCATGGCAAAATAGAAGTAAGCAGCACATGAAACAAACCGAGCAAACGATTTGGAAACGCTTTCGATTGAAGCCGGTTTGTCAAAGAGGGGAGCGTTGCCATGCGCAAGGTATTGATCGCAAACCGTGGTGAAATTGCCAGAAGGATCATTCGCACCTGCCGCGAACAAGGAGTCGCGACCGTAGCGGTCTATTCGGATGCCGACCGCGACCTGCCGTTTGTCCGCGAAGCAGATGAGGCCGTCCATATCGGCCCGCCACCAGTGCCGCACAGCTATTTGAACGTGGAGGCAATTATCGCGGCTGCCAAGAGCACGAATGCCGATGCCATTCACCCCGGTTACGGACTGCTTTCGGAAAACGAAGCGTTCGCGAGCCGCGTTTTAGCGGAAGGACTCATCTTCATCGGCCCTTCGCCAAAAGTCATCGGGCAAATGGGCGACAAGCTGACCGCCCGCAAAATCATGCAGGAGGCAGGCGTGCCTGTCGTACCAGGCTGCGAGGAATCGCTTGCGACCGTGGAAGAGGCAGCAGCCAAAGCGGCCGAAATCGGATATCCGGTCATGCTGAAGGCCAGTGCAGGCGGCGGTGGGATCGGGATGCAAATATGCCGGGAGGAGTCGCAGTTGCTCCAGGCCTATCAGTCGGCCAAGGGCCGCGCAAAAGCTTATTTCGGCAACGATGCGATGTACGTGGAAAAGTACGTGGAGCGCCCGCGTCACATTGAGGTGCAGATTGCCGCGGACAACGACGGCAACGTCATTCATTTGCTGGAGCGCGAATGCTCGATCCAGCGGCGCCATCAAAAGGTGCTGGAGGAAAGCCCGTCGCCATTCCTCGACCCAGCCACGCGCGCGAAGCTGTGCGAAGCAGCCGTAAAGGCAGCGAAGGCCGTCGGCTACACGGGTCTGGGCACGGTCGAATTTATTGTAGATGAAAACAAAACCTTTTACTTTTTGGAAATGAACACGCGTTTGCAGGTGGAGCATGCCGTGACGGAAGAAATGACCGGCTACGATCTGGTAGCCATGCAGCTTGCCATCGCGGACGGACATCCGCTGCCGATCAGCCAGGACGAAGTGCAGGCAAAGCGCCACGCGATCGAACTGCGCGTCTACGCGGAGGACCCGGTGACGTTTTTGCCATCGCCAGGCACGATCAGCCTGTATCAGTCGCCTGTCATGGAACATGTGCGGATCGACGACGGAGTGGAGTCGGGCACACAGGTCACGCCTTTTTACGATCCGATGATCGCCAAGGTGATTATTTCCGGGCAGACCCGCGCAGAAGCGGTGCAAAGGGCGCAGGAAGCGCTGAACCATTTTCTGATTACTGGTATTAAAACGAACATTCCGTTTTTACAGGAAGTATTGGCAGACGAGCATTTCCAGGCCGGAGATTACACCACCTGGTTTATCACCGAGCGCCAAGCCAAATCCAATCACTAAACAAGGAGAGGGTCATTCATGAAGCAAGTAACCGCAAACATGGCAGGAACAGTCATTTCCGTCCTGGTGCAGCCAGGCGACACAATTAGCGACGGCCAGGACGTCATCGTGCTGGAATCGATGAAAATGGAAGTGCCGGTGCAATCGCTGGAAGCAGGCAAAGTCGTGGAAGTCAAAGCGAACGTCGGGGACTTTGTCAACGATGGCGACGTTATCGTCGTTCTCGAGTAGTATTTTTTTCCTTTCAAACTGAGCGGTCGCTAGGAAAGGAGGCGGGATGAGCGTGAAGGTGCAAATTGTAGAGGTTGGCCCCCGAGACGGGCTGCAAAATGAGAGTGCCATCGTGCCCGCAGAGGCGAAAATCGCCTTGATCCACAAGCTGCTGGATGCGGGACTGGAGAGGATCGAGGCAAGCTCCTTTGTCAACCCGCGCTGGATTCCGCAGTTGGCTGACGCGGAAGAAGTGTTGCGAGGGATTTTGCCTGTCGAAAAAAAAGGTGTGCAGATCAGCGCCCTTGTGCCCAATGTGCGCGGTCTGGAGCGGGCGCGTCAGTGCGGTCTCGATGAAATCGCCCTGTTCATGTCCGCCTCGGAGAGCCACAACCGCAAAAACATTAACAAGAGCATCGCGGAAACTTTTCCCGTGCTGGCGGAAGTGGCGAAGGAGGCGCTCGCTCTCGGGATGCGCGTGCGCGGGTACGTCTCCACCGTTTTCGGTTGTCCGTACGAAGGCGACGTTCCTGTTGACAACAGCCGCAGAGTCACCGATGCGCTGCTGGAGATGGGCGTGTACGAGGTTTCGCTCGGGGACACGATCGGGGTGGCGACGCCGAAGCAGGTACACGAGATTTTTGCGGAACTTGTGAAAGATGTTACGACCGAGCGCTTGGCCGGGCATTTTCACGACACGCGCGGAACGGGTCTGGCGAATGTGGTGGCGGCGCTCGAAGAAGGCATCCGCACGTTTGACAGCTCGATTGGCGGCCTGGGCGGTTGTCCGTACGCTCCCGGCGCGGCAGGCAACATCTCGACGGAAGATCTGGTTTACATGCTGCACGGCATGGGCTATGAAACCGGAGTCGACCTGAACCGACTGACGGAAGCAGGCGCCTACATCCAGGAGCAGCTTGGCCGGGAGCTGTCGTCGAAAGTGCTGAAAGCAAACCTGGCAAAACGCCAGTTGGAGGAGCATACGTAGAGAGGAAGGGCTACATGACGATTTCTTACCAAAAAGAGGGCATGGTCGGTGTCGTGACGATTGACAGGCCGGACGTTTTCAACTGCCTGAACCTCGCGACATTGACCGAGCTGAGACAGCTTGTCGCAGAGTTGGCGGGCGATCGCAGCACGCGCGTCGTGGTCGTGACAGGAGCGGGAGACAAGGCGTTTTGCTCGGGCGCGGATTTGAAGGAGCGGCGCGGCATGTCGCCTGAACAGGTCGAGCACTACATCCGAACGATTCGCGACACGTTCAGCGAGCTGGAAAAGCTGCCGAAGCCGGTCATTGCCGCCATCAACGGATTGGCGCTGGGCGGGGGCACAGAGTTGGCGCTCGCCTGCGATCTGCGGATCATGAGCGATCAGGCGCAAATAGGCTTGACGGAGACGTCGCTCGGGATTATTCCGGGAGCGGGCGGGACGCAACGCCTGCCGCGGCTGGTGGGCAAGGGCATTGCCAAAGAGCTGATTTTTACTGCGCGGCGCGTCCAGCCGGACGAGGCGCTGTCGATCGGGCTGGTCAACCGCGTCGTGCCTGCGGAGCAACTGATGGGCGCAGCGCTGGAGATGGCTGCCCAGATTGCGAACAACGCTCCGCTGGCGCTCGCACAGGCGAAGTTCGCGATTGACTGCGGGGGCGAGGTCGAGCTGGGAGCAGGGCTGTTGATCGAGAGCAACGCCTACCAGTTGCTCGTTCCGACCAAAGATCGCCTGGAGGGGCTGGCAGCCTTTGCCGAAAAACGAAAACCGAACTATCGCGGAGAGTGACGAGGGGGAGTAGCCGATGAGCAAACATTTGGAAGAGACGTTGCAGGAAAAGATCGCGCAAATCCAGCAAGGTGGCGATGCCAAGTACCACGAAAAGCTCAAGGAGCAAAACAAGCTGTTTGTCCGCGATCGGCTGAAGCTGTTGTTCGACGATGAATTTATGGTCGAGGACGGGCTGTTCGCCAATGTCATGGCGGGAGATTTGCCGGCAGACGGCGTCGTGACCGCCATCGGAAAAGTAAACGGCCAGACAGTGTGCGTCATGGCCAATGACTCTACGGTCAAGGCTGGCTCCTGGGGTTCGCGGACGGTGGAAAAGATCATCCGCATTCAGGAAACGGCCGAAAAAATGCGCGTGCCGCTGATTTATCTCGTCGACTCGGCCGGGGCGCGGATTACGGATCAACTGGAAATGTTCCCTGGCAGACGGGGAGCGGGCCGGATTTTTTACAACCAGGTGAAGCTGTCTGGAAAAATTCCGCAAGTGTGCATCCTGTTCGGCCCGTCCGCTGCAGGCGGAGCGTACATCCCGGCATTTTGCGACATCGTCATCATGGTCGACAAAAACGCGAGCATGTACCTTGGCTCCCCGCGCATGGCCGAAATGGTGATCGGGGAAAAGGTGAGCCTGGAAGAGCTGGGCGGCGCCCGGATGCATTGCTCGGTGAGCGGCTGCGGCGACGTGCTGGCTGCCAATGAAGAGGAAGCGATTCGGTCGGCGCGCACCTACTTGAGCTTCTTTCCGGCCAACTACACGCAACAGCCTCCGCTGGCAGCGGCTAAAGGCCCTATCGAAACGGCCAAGGACATCTCCAGCATTGTCCCGGAAAATCAAAACGCGCCCTTTAACATGCACGATCTCATTCAATCGTTGGTCGATGCGGATTCGTTTTTCGAGATTAAAAAGCTGTTTGCCCAGGAGCTGATTACAGGTCTTGCCCGTCTGGACGGCAAGCCGATCGGGATTATCGCCAACCAGCCGCGGGTGAAGGGCGGCGTCCTGTTCGTCGATTCGGCCGACAAGGCGGCGCGGTTTATTACGCTGTGCGACGCGTTCGGCATCCCGCTCCTGTTCCTGGCCGATGTTCCGGGCTTTATGATCGGCACAGCGGTGGAGCGCGCGGGCATCATCCGCCACGGGGCGAAAATGATTTCGGCGATGGCCGAGGCGACCGTACCGAAAATTTCCGTCATCGTGCGCAAGGCGTACGGAGCAGGACTGTACGCGATGGCCAGCTCGGCGTTCGAGCCGGATGCGTGTATCGCCCTGCCCGGCGCGCAAATCGCGGTAATGGGCCCGGAAGCAGCGGTGAACGCCGTTTACAGCAACAAAATTCAGGCCATCGAAGACCCGGCCGAGCGCCAGGCGTTCATTCAGGAAAAGCGCAAGGAGTACCAGGAGGACATCGATCTGTACCTGTTGGCCTCGAACCTGATCGTCGACGCGATCGTTCCGCCGAGCAGCTTGCGCCAGGACCTGATTGCGCGCTACGAGATTTACAAGGACAAACGGCAAGTGTTCTCCGACCGGAAGCATCCGGTTTATCCGGTGTAGGAGGGAATGGCTGGAGACTGTCGCCTTTGGGCGGCAGTCTTTTTTGGCTGGCGAAAAGGTAAATTCCTCTGCGAGCTGTTTCTTTCGTTCGATGTTGATTTTTGTATTGTAAATCAGGAAGTCAGGCTGCCCAAGGCAAGGAAGCAGATTCAAAAAGCATTGCGAATGGTCGAGCAGGTAGAATGATAGCTCCCAGAAAGGTCTACACGAATGCCCGCACTCCTTCTTTAATTCTTGTCCAATCTTTTTACCTTGCCCTTTCTTTTTCCCCTCCGACATCCCCCTTGGCCCCTGACGAGGAAAGAGACGAAATCCGCGAAAGCTCTTTGGGCTCCCAACCGAGGCTGCGGGGAAAAAGCGAAACACGCTTTTAGCGTCCAACTCTGAGAAGCTCCCTGAATCAACCACTTTTGGACGCGGTTTCGCTTTTTCCCCGCAGCCAGGCAGTCCAGCCCCCCAGCAGGGAGCCCAAGAAGCTACAGCGATTTCGTCTCTTTCCTCGCCGCACCAAAAGTGCCGATGAAGGCCGCTTTTAAAACACAGCACGTACTACACCCAAAGTTTTCACCTCATCCGGCCATGTAAACGAAAGAATCAACAGAGAATTTTTCGATAATTGCGATCTTTTTTGTTCCAATCAATTGAACAATCTCCTAAACTCTGCTATTCTTATAAAATAAGTATTGATTAATGTAGGTGAACAAATGCAGCCAGTAACTAGCGATTTGCAAGTGGTCGTAGTTGGCGGTGGTTCCGTTGGTTTGCTGTACGCAGCAAGGCTTGCGCTCGCTGGACTGTCCGTGACCGTCGTTACGCGCAGTTCACTTCAGGCGAATCAACTCATGGAACAAGGACTTTCGCTCCAGCGTCTGGACGGCACAAAAACAAAGGTGATGGTACCTGCCCGCCCCATTGAAGCTGGCTTGCCTGCAGGGAACCTGTACCTGCTCGCCGTCAAGCAGCCTGATTTGCCTCCGTTGCTTCCGGCGCTGACCGACTTGAATCCTGCCGCGCGCGTCGTCGCGCTGCAAAACGGGATGGGGCACCAGGAAATGCTCGCAGAAGTGCTTGCGGACGCGCAATGCTTTTTCGCCATTCACACAGAAGGAGCCAGAAGGCATTCCGCGACGGAAGTGGAGCATACCGGGACAGGCACTTTGCGTGTCGGACCATGGCAGGAGAGAAACAGCAGAGATCCCGTGATCGCTTCCTTTGTCGAATGGGCATCGGCTGCGGGGATTACGGCGATCTACGAAAAAGCGATTGAACCGCATGCGTGGAGAAAGCTGCTCGCCAATGCCTTGATAAATCCGCTTACGGCATTGTTTGAAATCCCGAACGGGGCACTCCTCGACAGTTCGCATACACAAGCGCTGATGCGCGATTTGTTTGATGAAGCCGCGCAGGTAGCTGCTTTCGCCGGACAAAAAATTGGGGAAAAAGACTGGCAGGAAATTGTCGTTATTTGCCGAAGTACTTCCCGTAATCTTTCCTCTATGCTGCAAGATGTGATGAAAAATAGGTCTACGGAAGTACAATCAATCAACGGTTATCTTGTCGAACTAGGAAAAAAGTCCGGGATTCCTACTCCGTTGCACGAGACCTTGCTTCGCGTCATTCTTCTAAAATCTGGCATGGGAATAGGGAAGGAGGGGAGGCGACAGTAGATGGCCATGTGGACAACTTTCTGGTCCTATTTTTGGGGGACGCTGACCGTAGTGCCATTCTTAGGATTTCCGCTTGTCTATTTGATTGTGTACATGGTGAAGCGGAACAAGAGATTGGCAGGTCGTTGGGCGGTGAATATCACGAATTTTTTGGTGATTCGTTCCGCTGTTTCCGCGTACGAGCTCATCTGGCCAGAAGCGATGTCAGCCTGGTGGTGGGTTAGCTGCTTTTTCCTGGTGACGATTGTGCTGCTAGGCTGGTTCCAGGTGAAGTTGAAAGGGAAGCTCTCCTTGAAAAAGGTAGGATTTTCCGCTTGGCGGTTGTCGTTTCTCTGGTTTGGACTTGTCTATATAGTGCTGTTTACGACGGGCATAATCAAGACGATGGATGTGGTGTAACGCACTGGCTATACATATCGTATTTATTCCGATAAGAAAGAAGGTTGGAACTATGCGACTTCCCATCGAGAGCATCGGACATAAGATTCGGATGATTCGAAAAGAACGTGGATTTACCTTGGAGATCATGGCAGGAAAAACGGGGCTGAGCAAAGGGCTGCTCAGTCAGGTGGAGCGGGGAATTTCCCAGCCATCGCTGGATTCGCTGTGGAAAATCACAAAGGCGCTGGAATCCCCGATCATTCATTTCTTCGAGGACATCGATCAAAAGCAAGTACACGTGACACGTCTGCAAAAGCGCAGACAACTGGTTTTTCCCGAATCGACAGGCACGTATTCGTTGCTCTCAATGGGAGGGAGCGCCAAGCTGGGCATGCTGGAGGTCCGGCTGATGCCAGGAGAAATGGTCGCGGACAAATTCGTCCAGACCGAAGGCGAGGAATGCTTCACGGTGATCGCCGGAAGCGTGACAGCGAGGTTCAACGATGAAGAGCACGTGCTGGAGACAGGCGACAGCATCTCGTTTGACAGCAGCAAATCGCACACGATTGACAACAGCGGCGACGTGGAAGCCGTTCTGATCTGGTCTGTCACACCGCCTCAATTTTAAGAAAAAACAGCGCTACACTTTGACAACCCATTTTGGCGGGTTGTCTTGTTTTTTGTGGATGGCTAGCGTGGTATAATTTGCAGTGACCATCGCCCTAAGAAAGGTGAGCTAGCATGAATGTTGAACGTGTTGCGCTTCCATTGGCAAATCGGCTGGCACGAGAGTACCAGCAGCAGAACGAATCTGCTTTGTCCTTATTCGCGCACAATCCCTACCAAGATCAGTCATACCGGGAACGGTTGAAGTGGCTCTCCACGCAAACCTTCGAGCGGAAGCAACTGGCGGAAGGCTTACATAACTTTAATGAAGCAATAGGCACTCACCCCGAAGCGCTGAAAAACATCGAATTACTGAAGCAGCCGGATACATATGTCGTCATCGGCGGCCAGCAGGCAGGAGTCCTCACAGGCCCGCTGTACACGATCAACAAAGCGGTTCATTTGATTCAGGCAGCGCGAAAGCTGTCGGCCGAACTGCAAACAAACGTCGTCCCCGTCTTTTGGATCGCCGGAGAAGACCATGACATTGATGAAATCGATCATGTGTACTGGGCGGCGGATAGCGATACCCGTCTGCACAAGGAACGGCTGAAGCTGCGAAAAAAAGGGCGCATGTCGGCAAGCAAGCTGGCTTTGGAAGAAGAGGTGTGTATGCAGTTCCTGGATGCTTTTTTCCAGGAACAAACTGAGACAGCCGAAACGAAAAACGTGCGGGAATTGCTGACGCAAACAGCCAAAAGCTCGGCTACGGTGGCGGAGTGGTTTGCCCGGCTGATGGCCCAACTGTTCGGAAAGCATGGGCTGATCCTCGTCGAGTCATCGCTGCCGTTCGTACGGGAGCTGGAACGCCCCGTGTTTCAGCAGGTGATCGAACAAAACGAGCAGATGGCCCGCCTGCTCGTGAAGGCAAAAGACCGGATCGCAGCGGCCGGGTATCCGTTGCAGCTTGAAGTTGACGAGCAACAGGCCAACCTGTTCATCTACGAAGGGGAAGACCGGCTGCTATTGTCCCGGCATCTGGATCGCTTTGTCAACAGACGGCAGTCGTACAGTCGCGAGGAATTGCTGCGGCTGGTCCAGGAGCAGCCTGAGCGATTCAGCGCCAATGTCGTCACGCGCGGTCTGATGCAGGAGCATTTGTTTCCGACTGTGGCTTTCATCGGGGGGCCAGGCGAGATCGCCTATTGGGCGTACTATCGCGAAGTTTTCGAGCTGTTCGGGATGCAGATGCCGATTGTTTTGCCGCGCATGTCCATCACCCTCGTGGAAGGCGCTCACCTCCGTCTGCTGGAGAGTCTGGAGCTTACGGTCGAACAGGTGCTGACCGACTTTGCGGGCTGGAAAGCCGAGTGGGAGAAAAAGCAAGGGCCGCATCCGCTGCATGAGCAATTTGCCAGTGCGCGCGAATCAATCCAGGCCATGTACCGTCCGCTCGTGGAAGAGGTGCTGCGTCTGGACCCGGGAATGCGCGGCCTGGCGGAAAAGAACAGTGCGCTGTTGCTTGAGCAGGTGTCCTTTTTGGAGGAACGTTTGATTCGCTCCTTGCAGCAAAAAGAAGATGTCGCCTATAACCGGATCAAGCGGATCGAGACGACGCTTTTGCCCGAGGGCGGCTTGCAGGAACGCAAGCTCTGTTTTTTCCCCTTCGCGAACAAGTACGGGCTGGAACTGGTTGACCGTCTGGTCGAGGCTCCGTTTGCTCACGACGGCACTCATCAACTCTTTTTCGTGTAACAGGCAAAAAACAAAACGGATGAAAACAAAAAGTCGGCTGATCGTCCTAGACGGCCAGTCGGCTTTTTTTCGTGCAACGAAGGCGCTGCGAATCGCTTGGCTTCGCTGATTTTTCTTGCGTGTTTGGAAAATGGAAACAATTTCTACGGCGTATGCCGAAACTTTTCCGACAAAGTTTGCGTCCTACGAATAACGGAATTCCTGTGAAGAAAGGTGGTACTCGGGATGGAGAACAAGTCGCGACTATTCGGGAAAAAAGCCACTGTATGGGCGCTTGTCCTGTCGATGGCCTGGGCAGGCACAGCACTTGGCGAGTCGAATCAGGCCCAGGCCCAGGCCAGGGAGGAAAAGGCCGTCACCGCTTCCGTCTCCTTCCTCGACACAAAAGGACACTGGGCGGCCAAGGAGATTGAGCAGGCAGCCAAAGCCGGGTTGATTCAAGGCTTCCCGGACGGGACGTTTCAACCGGAGAAAACAGTGACACAGGAGCAGTTTCTTTCGTTGATAGAGCGCGTGCTCCCGTCCTACAAAGGACACGAGCCGGACGCTTTTGTCAAAGAGACGTATGTAGCGAAAGCTTCGGGCCGCTGGTCGGAGCAAACGTATCGCCACCTGGCGGCAGCAGGCATCATGACGACAGGCAAACCGACAGATGGGATGACGCGGCTGGAGGCGGCGCGCCTTCTGTTGGCAGCGCTCGGCCATCAGTCCGAGGGCGAAAAATACCGGGGAACGACGGCGCGGTTTTTCTCCGACCTGTCTCCCAAAAACGAGCATGAGGTCATGACCGTCTATCCGGCGTACAAAATGGGGCTTCTCTCCGGCTATCCGGACGGCACGTTCCGCCCGCAAGAAACGATCAGCAGAGCGCAGGCCGTCGCGATGCTGACCCGACTGGACAGCAAAATGGAAGAGCTGTTCCCGGGCCAGGTGAGCGAGAGCGAGAAAAAGGCGATGACCGATGCCGTAGCGGCGTTTGTCCGCGATGTGATGGACCAGAAAAAGATCAGGCGCTACGACGACCTCGTCGCGTATGTGAAGCAAAACAAGCTGAATGTCAGCGAGTCTTTTTTGCGCGAGCATTTCTCGTTCATGAAATACGAAATTTACGACTTCGTGCGTTTTCCGCAATTCAATGAACTTTTGTACTTCGCCAAAATCGGCACGAACAAGTACAGACTGACCGTCCAATACTACGCGGGCGAACTGGGCGGCAGCGTCGACAAAACTTTTTACCTCTCGTCTGCGGACGGCAAGACGTTCCGGCTGATTGGCAAAGACGAATAGCGGGCAACAAAAAAAGCTGGGTGCTTTGCATCCAGCTTTTTGCGATTTTGAGGAAAACGCGCTACGACTCCCCCTGGCCTTTAAGCAGGCGGATCAGCTTGCGGTTGAAGTCGACGGCAGCTTCTGTGGTCATCCCGTTTTGGAGCAAAAAGGTGGTCGTATAAGCGGTGTCATCGTAATTGAAGCTGTAAAAGGCGTACGTCCCTGAGTCGGTTTCCTTTTGCCCGTACTCGACCGCCATTCCTTCGATGAGCTGTGATTGCGCGTCGGCGAGGAAATTTTTCATCGTGTGGATTTCCATGATGATGACCGGCCTGCCAGCGTATTCACCGTAAAACAGTTCGCGTTGCTGCCTGTTTCGCATCACGGCGCGCTGCTCGTCAGTCAGTGGCAGAAGCTCGCCTTTTTCATCGGTGTACACAATGACGGCGACAGAGGGGCCGGCGATCTGCTGCTGGTTTACGATCGGCGGGTAGCGGATTTCGGCGTATTTGACCGCGAGCTTTTCCGCAGGCGGAACGACAATGTCGACGTGAAGCTGCTCCTCCATGCGCTTTTCCACCTCTTTCGGCAGCGTGACTTCCACTTCCGGTTCCTCGCATCCTGGCAAAAACAGCAGGAGCGTCAAGCTGAACAACCACAAGCGTCTCATGATTCGCCACCTTTCCTTGGCCTGTGCCGCTCTTTTTTCTATATTTTACCATATAACAAGCGCGGGAAGGCGCTTCTGCCTCCAAAAGAAAAAAGCGTGCGGGTACCAGTGACGGTCCGCACGCTTTTTGACGTGACGCTCAAACGGTTTGATTGCGCCCGGCCCCGATGCCGCTTGTGACGACCAACACGCTGACGAGGCAGAGCAGGCTGAGCGGCACGGTCCAGGAGTGCTGCAAATCGTAGAGAAAGCCGACAAAAATCGGGCCGACCGCAGCGAGCAAGTAGCCGACAGACTGGTCCATGCCGGATAGCCGGGCGGCCTGGCGCACGTCTTTGGCCCGAATGACGATAAAGGTGAGGGCGAGACTGATGCAGGCGCCTTGCGAGAGGCCGAGCAGCAACAGGCAGAGGTAGAGCAGAAGCTCGCTTGTGCCGAGCAAAAGCCCGCCGAAGCCGACGAGGGAGAAGAGGCCGACTACAGCCGCGAGCAAACGCTGATTCGTCAAGCGGGAAGCGAGCACAGGGGTGAAAAAGCTCGCAGGCAGGCTGACCGCCTGCACGAGCGACAGCATCCATCCGGCGCTGGTTTGGCTGATGCCGTGCTGCTGCAAGAGCGTAGGCAGCCAGGCGATCGTGCAGTAAAACAGAAACGACTGCAAGCCCATGAACAGCGTGACCTGCCAGGCGAGCAGCGAGCTCCACAGCCCTTGTTTGCTTTTTTCGCCCGTGCTTTTTCCTGGCTGGCTTCCGTCAGCGCGAAGCTGCGGCAGCCAGACGGCGATGGCGAACAGGACCGGGAGCGCCCAGGAGAAGAGCGAGCCTTGCCAACCCCAGCCGCCTGTGCTGGCGAGCGGGATGCTGATGCCGGAAGCGAGCGCGGCACACATCGACATCGTGGTCGTGTACACGCTGGTCATCAACCCGGCTTTTTGCGGGAAGCGCTGCTTGACCAGGCCGGGCAGCAGCACGTTGCAGATGGCGATGCCTGCTCCGATCAGGGCGGTTCCGGCGAACAGCGTGAAGACGAAGCCGGAGGAGCGCAGAATCAGCCCGATGAGGACGACGAGCAGTCCGGCAAAGAGCGTGCGCTCCGTGCCAAAGCGGTGCCCGATGCCCGGTGCCAGCGGCGAGAGCAGCGCGAAGGCGAGCAAAGGAACGGTAGTCAGCAGTCCGGACATTCCATTGGACAGGCCGAGGTCGCCTTGGATGGAGCCGACCAGAGGGCCAACAGCCGTCAGCGGAGAGCGCATGGCAAATGTAATCAAAATAATTCCGGCGATGATGAGAAACGGTTTGGGAGTGACAGGCTGCGCTTTGCTTTTCGCTGCTGTCAGGGTGGCAGGGCTCATGCGTCCATCCCTCCTTTCTCGATCAGCTCCGTGAGAGCTGTTTTGCTGGCTTGAATCAGGTTGCTTGCCGCTTCTTCCGCCGCGTCAGGACTTTGTTCGGCAATCGCTTGGACGAGAGCCGTATGTGTGATTGCCTGCTGGTCCAACAGGTCGTGGAAATCCAGCGTGCCGCTGACAGACAGGCGCAAGGATTCGGTCATCTGCTCGTACAGGTCGATCATGACGCTGTTGTGTGTCGCGTGGGCGACCGCGATATGAAACGCCACGTCAGCGGTGATGTACGCTTGCGGATCGTGCCTGAGCGAGAGGGAAGCGTCGAGCTTTTGCCGGATTTGCAGCAAATCGGCATCCGTCCTGCGCATGGCAGCCAGCCGGGCGATTTCGCGCTCCAGTCCGTACCGCACCTCCAAAATTTCCAGCAAGGTCGAGCGCCGCAGCCGTCGCTGCATCGCTGCGCCGAACTCGCTGGACGAGCGGACGTAAGTGCCATCGCCTTGGCGCGCTTCCAGCATGCCTGTGTGGATCAGCGCCTGCACCGCCTCGCGCAGCGTGTTGCGGCTGATGCCGAGCTGCTCCACCAGCTCCGGCTCAGGCGGGATGCGTTCTCCGACCTTCCACGCGCCTGATTCGATCCGCTGCACCAGTTGTTCCGCAATCTGTTTCACGAGCGAAGAGCGGACAGGTTTTTGCAATGTCATAGGATAAACCTCCAAACATCCGACGATTGGGAATGTCGCCATTTTAGCATGGGGAAAGACGACGGGCAAGATTCATGAGCGAGGAAACTGTTTGCAAGCGCAAAAAAAGACAGGTGCGTTTCCCGGGAAGAAGAAACGACCTGTCTTGATGCTACGCGGTCATGCGTTTTTCCATGCGCTTTTGCCAGAGTAGCAGCAAGGCGGCGATCACGAGCGGATAGAGCGCGGACCAGCCCAGAAATGGATAAAGCGCGACAGTGAAGACGAGCGACGTCCAGGAAGCCAGCCGTCCGAGACGATGGTTGCGCAGCAGCCGGATTCCGGCGAGACACCCGCCGATGTAGGTGGCAAAAAACGTGGCGGTGGGCAGCTCGATCAGCCGGGCCAGGTCAATCACTCCTGCATACAGGACCGTCAGCACCACGCCAAAGCAGAGCGAGAGGAACAACAGCCCGCCGATCGGCGTCCGGTATTTCGCGTGCAGCAGCCCAAACCAGCGGGGCGCGATCTTTTCCTGCGCCAGCGCATAGGCGATCCGCGCCGCCGCGCCGATGTAGGCGTTGGTGGTGGCGATGCAAATAAACAAGGCAGTCACAGCCACGATCCAGCCGCCGACAGGCCCGAGTGACAGTTGAACCATGACGGACAGCGCTGCCGCCGAGATGCCTGCGCCATAGCTGTGAGTGGCGACCGTCATGAACGCGACGGCAAAGTACAGGAGGGCGACGATGCCCGCGCTCCACAATACGCCGCGGATGGCATTTTTCGCCGGATCGACGAACTCCTCGGACAAGTGCGTGACCGCCTCCCAGCCGATAAAGCACCAAAATAACAGCCCTGCCGCTTGCACGACGCTAAGCCAGCCGTTGGGGGCAAACGGAGTGAAGTGAGCGGCGGAAGCGTGCGGCAGCGCAGCGACGACGGCCACGATCAAAATCGAGATAATGAGCGCGACGACGATCGTTTGCACGCGAGCGGCAACGTGCATCCCTAACACGTTCATGATGAGCACCGCGGTCAAAATGAGCGCAGCCGCCGCGTAAATTTGCGTGTCGCCCCAGCCGAGCAGCACCGCGAGATAGTTGGCTCCGGTCACGCTGAGGATCGGGGCGCCGATGGGCACAGATAATAGAAAAAACCAGCCGACGATGTTGCCGAAGCGGTCGCCGTAGGCCGTGCGGACAAAGGTGGAGACGCCGCCGGAACTTGGGTAGCGGGCGGACAGCAGTCCCATCGTGAGTGCCATCGGCAAGACGAGAATCGACATGACCAGCCAGGCGAGGATCGAGGCGGGGCCTGCCTTTTCTGCCGCCAGCCCCGGGATGAGCAGCACGCCGGACCCGATGACGGCCCCGATGTACAAGGCGACGATTTGCGGCAGCCGCAGCGTTTTGGCGAAGCCCGCTGTTTGCACAGTTGCTTTTTCCATGAATGTTCCCTCTCTTTATCGTTCGGTTGTTTGTAGAGGTAGTGTAGCATAGACATAATCATCGGAGTTATCTATAATATTAGATAATCAAAATCGGTTTTTTCGATGAAAAAGGAGGGAGAGGAATTTGGATACGCGCTACTTGCTGACCTTTCGCGAGGTAGCCAAATGCCAGAGCTTTACCCGCGCGGCAGAGGTGCTGGGCTATGCGCAATCCAGCGTGACGACGCAGATTCAAAACCTGGAGGCGGATTTTGGCGTCACGCTGTTTGAGCGGTGGGGGCGAAAAATCAGACTGACCCACGCCGGAGAAGCCCTTCTCGCCTACAGCGAGCAACTGCTGGCGGTGCTGGACGAAGCGAGGGCCAACCTGTCCGAGCAGGCGCAGTTGGCTGGCACCTTGCGCATTGGCACGGTGGAATCGCTCGCCGCTTTTTTCCTCCCGCCTTTTTTGCAAGCATTTCGCACGGAGCACCCGCGCGTGCGCATTTTGTTGAAGCCGGGAATTTGTCACGAACTGCGTCAGGGCGTCAAGGAGGGGCACTACGACTTCGCCTTCGTGCTCGACTGGCTACAGGATCATCCCGATTTGGTGAACACCAATCTCGGCGAAGAAAAGCTGGTGGTCATCGCCGCGCCCAACCATCCGCTGGCCCGGCTGGAACAGCTCGAAGCGCGCGATTTCGCCGGAGCAAACTGGATTTTTACCGAAGCCGGATGCAGCTACCGCTCGATCATGGAGTCTGTCCTGCGCGACGCCGGAGCGACGATCGCATCGTCGTCCGAGTTCGGCAGTCTGGAAGCGATCAAGCAATGCGTCGCATATGATTTAGGGATTGCGCTCGTTCCTTACATCGCCGTCGCCGAAGAAGCGAAAAACGGTACGCTCACCATCCTGCCTTTTTCCCATCCGGAAGTCCGCGTCTACCGCCAACTGGTCTATCATAAGAAAAAATGGATGCCACAGGCGCTGCTGCGGTTTTTGGAGCTGCTGACGACAAATGCAGGACAGCAGCAGGGCGCAGCAAAAAACGCCATTTCGGCAGCGAAGGCGGATGCGATCTGACAGCAGCGGCGAGGCTCGCTTTCAGCAGCGCAGCCGTTCGCGGGGCGACACCTGCAGCCGTGTGCCGAAAAATTGGCGGGAACAGGAAAAAGAGATGATGGTTGTACTTGCGTATGATATGATAGACAGGGTTGTGTTTATGAGATAAAAGGAGGTCTACCCATACATGAACACCGTTTCTGAAAGCATTGTAAAAGACATGTCGCTTGCACACAGCGGCCATTTGAAAATTGACTGGGTAAAAGAGCACATGCCCGTTCTCAACCGCATCCGCGAGCGTTTTGAAAAAGAGCAGCCATTTGCAGGACTGAAAGTGGCGATCTCCTTGCACCTGGAAGCAAAAACCGCGTACCTGGCAAAAGTCGTGCAAGCCGGTGGCGCTGAAGTAACGATTACAGGCTCCAACCCGCTCTCCACTCAGGACGACATTTGCGCGGCGCTGGTGGAAGACGGCATCCGCGTTTTTGCGAAGTACAATCCAGATCCAGCCGAGTACAAGGAGCACCTGATTAAAACGCTGGAGACGCGCCCTGACCTGATTATCGACGACGGTGGCGACCTGGTGACCATCCTGCACAGCGAGCGCCGCGATCTCTTGTCGCAAGTACGCGGTGGCGCAGAGGAAACGACAACAGGGATTCTGCGCTTGAAAGCATTGGAAAAAGAAGGCAAGCTGGAGTTCCCGATGGTAGCGGTGAACGACGCTTTCTGCAAATATTTGTTTGACAACCGTTACGGTACAGGCCAATCCGTATGGGATGGCATCAACCGCACAACCAACCTGGTCGTAGCAGGGAAAACCGTTGTCGTAGCCGGCTATGGCTGGTGCGGAAAAGGTGTGGCGATGCGCGCGAAAGGTCTTGGCGCGAAAGTCATCGTGACCGAAATCGACGCGATCAAAGCGGTAGAAGCGTACATGGACGGCTTCGAAGTAATGCCGATGAGCGAAGCGGCGAAGCACGGCGACTACTTCGTGACCGTGACCGGAAACCGCGACGTGATCCGCAAAGAGCATTTTGAAGTGATGAAAGACGGCGCGATCCTGTCCAACGCAGGCCACTTCGATGTCGAAGTAAACAAAGTGGAGCTTGGCGCCCTGTCGACATCCAAGCGAATCGTGCGCAAAGATATTGAAGAATTTGTCATGGCAGACGGTCGAAAACTGTACCTTCTTGCAGAAGGACGCCTCGTAAACCTGGCAGCAGGCGACGGCCACCCGGCAGAGATCATGGACATGACCTTTGCCCTGCAAGCTGTTTCGCTGGCGTATGTCAACGAACAGTACAAAAACATCGGCAAAAAAGTGCTGAACGTACCTTACGAGCTGGATGCAATGGTTGCCCAATACAAATTGGAAGCATTGAACATCGGCATCGACAAATTGACCGACGAGCAAAAAGCATATCTCGATAGCTGGGTCGAATAGTTCGCGAAAACCGTCCTTTCCCGGCAAAAAATTCAACGAAAAAATCCTGCTTACAAATGCAGGATTTTTTTTTATAATAGCAAGTAGGCGACAAAGTGGGGAAAAGTGGGGGAAAGTGGAGCCAAAGGACAGGAAAGTGGGGGACTAGGGCGTGTTCATGGGGGAATACCAGCACAGCATCGATGAAAAAGGCCGCCTGACGATCCCTGCCAAATTCCGTGAAGGACTGGGAGCTTCCTTTGTCATTACCCGCGGACTCGATCAATGCTTGTTCGCCTATCCGATGGAAGAGTGGAAGCAGCTTGAGGAAAAACTGAAGACTCTTCCCTTTACAAAAGCGGATGCACGCGCGTTTACACGGTTTTTCTTTTCCGGCGCAACCGAATGTGAGTGGGACAAGCAGGGAAGGGTAAACATACCGCCCAATCTGCGCGAGCATGCCGGTATGCAAAAGGAATGTGTCATCATTGGCGTATCCAACCGCGTAGAGGTGTGGAGCAAAGAACGTTGGGAAGATTATTTCGCCCAGTCGGAAGGTTCTTTTGGAGAAATTGCTGAGAAACTGGTTGATTTTAATTTGTAGCAGCGAGAAGAACAGGAGTGACGACATTGTCGTTTCATCACGTAACCGTACTGAGGGACGAAGCTGTAGACGGCCTGAACATCCGGCCCGGGGGCATTTATGTGGACTGCACGCTCGGTGGAGCGGGACATAGCAGCCTGATCGCGTCCCGTTTGACCGAGGGCGGCCGCCTGATTGCGATCGATCAGGATGACTGGGCGCACGACAACGCCCGGGAAAGACTGGCTCCCTATATGGACAAGGTAACACTGGTCAAAAGCAATTTTCGCCATCTGAAAGAGATTGTCAAAGATTTGGGGCTTACAGGTGTAGATGGAGTTTTGTTTGATCTGGGGGTGTCTTCCCCGCAGCTCGACGAAGGCGAACGCGGTTTCAGCTACAATGCGGACGCGCCGCTCGACATGAGAATGGATCAGCAAGCGCCGCTTTCGGCCTACGACATCGTCAACGAGTGGGACGAAGAGGAGATTGCCAAGATCATCTGGCTGTACGGAGAAGAGAAATTTTCCCGGCGGATTGCCCGGCAAATTGTACAGCAGCGCAAAAAGCAGCCGATTCGTACAACAGGCGAGCTGGTCGAGCTGATTAAGGAAGGAATCCCGGCAGCAGCGCGGCGCACAGGAGGACATCCTGCGAAGCGGACGTTTCAGGCGATCCGCATTGCCGTCAACGATGAACTGGATGCATTCAAAGAAGCTGTCGCCGATGCCATTGATATTTTGAATCCGGGTGGCCGCGTGAGCGTCATCACGTTCCATTCGCTGGAAGACCGGATTTGCAAGCAGGTGTATCAAGATTATTCCAAGGGCTGCACATGCCCGCCGTCGTTTCCGATCTGCACGTGCGGGAACGAAGCGATTGTCAAAGTCATCACGCGCAAGCCGATTTTGCCGTCCGAAGAGGAGCTTGCGGCCAATCCACGCGCGCGTTCTGCGAAGCTGCGGGTAGCCGAGAAGGTGTAGAGGGAGACAGCAACGAGGAAAAAGGGGTGAGAAAGCGTTGAGCTACTACTACCAAGGGAATCTGGCAATGGAGCTGGAGAAGCAGTCGCGCTCCGTCACCAAGACAACAAAACGAACGATCCGAATCAAACCAACCATTCCGACAGGCGAAAAATTGCTCTATCTCTTGTTTATCTCGTTGACAGTGATCGGCCTGGGGATGGTCGGAGTCAGGTACTCGCAAATCTCCCAGATGAATTACGAAATCCAGAGCACGAAAAAAGAAAACCGTCTGGTAGCCGAGAAAAACGCCACTCTGAAGCTTCAGATCGAGCAGCTCAGCAATCGCGATCGCATCCAGAGAGAAGCAGAGCGACAAGGCATGGTGTACAACGCGAATGCCGTACATACGATTGGTCAGGGGAAAGTAAAGGCGAGTTCGCTTCAACAACAACAGCCAAACCAGCCTTAAAATCAATGTTACTGCGTCAATTGTGCGGTAACATTTTTTTCTTACGCTTGACTGTCCGTGCCGATTCAGGCAGGCGATCATTGACGTGATGGAGTGAGTGGAAATGGAAACGAAACGACTCGTGAATTGGCGCATCCTCATTTGTGCGTTATGCCTGATTTTGATCTTTTCAGGCTTGAGCATTCGGATCTACTGGATTCAAACGGTAGACGCAGCTCGAATCATGGGACAGGCACAGGAGCAATGGGACCGGAATCGGACCCTGCAGCCGACGCGCGGTGCCATCAAAGACCGAAACGGCGAAATTCTCGCCTTCCAAGGCAAGGCATACACCGTGAACGCCAGGCTGAAAGGGCGGGATGAAAAAGATCAGGACGTCGTCAAGGACCCTTACTACACAGCAAACAGTCTGGCCCCCATTCTCAACGCTCCGGTGCCTGAATTGGTGAAGATGCTGACCAAGCCGAACAAGGTGGTGGAGCTGGGCCGCTACGGAAGGAAAATCAGCGAAGAGCAGAAAAAGCGGATTTTGGAGTTGCAATATCCGAAGCTGCCAAGCGGTAAGCAGGTGGAAGAAAATCAGCTTCCGGGGATTTTTCTGAATGAGACGACAAGACGCGTCTACCCGAACAACAGCTTTGCCTCGCACGTGATCGGGTATCTCGATCTGTACGATGAGCCGAAGATGGGGATCGAACTGCAGCTCAACAAGGAGCTGGCCGGAGAAGAAGGGCAGATGCAGTATAAAAGAGACGGAGCTGGCTACCAGCTACCGGATGGAGAAGGCGAATACATCCCGGCAAAAGACGGCTACGATGTCTATCTGACCATCGACAGGCAAATTCAGGATTACGTCGAACAAGCGCTGGATGTGGTGGATCGGCAGTACAAGCCAAAAGGGATGACGGTCATCGTATCCGATCCGCAGACGGGCGAAGTTTTGGCGATGGGCAATCGTTCGCAATTTAATCCCAATACGTACTATAACGGGATTTCGAACTATACGAACCACGCGATCACCTCCATGTTCGAGCCTGGCTCCACGTTCAAGATCATTACGCTGGCCGCCGCGATTGAGGAAGGCTTGTTCAACCCGAATGAGACGTATGACTCCGGGAAGTACACGATCAAGGGACAAGTTCCGATTCGCGACCATAACAACGGGGTGGGCTGGGGCAGAATTTCGTTTCTGGAAGGGGTGCAACGCTCCAGTAACGTGATGTTCGCGAAGCTCGGCTACGAGCGTCTGAAGCTGGAGAAGCTCAGGGCGTACTTCAAAAAGTTCGGGATGGGCTCCCTGACTGAAATCGAGTTGCCCTACGAAAAAGAAGGAACCCTGATTAACTTGGAAAAACCGCAGTCTCCTCGCGACTGGGCAGCGACGACCTTCGGACAAGGGGTGACGGTTACGGCGATCCAGCAAGTGATGGCGGTAGGGGCCATCGCCAACGGCGGCGAGCTGTTGAAGCCGCATATCGTCAAGGAAATGCGCGATCCGCATACAGGAGCGGTCGTGAAGCGCAGCGAGCGCGAAGTCGTGAGAAGGGTCGTCTCGGAGGCGACGGCGAAGAAGACCCGCGACATTTTGGAAACGGTCGTGACCGGCGAGCACGGAACAGGGAAGCTGTACGCCATCGACGGCTACCACGTCGCCGGGAAAACCGGTACCGCGCAAAAGTACGACCCGAACACAGGCAAGATCATGGACGGGCACTATATCGCTTCGTTTATCGGCTTTGCGCCGAAAGACAATCCGCGCCTGCTCGTCTACGTCGTAATTGACGATCCCGATACGAAAGAATGGTACGCGTACTGGGGCAAAATGATGATCGCGCCGACGTTCAAGTCGATCATGGAGCGCAGCCTGCAATACTTGCAGCAGCAGCCAGAACTGCCCCGCGCAGCAGCCGACAGCGGGAAAGGCAAGTCGACCGCTACGACCGCACAGGAGCAGGTACAGGCGGCTCAGTCTGCTGCAAGCCAGACGCTGCCGAAGTTCGTGGGCATGTCCACGACAGCGGCGCAACTGCGAGCCAAGCAGGACAATTTGACCGTGACAGTACTCGGAACCGGGACCAAGATCGTGGAGCAGTACCCTGCCGCCTACGAACAGGTAGTGCCTGGGAAGCAAATCATTTTGGTATCGGACCGCTTGACGGGCGCGAAAATGCCTGACTTCAAAGGGAAGTCGCTCAGGGAAGTCATGGAATTTGCCTCGCTGCTCGACATTGATGTCCACGCTACGGGCACGGGCTTTGTCGTACAGCAGAGCATTGCGCCGGGCACAGCGTTAAACGGCAAGGAAAAGCTGCAGATCACGCTGCAGTCCGAATCGCAGCCGCCAGCGCCGTCTCCAGCTCAGGACGGAGCGGCGACATCCGGAACCGCTCCGCCGTCAGGAACGGCGCCTCCGGCCGGAACAGGTGCAGCGACCGATCCGGCTGAACAAATGGAACAGCCTGCTGGACAATCGACAGGCCAGCAGGGCGGGGCAGAGTCGAACCAGGGAGCCCCTCCTGCCGGCACAGATGCCAGCCAAACAAGCGCAACCCCATAGTTCTATCCCGTCCCCCCAAGGAATAAGGTAAGGAAGAGACAACCTATTTCCGAGGGGGGACTCGCTTTGCGGGTATCCAATGCTACTGTACGCCGTCGCATTTTCATATCGCTGGTCATCGGCATTGTCCTGTACACGGCGCTCATCACCCGGCTCGGGTATGTGCAATTGATCGAAGGACCGAAGCTTGCCCAGATGGCTGACCAACTGTTGAACCGGGAAATCGACTTCAAGCCGAATCGCGGCCGGATTTTGGATCGGAACGGCAACGAGTTGGTGTCAAACATGACGGTGCCAACGGTAGTCGCCGTCCCCGCGCAAATCAAGGACCCGAAGGAGACGGCCCGGCAGCTCGCGATCATTTTGGAGCAAAAAGAAGAAGACGTTTATCAGGCCATCACCAAAAAACAGATGAGCAACGACAAGATTCCAGGCGGAAAAAAGCTGCCGATCGAAAAAGCGCGGAAAATCCAGGAGTTGAACCTGCCGGGGATTTATTTGGCCGGAGACTCCAAACGCTTTTATCCGAACGGGAGCATGGCCGCGCACATTCTCGGCTTTACCGGAATTGACAATCAGGGCTTGACCGGACTGGAAAAAATTTACGACCCGTTTCTGAAAGGAACCGAGGGGCACATTTCTTTTCCGTCCGATGCCAAAGGGCGCGTCATGCCTGGAGGCTCCGAAGATTACGTCCCTCCGGTGAGCGGGATGGACATGTATTTGACGATCGACAGCGCCATCCAGTCGTTTATCGAGCGGGAGCTGGACCAGGCCGTCGTCGCTTATCAGCCGGACGATGTTCTCGCCATCGCAATGAACCCGAAGACCGGAGAAATTTTGGGGATGGGCAGTCGTCCGACCTTCCAGCCGGACGAGTATCAAAACTATCCGACAGAAGTGTACAACCGCAATTTGCCGATCTGGAAAACGTATGAGCCAGGTTCGACCTTCAAAATCGTCACGCTCGCTGCCGCTTTGAACGAAGGCGTCGTCTCTTTGGAGGAAAGCTTCTACGATCCCGGCTTCATTACCGTGGCAGGCAAGCGGCTGCGCTGCTGGAAGCGGCAAGGGCACGGACAGGAGACGATGCTGGAAGTCGTGGAAAACTCGTGCAACCCCGGCTTTGTAACGATGGGGCAGCGCCTGCAAAAAGAGCGGCTGTTTGAATACATCAAAAAATTTGGCTTCGGGCAAAAAACAGGCATCGACCTGATCGGGGAAGAGAACGGGCTGTTGTTCAATCTCAGTCGCGTCGGACCTGTCGAGCTTGGCACGACTTCGTTTGGCCAAGGGGTATCGGTCACGCCGATCCAGCAAATGGCCGCAGTCTCGGCTGCGATCAACGGCGGGAAGCTGATGAAGCCGTTTGTCGCCAAGGAATGGCGGGATAGCGTCACACACGATATTGTAGCGCGGACGCTTCCGACCGAGGTGCGCCAGGTGATTTCAGCGGAAACCTCTGCCAAGGTGCGGTATGCGCTGGAGAGCGTCGTGGCCCAAGGAACAGGAAACAAGGCCTATATTGAAGGCTACCGGGTCGGCGGAAAAACGGGAACCGCGCAAAAGGTCAGAAACGGCCGCTACGTGGACGGGGAGTACATCGTGTCGTTTATCGGCTTCGCCCCTGCGGACGATCCGCAAATCGTCGTCTACTTCGCGGTCGATAATCCGAAGGCGCTGGCTTTTGGCGGACTGATTGCCGCGCCGAGCGTCAAGAGCATTATCGAATCTTCCCTGCAGTATATGAATGTGCCCAAGCGCAAGGACGGCATCGCCAAGGAGATCAACAAGGCATTGGGCGAGCGCGAGCCGATCGAGGTTCCGAACATGGTCGGGCAGACGATGAAGGACGTCGTGCAGACGTATGAGACGCTTCCGCTGGTCGTTTCCGGAAAAGGGACCTATGTCATTCAGCAGTCGCCTGCGCCTGGCGTGAAAATTGACCAGGGCGGAAAAATTCGCATACATCTTGGTGACAAATTGACCAATTAGCTATAAAATGAGATTTCGAAGGCGGAGGGAAGTAGGCTTGTCTACAGTCGCTCTGCCTTTGTTCGTCACAGAAATGGATCGGTTTCCTTTCGTAAAAAAGGGCAAATTTCTGTCTATACTAGTTGGAGAATGGGGTGCCTGTTTCATGTTTCTACGGGATCTGCTCATGCCTTTGTTGCCAGTGAAGGTTTCGGGGGATGACAGTATGGAGATTACGGGTTTGACAGCAGACTCGCGCCAGGTGAAGCCCGGCTACTTGTTTGTGTGTCTGACAGGGTACACCGTGGACGGTCATGCGTTTGCGGCCCAGGCGGTGAAAAATGGCGCCGTCGCCGTGCTATCCGAACAAGATCTGGACGTGCCAGCGACTATTGTCAGGGTGCCGGACACCCGGCGGGCAATGGCTATGCTGGCTGATCGCATTTTCGGATCTCCCACAAGAGAGTTAAAGGTGATTGGGGTTACCGGAACAAACGGGAAGACGACCACCACTCATCTGATCGACAAGATCCTGCGCGACCAGCGCAAGCAAACAGGCTTGATCGGCACGATCCACATGCGGATCGGGGATGTCACGGAAGAAGTGAAAAACACGACGCCCGATGCCGTGGACCTGCAAAGAAGCTTCCGTCGCATGTGCGATGTCCATACAGACTACGCGATTATCGAGGTGTCCTCCCACGCGCTGGAGCAGGGACGCGTGCGCGGCTGCGACATACATACCGCAGTCTTCACCAATTTGACGCAGGACCATCTCGACTACCATAAAACGATGGAAAACTACCGCTATGCCAAGTCGCTGCTGTTTTCCCAGCTCGGGAACCACTACGACCCGAACCGCCTGAAGACAGCCGTGCTGAACGCAGACGACGAGGCGTCGAAGCTGTATGCGACGGTGACCCCTGCGCGCGTCCTTACGTACGGGATCGACCAGCCGGCGGACGTGCGCGCGAAGGACATCGAAATCACGAGCAAGGGAACGTCGTTTACAGCGGAAACCTTTGCAGGCACCATTCGCCTCAACCTGAAGCTGATGGGCAAATTCAATGTGTACAACGCATTGGCCGCTATCGCGGTTACACTGGCAGAAGGCGTGAGCCTCGAAGACATCAAGGCCAGCCTGGAGGCGGTCCTCGGTGTGAACGGGCGATTCGAGTCGGTCGATGCCGGACAGCCGTTCGCCGTTCTGGTCGACTACTCCCATACGCCGGACAGCCTGGAGAACGCCTTGGTGACGGTCAAAGAGTTTGCCAAAGGCAACGTATTTTGCATCGTCGGCTGCGGCGGAGATCGCGATCGCACGAAGCGCCCGATTATGGCGAAGATCGCAACGAAGTATGCGGATATGACCGTCTTAACATCAGATAACCCTCGCTCCGAGGAGCCGCAAGCGATTATCGACGACATGCTGGCTGGCGTGCGCGACGTGGACGCTTCCCGTTACACAGCGGTGACAGACCGCCGCGAAGCGATTCATCATGCCATCTCGCTGGCAAAGGCTGACGACGTCATTTTGATCGCCGGAAAAGGTCATGAGACGTACCAGATTATTAAAGATCAAGTACTGCCCTTCGACGACCGTGAAGTAGCACGGGAAGCGATTGCCCGGTACAACCAAGAATAGAGACAGATGCGACACATTGGCATCGAAAGAAAGGAGGCTCGGGCATGTTCGCTGACAACGTCCTAATCGTCACGATCGTCGCCGCGTTTCTCATTGCCGTACTGATTGGCCCACTGTTTATTCCCTTCCTTCGCCGCCTGAAATTCGGGCAGGCCATTCGCGAGGAAGGACCGCAATCGCACTACAAGAAGGCTGGGACTCCTACCATGGGGGGTACCATCATTCTTTTGGCACTTATCTTTACCGTGTTGAAGTTTGCCAATGCCAACATGGAAATTTACTTCCTGTTACTGGTGACACTCGGCTACGGTCTGATCGGGTTTTTGGACGACTTTATCAAAATCAGAAAAAAACGCAACCTCGGTTTGACCGCCAAAGAGAAGTTTGCCGGTCAGATTTTGCTGGCAATCGGCGCGTATGTTTTGCTGCTCATGATGGGGCACGACACGTCGCTGCATCTGCCCGGAACGCCGTGGAAGCTGGAGCTCGGCTATTTCTACTTCCCGTTCCTGCTGTTTTTGCTCGTCGGCACGACCAACGCCGTGAACATTACAGACGGCCTGGACGGACTTTTGGCAGGGACAGGAGCCATCGCCTTTGGCGCGTACGCGATCATTGCCTGGTTCGGGCAGGACTACGACACGGCGATTTTCAGCGCCGCCGTCGTCGGGGCCGTTCTTGGCTTCCTCGTCTTCAACGCGCATCCGGCCCGCGTGTTCATGGGAGACACAGGCTCGCTCGGTTTGGGGGGAGCGCTTGCGGGAATTGCGATCATGACGAAAACCGAGTTGCTTTTGGCGATTATCGGCGGCGTGTTCGTCGTGGAGACACTGTCCGTCATTTTGCAGGTCGTTTCTTTCAAAACGCGCGGCAAACGGATTTTCCGCATGAGTCCGCTCCATCATCATTTTGAATTGACAGGCTGGTCCGAGTGGCGCGTCGTCGTCACCTTCTGGCTGGTCGGGATGTTTTTTGCCGGATTGGGCGTATATCTTGAGGTGGTGACAATCAGATGATTCGTTATCAAAACCAGCACGTAGTCGTTTTAGGAATGGCGAAAAGCGGTGTAGCAGTGGCAAAACTGCTGCACCGCTTTGGCGCTCATGTCGTGGTCAACGATAAAAAGCTGCGCGAAGAAGCAGGTGGCATCGAGGAACTGGAGGCGCTCGGGATCACCGTCATTTGCGGCCACCATCCGGATGATTTGATTCATCCGGGCGTGGCGCTCGTCGTTAAAAATCCGGGGATTCCGTACGAAGCGCCGCCTGTGCAGCAGGCGCTCGCACTGGAAATTCCTGTCGTGACGGAGGTGGAGCTAGCCTCCCAGATTGCCAAGGCACCGATCATCGGCATTACAGGCTCCAACGGAAAGACAACCACGACGACGCTCGTCGGACAAATCCTCAAGGAAGCGGGCCTGGATGTGCTCGTTGGCGGCAACATCGGCACGGTTTTGTGCGGCCTCGCCGAAGAAGCGGGCCCGGACCAGTGGCTCGTGGCCGAACTGAGCAGCTTCCAGCTCATGGGGACGAGGGAGTTTCGTCCGCACATCGGTGTTTTGCTCAATCTGTATCCTGCTCATCTCGACTACCACCATACGATGGAGGCGTATCTGGACGCGAAGCTGAAAATGTTCGCCAACCAAACAGCAGATGATATCGCGATCCTGCCGTTTGACCAGCCGGAGATTCTCGCCAAATGCGGCGAGCTGCCTGCCCGTGTCTACTACTTCAGCAAGACGCAGCAAGTTCCGAGAGGCGCTTTTGTCCAGGATGGCGTGATCCGGTTTACAGATGGACAGGGCCAGTCGGAGGACATCATCGCGGTAGCGGATATGACTGTTCCGCATTTGGACAACGCCCTGGCTGCGATTCTCGTCGCCAAGCTGGCTGGTGCCAATACAAGCGCCATCGTGCAGGTGCTGTCTACTTTTCCTGGCGTGGAGCATCGCATGGAATACGTCGATTCCATTGCCGGGGTCAAATATTACAACGACTCCAAAGCGACCAATCCGGAAGCGGCTTCCCGCGCGCTGCAGGCGTGCCAGGAGCCTGTTGTCTGGATTTGCGGCGGCCTTGACCGGGGCGTCGATTTTCGGGAGCTTTTGCCTGTCATGAAAGGACGGGTCAAAGCGGTCGTCGCGCTCGGGCAGACAGCGCCGATTTTGCTTGCGCGTGCGGAAGAAGCAGGGATTAACGAGCGAATCCATGTCGATACTGTGGAAAAAGCCGTTCTTGCTGCTTCCCGGTTGGCGCAATCAGGAGACGTAGTACTGCTCAGCCCGGCGTGTGCGAGCTGGGATATGTTCCCTTCGTTTGAGGTCAGGGGGAGCATGTTTAAGGACGGCGTGCATAGACTTAAAACAAGCCTAGCATAACGTCCCACGAAAGCCTCATGAATACAGCGCAATACGGGACGGCATGAGAAAGGATGACCTGGCACTATGAGCAAGGTACGCTCTGCCCCCGACTTCGTAATTATTTTTGCAACACTTTTTTTATTGGGAATTGGCATCGTGATGGTGTACAGCGCCAGTGCGATCGTCGCCCAGAAGCCGCCTTTTTCCGACCCGTACTTCTTTGCCAAGCGGCAGCTCATTTTTGCTTTGCTCGGCATTACCTCCATGTACATTACGATGAACATTGACTACTGGGTGTGGAAACAATGGGCCAAGCCGGGCTTTTACATGAGTATCGGCTTGTTGATACTGGTTCTCGTGATCGGGATCGAAGTGAACGGCTCCAAAAGCTGGCTTGGCTTCGGGGCTTTCGGGATTCAGCCTGGCGAATTTGCCAAGCTCGGCGTCGTCGCGTTTTTGGCGCGCTGGCTGTCGGACAACCAAAAACAGATCGTCCTGTTCCGAAAAGGGCTGATGCCTGCCCTGGCGATCCCGATGGTCTGCTTCGGGCTCATCATGCTCCAGCCGGACCTGGGAACCGGCACCGTCCTGATGGGAACGGCGGTTGTGATGATTTTTGCCTCGGGAGCGCGAATCAGCCACTTCGTCGGTCTGGGGATGATTGGCGTCGTCGGCTTTATCGGGCTGGTGTTGTCGGCCCCTTACCGCATCAAGCGGATTACGTCTTTTCTCGATCCATGGTCTGATCCGCTCAATACCGGGTACCAAATCATCCAGTCGCTGTATGCGATTGGCCCAGGCGGCTTGCTCGGCCTCGGTTTGGGACAAAGCAGGCAGAAGCATCTGTACTTGCCGGAGCCGTACAACGACTTCATTTTTTCCATCGTAGCGGAGGAGTTGGGGTTCATCGGCGGCACGCTCATCCTGCTTTTGTTCCTGCTGCTGTTGTGGAGAGGGATGCGCACCGCGATTACGGCGCCAGACCTGTTCGGAAGCCTCCTTGCGCTCGGGATCATCGGCATGATCGCTATTCAGGTCGTCATCAACATCGGCGTCGTCACGGGCATGTTCCCGGTTACCGGGATTACGCTGCCGTTTCTAAGCTACGGAGGATCATCCCTGACCTTGATGCTTACAGGGGTCGGCGTTCTCTTGAACATTTCCCGCTTTTCCCGATCATGAATTTTCAGCAGGAAGCCAGTTTTTTTCCCTGCATAAAAATAAGGGTGTGATTGTATGCGCGTCGTCCTAACAGGCGGTGGCACAGGTGGACATATTTATCCGGCGCTTGCGGTGGCGAGAGAAGTTTCTCGCCAAACACCGCAGGCTGCCTTTTTGTATATCGGCAGTAAAAAAGGGCTGGAGGCGCAGCTTGTACCGCGCACGGAAATTCCGTTCCAGTCTGTCGAGATCAGCGGCTTGAAGCGAAAGCTGTCGCTGGACAACATCAAGACTTTGTGGAAATTCGTTCGCGCGGTGTCCGAGGCGAAAAAAATGCTGCGCGACTTCCGGCCGGATGTCGTCGTCGGCACTGGCGGATACGTGTGCGGCCCGGTCGTGTACGCGGCGTCCCGTCTGGGCATTCCGACGCTGATTCACGAGCAAAACGTCGTCCCGGGCTTGACCAACAAGTTTTTGTCGCAGTCGGCTACGCGGGTGGCGGTGTCGTTTGCGGAGTCGCTCGCCTATTTTCCCAAGGGCAAAACAGTCTTTACCGGCAACCCGCGCGCGACAGAAGTGATGCACGGCAACGCGCAGGCGGGAAGAAGCTTTCTCGGGGTAGACTTTGGCAAGCGAATCGTCCTGATCTTTGGCGGCAGTCGCGGCGCACGAGCGATCAATGAAGCGGTGCTAGCTGTCGTCACACAACTGGGCCAATATGCCGATACTCATTTTGTATATGTAACGGGTGACGTTCATTTCGAGAACATCTCCAAACAACTTGCCGCAAAAGGGAAGCTTCCCGAAAACCTTTCCGTGCTTCCTTTCGTCCATAACATGCCGGACGTTTTGGCGGCGACGCATATTTTGGTTGGACGTGCCGGCGCGTCCACGCTGGCCGAAGTGACGGCGCTCGGCGTGCCGTCGATCCTCATCCCTTCTCCGTACGTGACCAACAACCATCAGGAGAAAAATGCGCGCGGCCTGGAACGGGCAGGGGCAGCGCGGGTCATTGTCGAAAAGGAACTGACCGGCGAGCGCCTGCTGGGCGAGGTAGAGAGCCTTTTGCAAAGCCGTGAGCGGTGGGCGCAGATGAAGGAAAGCGCCCTGTCGCTCGGAATGCCGCAGGCAGCGACCGAGATCGTTCGCACGCTGCAGGAAGTCTCCGGAAAAAAATGATCGGATGGGCGATTGTCACGCCGCTCTGGGCGATGGCATAGTATGGAGCAAACACGTGAGAAGACTTAAAGGTCCGACCTAGCAAACGTATCAGGAGGTTCACAAATGAAAAAAATCGCAGATGAGCTGAAGCAAGCAGGAATCGAAAAAGTGTGGACCAATGAACCTCTCGCCAATCATACGACTTGGCGGATCGGGGGTCCTGCTGATTTGTTGATCCAGCCCAAGGACAAAGAATCCTTGCTAAAAGCCTTGCAAATCATCCATCGTCATGAAATTCCTTGGAGTGTTATCGGGCGCGGCTCCAACCTTCTGGTGAGGGACGGAGGGATTCGCGGAGCCGTGCTCAAAGTGGCTGAGGGCTTGAGCCACTGCGAGTTCAGGGATGAAGAGGTGTGTGTGGGTGCCGGATATTCCATGATCCGCCTGGCGGTGGAGACAGGCAAGATGGGATTGACAGGGATGGAATTCGCAGGAGGGATTCCTGGTACGGTAGGCGGAGCCGTCTATATGAATGCAGGGGCACACGGATCTGATCTTTCACGTATTCTTATTGAAGCCGAAATCCTTTTTGCAAACGGCGAATGTAAGGTGTTGAGTAACGAGGAACTGAGCTTTAGCTATCGGACTTCACTCTTGCAGAGAGAAAAAGGGATCGTGCTGGAGGCCCGTTTCAAGCTGCGCCCTGGTGATCGCAAGCAAATTTCCGCTACGCTTTCTGCCAACAAGGAGCGGCGACGCCAGACACAGCCGTTGCAGATGCCGTGCGCCGGCAGTGTGTTCCGCAATCCGCCGAACGACCACGCAGGACGTCTGATCGAGGCAGCAGGGCTGAAAGGCTATCGAATCGGCGGAGCTCAGGTTTCGGAAAAACACTCCAATTTCATCGTGAATTGCGGAGGAGCCACGGCTACCGACGTCCTCACCTTAATCGAGCATGTACGGAGCACAATTCTTGCGACATACGGAATTGATCTGCATCCGGAAGTTCTGGTGGTGGGCGAGGGGTAACACGGAGGTGAAAGTTTGGAGACTTTTGCGATCGAAGGCGGAAGACCTCTGTCCGGTTCGCTTCGGATCCAAGGAGCTAAGAACGCTGCTCTTCCTATCCTTGCCGCTGCTGTGCTTGCGGAAGGGCAATTCTATATCTACGATGTCCCCCACTTGAAAGATATCAAGGTCATGTTGGAAATATTGACGGCGCTGGGGGCCAACACGAAGCATGTGGACGGTTGCGTCGATCTGGATACAACGTCTGTCTCCGTCCCGCATGTACCAGATGATTTAATGAGCCAGATGCGATCTTCTATTTTTCTCGCCGGGCCGCTTCTGGCCAGGTTGGGTGAAGTCACCATATCGCATCCCGGCGGCTGCGACATTGGTGAACGCCGAATTGACCTGCATTTGTCCGGTCTTACGGCACTCGGGGCTAAAATAGAAGAATCCGAAGGCTACATTACATTTCGGGCAAAGCAATTGCGCGGGACCAATATCTTTCTTTCCTTCCCCAGCGTGGGTGCGACGGAAAATATCATGATGGCGGCGGTCTTGGCAAAAGGGACGACACGCATCTGCAATGCGGCCCGAGAGCCGGAGATTATCGACCTGCAAAACTTTCTGAACGCCATGGGCGCGCGGATCAGGGGCGCAGGCACCGATACGATCGAGATCAGCGGCGTGCCGCGGCTTCGTTCCGTCAGCTACCGGATCATTCCCGACAGAATTGTCACGGGTACGTACGTGCTGGCGGTCGGAATTGCCCAGGGCCATGTCGAACTGACGAACACGCTGCCTGAGCAGCTCACAGCATTGATTGAGGTTGCCCGTAGCTGCGGTGTTGAAATCAAAACCCGCCATGATATAATGGAAATCAAAAGCAACTCCCGTCCGCGTGCCTACGACCGGATCATCACCTCGCCGTACCCAGGGTTTCCGACAGACCTGCAGGCGCAGTTGATGGTGTTTCTGTCACAGGCGAGGGGAACCAGCGTCATCAAGGAAACGATTTTCGAAGGAAGATTCAAACATGTGAATGAATTGGCGCGAATGGGCGCCTCTATATACGTAGATCTCGGCTCTGCCATCATTCGCGGCGTAGGGAAGCTGACCGCCACGAGTGTGGAAGCGACGGATCTGCGAGCAGGAGCTGCTTTGGTCTTGGCAGGGCTTGCTGCAGAAGGCATTACCACGGTGAACCAGATCCATCATATCGATCGCGGGTACGATCGGCTGGAAGAGCAATTGCGCAGGCTGGGAGCCGATATTACGAGGGTGTCGATATGATCGAGGGAAGACAAGCGGCATAGTGCTATGCCGCTTTCCCTGTTTTGTAAAGTGGCAATTATTTGGAAAAAAACCTTTTATTTTCTTTTGTTTTGAGTAATCTTGCGGGCGATGAGCCTAGAATGCATGAGGAAGGATTCGGCCATGGCGGTATTTGAAGAACGCATTCCGCAAGTCAAGCAGCAACGCCCCAGAAGAAAAGGAAACCGCAAGCTAGTTTTTCTCTTGGTGCTGTTTTTTCTTACCGTACTTATCATCGTTTTTATTCGATCACCATACAGCAAAGTGCAGGAAATTCAAGTGATCGGCAATGACATTTACCCAGCGGAGCAAATTGTCCAGCAGTCTGGCCTCGCGCGCGACATGCAATTTCTCAACGTATGGGAGAGCAGCGTGCAGAGCAACCTGCAGCCGCTGGAAGGCATCAAAAGCGTAACGGTCAGCCGCTCGTTCCCGGGAGTCATCCGCCTGCACGTGACAGAGCTGAAGCGGGTCGCTTTCTGGAACGGCCAGGACGGCAGCCGCTATCCGCTGCTCGAAAACGGGAAAGTATTGAAGCAGGTGAATTTTGCCGATCGCGTGGTGGACAGGCCGTTAATCAGCTCCTGGACAGCGCCTGAGCTCCTCCCGAACCTCGCCAAAGCGTTATCCAGACTGACGCCGAACGTGCTCGCAGAGATTTCGGACATAACTCTGACGCCAACGGTGTACGATAAGCAGCGGGTGACCTTGTACATGCGCGACGGAAACGAAGTGCGCAGTGTGGTCTACAAGCTCGACAAAATGTTGAACTGGTATCCGGCAATCGTGGCTGAGCTGCCCGCAGGTACCAAAGGGGTGCTCTCCATGTTTGAGCAGCCGTGGTTTGTTCCATACGGCGCGGCGGGAAGCGATGGCGTGCCGCTTACGGACAACCAGCAGCAAACAGAAAAGCCGCAGTAAAGGAAAAAGGGGAAGCAGACAATGAGTCGTCGCCGCAAGTTTCATTTGTATTTAACTGTTGTGACCTTCTGTACCGGTTTTTTGGTAGCGACCTCGTTTGAGACTACCAAGCTCACGCGCAAAGAGCGGCTGAACGATCAGTTGTTCCAGCAGGAAACGCAATTGAACGATCGGATTTTGTCCGAAAAAGAACAAAACAGGCATCTGGAAAAACAACTGATCGATCTGCAGCGGCAGGTGGGCAAAGTCGAGGAAGCGATGGCGCAGCGAAAATCGGAAGCAGCCGAAACGCTCAGCCAACTGGAAGCCGCGCGGATGCTCTCTGGCGTAGTAGCCGTAGAAGGGCCGGGAATCGTCATCACGATGCAAGACAGCCAAACGGCCGCCAGCAGCTCGGACATCGCCAACTTCATCGTGCATGAGCAGGACGTCCGCCTGGTCGTCAACGAGCTGCGTGCAGCGGGAGCGGAGGCGATCAGCATCAACGGCCAGCGGCTGGTGAGCAACTCTTCCATCCGCTGTGTCGGGCCGACGATTATCGTCAACGGGATCAAGTCAGCGGCTCCCTTTGTGATTTCGGCAATCGGCAATCCGGAGACGATGGAGAGTGCTCTCAATTTGCCGGGGGGAGTACTGCACTCCCTGCAAGATTTTGTTCAAATCGACCTGGCGAAAAAGGACAAGTTGCAACTGCCGGCTTTCGTCGGCGACGCCAAAACGAAACACTCCTAAAAGGGAAAAGGATGCGTTTGCCCCATGTTACAAAAAAGCCGTAAAATCACGTTTATTCTTGCCATTATTAGTGCTATCATAGGTGTGATGTTGGCTGTACAGTTGCGCAGCAGCTTACATCCCGTACATAAGGAGTCGCGCAGCATCGCGGAACTTCGGACCACGCTGCAAAAAGAACTGGAGAAACACAAGAACCTGCTTGCAGATATTTCCAAGTACAATCAGTTGTACTACCAATACGAAACCTCGCTAAGTGAAGACGAGAGCATTTCTGTCATGAAAGAAGAGCTGGAACGAAACCGCCGGTTGGCCGGAATGGTGGAAGTGGAAGGAGAAGGCATTGTGCTGCAAGTCGTCGATGCCCCCATGCCCGAGGAGCCGATTCTGGACGATCACATGCAGGTGCCTGTTGTAGGGGAATACACGATTGACGATGAAGATTTGCGTTGGCTGGTCAATATCCTGTTTGCGAACGGAGCGCAGGCGGTATCCATCAATGAGCACAGGTTGGTTGCCACCTCTGCGATTCGCAATGTCGGGGATGTCATTCAGATCGATACGAGGACGATTAAACCTCCGTATGAAATAAAAGCATTGGGGGAGCCCGAAGTACTGCTGTCCGCCTTGAAGCTGGAAGGGGTCGAAGAGAACTTCCGGCTCGCGAATAAAAAGGTGCTGGCCGAAAAACGGGACAAGCTGATGATTTCTGCAAACAAAGAAACACGCGTCATTCAATTTATGAAACCTGTAAAAGAAAAAGGAGATTCGTAACCATGTGGCTCCCGCTTATCGGACTGATTGTCGGTCTCGCTGTCGGCTTCCTTCTGGATTGGCGCGTGCCCCAGGAGTATAGCAGCTATCTCTCCATCGCCCTCTTGGCTGGATTGGACACGATCTTTGGGGGAATCCGCTCGTTTCTGGAGCGCACCTTCAACGTTCGGATCTTCATGTCCGGATTCTTTTTCAATACGCTGTTTGCAGCCGGCCTTGCCTTCATCGGCGGCTTCCTGGGGATTGATCTTTACCTGGCGGCGATTGTGGCTTTCGGGGTGCGTCTTTTCAATAACCTGGCCGTAATTAGGAGAATTGTTCTATCCCGTTGGATCAATCAGCAGGAATAGCCGTAACAAATGGGAAGAAGGTCATTTTTTTACAAAAATTCTCACTAGCGTTGCATTAATCTTTTCATACCATTCAAAATCATCATAACTTTCAGCGTTCAAGTGTTCTCAGGCATAAAAAAATCCTTTACACTGGAAAGGTCAGGTAGTTCCTGTCCAAATCCAACGCAAAGGATAGACCATGGACAAGAATACCCTATTTTCTTCATTTGGTAAATACATTTCACCCATTAATATTGTGAAATTTCAACAACGGATAGACGAAACGGATCAGGACAAGTACGTGAAAAAGTTAACGACCAAAGCATATCTACTCCTGTTTTTGCATGCTCAACTTCAGCAACGAGAAGGACTCCGAGCCATTGCAGATGATGTTTTATCAAAGAAATTCCAGCGAGAGTTAGGACTGTCGTCGATTAGTCCCGCTCAGCTTAGTCGCAAAAACAATCGAGTAGATCCAGCTTTGCTTGAAGAAATATTTGTTGACCTTGTAGGGCAAATTCAGAGACACTCGGGCAACACGTATTCCCTTCGAAAAGACATGAAAATCATTGATTCTACAACGATTGGGCTGTGTTTGCAGAAGTACAAATGGGCAACTTTCCGTAAAACCAAGGCTGGCATCAAACTTCATCTTCGTCTCGTCTTTGCCGACCAGGGGGATGTGTATCCTGAAAAAATAACCATCACGGGTGCCAAGTCCAATGACCGCACTCAAATGGAATCGTTGATTGATGAGATCGGTATGATGTACGTCTTTGATCGAGGGTATGTGGATTATGAAAAATTTGATGAATACACGGACAAAGGCATCTTTTTCGCTTCTCGTCTAAAAGATAACGCCGAAATCCGTCATCTTTATGAATTCAAAATCCCCTTGGAAAGCTCCGTTTTATCGGATTCCATGATCCTTCTTGGAACGCCTCAAAAGCGGGTAGATAACGTGCTGCGACTCATTGAAACGCTTGATTCGAAGGGAAATCTCATTCGAATCATTACGAATCGGTTCGACCTGGAAGCAGAAGAACTCAGCGACATCTATCGTTGGCGTTGGCAAATTGAGCTGTTTTTCAAGTGGATAAAGCAGCATGTAAAGATCAAGAACTTCTATGGAACGAGTGAAAATGCGGTACGAAACCAAGTATTACTCGCACTCATTGCCTACTGCCTGTTGCTCCTTGTCAAACTGGAACAAAACAGTCAGCACAGCTTGTTGCAGATCAGGAGATGGCTAAAAGTGTTTCTTTGGCAAACGTTCGAACAATGGATAGGTAGAATGAATTACCAGTCCAAACGAACATCCAGAGGGCGACAGAAAAGGAATTAGGTATTGGTTGCTGTTATCACGATTGTAATAAATGTATAAAACTACCAAATGGACAGTGGCTACCTTTTGCTTGGTTGCTGCCGTTTTTGGTTGTGTAGCTGAAAATGTCATTCAGAATACTTTGACAAATTACGAACGCATTTTTTATGCAACGCTAGTGAAAAATTCTATATGAAAAAAAGGGAATGGTTGTCCTGTGTGGAATAATTTATGCAGGTGTTCTCATTTTATTAGCAAGACAAAAGACGTAGCAGGGGAGGTGTCACAGGTTTGGTAAGTAATGAACTCATCGTCAGCCTAGACATTGGAACATCCAAAGTACGCGTCATGATCGGCGAAATCAACAACGGTTCCATCAACATCATCGGCGTCGGACAATCACATTCTGAAGGCATCAAGAAAGGTGTGATTGTTGACATCGACCAAACCGTGCATGCCATCCGGGAAGCGGTTGACCATGCCGAGCGCATGGTTGGCGTTTCAATCGAAGAAGTGTATGTGGGGATCACTGGAAACCATATCGAGTTGCATGAAACCCAAGGGGTTGTCGCTGTATCCAGCGAAGACCGTGAGATACGAGAAGAAGATATCCAACGCGTCATTCAGGCAGCGAAGGTCGTAGCGATTCCACCGGACCGTGAAATCATTGAGGTAGTTCCAAAGGAGTACATCGTAGACGGGCAAGGTAGTATAAAAGACCCGCGGGGCATGATTGGCGTCCGACTGGAAATGGAAGGTACCATTGTGACCGGATTGAAAACGGTTGTACATAACATTGTTCGCTGTGCTCAACGGACCAATTTGCGCGTGGCTGGAATTTTCTTGCAACCGCTTGCGGCTAGCACTGTCGCCCTTTCCAAAGATGACAAAAACATGGGTGTCGTTCTTGTCGACATCGGTGCGGGTTCTACCACGATCGGTGTATTCGAGCAAGGGAAGTTGGCAGCGACCACCGTGATCGGCATCGGTGGCGACCACATTACGAGCGACATTGCATTGGGATTGCGCACACATACGGATGTAGCAGACCGCGTGAAGATAAAAAACGGGTGTGCATTGATCGACGAAGCTTCTGAAGATGTGAAGTTCAAGGTGAACCGGATTGGCAGTGAAGTCGAAAAGCAGTTTACTCAAGTGGATTTGGCCAATATCATTGAGCCGCGCGCTGCAGAAATATTCCAACTGGTCGAGGAGGCCGTCTACAAGCTGGGCTTCCGCGACGAGATTGCAGGTGGCTACGTTCTCACAGGCGGTACCGTAGCGATGCCTGGCATGCTGGAATTGGCAAAAGAAGAATTGGACGCACCTGTTCGCATCGCAATTCCTGATTACATCGGAGTGCGGGATCCTGCCTACACCACAGGGGTAGGTTTGATTCAATATGCCTTGCAGTTGATGGAGCGCCGCAGCGTACGCGTCACCCCCTCATTCAAGGGCACTCAGAAGCAAACCGTTGTGAAGCAGCCGAAAGAAGGCGGCGGTTTAATGGAAAAAGTGAAAAACTGGTTTAGCGAGTTTATTTAGTCGCTTGCCGTAGTTAACACAATGGCGAAAATTGGAACGTTTCGTTCTTCGAAAAACATGGAAGAGAATAACGGGATGTCCCATTCGTTTTGTCAATCGGCTTCTTGGGCCACGAAGTTTTTATGTTGAATTGGGGAGGACTAGCAATATGCTGGAATTTGATATGGACATGGAATCCTTTGCACGAATTAAAGTAATTGGATGCGGCGGCGGCGGAAGCAACGCAGTCAACCGCATGATTGCAGGCGGTTTGAAAGGGGTAGAGTTCATCACCTTGAACACCGATGCCCAGGCGCTCCAATTGTCCAGTGCAGACATCAAACTGCAAATTGGCGAAAAACTGACGCGCGGTCTCGGAGCAGGCGCGAATCCTGAAATCGGAAAAAAAGCAGCGGAAGAAAGCCGCGATATGATTGAAAATGCCCTGCGCGGTGCGGACATGGTGTTCGTTACAGCGGGAATGGGCGGAGGAACGGGTACGGGGGCGGCTCCTGTAGTTGCAGAGATCGCCAAGGAACTGGGCGCTCTCACCGTTGGCGTTGTAACCCGTCCGTTTTCCTTCGAGGGCCGCAAGCGTTCCCAGCACGGTGAAGCCGGAATTGCTGCGCTCAAGGAAAAAGTAGACACGCTGATCGTCATTCCAAACGACCGTTTGCTGGAAATCGTCGATAAAAATACGCCGATGCTGGAAGCATTCCGTGAAGCGGACAACATCCTGCGCCAAGGGGTGCAAGGGATTTCCGACCTGATCGCGGTACCGGGGCTTATCAACCTCGACTTCGCTGACGTGAAAACGATCATGACCGAGCGCGGCTCCGCCCTGATGGGGATCGGCGTAGGCAGCGGGGAAAACCGTGCGGCAGAAGCGGCTCGCCGCGCTATTTCCAGCCCGCTTCTGGAGACGTCCATCGACGGCGCACGCGGTGTCCTGATGAACATCACAGGCGGTACGAATCTGAGCCTGTACGAAGTAAATGAAGCAGCCGACATCGTTTCTTCCGCAGCAGACCCGGATGTCAACATGATTTTCGGTGCGGTCATTAACGAAGACTTGAAAAACGAACTGGTGGTTACGGTGATTGCGACCGGCTTCGAGCAAACGCAGCGCGCGGCAGAAGCGCCTCGTCGCCAGCAACAGCCGATCAGCTCGGCCGGCAACCGCCCGACGCCGATTTCCAACGTGAATACGGGTCGTGCGAAGGAAGAAGAGGATGACAAGTCCCTCTTCTCCATGAGCAACCTCGACAACCTCGATATTCCGGCATTTTTGCGCAATCGTCGTCGTAACAAAAAATAGTGTCGCCAAAACGAAAAGCCTTGTTCCCTTACTTGCGGGAACGAGGCTTTTTTTGCGTGCGTAGACCAGAAAGTGTTAGACAAAAAATCCAAAAAAACACCGTCAAGAATTGACAGACTTTACATACACATTGATATATACTGCTTTTACTGATAGAAGCCAGTGTACGTAGGCAGCGCAGCACTGGCCGAAAACACACTTGGCAACTCTTGCAGCTCTCGGATTTTCGCCAAGGCGAAACCAGATCGGAGGTGAGAGCAAGTGGTTGTGTATCTTGATATCATTCTACTCCTCAACCTCGCCATTGATACCTTGTTGCTCTGGTTTACGGCGTATTTTCGCAAAGAGCGCGTGGTGTGGTGGAGAATGATCGCGGCCGCCTTGTTCGGGTGCTCGTATCTGGTCTTTTTCTTTTTCCCGGCGTTTTCATCCATGTATCAATGGTCAGTCAAACTGCTCTTTTCCATTCTCATGCTCTGGATTGCATTTGGTAACAGGAGGTTGTTGTCGTTTGCGCAAAACTTAATCATCTTTTACTTTGTCGCTTTTGTCTTTGGAGGCGGGGTATTCGGTCTGCAATATTTTTTGGCCCCGCAAAACGAAATCGTCAACGGATTGGTTGTGACGCACAATGACGGGTTTGGCGTCGGCTTCAAGCCTACGCTCGCGATTGTTGCCGTCGGCTTCACGCTCGTCTTTTTCCTCGGGAAAAAGAGCTACAAGGCGATCCAGGAGCCGCGCAGGATCGAAACGTTTCTCGTCGATGTCGTCGTGACCATAGCCAAGGAGAAAGTCATTTGCCGCGGTTTGGTGGACACAGGCAATCAGCTCCACGAGCCGATTACGCGTCTGCCGGTCATGATTATCGAAAGTCGCATGCTGGCTCATCTGCTTCCGCCGTCGCTTCTCCGACAAACCGATGAAAACGGTGGAGTGTGGGAGAAGCTGGACGGATCCTGGGATGACCTGCCGATCGAATGGCAGTCTCGCGTGCGCCTGATCCCGTATCGGAGCGTGTCGCGGGGAATGGATTTTTTGCTTGCGATCAAGCCAGATCATGTGTTGGTTGTACAGGAAGGGCTTCGTTATGAAACCGAAAAAGTGCTGATCGGGCTGAACCCGATTCCGCTCTCAGCCGACGGGAAGTACCAAGCGATCGTGCATCCTGCCATGATGGAAGCATATACGCAAGAACCTACCTTTATTCTCAAACAGGAGGGCTAATCATGTATGTAAAACTTCGCCTACAACTCCAGTTGACCTGGTACCGTTTCCTGCTGTGGATTGGTGTACGCGCTGAAGAAGTCTATTATATTGGCGGGAGTGAAGCATTGCCTCCACCGTTGACGCGAGAAGAAGAGGAAGTGCTCCTGGGACGCCTGCCATCGGGCGATCCTGCGGTGCGCGGTATGCTGATCGAGCGCAATCTGCGGCTGGTCGTCTACATTGCCCGCAAGTTCGAAAATACGGGGATCAACATTGAGGATTTGGTCAGCATCGGGACGATCGGCTTGATTAAAGCGGTCAACACGTTTGACCCGGAGAAAAACATCAAGCTGGCGACATACGCCTCCCGCTGTATCGAGAACGAGATTTTGATGTATTTGCGCCGCAACAACAAAATTCGCTCCGAGGTGTCTTTTGACGAGCCGCTCAACATCGACTGGGATGGCAACGAGCTGCTGTTGTCGGATGTGCTCGGCACGGAAAACGACACGATCTATAAAAATATCGAGGACCAGGTGGATCGCAAGCTGTTGAAAAAAGCACTGGATAAGCTGTCCGAGCGGGAACGCATCATCATGGAGCTGCGCTTCGGCCTGGCAGGCGAAGAGGAGAAGACACAAAAAGACGTGGCCGATCTGCTCGGAATCTCCCAGTCGTATATTTCCCGTTTGGAAAAGCGAATTATAAAACGGTTGCGAAAAGAATTCAACAAAATGGTCTAGCGCATATTTTCCCAGCCTCAGGGGATACTGTTCCTAAACCGTAACAGATGGTGGTTTTTGCCACCTTCTTGGCGGCTACGCGTCAGTACGCGGCCTTTCAAGACAACCGGGTTAGGGACTTTTTTCTTGCTTCGAGGAGGGAAAGACGTGACGCGCAATAAGGTAGAGATATGCGGGGTAGATACTTCCAAGCTTCCGGTGCTGACAAACAAAGAAATGCGTGATTTGTTTGAGCGCCTGCAAAGCGGTGAGCTGGCTGCCCGTGAGAAACTGGTCAACGGCAACCTGCGTCTGGTGTTGAGTGTGATTCAGCGGTTCAACAATCGCGGAGAGTTCGTCGACGATCTGTTTCAAGTAGGCTGCATCGGATTGATGAAAGCGATCGACAACTTTGATCTGGGGCAAAACGTGAAGTTCTCTACGTACGCCGTCCCGATGATTATCGGGGAGATCAGGCGCTATCTGCGCGACAACAACCCGATTCGCGTTTCCCGTTCGCTGCGGGACATCGCCTACAAAGCCCTTCAGGTGCGAGACAACCTGACCAACAAGCATTCGCGAGAGCCCACCATTACCGAGATTTCTCAGGAATTGAACGTCGCCAAGGAGGACGTCGTGTTCGCGCTCGATGCGATTCAGGACCCCGTCTCGCTTTTTGAGCCGATCTATCAGGATGGGGGAGATCCCATCTACGTCATGGATCAAATCAGCGATGAAAAGAACAAGGATGTCACATGGGTCGAAGAAATCGCCCTCCGCGAAGGGATGCAACGTCTGGGTGATCGGGAAAAAATGATTTTATCCATGCGCTTTTACGAGGGAAAAACCCAGATGGAAGTAGCAGAGGAAATCGGAATTTCGCAGGCACAAGTTTCCCGGCTGGAGAAGGCAGCCATCGCCCATATGCAAAAGCACGTCCAATCGTAATGAGAAACGACATAGGTCCCGACGGTCTTGTACCGTTGGGTTTTTTTATTCCCGCAGGCGCTCCGCCGCAAAGAGCCGCTCTTGTTTTTTCGGGCCGAGGAGGACATATTCTCCCGCTGGTTCATATACTGAAAGTAACGGAGAAAAGTGGGTGAGGAGAATGGTAAAAATCTCTGACTTCCAGACAAAAGAAGTGGTGAACATCCTGGATGGGAAGCGGCTGGGGACGATATCCGATTTGGAGATTGATCTGCGCCACGGACGCGTGGAAGCGATTGTCGTGCCGGGGCCAGGCAAATTCCTCGGGTTCTTTTCCTCCGGGAATGATTACGTCATTCCGTGGCGCAATATTGTGAAGATCGGGAAAGATGTGGTGCTGGTCCGGATGGAGGAGGCACTCAAGGTAGAAGCCAGAACCTCTGGCGGGGATGAATACAGGGAGTAAAGGGAGAAAGGCGGCAGTTAGCCTTTCTTTTCTTTTCGGCTATGGTATGATAAGCCATATGAGGAAGGTGACAGGATGAGAGAACCGTTTGTCTTGGAAGGGGAAAAATCCATTTTGGCGCTGGCGGACTGGCAAGCGCATTTCCCGGGGCTCGTGGCGGGCTTTACGGTTCGCCTTGGCGGGGAAAGCGAGGAATCGTACGGCTCGTTTAATATGGGACTGCACGTGGGAGACGACCCGGCGCATGTGATCGCGAACCGAAAAAAGCTGGCCGAGCAGGTCGGGATGCCGTTTGAGGCGTGGACATGCGCCGACCAGGTGCACGGCAACCGCGTCTGTCAGGTGACGGCGGGAGGTGCGGGAAAAGAGAGCCTCGGAGACGTCATTGCCGCAACAGACGGGCTGTTCACGCAGCAAAAGGGAGTCTTGCTGACGTCGTTTTACGCTGATTGCGTTCCGCTTTATTTTCTCGACCCGGCATCAGGAGCGATCGGGCTTGCCCACGCGGGCTGGAAAGGGACGGTCGGGCGTATTGCCGAGGAAATGGTGAAGGCGCTGCAAACGCACTATAAGGCGAAGCCGGGGGACATCCGCGTCGCGATTGGGCCATCCATCGGAGGTTGCTGCTACGAGGTGGATGAACGGATCATGACGCAGGTGCGGACGAGTGCGGAAAACTGGAAGACGGCAGTCTCTGCCTCCACAGAAGGGAAGTACATGCTCGATTTGCGGCAGTTAAATACGGAAATTTTGCGGGAAGCGGGGATTTCCCGGGCAAATATGTTGGTGACGGACTGGTGTACAAGCTGCCGGACAGACTTGTTTTTCTCGCATCGAAAAGAAGCCGGACCGGGCAAAATGACAGGACGAATGGCTTCGTATATCGGCTGGAAGGAAACAGAAGGGAGATAGGGCATCGTGAAAATCAAGGAGCAGGAAGTGTTGAAAGAAAGATTGGCGGCGATTGAGACGCGCATTCAGGCGGCTTGCGAGAGGGCGAACCGTCGGCGCGAGGAAGTGAAAATCATCGCTGTGACCAAATACGTCGACGAGCAGGCCATCGGTGATTTGCTGGATGTCGGGATCGAGCATATCGGGGAAAACCGGGTGCAGGATGCCTTGCCGAAATACGAGTTGCACAAAGACAGAGGCATCTGGCATTTTATCGGGCATCTGCAAACGAACAAGGCAAAAGAAGTCGTCGGGCGTTTCCCGTACATTCATTCGCTGGACCGCCTCTCGCTCGCCCAGGAGCTGAATCGCCGAGCCAAGGCGATCGACCAGGTCGTCAACTGCTTTTTGCAGGTCAATATTTCCGGGGAAGAGACAAAATTTGGGCTTAGTCCCAACGATGTATTGGCTTTTTTGCGTGAAACCAGTAATATGAAACATATAAAGATCGTCGGATTAATGACGATGGCGCCTGTTGTCGAAGATCAGGAGGAGGCGCGACCTGTATTTCGCGGACTGTGCGAGTGGAAAGCGCGGATCAATGAATGCGCGTTCCCGCATGCTCACATAGAAGAATTGTCCATGGGCATGTCCAGTGATTTTGAAGTGGCAATTGAAGAGGGAGCTACATATATTCGTCTTGGCTCTGTTTTGGTCAAGCCGGAATAGGGAAGAAACAGACGCGACAACGAGCAGGAGAGGAGGTAGCGTATGGGTGTCATGAACAAATTGATGGGGTTTCTGGGGCTGGATAACGAGGAATACATCGAGGAAACCACGGTAGAAGAGGAACGCGACGAATACGATTCTCACCACAAAAAGCAGCAGCCTGTCAGCCGGGCCAATAACGTAGTGCCGTTCCAAGCGCGGGAAAAGGAGGGAATCCGTTTGATTCTCTGTGAGCCCCGTCATTATAGCGATGCGCAAGACATTGCCGACAACCTTCGTCATCGCAGACCTGTGGTAGTCAATCTGCATCGGGTGGAAAAAGATCAGGCCAAAAGAATTATCGACTTTTTGAGCGGGACGGTTTACGCGCTGAATGGAGACATTCAAAAGGTGGGCGATACGATTTTTGTATGCACCCCGGACCATGTAGATATTCAAGGAACGATCTCCAGCGTTATGGAAGAGTAACGGACTAACACGATAAAAAGGGTGAGCTAATGGCGTACTTGTTTACCATTTTAAATTTTGCTTTTACAGTGTATCAGTACATGATTATTGCCTACATTTTGATGTCATGGGTGCCGCAAATGCGGGCGACTGGCATCGGCCAACTGCTGGAGAGACTGGTAGAGCCTTATCTGGCTCCGTTTCGCCGATTTATTCCCACACTCGGTTTCATTGATATTTCGCCCATCGTCGCTTTGATTGCCCTTCGCTTTGCCCAGTATGGCTTGTTCAGCATTCTGGAAAAACTGCTGTAGGACGAGTGCTATGAGCGTATTCGATCATTTTGCAAAAGAAGAACGTCCCTTTGTGGAACGGGCGCTGGAAATGCTGACGCTGGTAGAGCGTAAGCAGGCCATGCGCCTTACTGATTTTGTGGATCCACGGCAATGGCACATTATGAAAAGCCTTACGTCGCAAGTGCGCGATGTGAAAATTTCCGCGAGCGGCGGCTATGAAGGCGCCGAGCGGGTGCGCGTCCTCATTCATCCGGAGTACATCGAAGTGGAGCCCGAGGACTTCCGGCTTGCCCTGTTGGCAATCAAGGCAGACCAGCGCTTCCACACCCTGGAGCATCGCGATGTGATGGGAGCGCTGCTGCATGCGGGGATGAAGCGGGAAAAGTTCGGCGACATGCTGACGGACGTCGGGACATGCTATGCGATTGTGGCCGAGGAAGTCGCGGATTTTGTCTGCACGCAGGTGACGCAGATTCACCGGACCTCGGTGCAGTTTGAACGCGTGGCGTGGGAGTCGTTTACCCCGCCTGCGACCCGCTTTGCCGAAAAAACGATCACCGTGCCTTCGCCGCGAATTGATGCGGTAATCGGGGAAGTGCACAATATGTCCCGGGCCAAGGCACTGGTGCCGATTCGCGCGGGCAAAGTCAAGGTCAACTGGAAGGTTACGGAAGATCCTTCGACCCAATTGCAGCAAGGCGACATGGTGTCGCTCGCCGGATACGGGCGGTTTAAAATTTTGGAGATAGCCGGCCCGACGCGCAGCGGAAGACTGCGCATGATTGTCGGACTGGTTACATAAAATGAACGAGGGCGCAAAAAAATGTAAAATAAGGCAGGAAACAATGTCGATTCTGTCGAAAACATAAGTACGAATTATCGGGAAAAGTGGGGGGTTCATGTGCCATTAACGCCATTGGATATACACAATAAAGAATTCAGCACAGGCTTTCGCGGCTACAACATTGACGAAGTGAACGAATTTCTCGATCAGGTCATCAAAGACTTTGAACTCCTGATTAAAGAGAAAAAGGAAATGGAAGAACGGATCGCCATTCTCAATGAGCGTGTGGACCACTATAAGAGCCTGGAAGAAAACTTGAGCAAGTCGATTCTCGTCGCTCAGGAGACGGCGGAGGATGTCAAGTCCAATGCCCGCAAGGAAGCGCAACTGATCTTGAAGGAAGCCGAGAAAAACGCGGACCGGATTGTCAACGAAGCCTTGGCGAAGTCTCGCAAAATTGCGATTGAAATCGAAGAATTGAAAAAACGCGCGTCCGTTTACCGCATGCGCTTCCGCACGCTGCTGGAGGCCCAACTGGAAATGCTGGAGCACGGAGCATGGGACGACATCGAGCAGGCGGATTCTGCGGTAGTTGTTGAATAAAACATTGACGTTGTGCCGATGATGGTACTATAATGAAAAACAACTTTTTCGAAAACATTAATCCATATCACGACAAGACGATGAACGGGAAGAGTACGCGGAAACAGCACTGTCAAAGAGAGTCGGGAACAGGTGAAAGCCCGACCAGTCGCCTCTGCTGAAAATCACCCGGGAGTTCAAAATCCGAAAGCTTGGCCGCACGTTGTTGAGGCAGGCAAGTAAGTGAGCGCGTCATTCCCGTTACGAATGAACGAGTGGAACGAATCCCTCTGCATGTTTGCCGACGGGTTTGTTCAATCAGGGTGGTACCACGGGAGCCTTCTCTCGTCCCTTTTTTGGGATGAAGGAAGGCTTTTATTTATTTTTAGGAGTGAAGCAGGCTATGGACTACAGCAAAACCTTATCGCTACCGAAAACCGATTTCCCGATGCGCGGCAACTTGCCGACACGCGAGCCGCAAATCCAGGAGAAGTGGGAAGAGCAAAACATTTATCAACAAGTGCTGGCCCGCACGGAAGGACGCCCTTCGTTCGTTTTGCATGATGGCCCTCCTTATGCGAACGGAGACATCCACATCGGGCACGCGCTGAATAAAATTCTCAAGGACTTCATCGTTCGCTACAAGTCCATGGCAGGTTTCTACGCGCCGTACATCCCGGGCTGGGATACGCACGGCTTGCCGATTGAGCAGGCGATTGTCAACGCTCAAGGACTGGATCGCCGCAACATCGAGGTCAACGACTTCCGCAAGCGCTGCGAAGAGTACGCCTGGTCCTACATCGACAAGCAGCGCGATCAGTTCAAGCGACTGGGTGTTCGCGGCGACTGGGAAAATCCGTATGTCACGCTTTTGCCTGAGTACGAAGCCAACCAAATTCGCGTGTTCGGCGAGATGGCGAAAAAAGGCTACATTTACAAAGGACTTCGCTGTGTCTACTGGTCTCCGTCTTCCGAGACGGCACTGGCTGATGCGGAAATCGAATACAAAGACAAGCGTTCTCCTTCCATCTACGTAAGCTTCCAGGTCGTAGATGGCAAAGGCAAGCTGGATACCGAAACAGGCGTTGTCATCTGGACGACCACACCGTGGACGATCCCGGCAAACCTGGCGATCTCGCTTCATCCTGAACTGGAGTACAGCGTCGTCAAAACCGATGGCCGCAAATTCCTCGTGGCAAACGGCCTGATCGAAGCAGCCAGCAAGGAAATCGGCTGGGAAAACGTAGAAGTTCTCGCCAGCTTCAAAGGACAGGAGCTGGAGGGCGTAGTGACGAAGCATCCAATCTACGACCGTCCATCGCCGCTGATTTTGGGCGAGCACGTGACACTGGATGCCGGTACAGGCTGCGTGCATACCGCTCCTGGACACGGGGAAGACGACTTCGCTGTCGGACAAAAATACAATCTCGGCGTGCTTTGCCCGGTTGACCACGAAGGAAAAATGACCAGTGAAGCTCCTGGTTTTGAAGGTCTTTTCTACGAAGATGCCAACAAGGCGGTCACCGAGAAGCTGAAAGAAAACGGAGCGCTCCTGAAGCTTAACTTCTTCACGCACTCCTACCCGCACGACTGGCGGACGAAAAAGCCGGTGATTTACCGCGCGACCGAGCAATGGTTCGCTTCCATCGACGGCTTTCGCGAGCAAATGCTCGAAGCGATCAAAAACGTGAAATGGATTCCGCATTGGGGAGAAACCCGTCTCGCGAACATGATCGCCGACCGCGGCGACTGGTGCATTTCCCGCCAGCGCGTCTGGGGCGTTCCGATTCCGATTTTTTATTGCAAATCGTGCAATGAGCCGATCATCAACGACACGACGATCAACCACATTGCCGAGCTGTTCCGCAAAGAAGGCTCCGCTGTCTGGTTTGCCCGCGAAGCAAACGAGCTGATTCCGGAAGGGCTTGCTTGCAGCAAGTGCGACTGCAAAGATTTCCGCAAAGAAACAGACATCATGGACGTATGGTTCGACTCCGGTTCTTCCCACCAGGCGGTTCTGCGCGAGCGCGGCATCGCATGGCCGGCTGACATGTACCTGGAAGGCTCCGACCAATATCGCGGCTGGTTCAACTCTTCGCTGTCCACAGGCGTTGCCGTCTATGGCACGGCACCGTACAAGGCGGTACTGAGCCACGGCTTTGCTCTCGACGGAGAAGGACGCAAAATGTCCAAGTCGCTCGGCAACGTGGTTGTGCCGCAGCAAGTCATCGACAAGCTGGGCGCCGACATCCTGCGCCTGTGGGTAGCTTCGGTTGACTACCAGGCAGATGTGCGCATTTCCGATGCGATCCTGAACCAGATCGCCGAGGTGTACCGCAAAATCCGCAACACGTTCCGCTTCCTGCTGGGCAACCTCGATGGATTTGACCCGGCGAAAGACCGCGTAGCGTATGAGCAACTGGGCGAGCTGGACCGTTATGTCTTGGCAAAAGCAGCGAAGGTCGTCAAGCGCTCCCGCAAGGCGTATGACGAATACCAGTTCCATACCGTTTTCCATGCGGTGCACAACTTCTGCGTGATCGACCTGTCTGCTTTCTACCTGGACATCTGCAAAGACCGTCTGTACGTCGAAGCGCCTGACAGCGTAAAACGCCGCGCTGCCCAAACGGTCATGTACGATTGCCTGCTCAGCCTGGTGAAGCTGGTAGCGCCGATTTTGCCGCATACCGCCGACGAGGTATGGTCCTTCATCCCGGGCGTGACCGAGCCAAGCGTGCAGTTGACCGACATGCCGGAAGGCGACGAGCAGCACCTGAGCTTCTCTGCCGAAGCGGAAAGCAAATGGGACGCGTTCCTCGCTGTCCGCGACGAGGTGCTCAAAGCGATGGAAGAAGCGCGCCGCAACAAAGTGTTCGGCAACTCCGTCGACGCGAAGCTGGCGCTCTATCCGCAAACAGAGGAAGCAGCAAAAGCATTGGCAGCCATGGACGATCTGGCCGACCTGTTCATCGTCGCTCATGTCGACCTGCACGCCCAAGGCGAAGCCGCTCCGGCAGAAGCTGCCCAACTCGAAGGCATCGCGGTTGTCGTCTCCGCGGCTGACGGCCAAAAATGCGAACGCTGCCGCGTCGTGAAGCAGGACGTAGGCGCCCGCGAAGCGCATCCATCTATCTGCGTGCGCTGCGCAGATATCGTGGAGCAGCATTATGCGCATGTAGCTGAATCGTAATTTCAGATGTTTTTTCAGGACCTGTCATTCCTAAAGGGATGGCAGGTTTTTTCGGTCCCAACTATGGTCGAACTATGGTCGAAGATTTTGGTGCAAATTATTAACAAAATTGCAAAATATTAATTTACGATAAAGTAAATGACTATGTCATAATAACCACAAATGGGTTTAGTTGGTAATTTTTTCTGTCAATGGACCGAGGCAGCTTTGTTTCGGTCCGTTTTTCCGTATGATTGGAGGGTTTGGGGATGAAAAAATACTTGGTGTTTCTTCTGGTAATCATCCTTTTGTCAACGGCTTGTCAGACGGTGAATGAAGTACCTGTAAAAAAGGAAACACCGCATTTGGCCGTTATCAAAGATAGGGGGAAAGCCAATGTCGTCATCTTGAATAAAGACTACAAGGTCGTAGGGGAAAAGAAAATCGGCGAATTTCTGATTGATGGGCAGGTGGATGGGCAGACCTTGTACGCGATTGACTGTGGAATTGAGCCGGCGTTGAAAAACTTGTATGCCATAAACGTCCATGATCTCTCGTATCAAACGCTAACCTTGCCCTACATTCCCCAGAAAATATTTATTCATGATCGGGTAGCCTATATCGCTTCCTCTTCGGTCCAACAATCTGGCTTTCCGTTTATGCTTGTCGATTTGGAATCTTTTTCGCTGATTGACACGTTTACGGTTCCCGGCGCTGTCAGTTCCTTCATCCCCGAAGCGAATGGAGTCACGATGCATGTCAATGCGGGAGGACCGAACAAATTTGGCCCGTATGCCAAAAAAGTTCGCGTGGGGAAAGGGACAGCCGGAAAATACGAAATACTGGAAACGAAAGACACACCGCAAGAGCTTCCTCCTACCAATGTCATTTCGTATCCGGAAAAAAATATCGCGGTCTATGCGGGATTCGCCAAAGGGCCAAAGCCGAGATGGGTAAAGCAGCCAGAAGCCTATACAAGTAAAATAAAAGTGTTGGACAAAAAGAATGATTCCGTTTTACAGGAAATCGATCTGGAAGAGTCGTTCCCGCAGCAGATTGTGCAGAAGGACGATCTTGCTTTTATCAATCATTATACGGATTTGGATATGAGCGGGGAGATGATTTCCGTCTACGACTTGAAAACAATGAAGCTGATAACCAAGATTCGCTCGGAAACCCCGTCTTCCATTGCCCTGGCTGGCTCCCATCTTCTTGTTGCGAATTTTGTGCCGGGAACGGTAAGCGTGATTGATACGCAGGAGCGAAAGCAAATACAGCAAGTGGACGTTGGCGAGTGGCCGACAAAAGTGCTGGTTGTTCCAGACTCAAGCAATCCCATACCGAAAGAATAATGAAACGGCCCTTCACTAACAGGGCTGTTTTTTGCTGCGCGGTTTTTCCGTTGCATAAGCAAATTTTTTAAGCCTCGCCGAACAACTACAAGCCCCTGACGAGGAAAGAGGAGAAATCCGCGAAAGCTCTTTGGGGTCCCGACCGAGGCGGAGTGGAAAAAACGAAACACGCTTTTAAGCGTCCACGCTGAGAAGCATCCTGAGTCAACCACTTTGGACGCGGTTTCGTTTTTTCCACGGAGCCGGGCAGCAAAGCTTCCTGCAGGGGCCCCAAGAAGCTACAGCGATTTCTCCTCTTTCCTCGCCTCCAGGGAAGCAACGATTAAGAAGCTTTTAAAAAAGAAAACCGAGCGAACACCAAAAGCTGCTATACCTGACAAAACAGCAACGAACAATCCGCAAGCCGAGGTTGACAAGTAAGCTTGACGGAGCCAGGGTCTTGCAGAGCACGAGAACCGAACGAACAAGCCACACCCATACCCTTCCCCAATCACTTCAAACGGTTATTTCCCGCCTGCAAAGCCATACTACCAGTTGAGGAAACCAAACAAAGGTGGTGGCCGACGTGGACCCAAAAATGCTGGCCAGCTTCAGGGAAAAGCTGCTTGCGCAGAAAAAAGAACTCGAAGACCGCGTACAGGATCATTACGGCATGCGAGAGCCGATGACGACCTCCTTGCAGGAATTTTCCATGTACGATAACCATCCGGCCGACATCGGCAGCGAGCTGTTTGAACGGGAAAAAGACCTCGCCCTCGACAGCCTCGACCGCGAGACATTAAAAGAAATCGAACAGGCGCTGACCCGCATGGAAGAAGGGACATACGGGCTGTGCACCGTCTGTGGCGAGCCGATTCCTGCCGAGCGACTCGAAGCCTTGCCCCAGGCGCAGACGTGCAAGGAACACGCGCCTGCGCCCCATGTGAACGAATCCCGGCCGATCGAGGAAGAGTTTTTGCAGCCCCCGTTTGGCCGCACGTCGCTCGACGAAAAAGAAGGGCAAAACGGCTTCGACGGGGAAGACGCCTGGCAGATCGTCGAGTCGTGGGGCACATCCAGCACGCCGTTCTCCTTCCAGGACAGCGATAAAGCCGACTATGGCGAAATGTACATCGAAAGCGACGAGCCGGATGGGTACGTCGAAGCCGTAGAAGAAATCGGCTACACCGATATCGACGGCTACCATGGTCCCGACAGCGTGCACTTCATGCGCAGCGAAACATACGAAGACTACATGCACAAAGGCGAAGGAAAAGGCAACTTCCTCCCCTACGACGAGTATGAGTCGCAAAACGAACCGCGCGAGGGGCGCGATGGCGTGGAATGACCGCAGTCTGCTGATCGAACGCGTCGAGACTTATCCGCTGTTGCACCGCTTGACGCAAGCCTACGGGGACGCCAACGGGTACAAGCGCTACCGCAGCACGTACCTCATCCGCATCATCACGCAAGCCGGGATCGATGGCTGGGGCGAAATTGTCGATTGGCTGCCCACCCTGGACCGCGGGTTTCGCGAGCGGATCGTCCCTTTTTTGCTCGGCAAGCATGCGTCCAGCCGGACACAGATCGCAGCGATCGTCAACAAATGGCACCAGCGATCGGCAGCAGGGGTCAGCATGGCGTTGACAGAGATCGTCGCCAAGGCAGCGGGGATGTCGGTCTGCCAGCTATGGGGCGGGGCGCTCCACCGGACCATTCCCGTCTACGCATCCTTTCAGTCGTATGCGGAGCGCGAGGACTGGATGACGCACTCGCTCAACCAGGTGGCAGCCGCTCTCGCAGCAGGATTCACCAGGTTCAAGGTAAAAATCGGCGGCCGCTCCGTTCGAGAAGATCAGGCGCACATTGTTCAGTTGATGGACATGCTCTCGCCGGAGGTACAGGTGGCGCTTGACGCCAACCAAAGCTACGATCTGGCGACCACCAGACAGTGGACGCGCATAATCGAGCGCTATCCGAACTGGCTGTGGCTGGAAGAGCCGATGCCGATGGAGCGCACGGAAGAATACGCCAAGCTGCGTGCCGCATTGCCCATTCCGCTTGCGGGCGGGGAAAACCTGGTCCGCTGTGCGCAGTTTTTGCCGCTATTCAAAGCGGGGGCGCTCGATATCGCACAGCCGGATTTGCTGCACACAGAAGGGATCGAGAGCTACCGGACCCATCTGCAAATGGCGCGGGAATTTGGCTATCGCGTGTCGCCGCATTCGTTTGATGGCGGGCTGGCTCGGCTGTACACGCTGTTCGCGCAAGCATGCTTGCCTGCCTGGAGCAAAATGGACAGCGAACAGATCGAGCCAGTCGAGTGGGATGTCATGGAAAATCCGTTCACACACCTCTTTCCGCTGTACCCAGTCAACGGTGAAGTAGCCATCCCGAGCGGAGTGGGGATCGGCATGGAGCCGAATTGGGAGATTATCAACGCCACGCGCTGGGATGGCAGCGCATATGCGTGAGACGAGGAGTTTCGTATGGCGCAAAATGCGAAAAACCTGATTGGGCTGACAGGGATTCCGTTAGTCATGGTGCTTGGCAACTCGATGCTCATTCCCGTCCTGCCCACGATGAAAAACAAGATGGAGCTGACTTCGCTCCAGACCAGTCTGTTGATTACGGCTTTTTCCATTGCCGCCGGAATCGTGATTCCGCTGGCTGGATACTTGTCTGACCGTTTTGGCCGCAAAATCGTCATCCTGATCTCGCTCGCCCTGTACGGGACGGGCGGGCTGTTGGCGGGGCTTGCGGCACTCTGGCTCGATCAGCCGTACATGCTCATCATGGGCGGGCGCGTCCTGCAAGGGATCGGCGCAGCCGGGACAGCGCCGATTGCCATGGCGCTGGTCGGCGATCTGTTCGAGGGAGCGTCAGAGAGCAAAGCGCTCGGCCTGATGGAGACATCGAACGGGATGGGCAAAGTGCTCAGTCCCATTTTCGGGGCGCTGCTTGCGCTCATTTCCTGGTACATGGTCTTTCTCGCTTTCCCGATCATTTGCGGCGTCGTCCTTGTGCTGTTCCTGTTTTTGACCAAGGAAAAGAAGCAGGAGCGGCAGCCGCTTCCGGTCAAGCAGTATTTGCACAGAATCGCACAGGTGTTTAAGCAGCACGGCAAATGGCTCGTTCCCGCGTTTTTTATCGGCAGCATCTGCCTGTTCACGCTGTTTGGCGTTCTGTTCTACCTGTCTGATCTGCTGGAGGAAAAATACAAGATCGACGGCGTCATCAAAGGCGGATTTTTGGCGATTCCGCTGCTCGTCATGAGCATCGCTGCCTATGTGACAGGGCTGATTATCAAAAAGAAGCTAGGCCTGATGCGCCTGTTTGTGATCGTCGGGATGTTTCTGCTCGCGGCGTCGTACGTTCTCGCCAGCTTTGTAAAAGGCGCCTATGCGCTGATCGGCATTCTCATCATCGGCAGCATCGGTACAGGCATGATTTTGCCTTGCCTGAACTCGATGATTGTAGGAGCGGTGCAAAAAGCGGAGCGGGGCATGATTACGTCTTTGTACAGCGGCGTCCGCTTTATCGGCGTGGCTGTCGGGCCGCCGATTTTCACCTGGCTGCTCGGCATCTCCCGGACGGTCATGTTTTTCTCGATTGCCGGCTTGTCGCTTGTCTTCGCGATTTTGGCCATTTTTTTCTTGAAGCCGAAGCAGGCCGAACAAGGCGGGCAAAACCAGGAGCAGGATGCTGCCAAAGAGCGCGAAACGAAGGCGTGGCGGCAAGTGTCAGAGGTGCTCGGGATCGAGCCGGGGACGCAGCAGGAAAAGCGGCGGGCGCGGGCGATCGAGAAGTACGGCTTCGATGTGAACGACTTGTTTGCACGTATCTTGTCCGGGAAAAAAGAAAAGGAAAAAAACTGAAACAGGCAGCCCTGCGCAGCTCTCCCTCAGGAAAATGGGGATCGAAGCAGCAGCAGGGACGTGCCTGTTTGTTTGTGTGAACAGCTTATGCGCTTATGGTCAGGAGCGGACAGATGGGGCAGCAAACGGATGCAGCAACGCTCTTTCCAGCGTCCGAGGATAGACATCGTCGCGCAAAATGCGGCTGAACTGCCCGTCGCTTTTGATATCACGCGGAATGGTGTCGAAGAGGACTGTTTCCGTCACGTCAGAGCCAGAAGGCGTCGCAGCGTATGTAAGCACTTTTGCGATGTAGATGTCTTTTCGCTGTCCGCCGGCAAGCGTGTACTGGCCGATTCGCTCAATGCCTTCCAGCACAGCTCCCGTCTCTTCGTACACTTCCCGGACGGCAGCGGCGAGACTGCTTTCGCCAGGCTCGATTTTTCCTCCGGGCAGCTCTACGCCCCGGCTGCGGTGGCGGGTAAACAGCAGCTTTCCGTCATAAAAAGGGAGAATGAGCACGTGGCCTGCCGGATGAAGGCGATATTCGTCGGGGTCAAAGGTCAACTGCACAGGCAAACCGAAATCATCTGAAAAAGCGTACAAGAACAGCTCTCCTTTCTACGATCAGAACGGGGTAGATGAGCGATATTGCATGGAAATATGCTTGACTGCTTTCATCGCTTGCCCGACAGCGAGGGACAGGCTGGCATAGGCGGCTCCATTGGTGGCGTCACCCGTGCCGTAAATCCACGAATCGTCCGCGCGCTGAAATTCATCTGTTTTCAAATACCCTTCGCCAAACGTGGCAAGGCCGCCCAGCCCTGCGCAGTTGCCATGGACGCCGATGCGCGGCAAAATCCAGTCGACGGCCAGCGTTGGCGGATTTTCAGGCCGTCGCGAGGCCAGCGTCAAGCACAGCCGCTCTCCTTCGTCCTGGTAGCCTGTTACTTCCGTCTCCCACAGCAAAGACAAATTGGGCAGCCCCGCGATTTTGCGCAGCCACTCGGGGCGGGCGCGCAGATGGTTGCTGCGGATCAGCAAGTAGACATGGCGCGCATGCCTGGCGAGATTGACGGCGCTTTCCAGCGCGCGATCCCCTCCGCCGATGACGGCAAGCGCCAGCCCTGCGACCGATGTAGCTTCCGCTGTAGAGGAAAAAGCGGGGGGCAGGACGCGCTTGCAGCCGTTGAGGGCCGGGATCTCATTGGGGGTAACGCCCGTAGCGATAAGCAGATAGTCGACGCGATAGGCAGTCTTGGAGGTCGTCACGATGTGCGCATCGCGGTCAATGGCTAACAGCTCTTCTCCCAGCCGGACATTCAGGTTTTGGATGGTAGGATGCTGGTACAACTCGTCGAGAAGCGAAGCGCCCCGAGGGTACACCCGCGGAGGAAAATCCCAGATTTCATTGTGAATCTGGTGCAATTGCCCTCCGAGCCGATCCGATTTTTCCACCAGCAAGCAAGACAACCCCAATCGTTGGCACCAAATAGCGGCAGACAAACCCGCGATGCCGCCGCCTGCGATCAGCACCTGTACGTGTTCCACTCTCCAGTCCCCCGATCTTTTCTGTTTCCGATTTCCCAATAGTTTTAGACTACCTGTTTCGTTTCCGGAGTGCAAGGACTCACCGCCAAAACGACAAAACAGGTGCGTGGCCTTGACCGTCACCTACAATTTGACAGCAAAATGTGGTAAAATGGGACATGGTTTTCCAGAATAATAGAAAAATTGAACGGAAATGTTGGCACCATGGGAAAAGGAGTGAACCTGCGTGCAGGCCAAGAACGAAAAACAAGTGGCTCCTGTGAAGACGCCGCGGAAACGAAAAAAACGCGGACAGCGATCCAAGCGGATGTATCTGCTTCTGGCTGCGTGCCTGTTCCTCTGTTTGCTTGCGGTCGGGGCGGGGTATGCCTTGAACCAGGTGGACAAAACATTGGAGGACGTGACGAAAAACCCGTACAAGCTTCCCGATCAGCCAGTCGTGGAGCAGCCGTATGAGGAACAGAAATCCATTTCCTTTGTCATCGTCGGATTGGACACGCGCGCCAACATCGGGATGCTGAACACCGATGTGCTGGTCGTCGCTGTCGCTAACCCTGTCACGAAAAAGGTAACGATGGTGTCGCTGCCCCGTGACACGCGGGTCCAAATTCCTGGCGAGCCAGGCTATCACAAGATTAACGAAGTTTTTTCGATTGGCGAAGGGAAAAAGAAATTGGCGGAGAGCAAAGGACAGCCTGTCACGGAAAATGGCATGACGGTGCTGAAAAAGACGCTGGAGCACATGCTCGGTGTCTCGGTCAATCACTACGTCCAGCTCGACTTCGAAGGTTTTACCGCTGTGGTCGACAAGCTCGGCGGCGTCAAGGTAGACGTGGACCGCGACCTGGTGTACGAGCTGCCCAAGCAGGGCGTCTACCGCAGCTTGAAAAAAGGCACGCAAGTATTGAACGGCGAGCAGGCGCTTGGCTTCGTCAGACACCGGATCGACAGACGCGGCAGCGCCTACAACTCCAGCGACTTCGACCGCAACCGCCGCCAGCAGCAGGTCATTCGCGCTGTCGCGGACAAAATGGTTTCGATGGACGGAATTACCCACTTGACGGAGGTAATGGCGACCGTCGGCAAGCATATCAAAACCGATCTGTCCAAAGACCAGATCAAAGGGCTGGCCATGGACTTTGGCAGCATCTCTTCCGACAATATCGTCTCGTTGGAAAACGGCGCGATCTGGAGCTTTCCGTACTCTCTGTGGCCGAAGGAGAACATGCAGGCGGTCCGCAGCACGCTGCAGAAAGAGCTGGGAGTGGCAGAAGCCAGCGACAAGCTCAGCGATGCGGCGGTAGCGGAAATAGCCAAAGTCGAGATGAAAACAGAGACCAGACCGCAAACTACGAAGCCGTCGACCTCTTCGCAATCGGAAGTAGCGAAGCCGCAGCCGCAGAAGCCGTCGACTCCGGCGCCAAAACCGCAGCCGAAGCCAGAGACGCCAGCAGAGCCGACACCTGTGCCGGGTGGAGAAGCAGGCCAGGACAGCGAGTCGTATCCGAGCGACATGCCGCCGCCTGATATTCTCGCGCCGCCAGCTCCTGCGCCAGATGGCGGGGGCAGTGGGCAAACGTAACGATTTTTTTGCACCCTCCGCAAAGCCGGGCACATATACTGCCAGGGAGCGGAAGCGCTGCCCGCTTTCGGGAAGGGGGCGATGTTCTTTGAAAAATTGGCAGGAGACGATGAAGCAACTGCAAAAGGCATCGCAAAGCCTGGCAAAGCTGAACCTGGACAAAGACCATCCGTGGGGGGCCTTGCGCCAGATGAACCAGATCATGGATGCGAATTTTTGGGAAAACATTGCGGCGCTCAGCCAAAAATCGCCGAACCAGTCGCCGAGCACGGCCGCGAAAGTCGTGCCGACCATCCAAAAAAACCGGAAAAAGCCAGCAACGGATAGGCCGCTGCGGGTGGTGCAGGTCGAAGAAACCGAGGGCTACCCGCCGACGGATGTGTTCCTGGCGGAGCAGTCCGTGATCGTATGCTGCGAGCTGCCGGGCTTTGCGCGCGACAGCCTGGAGCTTTCGCTTGTCGAACAAAAAGTGCTCGAAATCAAAGGGCTGGTCAAGGAGCCGGACTACAAAGGCTCATGCGTGCAGGCGGAGAGAAGCTACGGTTCGTTTCACCGCAAGATCGAACTGCCTGCTCCGGTGATCGCCAAAGGGATGAGAGCCCAGTACCAGGATGGCTTGCTGGAAATTTATTTGCAGCGCGATGCCGATTACCGCGAACGAAAAACAACATTCAAGGCGAAGCTGTAGAGGAGGGACTTTTCGGCCCTCCTCTTTTCCTTTTCCCGCAACTTGCAAGGGACGGGGGAGCATGTCCGCGCCCAAACAAAAACAGTGCTAATGTAAGCCATTAACACTGTCCGTTCATATATTGCCAACCAGCGGCTGATCGACGATGCTCGGATCGAGCGTATTGGTTGCGTTGGCGCCGTTGATCGTGTTCACGACGTTGCCCGTATTGCCGCCACCGGAACCGGAGAAAGTCTTGGATGCGGTTTTGGGCGAGATGTTCAAGGTGTCCCCGAAGTTGACAGTCCCGGAGTTGCTGTTGATGTTGACCGCTCCGACCACGGAAGGCACGGCTAGCTCCTCCTCTCGCGCTTGGGCTCGTCGCGAAGCAGTTGGCGGATGGTTTTCACGCGAGTCTCCAAGGTCAGGCAGTCGGTTGAGCCGATATGGATCAGCGACGATGCCGCAGTAAACGGTACGTCGACCTTTTTGACGTGAATGCGGGGACAGTCGTGAAACGTATCGAGGCAAATCGGCTCGGCAGGGCAAGGAGCGGGTAACGGCACGGAAAAAACAGCGTAATCGGCAAATTCAAATTCGTGCTGGTAAAAAATCGCTTTTTCCCGTTGGACCGCCAAAATGTTGGAGCGGGCGTTGACTTCCTTCGAGTCCCCGATCTGCAAGACAGAGGAGGAGTCGATGGAAATGCTGTTCAGCTTCTTGACATGGCTCGTTCTGCGGTGCATCAATAGGAACCTCCTCAAGGTGGAGTGAGCGCCGTATCAACCGGAATCGCTCCGAGAATCATCGACTCGGGTGGCGTTTCGTAGGACGAGAGCAGCGTGACCGTTGTCGTGTCGCCGATAAACAGGGAGGCGGACGACGACAGGGCATCGATCGAAACGCTGCGCACGCAAATGTCGCTGTTTATCACTTGGTAGATCATATCAGGGTTCGTTCACCTCGCGCGGGAGATTTTTGACAAAGCCTTCACACGTTTTTTCGATATCGCGCTTGACCTTCTGGACGATTTTTCCCGCCCAGACGTCGATCTGTTCAGGCTCCCATTCATCGGTCTGAAGCTGATTGACATAATAACGGATGCGTTGGTCGATCTGCTTCTTGATATCCTCCAAAATAAAATCGCGATAGTCGTCATTGAGCGGATAACCGCACTCTTCCTCGATTCGTTCCAGCACATGGTAGGCGTCCGCTTTCAGGTAACGGTAAATTTCTTTTTGCACTCGTTCGAACAAAGGCGTGTTCTTTTTCTCCCCGTTTGGCACATCCATGCTCTGGTTAATGGAAAAATCGCCGATGCCGGAATCGTTGCTCTTCGGATTAAGCCCGATGTTGAGCGTTCCTTCCAACCGTTCGACTTTCAGCAGATCAAATTTGTATTCGTTTTTGATGACGGAAGGAACCTGCTTTTCCTTTAACTCTTTGACATCCTGTTGCAGTTCTTCTATCATTTGCTTCATTTTTTCCATTTTTTTGTTCTGCGTTTGTATATAGTCATGTAACTGTTGCAAATACTGCATCATTTCGGGACCCATGTACATGACGATCATCCTTCTTCATCAAACGTAAAGCCGGTTAGCGGGAAGGCGAAACCAAAGGCACAAGCGGAATGAACTCCTCTGACGAAGTCTCGGGCAATGGCCCCGCAGGGGGAGCCGGCTCTGTGAATCCGCCTGTGTTGTACATTTGGGATAACGGTTTAATCATACCTGCACTGCCAATTTGGCAAACCGACGAGTTGGTGATGCCATCAATTTTCAAGTTGTGGATGACGATGTTTTGATGAACGAAAAAGTTCATGAAAAATCCCGTCCCTTTGCCGCCGGATCGCTTGTATCCTCTACAAAGATCGGCAGCTCGTTGCCCGCTGTCTCATTGACGTAGACGACGCTGCGGGGAATCTTGAACGAAAGATTCGTTCCGGAGTTGAACGATCCGCCGCCAGCAAAAGTTTTGGAGTAGCTGACAGGCGAGATTTTGCGGACGTCTCCGACATTGAAGACGCCGCTTATGCTGTTTACGTTGATGACTCCAACAATAGCTGGCAGCTTCGACACATCCCCTCGGAAGAGTCCTTTTTGTATTGTATGTGTGACGGCACTGGGTGTTCATACCTGTTTTTCGCGCTTTTGCGGTTCGCACCGGGCAGCGTGGGCATACGATACATGAGCGACAGGCAGAAGAGTTTTGCAGGGATGGAAAAAGGAGGGGAAACGCGATGAACATGAAGGTCAACAACAAAAAAATCGCCGTGGGAGAAATCAAGATGGGCGGCGTGCAGCAGTCATCGCTCGTGCTGATCGGGGACGCGGACGTCATCAGTTGCTCGTCGGTTTTTGACACGGCAGACGACTCGCTCATTTTCAGCAAAGACGTTCCGATCCGGCCGACCACACCAACGAGACGAGGCGACTGATCGCCTCGTCTAGCTTGCGGACGCGTATTTGCTCTGGTAGTGGCTAAGGGCGAGCAGCGGCCAAATCCAGCGATAGCTGTGATAGGCAAAATAAGTGCCGCCGGGGCGTCCGCCGCCCGTCGGATAAGCGGTGGTCCAGTCTGCCGCCTGGCTTTGCCTGGATAAATAGTCGATGCCGCGCTCAATAGCCGGAGTTGGCCGGGGATGTACGGCGATCAGGGCATCGAGCGCCCATGCCGTTTGCGATGGCGTGCTGGCGCCGAGGGGGGCGTACATTTTTTGCTCGTCGCTGTGGCACGATTCGCCCCAGCCGCCGTCGGCATTTTGCTGTCGCGTCAGCCAGTCGACCGCTTTCTGGACCGCCGGATGAGCGGGGGAGACGCCGACTGCCATCAGCCCGGTGAGCGCCGCCCACGTCCCGTACAAATAGGCGATGCCCCATCTGCCGTACCAGGAGCCGTCTATTTCCTGGCGGGCGAGCAGCCAGCGAACCGCCTTCTGGACAGGCGCGTCGTTCTCTTTGTACCCGGCGTAGCGGCCGAGAAACTCCAATGTTCTTCCGGTCAAATCGGCCGAGGACGGGTCGGTGCTGACCGTGTCTGCGCCTTCGATCGGCAGGCTGGAAATGAGCGGGGAGTCCGTGTTTTTTTCGAAGGCAGGCCAGCCGCCATCGTCGTTTTGCATGGACAACAGCCAATCCAGCCCGCGCTTCCAGGCGCCAGCGGTTGCTTTATCCAGGCGGGACTGGCTGCGTAGAGCGCGCAAGGCCGCTGTCGTGTCGTCGATATCCGGATTCATCGTATTGTAGTCCGAAAAGCCCCAGCCGCCAGGAACCCCTCCCGGATTGCGAATTTTCCAGTCTCCGTACGTATGTTGCTGTTTTTTTGAGCAAATAGCGGTTCGCCCGCTGGATGGCAGGGTGGCTTGCGGGCAGGCCGCTTTGCTGCAAGGCGTGCGACAGCAGCGCCGTGTCCCAGACGGCAGAGGTCGCCAGTTGCAAGTGCGCGCCTTCCGCCGTTTGGCAGACCGAATCGCGCAAACCTGACATCGCTTTTGCGATCAGCGGATCACGCAAAGAGTAGCCGCGGGCGAGCAAGGCAAAAATCATGAAAAACGTCGAGGTCGAGTAGTTGTACAGCGTCCCGTCTGCCTCCACGCGCGCGAGGATAAACTGCTCCAATCTGCGCAAGGATAGCTCGTGCAGCAGGCCGGGTAAAAACGGCAAGCGCAACACGTACTCGTGGATAGAGGACAAAAAGCTTTGTCCGTCCCGCGTGAAGCGCTCCAGCAGCCGATGGGGATAGACGCCGGGAGCGATGGAAGGGTTCACATACAAATCGGACAGATCGGGGGTATCCGCCGTCACGTTGACGTATTTGCGGTCAGCGACAATCATCATCGGCGCCAGATGCACACGGGCGTACCCGACAAAATCGTAAAAGCTGATCGGAGAGCTAGGAGGCAAGAGCGCAATTTCTACAGGCACGAGAAAATGAGCGGGCCACTTGTACTGCCCCGCCAAGGCAGCGGCAAACTTCGTCAGCAGGTTCGCCTCGCTCAAGCCGCCTTTGCCGCGAATAAACGCGCGAGCGCGAGCCATCCGCGGCTCCTTTTTTTCATAGCGACGCGAGAGCAGCAGCGCATAGTAGCAATCTACAGTCGTCGAGAGATTTCCCTCGGCCTCGTCCGGGTACAGCTTCCATGCGCCATTTTCTTGCTGAAGGGCGGTGATCCGCGCAGTCAGCCCGTCAATGAGCCGCTCATCATCAATCCCGAGCGTCCGCAATAAGATAATCATGTGGGCGTCTGTCGTCGGAGAGCTTTCCAGACAGAAGCGCCAGGAGCCGTCCTGCTGTTGGCTGTGCAGGACAACAGACTGAATCTGGCTGATTTCTTCGCGTACTTCGCGCAACGAAAACCACCTCCATGTAGAAAACTTGGCTGCGCCAAGCCGTTGGCGCAGCCTTCGTTGCCCTTATACTGGATAAGAATTTTATCCATTCTTATCTGTACAAAAAATGCGTTCGCCAGGCAGGAGGGATCTGTATGGGATGGTCATGGCATGCGAATCCGGCTCTATGGCCGCTCGCACGCGAGCTAGCGAAAGCAAAAGAAGCGAGGCAGGCAGCCAACTCCCTCGCCACAACAGAACAGGACACGATCGCCGAAATCAGGCGCAAGACAGCAGCGAGCAACGCCGACAACCTGGACCGAACGAGCGCCTATTTGACATTTTTTCACAAGCATCCGGAAGTTCACTGGTCCCTTTTGGCGCACCTCGTATCGCGCAACGCCGGCTGGAGCATGACCGATCTTCGCGGCGAGCTATTGCCGCAGTTGCTTCCCGCAAAAGTACAGCACGACTATTTTGCGTTTTTGGAGCGGGGCAACTGGCTGATTTTTCAAGATGCGTACCCTCAATTATTACTGTATGAGGAGAGCCTGAAGCGACAGACCAACCTTTTTCACCTTCTTCCCGAGTTGGAAGTCTCTGTGTTCATGCAGGCTGTCTGGAACCATTTCTGGAAAACAGGCGACAGCAAGCTGCTTTCGATCGGCCTGATTGTGAACGAACAGCATTATTTGCAGACGCACATGATGGGCGACGAAGCCTATCAGACTACTGTGGTGAAGACACTGCCGTTTGCTTTGCAGGAGGTACTGCGGCTCAATCTGATCCTGTTTCCGTACCGGGCGGCGGGCCAGGAGGACGGAGCATTGCGGCTTGCAGGCGAACCTGTTTTTCATTTTGCTTCCTTGGCAGAGCGCATCGAGCTGGGGAAAAGACTGTACAGCCTGCTGTTTTGCGACAACGAGATCAAGGAAGGCGCAATAGCGTGGGCCAGCCACAAGCCGCATACCGGCTCCCGCAAAGACTTTTGGCCGCATCTGTTCCACGATTTGCGCGAGACGGCACCCGGCAAGCCGTACCAGAAAAAACTGGCGAGCTGCCAGCTTTTGCCGGGCGCCCGGCGGTTGTATTCCCCCGCCCTGCGGCAAGCCTGGAAGCCAGTCCGGCACGAGCCGCCGACGGCAGTGGATTGGTACCCGGCCACAAAAGGCGTCGTGCACAAGCTCGTTTTGTCACGGGACCAGTCGACTTTTTCCCGGGCAGAGGACGCGTACTGCCAGGCGCCGGAAAAAATCGAGCGGGCGGTGCTGGCAAAAGCGAAGCTGCTTGGCTCGTAACAGCGGCGCCTGATAAGCTGTTGCCAATTTTTTCAGCTTCGCTTGCCGAATGTAGTAGAATAGGAAGAGAGATTACACACGTAGGAGAAGAGCAGGCATGAAAGTTGTCATAGCAGAAAAACCGGACCAGGCCATGAAGCTTGCCAGTCCGTTTCCCCATAGAAAACAACAAGGCTTCCTCGAAGTGCACCCCAATCGGTTTTTTCCCAAGGGTGCCTTTTTTACCTGGGCGGTCGGGCACATCTGTGAGCTGGTGCCGCCAGAGGCGTACAACCCGGCGTGGAAAAAATGGTCGATCGCCACGTTGCCGCTCATCCCCGAGTCGTTTCAGCATCAGGTGATGAAGTCAAAGGCAAAGCAGTTTGGCATCATCAAACAGTTGCTGAAACGCGCGGACGTCACGGAAATTATTCACGCGGGCGACGCGGGGCGGGAAGGGGAGCTGATTGTCCGCACCATCGTCGAAATGTGCAAAGTGAAGAAGCCGATGAAGCGGCTGTGGATTTCTTCGCTGACGGAGCGCGCCGTTACCGCAGGGTTTGCCGCTTTGCTCGACGAGACGCAGACGCGCAATCTGTACCACGAGGCGTACAGCCGCTCTTGCGCAGACTGGCTGGTCGGGATGAATGCTTCCCGCGTCTACACGCTGCTGTTGAAGCAGAAAGGGATCAACGACGTGTTTTCCGCAGGCCGGGTGCAGACGCCGACGCTCGCGCTGGTCGTCAAGCGGGAAAAGGAGATCGCCGCCTTCAAGCCCGAGCCGTTCTGGGAGGTCAAGGCGACGTTTGCGATCGGCAAGAAGCGCTACGAAGGCGTCTGGCACAAGGACGACGGGGAATCGCGCATTCTCGACCCGCAGCTCGCGGAGCGAATCGCCGCTTTTTGCCGGGACAAGCCGGCAGAGGTGAGCGAGGTGGAGACGGAGCGCAAAGAATTTTTGCCGCCGTACTTGTTCAACCTCTCCTCGCTGCAGGCTACCGCGAACAAAATGTTCAAGTACTCGCCGCAAAAGACGCTGGAAATCGCGCAAAAGCTGTACGTGAAAGGGATTTTGTCGTACCCGCGCTCCGATTCGTCGTTTGTCACGCAAGAAGAGGCGAAGACGTTTCCCGACATTTTGGCGAAGCTGTCCAAGCAGCCTGAGTACCAGTCGCACTTTCCGCTGTCCAAAGCGTCCATCGCCCAGGACAAGCGGTACGTGAACCAAAAAAAGGTGACCGATCACTATGCGATCATTCCCACCGAGCAGGTGCCGACCGTCTCCAGGCTGAGCGACGAGGAGCGGAAAATATACGACCTGGTCGCCAGACGCCTGATCGCCGCGCACCAGGAGAGCGCGCTGTTCGACTACACGACGGTGACGACGCTCGTCGATGGCCGCGCCGTGTTCATCAGCAAAGGCAAGGTGCAAATTCGCGCAGGCTGGCGCGATGTTTTGTTCGACGAGGAAAAGGACGACAAGGAAGCGGTGCTGCCGCCGCTCGCCAAAGGCGAGACGGGCAAAGTGCACAAGGTAGAGGCCAAGGAGAGCAAGACCCAGCCGCCCAAGCGCTACACGGAAGGCCAGTTGATTACATTGATGAAGACAGCGGGCAAGCATCTCGACAACCAGGAGCTGGAAAAGGTGCTGATGAAAACGGAAGGGCTGGGCACGGAAGCGACCCGCGCCGGGATCATCAACATGCTCAAAGAGCGCAAGTACATCGAGGTGCGCAAAAACCAGGTGTTTGCGACGCAAAAGGGCATGCTGCTCATTGACGTGATCGGCGACAAAATTCTCGCCTCCCCGGAAATGACGGCAAGATGGGAGCAGCGCCTCCAGGAGATCGGGCAGGGAGAAGCCTCCGCACAAGTTTTCATGGAACAAGTGCGCAAGCTCTCGCATAAAATCGTCGAAGATGCCGTCGAGCAGTCGCGCGAGTGGAAACTGGAAGGCTACGACGTCGAGGCGCTGCCCAAATCGAAGCAGGCGACGAAGTTTTCGCTCGGCTCCAAAGTGGCGACCTGCCGGGCATGCGGCGGGGATTTCGTGGACAAGGGCGATTTTTACGGGTGCGCCAACTACAAAAAGTCGCAGTGCACCGTGACCGTATCGAAGACGATCATGGGCAAAAAGATCACGCCCGCTGCCGTGAAAAAGCTGATGGAGACGGGCAAGACGAATCTCATCAAAGGCTTTGCCAAAGGAAAAGAGCGCTTCGACGCCTATTTGCAATGGGACGAAGCGGACAAAAAGGCGAAAATCAGCGTGCCGTCGTTGGCAGAAAAAAGCTCTTGAAAAAGAAATCCGCATCATTTTGAAACTTGCTTGCGTAAGTAACGTAGATACATGTATAAAGGGTGCGGCGAAACTGGGCCGAATTACCCGGCACGTACTGAAGGAGGAACGAACCATGTCCATTTTTAAACGGCTTCGCGATTTGACCATGTCCAACCTGTATGCCCTGATTGAAAAAGCAGAAGATCCGATCAAAATGACCGATCAATATTTGCGCGATATGCAAGACGACCTGAATGAAGCAGAAAAAGCGGTCGCTGCCCAGATCGCCCTGGAGAAAAAGTTCAAGGTGCTGTATGAAGAGCAGGAAGCGCTGATGAAAAAGCGCGATGAGCAGGCACACGTAGCTGCGCAAGCGAAAAATATCGACTTGGCCCGCCGCGCACTGGAAGAGAAGAAAGCGGCTGAACAAAAAATGGCCGAATACAAGGAAGCTTACGAGAAAAACAAGCTGGCGGCAGACGGACTGCGCGACAAGCTGGCGGAAATGAAAAAACAGATTACCGAGCTGAAAAACAAGCGCGAGACGCTCGTCGCCCGCGTGAATGCGGCGAAAGCCCAGAAGACGATCAACCAGACGATGGCCGGATTCGACAGCAACTCGGCGATGGCGGGCTTAAAGCGCATGGAAGAAAAAGCGCTGCAAATGGAAGCGGAGGCAGAAGCAAGCGGGGAGCTGTACAAAAAGCAAAGCTCGCTCGACGACGAAATCGCGAAACTGTCCAAAGACCAGCAGGTGGAAGACGAGCTGGCCGCGCTGTTGAAAAAATACGAGGGGTAAACCGCTTGGGCGGTGCCCCTTTTTCCTTGAGGAAATCGAAATGACAACGAAAAGGCTTCGTCCAAAACAGGTGGCGAAGCCGAGCTTTCTCAACTCTTTTGGGCTACGGGGGGATCGACGTGGATTTGCAGCAAATACTGGGGATGCTGGTCTGGACGGGTGCTGGATGCATTCTGCTGTTTTTGTTGATGTGGATTGACACGCTGTTCACAAAATACAAGGACATCGCCGAAATCAAAAAAGGCAACGTGGCTGTCACAACCCGCTTTGTGATGAAGCTGTTTGCCCAAGGGTATATTTTGTCGCAGTCAATTCTCAATTCGAACGATCTGTGGATCGCGCTGTTGGTATCTGTGGTCTCATTTATCATCTTGCTGTTGTTGGAGAAAATCGCCGAGCTGTTGTTGAAAACCTTTACCGGACTTGACCTGGAGCGCGGAACCCAGCAAGGCATGGTAGGACACGCCATGGTGGCGGGATCGCTGCACGTGGTAGGGGCGCTCATTCTCGGCGCATTGGTCTAGGGAAGGCTAAGGAAGGAGTAGGACCAGATGAGTTTGTTCAAACGCATTCAAAACTTATTTGCCAAGCATGAGCCGCCTGCGCCGGAAAAGAGCATCCTGACAGTAGGACCCGGTGACGTGGTGGAAGTCTCGCTTGTTACCTACCAGGTCACGGGTAAGTCGACCAATGCGAGCCGCAACGCGACGATGCTGACTTTGCAGGATGGAACGACCATCCGCTACTTATACATCGAAGAACGCGAAAAAACGATTTTTCAGCTTTACAGCGTCATCGACGGCCGCCTCGATTCGGTTGACGAGGTGCCGACCACGATTGAAATGGACGATGTGACGTACCATCTGGAGGAGCAGTACAACGGAAGAGTCCAGGTGGTTGGCAAAGCGCCGTTCCATACGTCCGGCGAGCAGTACATCTGGCAGTTTCAATCCGATGGCCGCGAGCTGCTGCGGATCGAATGGCAGGATGGAAGATTCATGCTGTACGAAGGAGAGGCGGTATTGCCAGCGGATGTGCAGGTACTTCGCGGAACGTAAGGAGGGGTGGGCATGCCGAACGATTGGATGAAATGGATCAAGCTTTTGCTGATTCCGGCGGTGCTTCTGCTGTCAATGGCCGGCTGCGGCAGCCCCGCGATTGGCGAGAGCTATCCGCTCGAATCCGTCTCCACAAAAGATAACGGGCAGACGTCGCGCATTTACCGCGCTGAAAACAAGACGGTGCCTGAGGTAGCGAAGGAGCTTGCTGAACAGAAGCAGCCGGACGAGATTTCCAAAGAAGATGCAGAGCACATGTTCCTCATCTACCCTGACGAGCTGTACCATTTGCAGCAAGATCAGGCGAAGCCGTCCGACACGCTGATTGAGGTCGATACGAAGGAGTACGTCCGGGAAAACTACGATTCGTCCTTTTTACAGGGCTACATCCTGGCCAGCGTCCTCGACGACCTGTTCGATGGACATAAAAAAAGCTCGAAAGGCAGCTATCGCGGTTATTCGAGCAAGGACATTTACAAGCCGACAGGCAGCTACCACGTGCCGTCCGAGGCGGAGAAAAAGACTGCGCCGCCGATCACGAAGGAAGGCACGGGCAGCATTACAAAGCGCAGCGACAGCAAGAAGAAGAGCAGCGCTAAAGTCGGCCAGGACGGCAACCTGTTCAAAAAGCAGGATACGTCGTCTAGCGGGAGCACAGGCAAAATTATTCGCTCGTCCGACAGCAACTCGTCCGTTTCCTCGAAAAAATCCTCGGTTTTTACCAAGCCGAAAAGCAAGTCGCCTCCGCGCACGAAGGTAGGAAGCTCCGGCAGAATTACGAAACGCAGATAAGCGCAAGACCAACCCGCTGACAAGGCGGGTTTTTTTGCGTGCCTGAACAAGCGGCAGCCCTGCCTTAAAAAAAATTCGCTTGTTCCAACAATGTTTTGTAATCAATTTTTCATAAAGCAAAGCATGGAAGCTCTGTTGCCTTTGTAAGATGTAGAGTACACGAAAAACCGGGGAAAGAAAGCGAGGCAGCCTTCGACTTGTGAAAGCGATTTCCAAAGCTGCTTTCTCGACTTTTGTTTGGCAGTGACGAAAACATGATTGTTTATCGACAAAAGAAGAAGGGATGTGCGTCCAACATTCGACAGCCTTTGTTAACAGCTTTCGCTATGATGACATTGTGAATATATAAAGACGACATGCAAGTGGATAGCGGAAGGGAAACTTGGCGGAAAGGAGCGCATCACGATGCTGGAAAAAATTCTCGAATTGCGTGCACAATCCAAATCCATCGCACAAATTGCCAAAGAATGCGGGTTGACCATAGGCCAGGTAAAATATCGTCTGCAAAAAGACAGGGCGAAGGTGGAGCGTGTGTCGTCGGAGAATCGACAGACGCCTTCGCGGCCATCCCTACGAGACGGGGATTGGCAGCTTCCGGCCTTTTACGGGCGGGATATCGTCAAAGTAATGGCGCAAGGTCCGACCGTACTGTTCGTCTACTGGGAAATCACCTGGCCACGAATGAGAATGGTGGCATCGTACTTACGGGCAGATTTTCGCCATATTCAAAAGGGATTGCGCTTGTACGACGTGACGGAGCGCCTGTTCGATGGCCAAAATGCCCATTCTGTCAGAGACATCCTGGTGAACGAGGATGCGCACTCCTGGTACGTGTACGACGTGTTGCCAGGGCGGACGTATATCATGGACTTCGGTTTATTTGAGCATGGCCGCTTTTGTCCGATTTTGCGCTCGGATGTGGTCGTGACTCCGCGAAATACAAAAGCTGCCTGGGGAGAGCCGTTGGTGGAGCCTGCACCCGATCCTTCAACACCTGCCTGGTTTGAGAACTTTTCCTCGTATTCCCTCTATTCGAAAACATCCAAATAAGTGAGGTGTCCACTGTGCATAACGGTTATCTCTCCCTCGTGCTGCACGCCCACATGCCTTACGTACGGCACGGGGACCGGGACGATCGCCTGGAAGAGCGCTGGATGTACGAAGCCATGCTGGAATGCTACATCCCGCTGCTCATGGTACTCGACAAGCTTCTCTCGGACAAAATCGCTTTTCGCATGACGCTTGCCTTGTCTCCTACCTTGCTGTCGATGCTCGACGACGAGCTTATCGTGACGCGGTTTCGCGCGCATCTCGCCAAAACGGTGGAGCTGGCAGGCAAAGAAGTAAAGCGTGCGGCGAACAACCCGCAAGAACAGCGCATCGCCAAAATGTACCTGGAACGGTTTCGCGGGATCGCCTCGTTTTGCAGCAAGCTGGATTACCGGCTCGTCGAAGGCTTCAAGCGGGTCGCCGACAGCGGCTGCCTGGAGTTGATTACATGCGCGGCGACACACGCGTTTCTGCCTTTTGTAGAAACCGAAGAAGCGATTTTGGCGCAGCTTCGGGTAGGGATCGACACCCACGAACGAATCCTGGGCAGGCGCCCGCGCGGAATCTGGCTGCCGGAGTGCGGCTATACGCCAGGGCTGGATCGGCTGCTGAAAGAGGTAGGGCTGCACTACTTTTTCGTCGACTCCCACACGATTGAGCACGCAACGCCCCAACCGAGAAGAGGCGTGCTCGCCCCGCTCGGCACTGGCCATGACGTGGTGGCATTCGCCAGGGATGAAGTTGCTTCCAGCCAGGTGTGGAGCTCCTCCAACGGCTATCCCGGCGACTACGATTACCGGGAATATTACCGGGATATTGGCTTCGACAGGGACATGGACTACATCGAGCCGTACATTCACCCTGCCGGCATCCGCATACATACCGGGTTGAAATACCACCGGATCACGGGACCCCATGGGGAAAAGCAGTTGTATCAGCCGGACTGGGCGCGGGAAAAGGCCGCTTCGCATGCAGGCCACTTCCTGTACCACCGGGAGCGCCAGGTCGAAGCGGCGGCAGCGTGGATGGACCGCAAGCCGCTGGTCGTCGCCACGTACGACGCCGAGCTGTTCGGGCATTGGTGGTACGAGGGGCCGCAGTTTCTGGACTATTTGCTGCGCAAGACCGCGTGCGATTCGCAAACGGTGAAGCTGATTACCCCGTCGGAGTACCTCGCGGAGTACCCCGAGCAAGACCGCGGATTTTTGCCGATGTCGACCTGGGGACGCAACGGCTACGGGGAAGTGTGGCTGAATGAAAAAAACGGCTGGATTTATCGGCATCTGCATCAGGCGGAGCGCGACTTGATTGAGGCCGTGACCGCTTTTTACGAGAACGGCGGGCAGGAGCCAGAGCACGACGAGCTTGCCAGCCGCGCCTTGCGCCAGGCGGCCAGAGAGCTGATGCTGGCACAAAGCAGCGACTGGGCGTTCATCCTGGATGGGCAAACCGTCGTCGAATACGCGGTGCGCCGGACCCACGATCACCTGGCGGGCATGCGCGAGTTGCTCGCGATGCTTCGCGAAAACAGACTGGACATAGAGAAAATTGCCCAGATGGAGACTGCTTTCCCGATTTTTCCCCACATGGATGAGACGTACTATTTGCCTAAACAAACGCATAGAGTGAACGTATCGCGTCAGCTAGTAGCGGCAAGCAAAGGGCCGGAGCCGGCCGGAGTCGTCCTGATGCTGGCCTGGGAATTTCCGCCGCACGTGGTGGGCGGGCTCGGCCGCGCCGTCTACGATCTCGCCCGGCATCTGGTGCGCCAGGGCCTTGAGGTGCACGTGCTGACCCGGGCATCGGATTGGAGCGTGGCGGAGGAAGTCATGGATGGTGTCCACGTACACCGTTTGCCGACGTACATTCCCGCAGAGCAAGAAGACTTTCTGTCATGGGTGTTCCAGCTTAACCTGGCGATGGCAGATGCCACCGAACGCTTGTGGAATAGCGGCGTGCGGCCTGACATCATTCACGCCCATGACTGGCTGGTCGGCTGGGCCGCCATGGAAATCAGGGAGCGCTACTCGCTGCCGCTCATCAGCACGATCCACGCCCTGGAGCACGGGCGGCACCAAGGGATTCACACGCCGTTTCAGGAGCGGATTCACGAGAGCGAGCGAACACTTGCCCACGCTTCGGATCGGGTCATTGTTTGCAGCCACTACATGGCAGAGGAAGTGCGGCGGCTGTTCGGCATCCCCGAGTCGAAGCTGCGCGTCATATACAACGGTGTCGATCTGGCTCCGCCGCCAGCATTCGACAAAGGCAAGCTGCGCGAAGAGCTGTCGATTGGCGACGGGCCCGTCCTCTTTTTTGTCGGGCGTCTGGTGCAGGAAAAAGGAGTCCACCTTCTGCTCGAAGCGATGGCCAGACTGCGCTACGAGTTCGGCCACGCCACGCTGCTCATTGCGGGCAAAGGGCCGATGCAAGGGCAGTGGCAGCGGCGCGCAGAAGAGATGGGCATAGCGGACCGCGTGAAGTTTCTCGGCTTTGTCGACGACGCACGGCGTGACCAACTGTTTTTGCTGGCTGATCTCGCGGTTTTCCCCAGTCTGTATGAGCCATTTGGCATCGTGGCTCTGGAAGCGATGGCGCTGGGAGTGCCGGTTTTGGTGGCCGATACGGGCGGGCTTCGCGAAATCGTCCGGCACGGAGAAAACGGAGCGACGATGTACGCGGGAAATCCGGATTCGCTCACCGATCAGCTTCGCTGGCTTTTACAGGACCCGGAAAAACGGCGTCAGATGGCGCAAACAGCGCAAAACGACGTCTTGCACCATTACAACTGGACGGCTTTGGCGACCCAGACCATAGAGGAGTACCGATCGCTTGGCGTAAACCGTCTGGCGCTATCGGAGAAATAAGCACAAACAGCGCATGCTCGCAACGATGATGAAGGAGGAAGGAAAAAAGATGAAGGCAGTAATTATGGCTGGTGGTAAAGGTACACGTCTACGTCCGTTAACGTCCCATACTCCAAAACCAATGGTGCCACTCTTGAACCGGCCGTGCATGGAGTACACGATCGATCTGTTGAAAAAGCACGGAATTACAGAGATTGCAGTCACGCTCCAGTATCTGCCTGATGTCATCCGCGATACGTTTGGCGATGGTTCGCGCTACGGTGTTTCCCTCGTGTACTTTGAAGAGACGACGCCGCTCGGAACGGCGGGCAGCGTGAAAAACTGCGCCGATTTTCTCGATGAACGGTTTCTCGTCATCAGCGGGGATACGCTCACAGACATTGATCTGACGGCGGCGATTCGCTTTCATGAGCAGAATGACGCCCTGGCTACGCTGATTCTCACCCGTGTGGAGACGCCGCTGGAGTTCGGCGTCGTCATGACGGACGAACGCGGGCGAATCACCCGTTTCCTGGAAAAGCCAAGCTGGGCGGAAGTGTTCAGCGATACGGTCAACACCGGGATGTACGTCTGCGAGCCGGAAGTGCTGTCTTATATAGAAGAAAAAAAAGAAGTCGATTTCAGCAAAGAAATTTTTCCGTACTTTTTACAGGAGCAAAAACCGCTCTACGGCTACGAAGCGAGCGGGTACTGGTCGGATATCGGCTCTCTGGAAGTATATCGCCAGGCACAGTTTGACCTGCTGGACGGCCGTGTCAACCTGGAGATCAAAGCCCAGGAAATTGCCCCGCGCATTTTTCTGGAAAATCACGTCCGTGTCGACTCTTCCGTGCGGCTGGAGGGGCCGGTTTATATAAGTGAAAATGTACACCTGCAGGCGGGAGTGGAGGTCGGGCCTTATACCGTGCTCGGAGACAACACCGTCGTCTCCTCGGGAAGCAAGCTGTCGCGAGCGATCTTCTGGGAGAACAACGTCATCGGGAAAAAGACGGAAATCACCGGGACCACACTCTGCCGCAATGTCCGCATTGCCGATTGCGTGCAGACAGGAGACGGTGCGGTCATCGGCGACAATTGCCTGATCGGCGCGAAATCCGTCGTGAAGGCAGGCGTCAAGATTTGGCCGGACAAGGAAGTGGGAGAAAGCGCGATCGTGACGACTTCTCTCATCTACGGCATGAAGCAGACGAAAAATTTGTTCGGAAACAGCGGGATCAAAGGCATCGGCAATATAGACATCACGCCGGAGTTCGTGACGCGGCTCGCTGCCGCATATGCCTATTTGCAAAAGCCCGGCAGCAAAATCGCGCTGTCTGCGTGCTCGCATCCTTTTGCCCAGTTGCTCAAGCACAGCATCATGACGAGCTTGTGCTCCTCGGGCATTGACACGGTGGATCTCGGCGTTGGCAACTCCCCGCTCATCCGCTACGGCGTCCGCTCGCTCGCGTGCATCGGCGGCATCCATGTATTCATGAATGAAAACGGAGACGAAAAAGAGATCGTCCTCCAGTTCATCGACCAGAAAGGGTTGCCGATCTCGCGCGACATGGAGCGGAAAATCGAAAATGCCTACTGGCAGGAGACGTATGTGCGCAACCTGCACCATTTGGGCGAGCTGCACGTCGAGCATCAGGTCCAGGAAGCTTACTTGCGCGCCTTGGCCGAGCAGCTTGATGTGCCATCCATCCAGCGCCAGCGTTTTCACCTGTTGATCGACAGCGAAACGCGGTTTTTCCCGACTTTTCTCGCCCCGCTGCTTCACGATCTGGGCGTGACGGTCACGTATGGAGCGATCCAGGACGGCATCAGCAAAAAGAAAGCCGATCTCGGCATACGCCTGGACAAAAACGGAGAAGCGTTCGCCTTGTTCACCGAGGAAGGCGCGAAGCTGTCGACGGAGCAACTGCTGGCCTTGCAGCTTTTGGCTTGCAGCGGTCGCCACAAGCGGATCGGCTTGCCAGTCAGCGCGCCAGCCGAGCTGGAGCACCTCGCCCAACTGCTGCAAATCGAGGTCGTGCGGACGAAAGTAGCGCCGCGCGCGATGATGGAGGTAGCGTCCGACGAGCGTTTCCATCCGCTGTTTGACGCGGTGTACAGCCTGATGAGCATTCTGTCCTACCTAGCCCAGGAGGAAAAGCCGCTCAGCGTGCTGCTGGAGCTTCTGCCTGCGTGCCATATGGAGCGCAAAACGGTCTTTTGCCCATGGGGAGCGAAAGGCAAAGTGATGCGCAAAGTGCTGGAGGAAAACAAAGGCAAGCTGCTTGAACTCATGGACGGAATCAAGGTTTACGATACGAACGGCTGGGTGCTGATTTTGCCTGACTCGGAAGATTCGCACGTCAAGGTCATTTCGCAAGGAGCGACGGCAGAAACGGCGGCAACGCTCGCCTCCTCCTACGCCAGACGGATTGCGGAGTATCAATGAGGAAAAAGAGAATCGACAGCCTGAGTACGGGAAGGAAGGATGTGAAGGCATGCCGAGACCGCTCGTCGTCGGGAACGGGAAACTTTTGATTAATTTTGACGACAGGCTGCACATGCGCGATCTTTACTATCCGTATGTAGGCCAACTGAATCATGTCGGCGGACATTTCAGTAAGCTGGGAATCTGGGTACAGGGACGGTTCTCCTGGCTCGATGAGGATGGCTGGAAGCGGCAGCTTGGCTATGACCGGGAGTCGCTGGTGACAGATGTTCATGCCCATCATGAGCATCTGGCCGTCTCCTTGCAGATGGCAGATGGCGTGCACCAGCGCGATCCGATTTATTTGAAAAAAGTGTGCGTCCGCAATCATGCCAACGAGGCGCGGGAGATCCGGCTGTTTTTCAACCACGACTTCAGCCTGAACGAGACGGAGGTCGGGGACACCGCCGTGTACGACCCGATTCTCTCCACTGTCTATCACTACAAACGCAACGTGTACATGATGGCCAACGGCAAAACACCGGAGGGCGGAATCGACCAGTTCAGCGTCGGCATCAAGCGGTTCAACTATGCGGAAGGAACGTGGCGCGACGCGGAAGATGGGCTGCTCGCCGGCAATCCGATCGCGCAAGGCTCTGTGGACAGCACGATTTCGTTTCGCTTGCTGCTGCAGCCGCACGAGGAAAAAACGATGTACTACTGGCTGTGCGTCGGGGATTCGTACGACGCCGTGAGAACGCTGAACCAGTACGTGCTGGACAACGACCCGGATCGGCTGCTGGGCCGGGTAGCCGTGTACTGGCGGCGCTGGGTGAACAAGGAAGAGCGGGATTTCGCCGACCTTCCCCCGGAGGTCGTCCATCTGTACAAGACCAGCTTGCTTCTCGTGCGGACGCAGATCGACCAGAACGGAGCGATTCTCGCCGCGAACGACTCCGACATCCTCCAGTTTAACCGCGACCACTACAGCTACATGTGGCCGCGGGACGGGGCGCTGATCGCAAGCGCCATGGCGAAGGCCGGCTACACGGGAACGGTCGCTCCGTTTTTTACGTTTTGCGCGCAAGCCTTGAACGAAGACGGCTATTTGCAGCACAAATACAACCCGGACGGCTCTGTCGGCTCCAGTTGGCATCCGTACGTCGTAGACGGCGAAGTCCAGCTCCCGATTCAGGAGGATGAGACGGCTTTGGTGCTGTACGCCCTTTGGGAGCAGTACAAGAGCGGCAAGCAGATTGAAGACTGCCAGGCGCTGTATGCGACACTCGTTCGCCCGGCTGCCCGCTTTTTGCTGGAATACGTTCACCCGACCCTGGAGCTGCCGAAGCCGAGCTATGACTTGTGGGAGGAGCGGCGCGGCATCTTCACGTTCACGAGCGCCACGGTGTACGCGGGCTTGATGGCTGCGGCGCGGTTTGCGCAACTGTTCGGCGACGACCGCCGCCACAAGCGCTACGAGGACGGGGCGAAAAGCATTCGCGCCGCTATGGAAAAGCATTTGTACGACCCGGGGATCGGCCGGTTTTTGCGCGGCATTTACTTGCGCCCGGACGGAGGCGTGGAAAAAGACTTTACGGTGGAAAGCAGCCTGTACGCGCTGTTTGCCCTCGAAGTGTTCCCGGTGGACGATCCGCGCGTGCAGCGCACGATGGAGGCTGTGAAAAAGAGCCTGCGGGTCGACACGGAAGTAGGCGGCTTCGCCCGCTACCAGGGCGACTACTACTTCAAAAAGTCGCACGATATTGCCAGAGTGCCGGGAAACCCGTGGATCATCTGCACGCTATGGGTGGCGGATTGGGAGATCGCCAAGGCAAAATCGCTCGAAGAATTGCAAGAGCCGAAAAACAGGCTTCTGTGGGTCGTGCGCCATTCGCTGCAAAGCGGCGTGCTGTCCGAGCAGCTTGACCCGTATTCGGGTGCTCCCGTATCGGTTGCGCCTTTGACCTGGTCTCATGCTACGTTCGTAGCTACTGTTCTGCGTTATTTGGAAAAAGTGAATGAGTTGCGCTAACGAGGGGAGAGATGGAGATGACCGCAATCCGTTTCGGTACGGACGGCTGGCGCGACATCGTGGCGGACGGCTTTACGATGGAAAATGTCCGCATAGTCGCGCAAGCTATCGCCAGCTATACAAAAGAAATCGGCCAACAGGAGCAGCCGATTTTGGTCGGGCACGACACGCGTTTTCTCGGTCGGCGATTCGCCGAGGAAATCGTCAGCGTGCTGGCCGCGAACCAGATACGCTCTTACCTGGTCAATGAGGCGGCCCCTACGCCTGCTGTCGCTTTCGGGGTCAAGCATTTTGCCGCCAGCGGAGCGATCATGGTCACCGCCAGCCACAATCCGCCTGAGTACAACGGCATCAAATACATTCCCGAGTACGCAGGTCCGGCGACGCCGGAAATTACCGCCCGGCTGGAAGCTTGGATCAGCGAGATCGCATCCGCCAAAGAGGTGCCGACGGTTTCTTTGGCAGATGCGACCCGCGACAGGCTGCTGCAAGTGATCGTGCTGCGGCCCCATTACGAGGCGCATCTGCGGCGCATCGTCAACATGGACATTTTGCGCGGGTCGTCCCTGCACGTGGTGGTGGATGCGATGCACGGGGCAGGCAAGGGGTATGTCAGCTCGCTTTTGGCAGAAGCCGGGGTGAAGACGATCGGCATCCGGGAGACGCCGGACGCGGCTTTCGGCGGGGATTTGCCTGAGCCAAATGACAAGCATCTCGGCTTGCTGAAAAAAGAAGTGCTGGAACGCAAGGCGACACTCGGGCTTGCCAATGACGGCGACGCTGACCGCTTCGGCGTCGTGGATCGGTTTGGACAATACATTCCGCCAAACGATGTGCTCGTCCTGTTGACCTATCACCTGGTGAAAAACCGCAAGCTGACCGGGCGCATCGTGCGCACGGTAGCGACCACGCATTTGCTCGACCATATGGCAGAGCGCTACGGGCTGGAACTGGTGGAGACGCCGGTCGGCTTCAAATACATCGGGGAACAAATGCGCAAGGGAGACGTCCTGATCGGCGGCGAGGAGAGCGGAGGCGCGAGCATTCTCGGCCATATCCCGGAAAAAGACGGGGTGCTGATTAATCTGCTGCTCGCAGAGCTGGTCGCCTATGAAAACAAGGAGATCGACCAGATTTTGCGCGATGTGTACGATCAGTTCGGCGAGCTGTTCCATACGCGCATCGACATGCGGCTTGCGGAAAAAGACAAGTGGATTTCGCAGATGGTGACCACGCCGCCGGAACGGATCGGTCCGTACGCGGTGCAAGGGATCAACCGGATGGACGGGATCAAGCTGCTTTTGGAAGAAGGGCACTGGGTGCTCATCCGTCCTTCGGGCACGGAGCCGCTGGTGCGCATCTACTGCGAGGCGACGAATGCGACTTCGCTTTCCAAGCTGCAAGAAGCGATTCGGGACTGGTTTTCGGAAATCAATGTATGAGCCAATAGCAAGGAAGAGCGGGCACATAGCTGCCTCGTTCTTCTTTTTGCGTTTTCGGCCGCTTGGGAGTTTTTTTGCTTACGGGGTTTTTAAAAAAAATTCATTTTGCTAGAATCAACATAAAGAAGCCGGTATGGAATGAAAGATGGGGACCTATGCGCATTGACCGAGAAGTGTTGCAAGCTTTTTTGAAAGAAGTAAAGATAGAAAGCCAGTCGCCTGACGATCCTGTCGTCGCCCTGCACATCCCCTATCCGTGGGAGTTGGTCGGCACCGGCAACTACGCCGCCGTCTTTGCCCATCCCGATTATCCGCGTGTGGTCATCAAGCTGTACGCCCCAGGCAGACCAGGCTGGGAGCAGGAGATCGAGGTGTACAAAAAGCTCGGGGAGACGCGCTCGTTCCCGATGATGTACGACTATGGCGAAGGCTATCTGGTCATTAAACGAATCAACGGCATTTCTTTGTTTGACTGCGCTCGTTTTGGCATCCCCATCCCGCCTCAGGTGATCGAGGACGTGGAGCGGGCACTGAAGGAAGCGCGCGAAAAGGGGCTGTTTCCGCACGACGTCCACGGCAAAAACGTGCTGATGGACCAGGGGCGGGGGTACCTCATTGACGTCTCGGACTACTACAAGAACGTTCCGGACAGCAAATGGCGGGATTTGCGCAAGGCGTACTACAAGATATACCTTCCGTTTTTGAAGGACCGTGGCTGGAAAATTCCGTTGTGGGTGCTCAACGGGGTGCGCAAAGGGTATCGGCTGTACAAAAAGGCGAGGCGCTTGTTCACGTGAGCGCACTCTGGTAAAATGAGCATTTGACATTGTGTTTTCATGGCTGGTCGAAGCAGATGAAGGAGGACGTTCCATTGTTGTATTTTCTTATTGCGGCTGTGATTATTGGACTGGATCAGTGGACCAAGCACCTTGTAGTGAACCATATGGAGCGGGGAGAATCCATCCCGTTGATCGCGGATGTGTTTCATCTCACCTCGCACCGCAACATGGGGGCCGCGTTCGGCATTTTGCAAAATCAGCGCTGGCTCTTTATTGTCATTACAGTTGCCGTCGTCGTCGGCATCGTGTATTCGCTGATCCGCCTCGGCAAAAAACAGCCGCGCGCTTCTTTCGCATTGTCCCTCGTGTTGGGTGGGGCCATCGGTAATTTTATCGACCGCGCAACGACCGGACAAGTCGTGGACTTTTTGGATTTCACCCTGATTAACTTCCCGATTTTCAACGTCGCGGACATGGCGATTACGATCGGCGTCGGCATTTTGCTGTTGGATGTCTTCCTGGAAGGCAGGAAAAGCGGACGGTAATGCCCGTTTCGGGTGATACGAAACGGGGTACGGACAGTAACTTTGTGAGGAGACAAACATGAACGACACGCAATTATTCGAACGTTATGATTGGAACGTGGAGCCTGAGGACGCAAACGAGCGGATCGACAAGTTCATCACGCTGCAAAATGAAGACTGGTCGCGCTCGCAGGTACAGGCGTGGATCAAGGAAGGTCGCGTAACGGTAAACGGGGAGCCGATCAAGAGCAACTACAAGCTGCAGGCAGAAGATGAGGTTACGCTGCGCGTTCCGCCGCCAAAAGAAATGGCAATCAAGCCGGAGCCGATGCCGCTTGAGATCGTTTACGAGGACAGCGACGTCGTCGTCGTCAACAAGCCGCGCGGACTGGTGGTTCACCCTGCTCCGGGGCATTACAGCGGTACGCTCGTCAACGGACTTTTGGCGCACTGCAAAGATTTGTCCGGCATTAACGGCGTCCTTCGCCCGGGAATCGTGCATCGCATCGACAAGGACACGTCAGGGCTGCTCATGGTAGCGAAAAACGACAAGGCGCATGTCGGCCTGGCTGAACAGTTGAAGGAGCACTCTGTGACGCGCACATACATCGCGATCGTCCACGGGGTCATTCCGCACGAGATGGGCACGATCGACGCGCCGATCGGACGCGACCCGAAAAATCGCCAGCAGATGGCGGTCGTCTTTGAAAACAGCAAGCCTGCTGTGACGCATTTTATCGTGCTGGAGCGCTTCAAGGAATACACGCTGGTGGAGTTGAAACTGGAGACGGGCCGAACGCACCAAATTCGCGTCCACATGAAATACATCGGCTATCCGCTGGCGGGCGATCCGAAATACGGACCGAAAAACACGCTGGAGATCGACGGACAGGCTCTGCATGCGAAGACGCTCGGCTTTACTCATCCGCGCACGCAGGAGCGGCTGGAGTTCGAGGCGCCCATGCCGAAAGATTTGAGCGATCTCGTAGACTTTCTCAGACAGGCGTAAAAGACGGGAGGAAGGCAAGTGCTGAAAAGACTGGCGCATGTGACGCTGTACGTTCGCGATTGCGAGGAAGCTCTGCAATTTTACACGGAAAAGCTCGGCTTTGAAAAACGGATGGACACGCGCATGGACGACGGCTCGCGCTGGCTGACGGTCGGCCTTCCCGGCCAGGAGCTGGAAATCGTGCTGCATGATCCGACCCACTGGCACCGGGAGGAGATCGCACGGGAGATGCTCGCGGCCGTCGGCAAAAACCCGATGTGGGTGTGGGAGACGGACGATTTTTGGCAGACGTATGAAACGATGCGTCAGCGCGGCGTGAAGTTTGTCAGCGAGCCTGTCGAAGTCGTCTACGGCATGGAAGCGATTTTTGAGGATTTGTAGGGCAATCGCTTTTTGCTGCTTGCACCTGCGAGCTTGTGATCGTACATAAAGGCATAAAGGCTTTGGGATTCGAAAACGCTAGAAGAGGGCAGCCGTTTTTTTCTGGCGTTTTTTCAATCGAGTTTGGCGGGGAGGGGATACTCATCAACCGAATATGGCGCAAAGCGGTCTCTGTGGCGGCGATGCTCGGCATGCTGGCGCTTGCGGGTGGACAGTCCATGGCAGCCGAACAGGGGCAGCTCCCGGTCAGAAGCAACAAGGAAGTGACCGTTCCGGCGCAGATCGCTTTTACGAGCAACCAACAGTTGTTTTTGCTGGACCTACAGGACAAAAATGGAGCGCCAAAGCCGATTACGAAAGACGGACTGGCGGAAATCGTCGGCTGGTCCGGTGATGGCCAATGGCTTTTGTTCGTGAAATACAAAGGAGCCGACCGTTATTCCGCCCCCGGCTACTTGTGGCTCGTTCGCGCGGATGGCAGCGGAGCGGTTCAGCTCGACGACAGGCCCGTCACGGGAGTGCCGAAATGGTCGCCGAAAAGAAACCAGGTGGCTTATATCGTCAATGCAGGCAGCAGCGAGCAGCCTCGAGGCGTGCTCGTGCTCAAGGAAGTCCGCGACAACGGAGAAGTGGCCGCAGGAGCTGCGACGCCTGCCGCTTTCTTCGACTTCACCTGGATGCCGGACGGAGAAGCGATTTTGACTTCCACAGAGGCGGGGAAAAACCGTCCGATGACGTTCGTCCTGCAAAATCTGGCCGGACAGCCATTGGCTACTTATCCGCTCGCGGAACCGCCCAATGTCGAAGAAGGCATTTACGCCCTGGCAGCCACAGGGATGAACGTATCGCCCGACGGCCAGCTCGTCGCCTACTACGTGCGATACAACGCCGCTTCGCTGTCTGCGGACGGCGTGCCAATCCAGTTGTTCAACCTGAAGCAGCCAGCGAAAAAGCCGATCGAGCCGGGCACAGGTCTGGCTTACCCGCAGTGGCTCTCTTGGACGGCGAACAGCCAGCAGCTCGCCTTCATCGACGGGACGGACCGGATGGCGACGCAAAACAAACATCTGAAGCTGGCAAATCGCGACGGCAAAGTCGTCTCGGCGAGCCCGGCTGACAGCGTGGATACGTATCCGGTCTGGACGGCAAAGCCGCCGTACACGCTGTTTTTTTCCAGAGGAAAAGCGACAAACTATGCGTTTGATCCGAAAAAGGTGATGGTTCCCGGCCAGCGCATCTGGGCGAGGGACGCGAACGGTGCGGAACAGCCTTGGACAAAAGGCGCGGAGCAAACGGCTGATTATTATCCGTCCCCGTCACCGGACGGCAGCAAGCTTTTGTTCCTGCGACTCGATCGGGCCGAGCACGGTTCGCTATTCTATCAGGCAGACGGAAAAGAAAGCGAGCTGGTCAAAGGCATTACAGGCGATATTGGCTACTACGCCAACTACTTGCCGGAATGGATCGCTGTCTATTGGAATAGTTAGATTTCTTTCCATTGCGTTGACACCGGGCTTGTTTCGTGACATAATCCTAATTGACGAATGGAACCTTTAAATCCAGTCCAGTGAGGCTGGCAAGGGCACGGAATGACAAGCAGGCATAGCGCGAGCTGGCCTCTTTGTCCGACGGCTTCTTGTCTCCTGACAAGGAGCCTTTTTTCGTAAAGCCACTGTTCCCGTCGAGGAGGGATCGAGATGATTAACAAAAGTGTCATCATGGATGAAGCGGCCATCCGCCGCGCGCTTACTCGTATCGCTCACGAAATTATCGAGCGAAACAAGGGTGTCGAGGATTGTATCATCGTTGGCATCAAGACCAGAGGGATTTACCTCGCGAAGCGCCTGGTCGAAAGAATCGAGATGATCGAAAACGTCAAAGTACCGGTCGGAGAGCTGGACATTACGTTTTACCGCGATGATCTCCAGCACAAGTCGGAGGATGCGGTGCTGCAAGGTTCGCAGCTTCCGGAGCAGATCACCGGAAAGACCGTCATTCTCGTGGATGACGTCCTCTATACCGGACGGACGGTACGCGCCGCTTTGGATGCGTTGATCGACAGCGGGCGTCCGCGGATGATTCAACTGGCGGTACTCGTTGACCGCGGTCATCGCGAGCTGCCGATTCGCCCGGACTTCGTTGGAAAAAATTTGCCGACGGCACGCACAGAAATCGTCGATGTGCAACTGTCGGAGGTAGACGTGATGGATATCGTGTCCATCCGTCAGCTCATCTAATTGAATGAATCCTCTTTAATAAGCGATCCCGTGAGGTCGACAAGAGGCAGGAATCTTCCCATGCGCATATGGTGAAGCTGGCCTCTTTGTGTCCGCACAAAGAGGCTTTTTGTTTGCCGAAAGAGCGAAAACAACAGCGACGAGAGGGAAGAATAAAGAAACACAGGGGGAAGATAAAGTCATGAGCCAAAAAAACTATGTCGACGTCGATGAAACACCACATATTTCCAAACTGCTGCCACTGTCCATTCAGCACTTGTTCGCGATGTTCGGATCAACCGTTCTGGTGCCGATCCTGACCGGGCTGGATGTCGCTACCGCCCTTTTGACAAGCGGGATCGGGACGCTCTTGTTCCTCTGGATCACCAAAGGGAAAATTCCGAACTACCTCGGCTCGTCCTTCGCCTTCATCGGTCCGATTATCGCAGTGACGGCGTCGCACGGAGTCGGAACGGCCTTGCTCGGCTGCTTCCTGTCAGGGATCGTGTACATCATCGTCGCAGGCATCGTGCAAAAGGCAGGCGTCAAATGGCTGGACAAAGTGCTGCCTCCGGTCGTCATCGCTTCGGTCATCGTCGTCATCGGGCTGAGCCTGGCTGGCGTAGCGGTAGACATGGCGACGAAGGTGACGGTAGACGGCCAGTCGCAAATGTCGCTGACTTCGATTGAAATTTCGCTGGTGACCATGCTGGTGACCATCCTGGCAGCGGTGATGCTGCGCGGTTTCCTTGGCCTGATCCCCATTCTGATCGGAATTATCGTCGGTTATGCGTACTCGCTCGTTCGTCACCCTGAACTGATTGATTTTCAAAAGGTTGTGCAAGCAAAAGTGTTTGCCGCTCCGCCGCTCAAGGTGGGCGAAGTGATGAGTGTCATCAGTGACGGTTCTGCCTGGATCGCGGCGCTCGTCATCGCGCCAGTCGCGTTCGTAACCCTGGCCGAGCATCTGGGCCACCTCTTGGTTACAAGCAAGGTCATGGATCGCGACCTGATGAAAAATCCGGGTCTGCACCGCAGCCTGCTCGGGGACGGGATCGCCACTTCCCTGGCGGCTTTCATCGGCGGACCGCCTGCGACGACATACGGCGAAAACATCGGGGTTCTGGCGATCACCCGCGTTTACAGCAGAGTGGTCATCGGCCTGGCTGCGGTATTCGCCATCCTGTTCGCCTTCAACGGCAAGATCAGCGCTCTCTTGATGACGATTCCGACTCCGGTGCTTGGCGGCGTCTCGATCATCCTGTTCGGGATTATCGCAGCGCAAGGCTTGCGGATGTACGTAGAAAACAAAGTGGATTTTGCCAACAAGCGCAACATGATCGTCGCGGCTGCCATCCTGGTAACGGGAATTGGCGGATACAAAATCAGCTTTGCCGGTGTCGGGTTGCTAAGCGACCTGACCATTGACAATATCGCTTTCTCCACCTTCCTGGGAATCTTCCTGCACCTCATCCTGCCGGGCAAAGAGTCGGCGATGGGGGAAGCGTCCCGCGAAGACGAAAAACAAATTGCCTAAAACGTTCCTCATTCCTTTAAATCCAGTCCCGAGAGGCTGGCAAGGCATAGAACGTCGTTTTGGCTGCCCAGAAATGGCGCCGGATCGGCTTCTTGTCTCGCTTGCCTTGCGACAGGCAACGTGAGCCAAGAAGCTTTTTTCTTTCGATAAAACAGGAAAAAACAGAGTAATCGGAGGGATTTCGATGAACAACCTAGCGCACCTGATTGGCTTGAAAGACTTGTCCAAACAACAGATCGTCCAGCTCCTGGACCGCGCGCATTACTGGGCCGAGAGACCGGGCGAGCAGGCAGACATTCTGCACGGCCGCTTCGTGGCGAATCTGTTTTTTGAAGCCAGCACCAGAACCCGCTTTTCGTTCGAGGTGGCACAAAAAAGACTCGGCGCACATGTGTTGAACTTCATTCCGGAAACCTCCTCAACCGTAAAAGGCGAGACGGTGTACGACACGATCCGCACGTTGGAAGCGATGGGCGTGGAAGCAGCCGTGATCCGCACGAAAAAAGAAGGACTGCTGCAAGAGCTCGCCCAAAGCGTCGACCTGAAGCTGGTCAATGCGGGCGACGGGACAAACGAGCATCCGACCCAATGCCTGCTCGACCTGCTGACCATGAAGCAGCAGTTTGGGATGCTGGAGGGCTTGACGGTAGCGATTATCGGGGACTTGCGCCATAGCCGCGTACTGGGATCGCACCTGCACGCCATGCCGAAGCTCGGGATCAATCTGCTGCTCGCAGGCCCGCCGACGATGATGCCAGCGCAAATTCCGCAAGGCGTCAAAGTCGTCGGCATGGAGGAAGCGGTTCAGACAGCGGACGTCGTCATGATGCTCCGCGTGCAACTGGAGCGCCACACCGAATCGCTCTACATCTCCAAGGAAGAGTATCACAAGGCGTTCGGCCTCACGCTTGAGCGGGCCAAAATGATGAAGCCAGGCGCGGTCATCATGCATCCGGCCCCGGTCAATCGCGGAGTTGAGATTCACACCGATCTGGTAGAATGCGAAACATCCTTGATTCAAAAACAAGTAACCAACGGAGTCGCAGCTAGAATGGCTGTGCTGGAAACTCTGCTGAAAGGGAGCGAAACAAAATGGGAATCATCCTTGGCAACGGCAACGTACTAAATCAGGCGGGGGAACTCACTCCGGTAGAAATATTGGTAGAAGATGGACGGATCGCGGCGATGGGCGAAAAGCTCTCCCGCGACGGCCATGAATGGGTAGATTGCAAAGGCGGAATGATTAGCGCGGGACTGATCGACGTCCACGTCCACTTGCGCGAGCCAGGCTTCGAGCATAAAGAAACGATTGAGACAGGAGCAAAAGCGGCGGTGCGCGGCGGCTTTACCACGATTTCCTGCATGCCGAACACGCGCCCGTCCATCGACAGCGTGGACACGGTGACGTACATCTTGGACAAAGCGCGCGAAGCAGGACTGGCTCGCGTGATTCCGTACGGCGCGATCACCGTGCGCCAACTGGGCAAAGAGCTGACGGACTTCGCAGCCTTGAAAGAAGCGGGAATTTTTGCCCTGACCGATGACGGTGTCGGCGTGCAGTCGACCGCGATGATGAAAAAAGCGATGAAAAAAGCAGCCGAGCTGGGGCTGTCCATCGTGGCTCACTGCGAAGACGATGATCTGCTGATCCCGGGAGCCGCCCTGCACGACGGCGTGGTCGCAGCGCGCCACGGACTGCCTGGCATTCCTTCCGAGTCGGAGTCCATCCACGTCGGACGCGACATTTTGCTGGCGGAGCAGACAGGTGTGCACTACCACGTGTGCCACATCAGTGCCAAAGAATCCGTGCGCCTGGTGCGCGACGGAAAACGCGCCGGCGTCAACGTGACGTGCGAAGTGACGCCGCACCACCTGCTTTTGTGCGACGAGGACATCCCGGACAGCCTCGACACCAACTGGAAAATGAACCCGCCGCTTCGCTCCCGCGAGGATCGCGCGGCGCTGATCGCCGGACTCAAAGACGGCACGATCGACATGATCGCCACAGACCATGCGCCACACACCCAGGAAGAAAAAGCGAACGGCATGGCCCGCGCGCCATTCGGCATCGTCGGTCTGGAGACAGCCTTCCCGCTGCTCTATACGCACCTCGTGCAAACAGGCGAGCTGACTTTGCAAAGACTGGTCGAGCTGCTGACGGTGCAGCCAGCGAAAGCTTTCGGGCTGCCGTACGGACGCCTGGAAGTCGGAGCGGTAGCAGACGTGACCGTCATCGACCTTGCGACAGAAAAAACGATTGATCCGACCACCTTTGCGAGCAAAGGGACCAATACACCGTTTGCCGGATGGCCGTGCAAAGGATGGCCGATCCTCACGCTGGTAGACGGCAAGATCGTACATCAAGAGGCGTAGAGCCACACACGCCAGTGCCCCACGGAGAAGGCGGCTTTACCACGAAAATGAAGGAGGAGCATAGATGCGTGCAAGATTGATTTTGGAAGACGGAACGGAATTTATCGGAACGGCGTTCGGAGCGACGAAGGAATCCTACGGGGAAGTGGTGTTCAACACAGGACTGACGGGCTACCAGGAGGTTTTGTCTGACCCGTCCTACTGCGGACAGATCGTGACCATGACGTACCCGCTGATCGGCAACTACGGGATCAACCGCGACGACTTCGAAGCTGTTCGTCCGTACATTCACGGCTTCGTCGTCCGCGAGCATTGCGATATGCCGAGCAACTGGCGGAATACGAACACGCTGGATGAGCTGCTGAAAACATACGACATCCCGGGGATTGCAGGCGTTGACACGCGGATGCTGACGCGAAAAATCCGCTACCACGGCACGATGAAGGGCATGATTACGACGAGCGAAGCCCCGCTGGCCGAACTGCTCGCAGCCCTGAACAACACTGCCTTGATGACCGATCAAGTATCGCGCGTCTCTACGAAAAGCGTCTTCAGTTGCCCAGGTACAGGCCATCGCGTCGTGCTGGTAGACTTCGGCTCCAAACACGGCATCTTGCGCGAGCTGACCAAGCGCAACTGTGATGTGGTGGTCGTGCCGTACAACGTGACGGCGGAAGAAATTCGCCGCATCCAGCCAGACGGCATCCTGTTGTCCAACGGCCCTGGCGACCCGAAAGACGTGCCGCAAGCGATCGAAATGATTCGCGGCATTCTTGGGGAATACCCGCTGTTCGGCATCTGCCTCGGCCATCAGTTGTTCGCACTCGCCTCTGGCGCTGACACGATGAAAATGAAATTCGGACACCGCGGCGGCAACCATCCGGTAAAAGAGCTGCCGACCGGGCGCACATACATTACATCCCAGAACCACAGCTACGCCGTAAAAGAAGATTCGCTCGCAGGAACCGAGCTGGAAATTACGCATATCGCCCTCAATGACGGAACAGTCGAAGGGCTGCGTAACAGAGCGAAGAACGCCTTCTCCGTCCAGTACCACCCGGAAGCGGCTCCAGGCCCATACGACTCCGGCTACCTGTTCAACCAGTTTCTTGCGATGCTGGAAACCGCTAAGGAGGAAAAAAACTATGCCAAAACACGCTAACCTGAAAAAAATCCTCGTGATCGGGTCTGGTCCTATCGTCATCGGGCAGGCTGCCGAGTTTGACTACGCAGGCACACAGGCTTGCGAAGCGCTGAAAGAAGAGGGGATGGAGGTTGTCCTGATTAACTCCAACCCGGCGACGATCATGACCGATACAAACATGGCGGACAAAGTGTACATCGAGCCGATCACGCCTGAATTTGTAGCACGCGTCATCCGCCAGGAAAAGCCGGACGGACTTTTGCCTACGCTCGGCGGCCAAACGGGCTTGAATATGGCTGTCGCGCTTGCCGAAGCGGGCATTTTGGAGCAGGAAAACGTGAAGCTGCTCGGCACGAAGCTGGAATCGATCAAGCAAGCGGAAGACCGCGAGCTGTTCCGCGCCCTCATGAAGGAGTTGGGCGAGCCTGTGCCGGAATCGGTCATCGTCAGCACGGTAGAGGAAGCCGTTGATTTTGCCAACGAGATCGGCTACCCGATCATCGTGCGGCCAGCCTACACCTTGGGCGGAACGGGCGGCGGCATTTGTGAAGACGAAGAAAGCCTCCGCGAAATTGTCGCGAGCGGCCTGAAATACTCGCCGATTACGCAATGCCTGATCGAGCGAAGCATTGCTGGCATGAAGGAAATCGAGTACGAAGTCATGCGCGATGCCAACGACAACTGCATCGTCGTCTGCAACATGGAAAACATCGACCCGGTCGGCGTGCACACGGGTGACTCCATCGTCGTCGCGCCGAGCCAGACGCTTGCCGACCGCGAGTATCAAATGCTGCGCTCGTCTGCCTTGAACATCATCCGCGCACTCGGCATCGAAGGCGGCTGCAACGTGCAGTACGCGCTCGACCCGCATAGCTTCCAATATTACGTCATCGAGGTAAACCCGCGCGTGAGCCGTTCTTCTGCGCTCGCTTCCAAGGCGACAGGTTACCCGATCGCGAAAATGGCGGCGAAAATCGCGATCGGCTACACACTGGATGAGCTGAAAAACCCGGTAACTGGGCAAACGTACGCCTGCTTCGAGCCGACGCTCGACTACATCGTGAGCAAAATTCCGCGCTGGCCGTTTGACAAGTTCCAGTCTGCCAACCGCAAGCTCGGTACGCAAATGAAAGCGACAGGCGAAGTCATGGCGATCGGACGCACGTTTGAAGAATCGATCATGAAAGCGATCCGTTCCCTGGAGATCGGCACGTACCACATCGAGATCAAAGGAGCAGAGGAAATCAGCGAAGAGGAACTGAAGACCCGTCTGGTGCATGCGGATGACGAGCGACTGTTCCTCGTGGCAGAGGCGCTGCGCCGCGGCTGGACCATCGAGGAGCTGCACAGCCTGACGAAGATCGACCTGTTCTTCCTGCACAAGTTCCATAAAATGGTTGCTTTTGAACAGGAGCTGGCAAAAGGTCTGACGGCTGAGAAGCTGTTCGAAGCAAAACGGATGGGCTTCACAGACCGCAAAATCGCCGAACTGTGCGGCGAAACGGAAGAAGCAGTCCGCGCGCTGCGCAAGGAAAAAGGCTATGTTCCTGTGTACAAAATGGTCGATACGTGCGCAGCCGAATTTGAGGCGCAAACGCCGTACTACTACTCCAGCTACGAAGTAGAGGACGAGCGCATCGAAACAGGCAAAAAGCGCGTGGTCGTGCTCGGCTCCGGCCCGATCCGCATCGGCCAAGGGATCGAATTTGACTATGCGACCGTGCACGCTGTCTGGGCTTTGCGCGAAGCAGGCTACGAAGCCGTCATTATCAACAACAACCCGGAAACGGTATCGACAGACTTCAACACTTCGGACCGGCTGTACTTCGAGCCGCTGTACATCGAAGACGTGATGAACATTCTCGATGTGGAAAAACCGGAAGGCGTAATCGTCCAGTTCGGCGGCCAAACCGCCATCAACCTGGCTGACAAGCTGGCGGAACGCGGTATCAACATTCTCGGAACGAGCCTGGAAAACATCGACGCAGCGGAAAACCGCGAGAAGTTCGAAGCGCTCCTGCGCAGCCTCGACATCGCACAACCGCCAGGCAAGACCGTAACCTCCGTGGAGCAAGCAGTGGTAGCAGCGGAAGCGCTCGGCTTCCCGGTACTCGTTCGCCCATCCTACGTGCTCGGCGGACGCGCAATGGAGATCGTCTACAATCAGTCTGAGCTTTTGGAGTACATGGAAAAAGCAGTGAAGGTCAACCCGGATCATCCGGTACTGGTCGACCGCTACATGGTCGGGGTAGAGGCCGAAGTCGATGCGATCTGCGACGGGGAAAACGTCCTGATCCCGGGCATCATGGAGCACATCGAGCGCGCAGGGGTGCACTCCGGCGACTCCATCGCGGTCTATCCGCCGCAATCGCTGTCCCAGGCGATCAAAGACGAGCTGATCGAGATGACGACGAAGCTGGCGCGGGCGCTGCAAATCAAAGGGCTGCTCAACATCCAGTTTGTCATCTACAAAGATCGTCCGTATGTGATCGAGGTTAACCCGCGCTCGTCCCGTACAGTGCCATTCCTGTCCAAAGTGACAGGCATCCCGATGGCGAACATCGCGACCAAAGCGATTCTCGGTCACTCGATTGTCGACCAAGGCTTCACGCCTGGCTACCATCCGGAAGAGTCTGTCGTATCGGTAAAAGTTCCGGTGTTCTCCTTTGCGAAGCTGCGCCGTGTGGATATTACGCTCGGACCGGAAATGAAGTCCACCGGGGAAGTAATGGGACGCGAAAGCACCCTGGCCAAAGCGCTGTACAAAGGCTTGGTCGCCGCAGGCATGAACATCCCGACGCAAGGCACCTTGCTCGTAACGGTCGCCGACAAAGACAAGGAAGAGGCGCTCGCAATCGTGAAACGCTTCCGTCACCTCGGCTTCAAGCTGATGGCGACAGCGGGCACAGCGGATTATCTGGAACAGGCGGGCCTGCCTGTGACGCGTGTTAACAAACTGTCCGAGGGTACGCCGAATTTGCTCGACGTGATCCATACAGGCGAGGCCAACATCGTGCTCAACACGCTGACAAAAGGCAAAACGCCACAGCGCGACGGCTTCCGCATTCGCCGCGAAGCAGTGGAGAACGGCGCGGTTTGCCTGACGTCGCTGGATACGGCTGCGGCCCTGCTGCACGTACTGGAAACGATCACCTTCTCGACAGAAGCGATGCCTGCCCAACGCGCAGGTGCCAAAGTCGCAGCGGTGACTGTATAAACGAAACGGACCCAAGCCATGGCGGCAGGGAGAAAAAGGGGAGAGCAGTGTGCAACAACAACTGACAGATGTGCGGGAGCGTATGATTGTTGCGCTCGACTTTTCCACGATGGATGAAGTGAAAAAATGCCTGGAGCTATTGCAAGGGCATATCCGCTACGTAAAAGTGGGGATGGAGCTGGCCTATGCCGAAGGACCTGCCATCGTTACGTACCTGAAAGAAAAAGGGTTGAAGGTGTTCGTCGACTTGAAGGTGCACGACATCCCGAACACAGCCAAAGGCGCGATGAAAAGCCTTGCCCGTCTCGGAGCGGACATGGTCAACGTCCATGCGGCTGGTGGCGTGACGATGATGGCAGCGGCGAGGGAAGGACTGGAGCAGGGGACAGCGGCTGGCGCTGCTCGTCCTCTCCTGATCGGAGTGACGATGCTGACCTCTACAGGCGTGCAAACGATGAACCACGAGCTGGCGATTCCAGGTTCGGTGGAAGACGTAGTGGTACACTACGCGATGATGACCAAGCAGGCAGGACTGGACGGGGTTGTCGCTTCGCCGCTTGAAGTGCCGATGATTAAAAAGGCGGCGGGCGACTCGTTTGTCACCGTGACACCTGGCATTCGCCCGCTGGGGACAGACCAGGGCGACCAGACGCGGATTACGACTCCGGAACAGGCTTTCCGCCTGGGCAGCGACTATCTCGTGATCGGACGCGCCATCACCGGGGCAAGCGATCCGGCAGGCGTATGGCAAAGCATCGTGGCAGCGGTCGAGGCAGATCGTTCGTAACAAGCATTCACGCGGGAAGGGATGGAGAGAAATGACGACAACGACAACGGCTAAACAGATTGCGGCGCACCTTTTGGAAATCGGAGCGGTTCACCTGCGCCCGGAACAGCCTTTTACCTGGACTTCCGGGATCAAATCCCCGATTTATTGCGACAACCGGATCACGATGTCTTATCCGCATGTGCGCCGGGCGATTGCGGGTGCGTTTGCCGCGCTTATCAAGGAGCGCTATCCGGACGCGCAAGTCGTGGCGGGAACGGCTACAGCGGGCATTCCGCACGCGGCCTGGGTCGCTGAGCTGCTCGACCTGCCGATGATTTACGTGCGTGACAAGGCCAAAGGCCACGGCAGACAAAACCAGATCGAGGGTGCGCTGTCTGCAGGGCAAAAAGTAGTGGTCATTGAAGACTTGATTTCCACAGGCGGCAGTTCCCTGAAAGCAGCGCAAGCGGTTCAGGCAGAGGGCGGCGAGGTGCTCGGAGTCGTGGCGATTTTCAGCTACCAGTTCCCCGATGCGGAAGCCTTGTTTGCCGAGGCAGGCATTCCTTGCACGACGATTTCCCATTACACCGCACTGCTTGAGGCAGCGAAAGAGCAAGGCGTGATTACAGCCGAGCAGGAAACCGTGCTGGGCGAATGGCGCAAATCCCCGCGGACGTTTTTTGAATAATACGCTTATGGGCCAAAAGTTTGTGAAGAGTGGAGACAGTTGAGAAAACTGCTCCACTCTTTTTTTTCCTGCTTTTTTTCGCACTGTTGCGGCGCAGGAATGGAGAGAGAAGCGTCTTTGCATTGGCTGACAGGCATTCGTGCTTTGCTCGCTGGCCTCTGGTCTTGAAAGTCCGCCGCTGCTTGCTTTTTTCGGCAAGCGGATTGTGAGTGCGGATCAGCTCAAACGTTTCAACCGGATTTGCACTCCTTCCGCTTCGTAATAAGCAGTGATCCACGGCTCATCGGCTTGCGATGCGGCCAAGTTTTCCGGAAAAAAGATGCCGGGTGTAGCGGCTTTGCCCCTCGCCTGCCAGTATGCGCTGGGCCTGGATGGCCGGGCCTGTCGCCGTCAGATGGGTCTGGCCATTTGGATCGCTGATCTCTACCTGGCGACGTATGCGAACGCCGCGCTGATCGCGTCCCTCGATTTGCACGACGACTTCGTGAGCCGCGCCCTGGCCCGGATTGTACAGGATGCTTTGCCGCACCTTTTGCCCAAGCAGCTTCCATAAGCCGCTGCGCACGAGCGAAACTAGCGCCGCCGTCGACCATTTCTGATCGAAAGCGATGCGGAAGCTGGCGGAGGTGACAGGCGGCGTCTGCACGAGCGTCAGGTGATCGGGAGTGTCCAGCCGATAGCAGTTCGTGCGAAAGCCGTTCGGGAACGTAACGGCAAGCGGCTCCGACATGGGCACGACCGTTCTCGCCGCGCCTTTCGTGTAGATATTGAACGGAATGGTCAAACGGTTCATGTAAGCAGCAGAATCCGACCCGGCCTTATCCTTGGTAGCGTACAGCGCAAAAATGTCGATCGTCACCTCTTGCAGGTCAGCGGAATGCAGTTTGCCGAACAGAGCTGGCGTGCCCCCCATCCAGCCAGAGGCGGAACAACCGGAGATTGAAGCTCGCTGCTGGCCAGCCGGTCGATTGCGCGCGTGAATCGCTCGGTCCAGCGCGTAATGTCCACAAGCGGAATCCGGCGCGAGACGGCAGCAAGCAACAGGGCGTCGTCCGGATCGTTGACCGCGTTGACTATCAACGCCAAATCTTCGGGGGCGTGGGCAAGCGGATCTTGCGCTGTCGTGTCCACGAGCAGCGAATGCAGTCGCGGGGAAGCAAAAGGAAGCGGTTTTCCCGGATTTCTGCCGCCCAGCAGCAACAGTAGCTCCTGGTTTTGGCCGTGCAAAATTTTGGCGATTTGGCTGCCGACAGTCCCGAATCCGCCTACAATCAATACTTTTTTCTCCGTTGTCTCACGCATGATAATCTCCTTGGATGAAATGTTCATTTATTTAAGTTTGTTAACATAAAGGAGTTAAGAAAAGGGACGCTTTGTCCCTGGGTGTTTGTTTCGATGGCTACCCGTATCGTCGCTATAGTCGCTGTGAAAGGCGCTTGGATCGGTGCCGCAGTGGAGGGAGGAACCGGGAGAAAACGTTCAAGGTGCTTGTGCCTCCAACAAGGAAGTGGAGACTGCCCGCCTGTGGGGAAAGAGAAAACCGCATCCAAAGCCGGGGATTCTGGGGAGTCGTTCAAGGTGGACGCTTGAAAGCGCGTTTTTTTCCCGCAGGCTCGGTCTGAGTCCAAAAGACCTCGCTTATTTCTCCTGGTTCCTCCATGGGTTGTAGATTTCAACGAATCACGACCAGCCGCAAAAATCAAACGCCTGTCTCACCCAATCGCTCTGCTAACATTCTTCCTCCACAAATTGGACGAGCTGCTTAAACAGGCTGATCGCCTCCGCAATTTCCAGACGGTAGTAAATCTCTGTCCCTTTCTTCTTAGCCTGAAGCAATCCAGCCTGCCGCAAAATTTTCAAATGATGGGAAACTGTCGGTCTGGACATGGGGATATGCTCGGCGATTTGAGAGACGTTCAAACTCTCCTTGTCAATCAGCAGAGCGACAATTTGCTGGCGAACCGGATCTCCTAGCCCTTGGAAATAAGGGCTCAATTGCATGAAAATTTGAATGGCCTTTTCGTTACAGGTTGGATGACTCATAGCCACACTCCGTTAATAAACTTAATCATTTGAACGTAGTATAAAGCTTCTTCCTTTTTTTTGCAACACGAAAAAAAGCTGATTTTTCAAAGGAAAATCGCTCTGTCCCTCTCCTGGGATAGATGTAATTGTAAAGAAAAACAGGTAATAGTAAGGGGGGTACAAAAAATTGAAGGAAGGTGCTTTGGTCATGAAGCAATGGTATGGGAGTACAGCCTCCCGAGAAACAAAGGGGAAAATCAGAAAAGTATTCAGTTTATGCGTTTTGGCGCTGGCGCTGCTCTTTTTCATCCCGAACACGGGGCTGGCAGTAGGAAAAGGGGCCCAAGGACCAGACGTCTATGTGATCCAAGGGATGTTGAAATCATTAGGTAGCTATTCGGGTCAAATCAATGGATACTACGACGAATGTCACGGTGAGTGGTGTCAAGCATTTTCAGAAAAAGCACGGCTTGCCCGCAACAGGTTCTGTGGACAAGCGCACCATGCAACGGATGGTTTACGCCTATGACCGCGTAGTCTCAAATCCGCATCGCGGAAGCGGCGGCAAAGGCATCGGTGGCGGAGCAGGCCAAGGCGGCGGCAAAGGCATCGGTGGCGGAGCAGGCCAAGGCGGCGGCAAAGGCATCGGTGGCGGAGCAGGTCAAGGCGGCGGCAAAGGCATCGGTGGCGGAGCAGGTCAAGGCGGCGGCAAAGGCATCGGTGGCGGAGCAGGTCAAGGTGGCGGAGCGGGCCAAGGTGGCGGAGCGGGTCAAGGTGGCGGAGCGGGCCAAGGCGGCGGAGCGGGCCAAGGCGGCGGAGCGAGCCAAGGCGGCGGAGCGGGCCAAGGTGGCGGAGCGGGCCAAGGTGGCGGAGCGGGCCAAGGCGGCGGAGCGGGCCAAGGTGGCGGAGCGGGCCAAGGTGGCGGAGCAGGCCAAGGTGGCGGTTTCGGCGGTGGTGCTGGTGAAGGCGGCGGAGCAGGCCAAGGTGGCGGAGTCGGCGAAGGAGAAGGTCGCGGCAAAGGCTACGGCGGCGGAGCTGGTGAGGGCGAAGGCCGCGGTAAAGGCATTGGCGGCGAAACTGGCGAAGGAGAAGGCCGCGGCAAAGGCATCGGCGGTGAAGCTGAAGAAGAGGAAGGCGGCAAAGGAAATGGCAACGGCGGCGGCACCGGAGAAGGTGGCAAAGGAAATGGCAACGGCGGCGGCACCGGAGAAGGTGGCAAAGGTAACGGCAACGGTGGCGGCACTGGAGAAGGCGGCAAAGGAAATGGCAATGGAGGCGGTAACGGAAACGGCTCCGGTAATGGAACTGGCAAAGACAACGGCAAAGATACCGGGGACAATGAAGGAACCGGAAAGGACTAAGCCTGACTTGTCAACCAAAAACGCTTCGTTTCTCTCGCAGAGACGAAGCGTTTTTTTTTGCTTTCCGCCAATTCCAGCGACCCAAATCTTTCGAAAAACAGTTCCAAAGAAACAGCCGTCCGTTTCTTTCGGCCTCTGCTCATTTCCGACTTTCCATATTCTGATTGCAGGACGTTTGCATTATAATAAAGACGTCTACGCTCCTTTTTTTGGATAGGATGAAAGGCTTTTTACCTAGCATGAAAGTCATGCCAACGCAAGCTGCACATACATAAAAACGAAGTAAATGATGGCAGAGGATGAAGTACATGGCGAAAATAGAGATCATAAAAAGCATGCTGAGCGAGGACGAGGAAAATGCCCATGGATGGCTTCTGTTGGGGTTGGAGCATGCGGAGCAGGGGGATCGCACGGCAGCATTGCAGGCTTTTACGAAAGCTCTCACGTATGGAAACGAGAAGATAACAGGCAAAATTGCGGCAGAATTGCATAAGCTGCAAGGAGAATCCACGTTTTTTCCAGCGGAAAAAGGGAGCGAGTTTTGGCAACCCTCTACATACGGTTCGACGCCCGCTGTGCGGAATCAGGGGATGGAGACGAGCGATGGGCGTGAAACTGCGAAACACGCGGAGCGATTCGATAGCACGATCCGCTATCACTCGGTTGGCGGCTTGCATCCTATCAAAGCGGCGATTCACGATACGCTTTTCGCTCCCACCGGGCAGTTGGAGCGGCAGGCTGAATTTGTCCGGCAAAAGGGCGTGCTGCTTTACGGCCCACCAGGGTGCGGCAAGTCGTTGCTCGCCAAAGCGACGGCCGGGGAGTACGGCGCTCACTTTCTGCGATTGCCTGCAACACAGAGAGGAGAGGCTGTATTGGACAGGGCTGGTTCCGCTGCGTCTTCTCTCTTATGGCCTGCTGCTTCAAGAGAATCGACGCTTCTCGCTTTTTGGGACGAGCTGGATGGGACGCATTGCCAGCCGGGCGTTTTTTCCAACTATAGCAGCCCCCAGCCTGTTGAAAAGTGGCTTTCGCAGCTAGCAGAGCTGGGGAGCAGGCTGCTCATTTTGGGAGCGACAAATGTGCCATGGGAAATCGACCCCGCTTGGATGCGGGAAAGCGGCTTTGCGCACCTGCTTTTTGTCGGGCCACCTGACCGGGCCGCGCGAGAAGATATTTTTCGCCTGAAGTTGAAAGGCCGCCCCGCTGAGCCGCTTGATTACTCGCAACTGGCGGGATGGACCGAGTTTTATTCGGGAGCGGATATTGAATACGTGGTGGAGCTTGCGACCGAGCAAGTTTTGCATGACGTCTGGACAAAAGGCATCGAAAGACCGATCCAAATGAGCGACCTGCGCGAGTCGATCGCGGCTACTCGACCGACGACAATCGAGTGGCTCAGGACAATCAAGGAGCAGTTGCCAACGATCAACACAGATGGCGATTATGCGGCTGTGGAACAATATCTCGCTATGCATCGGCGCATTTAAACAAGGAGGACCGCATTCACGAAAAGCGAGTGAGGCGGTGCTCCTTTTTTGCGGAATAGAAAGAATATTGACGCAACGTCTGTCTTTCTATAATCTGAGGGTAATCGAGCAGATCCAGCAAATAATGGGAGGAATCGACATGAAGCTGTACGACATATCTCGCCCGCTAACGGCAGCTACGCCGACCTGGCCAGGTGATACCGCTTATCGTTATACCGTAAACTGGCCGAAGGCAGAGAGCGGCTCTGTCAATGTAGGAAAGCTCGTGATGAGCATCCATACGGGGACACATGTAGATGCTCCTTTTCATTTTGACGATGCGGGCAAAAAGACGCTTGAATTGCCGCTCGATCTGTATGTGGGAGCGGCGCGAGTCGTAGATGTGTCGGGACGCGCGAGCATTGGCGCTGACGATTTGGCGGGAGTCGATCTGTCAGGCGTGACGCGTTTGCTGCTGAAAACGTTGTCGTGGTCCGACCCCGAGCAGTTTCCCGCAGAGATATGCTACCTTCGCCCTGATTTGCCGCCGTATTTGGCCGAGAGAGGCATCCGGCTGCTCGGCGTGGATGTGCCTTCTGTCGACCCGCTGGCCAGCAAGGAGCTGCCCGCTCATCACGGCTTGCACCAGAATGGCATCTATATTTTGGAAGGACTTTTGCTGGACGCGATCGAGCCTGGCGACTACGAGCTGATTGCCCTGCCGCTCGCCCTGGCCGATGCCGATGGCAGCCCGGTCCGCGCCATCCTCCGCCGCTAAAGCGAAGACAGACGAAAAACCGTCCATACCGGGAAGGGGCATGCACGGTTCTTCTGTGCCTTTATCTCAACTTACGCCCTACGTGATTTGCAAAAGAGGGGAAGTTTTCTCGATGACATCCCAGTTCATGCCGCGCGCCTTCAGCCGCTCCAAAAACGGGATCGGGTCGATCAGCTCGGGCGGGATGCAGCCTGTTATGGTAAGCAGCCCCTCTGCCATCATGTCTACGGCAACGACAGGCGGGATGCCGGTTTGCCAGATCGTTGCCTGAAACTCGGTTTTTTGGAAAACCTCGTCATGATTGGCGATCGTGTAGACGTAAACTTCTTTTCGCTTGTTATCCTTTCTGCCTTTGACGAGCGCGCCGACACTCGAATAGCCGTGAATTTTTCCGGCGAGGTCAACGGGCTTCGGCATGGTCGTGACGACGACGTCGCGCGGGGCGACGCGCACCCCTTTTACTTCAATTTCCTCGTCGCTGTCCAGCCCCAAATAGCGCAATACTTTCAACGTATTGACAAACTCCGGGTGCAGGGCGTACTTGAAGTCGACGTATTTGCAGCCTTTTGCTCGCCCAATCGTCTCGCCGAGCGTGGTTGCTTCTTCATGCTCCACGTTGTAGCAGTCCAGCCAGCCGATCGGCTCTGGAAATTCAAATTCTTCCTTGTTGGCAAAAGGGGTAGGAAAGTACTGCTCGCCTTTGGAGGCGGTCCAGTAGTTCGGCTTCGCGAGGCATTCCTGAATGGCTGTCTGCGGGCTGAAATACGAGCAAAAGCCGTCGTAATCGACGACAGAATTATCTCCGTCCCGAATCAAGATCGCGTCCACTTCATCGAGCGCATCGACGGCGTAACGCGCAGCGATGTTGGAAAAACCGGGATCGCAGCCAAGTCCCATAATCCCCAAAATTCCCGCTTTCCGAAAACGGTCGTTCCAGGAAAGCTGCTTTTGCAGCCATTGCGGACCGCAGGAAGCTGTGTCAATATAGTGCGTTCTTGTGTGCAGACAAGCCTCCATGACAGCGAGGTTGTTTTCTGGCAAGCCAATATGCAATAAAAGGTCAATGTCGCCCAAAATGGATCGTACGCTGGATACGTCACGGGCATCCACGCGTTTTACCTGGATATCGACATCCGTCTCCCGGCGCAACTCCTGAGCCAGCTCTGCCGCAGGGCCGATGGAGATGTCAGCCAGCACCAGCTTGGTTACAAACCGGGATTTGATAAGCTCACACGCGCTTACTTGTCCGACTCCGCCTACTCCTAAGATTGCGACTCGCATAGAGTCCTCCTCCCTGGTGACAAATCTGCTATCTTCGCATTCGGAACAGCCATTTTTGCAAAAATAACGAAACAGACGAGGGGCGATTCACTCCCGCCATTACATCATCAATGGGCTCGCGGGGACGCAAGCAAAGCATCATGGGAAACCTCCTTTTTAGGTGCTGGGATGTTCACCTGCCATGCAAGATAGCAAGGTGGATAGTACATGTATATGAACCGTTCCTCACGTCCCATGCGCGACAGCGTGCGATCAAAAACAATTCTTTGCAGGTGTTTTGCTTGATAAAGTGGCCGTTTTCTCTAATAATAACGGTGTGTACCTACGATGCATTCAGCATGGCAAGCGTACGGAAGGAAGGAAACGCATATGGAACCGATGAGCTTTGTCCTTTTTGGTGCTACAGGAGATTTGGCGAAACGCAAAATTTTTCCGGCGTTGTTTAATTTATATGTCGATAAAAAGCTGCCTGCTGCCTTTTCCATTGTCGGAGTGGGCAGGAGAGCATGGTCTGATACGGCGTTTATCCAAAGTGTAGAGCAGTCCATCCGGGAGTTTTCCCGTCGCCACGAGATCGACCAGGCGGTGCTTGCACCATTTTTGGCGGCGTTCTCGTATGTGGCAGTCGATGTGACGGATGCTGCGGGATACGCGTCGTTGCTTGAGCGGGTGGAGCAGCGGGAAAAGGAGTTCAACCTCCCGCAAAACCGGATGTTTTATTTGTCGGTGGCGCCCGAGTATTTTGAAGTGATTGCGGCCAACATCCAGGAGAGCGGACTCGGCTCTCCACAGGGCTGGAAGCGCCTGATTATCGAAAAGCCGTTTGGGCGCGACCTGCAATCGGCCGAAGACTTGAATCAGAAGCTGACGAAAGCTTTTACCGAAGAAGAAATTTACCGCATCGATCATTATTTGGGCAAGGCCATGGTGCAAAATCTGGAGGCGCTGGAGTTCGCCAACCCTGTGTTTGCCGCGCTGTGGAACAATCGGCACATCGCAAACGTGCAGATTACAGCCAGCGAGACGGTCGGAGTGGAAGAAAGGGCAGGCTTTTACGAGCAGGCCGGAGCACTCCGCGACATGGTGCAAAACCACATGCTGCAAATGCTGATGATGGTCGCCATGCACATCCCCAAGCGGATTACGGCAACCGATATTCGGGCACAAAAGCGCAAGGTGATGGAGGCAGTGCGGCCGCTGAAAATAGAAGAGGTGGCGCAAAACGTCGTGCGCGCCCAGTACAGTGCCGGGCAAATCGGGGAGACGCCTGTTGTTGGCTACCGGGACGAGCCGGGGGTATCGCCTGCGTCCATGACGGAAACGTATATCGCAGCGCGCGTTTGGATCGACGACCCGTTTTGGAGAGGCGTGCCTTTTTACATTCGCACAGGAAAGCGGCTGAAGGAAAAAGCGACCCGCATCGTCATCGAATTCAAAAACCCTTTGGAGCGGCTGTACCGGGAGCAGCAAGAAAAGACATTGCCCAACCTGCTCATCATCAACGTCCATCCCGAAGAAGGAATCGCCTTGCAGTTGAATAGTAAGAATCCGGCCAATAGCGGAAAAATTGAGCCTGTCACGGTTGACTTCAGCGCAGGCCACCAGGACGTGCCAGAGGCGTACGAACGACTGCTGTTCGATGCGCTGCGCGGCGATTCCACTTACTTCGCCCACTGGAACGAAGTGCGGCTGTCGTGGAAATGGGTGGAGCCGATCCTTGCCGCCTTCGAACGCAATCTCGTTCCGCTCGTCTCGTATGAGGCAGGTTCACACGGTCCGGAGGCCGCGCGTGATTTGCTTCGGGAAGAAGGATTTTCCTGGTGGCTAGATCATGTAGAAGAACGTGAGCTGGAGCCAGTGCATCGGTAGTGTGTGCAGAGGGAGTGTCGGGCGCACGAGCGAAAAGGCTACGTGCCCAACCCGGCCCCTTCGACCAGCCAGCGAAAAACTGCCTGCAAATCCCACGACTTTCGGCCAATCAGCCCAAAAACAAGGGGGAAGCGATTCATGCGATTTGGCGTAATCGGTACCAACTGGATTACAGAAGAGCTCATCCAGGCAGGCCATACGGTAGAGGGCTTTTCCCTGCAAGCTGTTTGCTCGCGAACGCTCGAGCGCGCCAAGGAATTTGCGGCCAAGTTCGCGGCTCCTTTTTTCTACACGAATCCCGCAGAGATGGCGGCGAGCGGACAAATCGACGCCGTCTACATTGCCAGCCCCAATTGCTTTCATGCCGAGCAGGCCATCCTGTGCATGAGCTTGGGGCTGCACGTCTTGTGCGAAAAGCCGCTCGCCTCGAATGCGGACGAAGTAGAGGCGATGCTTGCGGCGGCGAAAAAGCATGATGTTCTGCTCATGGAAGCGGTCAAATCGACCCTCGTGCCGAACTTTTTTACGATTCAGGACCATTTGCCCAAGCTGGGGAAAATTCGCCGCTTCATCGCCAGCAATTGCCAGTATTCCTCCCGTTACGATGCGTATCGCGCGGGCGAGGTGCTGCGGGCTTTTGACCCGGCTTACTCCAGCGGAGCCTTGATGGATATCGGGATTTACTGTCTCTATCCGGCAATCGTTCTGTTTGGCAAGCCGGAGCAGGTCAAGGCAGAAGGAGTTGTGCTGGCGTCAGGGGTAGACGGAGAAGGCAGCATTCTTTTGAAGTACGAAGAGATGGACGCCATCCTCAGCTTTTCCAAGATTACCACCTCCTATCAGCCAGCGGAAATCCAGGGGGAGGACGCCACGATGGTGATCGATAAAATCAATCACCTGACGCGCATCGAGATTCGCTACCGAGACGGCAGGATCGAGGATGTGACCAGGCCCCAGACGCCGAAGGCGATGCACTACGAAATCAGGGAGTTTATCCGGCTGGCTTCGGCGGGCGCCAGAGAGTCGGCGACCAATTCACATGCAGCCTCCCGATTGACGATGGAAGTCATGGACGAAGCGAGAAGGCAAATCGGCGTCGTCTTCCCGGCCGATTTGCGGCGCGGAAGCAAGCATCCGGAGACAGGGAAGAACGAACAAAACAGGGAGGCGAAACGCGATGAAAATGTTTGATGTGACCGCACCTATTTTTGAAGGGATGACGGTGTACAAAAACAAGCCGGAAAAGCAGCCGAAGATTTTGTCTGCAACAAACGGCTACGTGACCGAGTCGAGAATCGACATGGATGTGCATTCTGGCACACATGTGGACGCGCCGCTGCACATGGTGAAGGACGGGGAGACGTTTGAAAGCATTTCGCTGGAAAAGCTGGTAGGAAACTGCCGCGTACTCGACCTGACGCATGTGGAAGACAAGATCGGGCGAGCCGAGCTGGAAGGTTACGACATTGCGTCGGGAGAGTTTGTCCTGTTTCAAACGAAAAATTCGTGGGAGGATGCTTTTTCGTTCGAGTTCGTCTATTTGGCACAAGACGGCGCAGCGTATTTGGCGGAAAAAGGCGTGCGCGGTGTCGGCACGGATGCATTGGGGATTGAGCGCAGCCAGGAAGGACACCCAACCCACAAAACGTTGTTTGGCGCAGGCGTGATCGTGATTGAGGGCTTGCGGCTTCGCGAGGTGCCCGCAGGAAAATACTTCATGGTTGCTGCCCCGTTAAAGCTGGTCGGCACAGACGCTGCTCCGGCAAGGGTGCTGTTGTTTGAGGGCTGGCAGGGATGAAGGTAAATAAAGCGTTCGCAGGGGGGAGCTGCGGGTTCGGGTACGGGTTCGGGCACGGATACGTATGCCCAACTGCTTTGCGCGACAGAGGGTCTGGCTTGCTATCCCTTTAAAACGGCCGTGATGTTACCACAGAGCATCTGAAAACCGGATGCTCTAAGAAAAGGCCAGACAGCAAAGGAATGACCGTTCCCAAAATCAAAGGAGGCGAAAAGCATGCCAAGTCGACCAAATCGCGAGGAATACGGGGAGTATTTTGCCTACTATGTCGAGCAAGTGCCAGAAGGCGAGTTGACAGCCGTACTGGCGAAGCAACTGGCGCAGACCGTCGAGATGTATGCCGGGCTTACCGAGGCGCAAGCGGAGTATCGCTACGCGCCGGGCAAATGGACCGTAAAAGAAGTGTTGGGGCATCTGATCGATACGGAGCGGATTATGAGCTACCGCTTGCTGCGAATTGCCCGGGGAGATCAGACACCGCTCGTCGGATTTGACGAAAATGCGTATGTTGCGCAAGCTTTTTTTCAGAAACGCGACCTGGCCGATTTGCTCGAAGAATATCAGGCTGTTCGGCAGTCGACGCGCGCTCTGTTGCGGGGAGTGGCAGAGGAGGCGTGGACGCGAACAGGGACGGCCAACGGCAACAAACTGTCCGCACGCACTTTGGCCTATGTCATTGCCGGGCATGAGGCCCATCACTGTCGCATATTGCGGGAAAGGTATTCACTGTAGACGGTATGCAAAAGCGAACCGCGTTGATTTGATTCGTCCCTTTCGCTTGTTTATTCTACCATTTTCAGGAAAAGTAGAATAGAATGGTAGTAACGATTTGCAAAATTGCATACGGGGGAACAGGTTCCTTGCGGCGATTCGCTGCTAAGGATAATAGGGAAGCTCGGTGCAAATCCGACACGGTCCCGCCACTGTAAGAGGGGAGTTTCGCGCACACAGGCCACTTGTCCAGCCGCTGGACAGGGAAGGCAGCGCCAGACGATGATCCCGAAGTCAGGAGACCTGCCTGTTTCAACAACACTGATGGACCTACGGGAGATAGGGAGGTGTTAGAGGACTCGCCATACTGGCAAACGGACAAGGATGTCTATTGCTTGCCTGCGCATTTTCTAACGATCGGATCTCGTTTCGATCAGTAGAAAATGCGTCTTTTGTTTTGGGGAGAGGAAATCGGCGCTGATTGACCGTGAGCAACTCAAAGGAGGGAGCAGCATGGTTCAGCTTTTCATCTGTCAATGGTGCGGTTATGTCGAAGAACGAGAGCTGTCGGGGGAAAGCGAGGAAGGGCTGGTCCGTTGCGTTTGCTGCAGTACGGAGGAAGTCGAAAGCGTTTTTGCCAGGTGAAGGCGACCGTACATTCGGAACGGTTGTCCCGTTTTTGGCCGTATCTGAACCGTTTCTGACCGCATCTAGCCTGGTTAAAAACGAAAAAGAATTTTGTTGACGAATGCTTTGGAATTTCTTAGAATAGGCTCAACAGCAAACAAAGTTCTTATCCAGAGAGGTGGAGGGTCTGGCCCGATGAAGCCCGGCAACCGTTGCGTAGTGCGACAAGGTGCCAATTCCTGCGGGGCGTTTTCGTTCCGAAAGATAAGAAGCGGGTACATCGTAGCAGTTATGACGAACCTTCTTCTTAGCGAAGAAGGTTTTTTGATGTTTCCGCTCAACAAAGGCTTTCTTTTCCAATAAGCTTTTCGCTTGGCCGCTTTCTCGACGAGAAAGAGCAAAAATTCATAGTTTTCTTTATCCAGAGAGGCGGAGGGACTGGCCCGATGAAGCCCGGCAACCGTCACACAGCTTGTGACAAGGTGCCAATTCCTGCAGGGCGGAAGCGTCCTGGGAGATAAGGAGAAGGATTTCGTTGATGCCAAAACCTTCTTCTTAGCGGGAAGGTTTTTTCTTTTTACGAAAATATTGCTATGAGGTGGTAGAAATGAGCGCAGGTGTAGTCAAGGTAGGGCTGCTTGGATTGGGAACAGTAGGGGGCGGCGTCATCAAGACGATTCGTTCGCAGCAGGAGAAGATGGCTGCGAGATTGGGCAAGCGAATCGAAATTGTCAAAGCATTGGTCCGCGATTCGGAAAAAGAACGGGCCGTTCAGGTAGATCCCGCGCTTTTGACCACGGATTTTGAGGACGTGTTGAAAAGCGATGTGGACATTGTCGTCGAGGTGATGGGGGGCGTCGAGCCGACGTATGACTACGTCCGTGCCTTGATCGAAAAAGGCTGCCACGTGGTGACGGCGAACAAGGAGCTGCTTGCCAAACGCGGCACAGAGTTGGTCGATCTGGCAAACCGGCATCAGGTCCATCTGGCCTATGAGGCGAGCGTGGCAGGCGGCATCCCGATTTTGAGCGTGCTGCGACAGTTTTTGCGCACGAACGATATTCAAGGAGTGCGCGGCATTCTCAACGGTACGACGAACTTCATCCTGACGAAAATGGAAGCGGAGCAGCTCCCCTATCAGGAAGTGTTGAAGCAAGCGCAGGAGCTGGGGTATGCGGAAGCCGATCCGCGCTCTGACGTGGAAGGATTCGACGCGATGTACAAACTGTACATTCTCGCGCAGCTTGTGTACGGAGAATCGCTGCCGCTTGCAAATGTCGTGCGCAAAGGGATTGCCGATTTGTCTCCTGGTCACATCCGTATCGCAAACGAGCTGGGCTACCGGATCAAGCTGATTGCCCAGGCGCACAAAACAGAGCAAGGAATCCGGCTCTCGGTTCAGCCGACCATGCTGCCTGTCGCTCATCCGCTGGCGCAAATTCAGGATGCTTTCAACGCTGTTCAGCTTTCCGGAAACATCGTAGGCGATCTGCTGTTTACGGGCAGAGGCGCAGGCGAGCTGCCGACGGCAAGCGCCGTTGTCGAGGATTTGGCTTATTTGTTGACGCAGCCGTTTACCCCGCATCCGGCCTGGAAGGAAAAAACGGCCGAAGCGCAGCCGAGTCAATGGCAGGACGAGCGCGTGCTGTGTTATCTCGAAGGCTCATGTCTCGCTGCGACGCCTGATCGCGTCCTGCATTTCTTGCGCGAGGCGGGCGTGACGGTGACGAAGCTGAAAGTCCAATTCGATCTGGGCGGAGTATTGCGCGCGGGGTTGATCGTAACAGGGATTCGCGAAGAGCACGAGGAAGTGCTGAAAAGCGATTTTGGCCTGTCCGTCCGCTGCTTCCCGCTGCTGGAAACGGCATAACCCGAAAAAGCGGCGCAAAAGAAAAAACGGGCAGGCAGCAAGGACGAATGCCAGATGGATGGCGTCCTACTGCCTGCCGTTTTTGTCCGAATGCTTGGGGGGATCAGGGGCGGAGCCGTTTTGCTGGTTTCCCGGGAAGACGGCTTTTTCCCATTTGGTCATGAAATAGCCCGAGAGCAGAAAAACGCCAATGGCTGCTACGGTAATGATGGCTCCTGTCATGCTCTCCCTCCTTTTGCTCGTAAAAGCGGTCTTGCTATGGTTTACGAATAAGGCTTGGAGAGGTTTCAGCCAAAAGAACAGGGATGCGCCCGTTTTTTCATGAGCGGCTTCCGGCTGAAGTGGCGAATAGGACGGGGGTTATACTATGCCATGCTAACTTCCCCGCACGCGGCCCTCTGCGTCAATCTGGACGTTTTCCGAGAGCGATTCGATTCGCTTGCGCAAAGCGGCTCCATCTGTGGCGTTCATCGGCACGGCTTGTCCCAGTTCGGCGTGGAACGGAAGCATTGTCAGGTCGCAGGCGGCGTTTTTCGTACAGCTTGCTTGCAGCACCATCGTTTCCCACGTTTTCGGCTCGGTCGAGCGCGTGAAAATGAAGTTGCCCAGGCTGTAGGCGATCCATTTGCCGCGATACTGCTCAAAGCCTTGCAGCACGTGCGGATGGCCGCCGACGATCAGGTCAGCGCCTGCGTCGATGTACGCCTTGGCGAGTTCTTTTTGATGATCGACGGGAAAGTCTTCGCGCTCTTTGCCCCAATGGGCGATCACGACGACGAGATCAGCCTGTGCTTTCGCCTGCTCGATGGCTTGGACGGCCAAGGCGGGGTCGTAGGTTCCCGCCAGTCCCGGCCCGTTTTTTTGCGCGAACCAGCTCACTTCCGGTATGACCCGGCTGAATCCGAGCACGGCGAGCCTGATGCCGTTTTTCTCCACAAAAACAGGCGCGAAGGCGCGGGTGGCATCGACTCCGCCCCCGACATAGGCGATCCGGTGTTCCTCCAGCGCGGCGAACGTATCGAGCAAGCCGTCTACGCCCTGATCCATCGAGTGGTTGTTCGCCAGATTGACCGCGTCGATTCCGGCGGCCTGCATGGCGGGCGCAGCCAAAGGGGACGACTTGTAGACGTACGCTTTGTTGTCGGCGGGAGTCCCTCTCGTCGTAAGCGGCGTCTCCAGGTTGGCGATGGTGTAGTCATCCTGCAAAAAAAGCGAGCGCACATGCGTGAACGGGTAGTCGTAGCCTTTTTCTAGCAAAACGTTTTCCACATTTCCTGCCATCATGACGTCCCCGACAAAGCTGAGCCGGACAGTCGGCTCCGGGGCAGCGACCGGCTCTGGTGCGGGAGTGGCTTTGGGAGCCTCGTGCTTGCCGAGCGCAGTGAAGCCGAGATAAGCGCCTGCCCCGAGGACGGCGAGCAAGCTGAAAAGCAGCGTATTTTTCCCTGCCCGAAGCCACTTTGGTTTTGTCTGTCTTCGCCGGGAGCGTCTCCGGCTGTGATTCGTCTCGTTCATGCTTCTCCTTTCTTCGCTAACGAAAAGCTGCTAAATTTTGCTATGATAAAGGTAATTACGAAAAGAGGCGAAAAAAGATGCAATTATCCTTTGACCATCTGGTTCATTTTGTCCATCGTCCGCCCGCAGAAGCAGCGCGGCTGTTTCGCGAAGCCGGATTTCACGCTGTAACGGGAGGCAGGCACACCCATTGGGGGACATGGAACAGTCTCAGCTATTTTGGCTTGTCGTATGTGGAGTTTTTGGCGGTCGAGGATGCGGCGGTTGCCGGACGATCCGACAATCCGCTCATCGCGCAGTTGGTCGCGGAGCACGAGCTTGGCGAAGGGCTTGGACAAATCGCCTTGCGCACCAGCGAAATGGATCGGTGGGTGGAGCGATTTCGCGCGCTTGGGCTGAAGCTGACAGGGCCAGTAGACGGCAGCCGCACAAGAGACGACGGAAAAACATTGCGCTGGCGCATGCTGTTTGCCGAAGACCCGCAGACTGCGCGAAAGCTGCCGTTTTTGATTGAGTGGCAGGAGACAGACGAGGAGCGCCAGGCAGATTTGACGCAGCGCGGGATCATCGCTCCGCATCCGAACGGAGCAGCCGAGCTTCTGGCTGTCGGCTTCGCTGTCGCGAATTTGGACGCGGCTGCTGCGGACTGGACGCGGTGGTTCGGCTTGCAGGGCGGGGAAGTTTTCACGGATGAGCGACTGGGTGCGCGTTGCTTGTCGCTTGCGCTGCCCGGCGGAAGCATCGTCCTGTGTGAACCGACGCAGCCTGGAGCGGCGCAGCAGGCGTTAGCGGCGAGCGGAGAGCGTCCTTTTTTCGCGAAAATCGGCGCGGCGAATGCATTGCCGCTTCCGCACGACATTTGCGGCGGGATTTATCTCACTTGACGGACAGCAAAAGCAAGAAACCGGAAAAAAGGAGGCAAGCCTTTGACTGTACCTAAGCATTCACTGTCTGCTGCAGCGATCATTGTCAACGAGCGCAAGGAAGTGCTGCTGATAAAAGGCCCGAGGCGCGGCTGGGAGATGCCTGGCGGAAAAGTGGAGGAAGGCGAGTCCATCCGGGCGGCAGCCATCCGGGAGACGAAGGAAGAGTGCGGCTTGGACATCGAAATTACGAAGTTTTGCGGCGTGTTTCAAAACGTGAGCAAGTCGATCTGCAATGTGCTGTTTTTAGCGAGGCCGATTGGCGGGAAGCTGATCGCGACGCCCGAGTGTCTGGAAGCCGGGTTTTTCCCGATTGAAGAGGCGCTAACAAAGGTTACGTGGAGCAACTTCCGGCAGCGAATTGAGCTGTGCTTGCAGGAGGAAAAGCACCCGTTTTACGTGGAGTTTTGAAAGAACACGCAGCTTGGGAAAGCGGCGTGGGCGTGCAGAGACGAATCCACGACTCGGCGCAGGAACGAGTGAAAGAAGCTGTCCGAAAGCGGACGGCTTTTTTGTGTAGCCAATATACGTGCAACATAATAACGTAGTCAGAGTTGTCAGGAAATATTTTGTTTCTTTTTAGAGTAATAAATGTTACGCTTTGAAGTAATTGAAGTAATTGAAGTAATTGAATGGTAAGGAGGGATCGCATGACGGATAACTTGACTCTTAATGTCGCCTTGCTCAGACGCAAGGTTCCCAACCTGACTGCAGCCGCTAAAGAGGCAGGCTTGCGGCCAGCTACGGTGTCCAATTTGTGTACGGGCAAAATTCCTGTCGGCCGGGCAGAGGTTCGCACGTTGGTGAGTCTGGCTGAGCTGGCAGGCTGTCGTCTTGACGATTTGATTATTCGCGGCGGGCAAACGAAAATGCTGGAGACGGGAATCAAGGTGATCGACGTTTTCGCCCCTGTCGTTCGCGGGGGGACGGTCGGGTTGGTGGCAAAGCCAGGGATGGGACAACTGGTCGTGCTGACGGAGTTGTTTTTGCGCCTGAAGCAGACAGGCTTTACCCCTGTTTTCTGGCGCCCGGCTCGGGATGTCGTGGGCATGGAAGAGGTCATTTCAGAAGCGGCAGCCGTATGTGATAGCTGCGAAGAGTGCTTTCAAGCCATTTTGCAAGCAGAAGAACACGGTACAGCCGTACTGGCCGCTGACCGGTCTTACGTGTTATTTGGGGAGCTTGGCAAGTTGCGGGGCATGCTGGCCGAAGCGCGAGTAACAGACTTGACCGTATTTCTGATTGATGTGAGCGGCGTGGCCACGGAAGAGATTGTCCCCTATGGTCCGTTGGATACGCTTTGGCAATTTGATCTTGTCTTGTCAAGCAAGCGCTACTATCCGGCGATTGATCCCGTAGCCTCTACCGCGACTTTGCTGGAAGACGCGCATGTCGAAAACCGTCATTTTACAGTCCAGCAAAAAGCCAAGAAACTGTTGCGCAGATACCGCGAGCTGGCACAATGGCTGGAAGCGAGCGAACAGGCTGCCGTTCCCCCGGAGGAAACGGAGACATTCGTGCGGGGCAGGAGACTGGAGCTGTACTTGACGCAGCCTTTTTACATCGCAGAGCCAGTGACCAAGCTTGCGGGAGTGTGGGTCAACGCCGCTGATTCATTGGAACATGTGTCGCGTATTGTAGAAGGAAAAACGGATGGGCTTGACCCGCAACTGCTTTTTTACATCGGTGGCTTGCCCGATACAGTGCCTACGGGGGAGATGGGGTAACGTGGAGCAAAACGAGCTGTTTGCCAAAAGAATCGTAATGAGGCCAAGCGACGAGAAGACTTCTCTTGTAGAGGTAAAAAAGGATGTCGTGTACAAGACATCCGATCGCGGCGATCTGAAAATGGACGTGTACTATCCAAAAGGGAGTGAGTGCTCCAAAGGGATGCCTGCTGTCATACTCATCCACGGAGACGGACCGTGGCATTTTTTGCAAACGATCAAGGACAGCGGACAATACGTATCGTGGGGACAGCTTCTTGCTGCGAGTGGCCTGATCGCTGTCACGTTTACCCATCGTTCCACGGAGCGGTTTTCCAAGCTTGATGAGGCTGTCCGGGATGTGGAGGACGCTTTGGCGTACATTCGCGAGAGCGGAGAGCAGCTTGGCATCGCGCGCGAGCGACTCGGGATCTGGGTGTGCTCCGCCGGTGGCCCTGTCGGACTTCCGACTGCGCTGCGGAATAAGGCGGGTGACATTCGCTGTGTCGCCGCATTGTACGCGATTATGGATTTGTGGAGCGCGCGGGCTATGCTTCCTGATCTGGATGAGCAAACTTTGCGGGCTGCATCCGCACGGGCTGCTCTGGAGGAAGCCCCTGCAAACCTTCCGCCGCTTCTGGTAGCGAAAGCAGGGGCAGATCGGGCGGACTTGAACACGACGATTGATGACTTCGTTTTGACCGCCTCCAAGCAAAATGTTTCTCTCGATTACTACCTCCATCCCGATGGTCGCCATGCTTTCGATCTCTGGGATGACGATCTGCGGAGCAAGCAGATCATTAACCACACGGTAGCTTTTTTCCAAAATCATTTGCTGGAAGCAAACAGCGGTAGCTAAAAACAACGGTTCGCTTACACCCGGGCTTAACGTTACACATCGATCATGACCAGAGTGTAGCACGCTAACGGTGTCATCTCTTTCATCGCGCATGGCGTCAAAACCATTTTCATACCAAAATAGCAACCGCCTCCTCCCCCAAAAGAGGAAGCCGGTTGCTTTTTCGTTTTTCCTACGCCTCATTGCGTGCCAAACGTCTTTTTCGTCAATTGGCGGTACATGTACAGCATCGCGATTCGCCACGGGACGAGCATGCCGAAAGCAAGCAGGAAAAACAGTCCGCCCGTCTGAATCGAGGTGAAGCTGTCGTTTATCACCAGCTTGATAATCACCCGGATGATTAACAGACCGACCAGGATGAAGAAAAAGGCTCGGGAGCGCTTGAGGTAGACGTCTTGGCCGATCACTTCGAAACGCGAAGTCATAATCAACGGAATCGAGAAAAACAACCCCGTGACAAAAGCCGCTACATCGTACATCGGCGGGAGCGCCGCCTCCGGAAAGAAAAACATCGCAAAGCCCGTCGCCATGAAGAAAGGCGGCAAGATAATGCTCTTTGCCGACACAGGCTTTTTTTGCCTGCGCATACGCACAAAGATGAGTGCAGTCGCCATCAGGAGCGGAACCAGAAGGCCGAATGTAGGGGAAGATAATATCTGCATGGAAAAAACGCCTCCAAAGACTTGCCACATATTTTCAACGTTGTTTTTTCTAGTCTAGTGTACACCAAATGGAGGCGCATGGAAAAGCAGGAGACAGGCAAACGGCGCTTTTGCTAGGCGGCCGCCTCGTCGCTTTGACGGACGTCCAGCTTGTGCTTTTTGCTGTAGACGAACGTCAGGATGCCGGACAAGAGCGTCAGCGAGCCGATGAACAGCAAGTAGCCGCTGATCCCGAGCAAATCGAGACCGATTCCGGTAATCCCGAGCGCGAGCAGGAAACAGGTGCGATCCAGCATGCTTTTGAACGAGAAAAACCGTCCTTGCTGGTGGGCGGGCAGCCGCTTCTGAAAGATCGTCGCGATCACCGGGAAAAAGAAGGCGACGACAAAGCCGAACAGGGAAAAAGAGGACAGCACCATCGCCTTATGATCGGCAAACGACATCCCGAATTGCGAGAGGGCAAAGAAAAACAGCATGAGCGTCGAGGCTGCGACCAAGTTTTTGCCGCCGATCCACCGTTTGGCAAGCAGGCCGCCGATTAGGATGCTCGTTCCTTCTACGGCGTAAATCCAGCCCATGAGCTGAGGCGCCTGCTGGAGTTCGCTGAGGTTGAGAATCAACAAATTGATGCCGCCCAAAAACAGCGTAATCAACCCGTTGTTGATAAGCCCGACAAACAGCGCCGGGTCTTTACGGGCAATCGTCAGCACTTCGCGAAACTCCACTTTTTCCTTCAGGTTGCGCGAGGCGACAGGAGGAATGCGCAGGAACAGCGTGACGACGGCGAGAATCGCATACGCAATCATCGAGCAGACGTACAGCATGGACAGCTCCATGGAGACGACGAGGATTCCCCCGAGGGCCGTTCCGCCGATGCGCGACAGCGTGGAAATGTTCAAGTAGGCGCTGTTCGCTTTCAGCAGTTCATCCTTGGTCAAGATGGCAGGCAGGGAGGCTTGCACGGTCGGGAAGTAAAACGCCGCCGACACTTGCATGACGAGCAGCGAGACAATCATCCACAAAATCGAATCGTACGCGAGTGCGGGAAACATAAACACAGGACTCAAGGTTCGAGCCAGGCTGGCACAGAGCATGATTTTTCCTTTGTCGTACATGTCGATGACGACGCCTGCTTTCGGAGCAAGCAAGATGCTTGCGATCAGGCCGGTCATCAAAATCAGCCCCTTCACGGTTTCGGAAGGGATCAGGCTCTGCATGAACGACAAATTGGCAATAATGGAAATCCACATGCCTGCCCCAGCGACGATCTCTCCTGTCATCAGCAGGAGAAAGGTTCGGTTACGCCACAACATGAGAGCCACTCCAAATCTTTTTTAGTTTTTGACAAAAAAATGAACCGATCGATTTTTTTCAAAACGGTACCACTCAGTATAGCATCTGCCCAAATATTTGTATATTTATTGTCAATAGATGTATGCTTCCTGGCAATAACGGGCACATTACAGGAACAATGGGCGGCGATTACGCAACAAAGGAGCTTATCGTAAATGGCGCGAAAACGTACGCTGCTTCTCCTGATCGGGTATGGGTTTGCTGCCACGCTCGCCATTTTTTACGGGCTGGTAGAGCGGCACAGCTTGTTTGTCACGTTTGTTTCGTTTCATTTGGCGGTCTGTGTAGCAATCCCGCTGTTGCATGGCTGGTGGGAAAAAAGCTTGCAAGAGTATTGGCGCTTGGCGTGGGGCCTCTTTGAAAAACGAGGGGCGCTTTTCGGGATTGGGCTGGGGCTGCTGTTTTTTACAGGAATCCTGACAGGACTGTGGCTGATTTTGCAGGCGGAGGGCAGGCCGGACATCGTGCGGGCCGGGCTGGAGTCATGGGGGGTGAACCGCAACTGGATCGGTTTGTTTGCGCTGTATCTGGTGGTCGTCAACTCGCTTTTGGAGGAATTGTTCTGGCGAGGCTTTGTCCTGCAGCGAATGCTGCGCTCGCTCTCCCGTGTCGTCTCCGTGTTGCTCACGAGTTTTTTTTACACGTTGTACCACCTGATTATCACGACGGCCTTGTTCGGCGTGTGGCAAGGCTTGCTGCTTACGACCGCGGTGTATGGCGCGGGCGTCATCTGGGGGTGGATGAAAGGGCTGTTTCCGTCCATCTACCCGACCTGGTTCAGTCATTTGCTGGCGGATTTGGGGTTGGCGCTGGCTGTTGTTTTCTGGATTTATTAGCGTAAAACAGACGAAGGGGGAGATCGCCATGCTGGCGCTGCACGAGGAAGTTACGCTGCGCAAGCGTCTGCTCAGCATCCTGCGGCAAAAAAACGAGCACGTCCAGCTTTACTTCGATACATACGGCTTCACGCCAACGGGACCACTGCTCGCTTATTTGCGCGCGATCAAAGGGTGGGCGAACCTCCGGCGTGCCGATTTGTGGCAGGTGGTGGAAAATGACCCGGAGCGGCAGATCGAGTGGGATGGGGGCGAGTTGATTCGTGCCACGTACGGCTTTGCGCCGAGCCAGACGGCAACCCGGCTCACAGAGGTGGAACCTCCGGCGCGCCTGTATTACGGCACGCACGCAAAGCTGGTGCAGCAAGCGCTCGCCGGGGGACTTTTGCCGATCGCAAGCGAGCACGTCCAGCTTGCTTTTCGGGCAGAAGACATCGGGATGCCGGAGGACACGCTCTGTTTGCTGACCGTTCAGGCGGCTCGGGCGCGGGCAACCGGCATCCGATTTTTCCAAGGGAGCGGAGCATTTTGGTTCAGTGAGGCGATTCCAGCGGCTTTTGTCGCGGAGTGAGCGCATCAGGTTGCGGAATCGGGATCGTTCTGTTTGCCTTGGCGGAGCTGTAGCTGGCGCTCTCGTTCTGCGAGGACGTCGCTGCGGTCGCGCAACGTGTGCTTGTTTAGCAAAAACGGATCATTCATGTCGCTGTCGCGATACTCCGGCTGATTTTGCTTGGCACAGGCCGCTTTGTACGCGGCAATCAGCTCGGCTGCCCGCATCGGCAAGGTGATGCTGCGGTAAGGCAAGCCTTGTTCAATCTCTTCCAGGCGGACTGCCAAGAGGCGCTCCAGGGCCGTGCTGTCCAAGCCGAGGCGCTCCAGCTCCGCGTGATGCTGTTTCACCAGCGCGTGGGCACTTGTGAGCATTTTGCGGGCGCCGTTTACGTTGCCGCGTCGGTGGTGGTACAGCCCGACGGCAATTTGAATCAAGCCGACCCAGACAGACTGGCGCTCCGCGGGTGGAGCGCTTTTCCAATATTCTTCCAAAATCTCGTGACACTCGAAATAGTCGCGTTCGACATGAAACTGAACCAGGTAGTCCAGATACGGCTCAGGATACATGATGGACTTCACCTCGCTCTTTTTTGTAAGAAAAAACGCCTCGACGCTTTGCGGGCAAGCGGCTGTGGCTGTTTGCCGCCAACCACAAGGTCGTGACCGTTATGTTTTCAACGGTTTGTTTATGTACTATTATAAAGCATAGAGTAGAGAAATCGAGGTGGGAAACACGATATGACAAGAGATGAACTGATGGCTGTCTTGGAAAAAAAGCGAATGACCGAAATCATAGAGCTGATTGAGGATGCCGAGCAAGGCGAACTGGAGGAGCTTGAACTGGTGGAAAGCCTGGGGCTGCTGATGGACCAGGAGCTGAACAGGGAAGTTCTTGCCCTTTTGGAGAGCCTTGGCGTTACCATCGTGTATGTGAGCGGTGACGAAGAGGACGAGGAAGACAGCGAAGACGACGAAGACGAGGATTAAGAAGAAACCAACCTAGCTCTTTGCGGCCAGGTTGGTTTTCTTGCTGTATTTGCCCCTACTTTTGGGTCCAGACCCGGTTTTTGTTGCGGGTCGCGGGAAACTTTTCGCCTTTGTCCAGCTCGATAATCATCGGGTCCTGTACGCTGGCGCCGGTTTCCCCGATTTCCATGTACACTGCGTTTTTTGGCGACTTGTCGCCTTCACGAAAACGGCTTTGTTCTCCCATAGGGACACCTTCTTTCTCGCAATGTGTGATCTGCCTTAGTATGGCCGTCGCGGGGATGTTCATGCTGGCTGCCTCTATTGACGTTCGATTCAAAATTCATATACGATGGTTTCAACGATGGATGAAGAGGTGAATTCATGCTACGCCTGACCCTGCAAAAGGATTCGAATGTGTCGTACCACGAACAGCTCTACCAACAAATTGCTTCCTCGATTCGCAGCGGAGAAATTCCGCCGAATGAGCAGTTGCCGACGGTCAGGGAGCTAGCGGCACAACTGAAGGTCAATTACAACACGGTTCGCAGCGTTTATCTCCGCTTGCAGCAGGAAGGGATGGTCGATTCGCGTCAAGGGCGCGGGACCATCGTCAGCAATATTGTTAACGATCCTCTACTGACCCGCAATCCCGCGCATCTCGCTTTGCTGGCCAAAGAGACGCTGCACAAAGTAAAGGCCATGGGCTATTCCATGGATGAATTTACCCGTGTCCTCTCGTGTGTCATGCTGGAGATCAACCAGTTTCCTGTCCTGTTTTTGCGTTTCACAGAGCTGGAGCTTGCCGAGTATTTGCGCCTGGTGCAATACCATCTCCCCAGTGTCATGCTGGAGGGGCGGACCTTCGATGATTTTGCCCAGCGAGTCGAACAGGACCCGAGCTTTTTGCAGCAATACAAGGCGATCGTCACTCACCCTTCCGTTAATTTGCGCATGAAGCACCGTTTGCCGCGAGAGGCTCCGCCTGTCGTCAGCCTCGATTTTATACCCGATCCGACTACGGTCATTCCGGCCATGGAGGCGTATCCCCGCCATACAAAAGTCGGGCTGGTCTGTGCGACGATCCGCGGTGCGGCAGGAATGATAAATGACTTGTACAACGCAGGCATCACGCATCTGGATATTCGGACGATCGAAGCGAATCATCCCGACGTGTTCGACCTGATTACGAATTGTGATGTCGTCTACATATCGAAGCCCGGCTATATGGTCAGACCGCATTTGCTGACGCTGCCAAAAGTAAAGGAATACCAGGAAATTCCCGATCACCACGGAATCAATGAACTGCGCAAGATCGTGACGCAATGATTTTTTGCCTGTTATGCCCTTATTTTCTGGCGGTTTGCAGAGCTTTTTCCTTCCTGATATGTACAAAAGCCGCCGGCAGCCTGTCTGCCGGTTGTGCTGTTTTCAGGCAAGACATCCGCTGATTTTGCCGCAAGAATAGACAAGTATACCATGCCGATGCACCTTCACCTACATACTTTGTAGATGTAACGAACAGGAGGGGGTGAGGTTCATGGGTTGCGGATGCAGAAAGTCTCATTGCAAGTGCTACTACAAGAAGTGCTGCAAGAGGAAATACTACAAAAAACATTGCTACTACAAGCCTTACTACAGAACGGAATGTAAAACTGGTCGTGGAAGCTGCGGTCACCATCACCATCACGGCGAGAGCTGCGGACACGGCGGTTACGGGTCCTCTTGGGGTGGCCACGACAGCAAATATTAATTCATCGAAAAAAAGCGCCTTTTACGGCGCTTTTTTCGTGCTATCCAGTATAAGGGCAACTATGACTGCGTCAATGGTTCGGCGCAGCCAAGTTTTCGAATTTTTTCGCAAGTTTGCGGTGCTGGCATCGTACACTACAGTAGCGAAGGGAATGGGGGAATGCAAATGAACCATCTGGTCGGAAAAGACGAGCGAATGTGGGCCATGATCGCACATTTGTCCGCGCTGATCGGCTTTCTGATCCCATTTGGCAATGTGCTGGGGCCGCTTTTGGTCTGGTTGTTCAAACGCGAAGAGGGCCCCTTTTTTGAGGAGCACGGAAAGGAAGCGCTCAATTTCAGCATCTCGGTCACGATCTACGCAGCCATTTCCAGCATCCTGCTCATTGTCTTCATCGGCGTGATTTTATTGACCGCCCTGTTCTTTTTCTGGATCGTCTTCGTCGTGATTGCCGCCGTTCGGGCCAACGAAGGGAAAACGTACCGCTATCCGCTGACGTTGCGATTTATCAAATGAGTGATTCGCCATCGAGCAGCCGCTCCTTTGGGAACGGCTTTTTTTTCGTAATTTTCCCGCAACAGGCAGGGTGAATGGTCATTCATCGCGAAAAACTAGGGAGGACAAAGAATCGGGGCGAAGGGAGTGGGAAGTCATGCTGACTGGCGTTACGGTTGTCGATTTTTCTCGTCATCTGCCTGGGCCGATCTGCACCATGCGACTCGCTGACCTGGGAGCGGAAGTCATCGAGGTGGAGGCGTTTCGCGAAGACGAGCACGCCTCGGCGGTTTTTCCCAGCCCGTCTGCGGCCAGAGAAACGGGAGCGTTTTCCTTGCGTTCGCATCGCAATCACAAGAGCATTTCGCTTAACCTGCGGACAGATGAAGGAAAGGCGCTCGCGTTTGCTCTCGCCAGACAGGCTGACGTCGTGGTGGAAAGCTACCGTCCAGGTGTCATGCGCCACCTCGGGCTTGACTACGATCGCCTGTGGGCCGCTCATCCGGCTGTCATCTACTGCTCGGTCACCGGGTACGGCCAGAGCGGGGAGATGCATCAGCTCGGCGGGCACGATCTCAACGTTCAGGCGGTCAGCGGCTTTCTCTCCCTGCTGCGCGATGCTTCTGGCAAGCCAGTCCTGGCAGACATTCCTCTCTCCGATTACGCCCTGGGTCTGTACGCAAGCGAGCAAATTTGCGCGGCGCTGGTGCAGCGGGCACGAACCGGGCGCGGCGCCTATCTGGACGTGGCCGCCGCCGACTTGCTCGCGGCGTGGGTAGGGCTGCAGGCGATTTTTACGGCTTGCCAGGCTACCGCGAGTACGAATCAGAGCAATAAGGGGCTGTTGGCGCATCAGGTGTTTGAAACCGCCGACGGGCAGTACGTGGCGCTCGCCGCTGTGGAGGAGCGCTACTGGCTGAGCTTTTGCCGGGCGGTGGGCCGGGCTGACTGGGAGGCGTATCACCGCGGGACGATCGCGGAGCACCCCGAGGTATGGGAGGAGCTGAAAGCCTTGTTTTTATCCCGCACACAGGCGGAGTGGAACGAGCTGGGGAGCGAGGTGGATTGCTGTCTGACGGCGGTGGAGGAAATGGAAAACTGGTCGAATATTCGCTATGTGTCCGAGCGGGAAATTGCCTACACGCTTCCTTTTCTGGACAAGCGGGAGCCGACCGGCGCAGCGAAAAGCTCTCGCCCTGGCGCTTCCGACCGCAAAGCTCCTTCGTGGCATGCCGACTGCACGGCAGAGTTGCTCAGGCGAAAGCTGAACATAACGGATGAAGGCTTGCGCAAGCTCAAGCGGCAAGGCGTCATCCCGGAGTCGTCCGTATAGAAAGGAGAAGAGACAACTATGGAGCAAGAAGTCCAAGCAACCCCGCTTTTGGTGAAAAAAGAAGAGGGCGTCTGCACGATCACGCTCAATCGGCCGCGCGTGCTGAACGCGATGACGGTCGAGATGTTTGCGCTGTTGCAAACGTCGATTGCGGAGGCGGCGGATGATCCGGAGGTGGAAGTGCTCATTCTCAGAGGAGCAGGCGGCAATTTTTGCTCCGGCGCTGATTTGACCGTGCTGACGGCGCTGAGCGAAAAAGACGAAGCGGATGAGGCGCTTGCGGTCATTAACGATTTTATTGCGCGGCTGCACCAGATGCCGAAGCCGGTAATTGCCGTCGTGGAAGGGGTGGCGGTCGGAGCGGGGCTCAATCTGGCGCTGCATGCCGATTTTGTCATTGCCACGACAGATGCCGTGCTGCAGGAGCCGTTTGTCCAGATCGGACTGACTACCGACTTTGGCGGCACGTATTTGCTGCCGCAACTGGTAGGAACGGCATGGGCGAAACGGCTGGCTCTGCTCGGGGAAAAAGTTTCCGGGCAAACAGCCGAGCAGATTGGCTTGATCTATCGTGCGGTTGAGCCAGCGCTCATCGAGCAGGAGGTGGAAGCGCTGGTGGCTGCCGTGCGGCGCTTGCCGCGACAGGCGTATGCCGTTACGAAAGAAGGGCTGGGACGGTGCCAGTTTAACGGGCTGGAGTACGCGCTCGCCTGGGAAAAGCAGCAGCAGCCGTCCTTGATCGCCCATCCTGCGTTTCAATCGCTGGTACGTGCCAAAATGAAACGGACGTAAAAACGCTACAGCGCTACTTCGGCAAAGGGATGTTCAGCTCGTGAATGCGCTGGCCGGATTCCGCGCTTTCCTCGAACAAGGTAAGGACAGGGGCTTTCAGCTTGGCGGCGTCGAGACTCAGGTTGATGGCGAACGTGCCCCATTCGGGTGCCCCTTGGCTGGCTGTGACAAAGCTGTCGGCCAGCGTGTTGCCTTCGTCTGTCACGACAAAGCGCACGGTAGCTTCGAACACGCGGGCTTCGCCTTTTACGGCGTATTGGCCGGGTCCTGTTTTCGTTACGGCGATGTTGCGAAACGCTTCGTTCTCGTACTTGCCGCCTTGCTCGCCGGCAGGCTGTTCCGTGGCGCTGCTAGGCAACGGAAGTGCAGCGGCTGGCACACAGACGGAGCCGACCGCGAGAAGTGACACGATCATCAGTTTTTGGGGAAAACGCATGCGATCCCTTCCTTTTCCAGAGTGATGCTACGTTTTTAAGATGGCGTGCCAGCAACTGTTTTATGCTGGAAAAGTCGCTCGCCTCAACAATGGGAACGGGGAAGGGAAGAATATCCGTTGAGCGAGAGTGAATTGTGTGGTAAAGTAGGGATATCAAGATCCTGCGATGTACGTAAGACCGTAAATGTTTCTAACCTTATACGTGTTTTTCGGGAGACGGAAATTTGCGTTGGATGTCAGGCCCACCTCCCTTTTGGGGATGCATGGGAAGGCTGAAGGGCAGAAGGGTCACCCACCTGTGTGAGCGCAGGTTATAGAAACATGAGGTCAACGGCAGAGCGGGGACTTGGCAGCATGCAAAAGCAAAGATTGGCCGATAGCATGAAAAAACCACTTGGAGACTTCCAGGTGGTTTTTCTATGTTTGGGGTGCGGAGCGAGACGACGTGCAGGACGTTGTTCGTCTCAATGGGTCGTTTTGTTTTGCTTGCCGGAACCGTGTCCCTGGCCCTGGCTTTGTCTGCGCCCCGAATCCTGGCCGTCCTGCTGGTCGTTGTTTATGATCGTCAGGCTTTGCTCCAGCGATTGCGAATCTTGGGCGTCCTGCAGAATTTGGTACATTTGCAAAAAGTTCGCTTTTTGACCTTCCGGAATCCCTTTGATACGGACGGTCAATTCTTGTGGACCGCTTTGCTGTCCTTGCCCCTGTCCGCCTTGGCTGCTCTGCCCGCTTCCTTCGCCGGAGGTTGGCTGCTCGTCAAGAAAACTGAGGAACATGGAGTCGCTGTCCTGAAAATCTTGCCCGCCGCCACTCGATTGCTGCCCGCCGCCGTTCTGTCCACCGCTGCTTTGTCCGCCTTGTCCGCCGTTTTGCTGCTCAAACAATACGCTGAACTCGTTTAGATCAGTCTGGATGATGCCGATGACGTTCATCCTGATCCTCCTTCCAAAATTGAAAATGGGCTGGAATCCTGTTTCTTGCCAAAGGAGCGTGCAACAAGCCCTTCACCACTGCGATGGCAAATGCCGTAAACACCAAGCTCGATCATCAGTAAGGCTGGCCAGGCAGGACACGGCGCGGACCAAAAAGGCGAACACGAACCAAAACAGTCAGTCGTGCAAGCAAACTATGGTTGCGGGGCGAAGCAGGATAAGGAGCAGCAAGCAGCACGAAAGGCAAGCAAGCGGGTCATGCTTGCCTTTGATGCAACTGGAGGTGACGTTTTCGACCGCCAACGCCCGGCGAAACAATGCGTCCGTTTTCGTTAGCGTAGGCAGGCTGATTCAAAAACGAGGACACCCATCCATGCTCTTAGTATGAGCTTAGGGAGTTTCGCTATGCGTGGGGGAAGCGTTCGCTTTCAGGCGGCGAACGAGCGCTTCATCCGGGGTGACGTACAACGTGCGCTGCTGCTCGTAAATGACGTAGCCTGGCTTGGCGCCGCTCGGCTTTTTGACGTGCCGAATCAAGGTGTAGTCGACAGGAATCTGGCTGCCTTCTTTGGCGCGGCTGAAATAGGCGGCCAGGTTGGCGGCTTCGAGCAAGGTTTGATCGGAAAACTCGCGGGCGCGGATGACGACGTGGGAGCCGGGAATGTCTTTTGTATGCAGCCACGTTTCATGCGCAAAAGCCAGCTTGTTTGTCAAAAACTCGTTTTGCTTGTTGTTTTTTCCGACCAAAATTTCGGTGCCGTCTGACGAGACGTACCGTTCCAGCTCGGGGCGCGTATCCTTTTTCTTGCGCGGTCCGCGCTTTTTCCGGTCGCGCATGTAGCCTTGCTCGACCAGCTCTTCGCGAATTTCTTCCGCTTCCTTCAGGCTGGCGTGGCCGAGTTGGACCAAAAGGCCGTCCAGGTAAAGAATTTCCGCTTTGGCTTGCTCGATCTGCTCGCTGACGATTTGCAGGCTGTTTTTCGCTTTGTTGTACCGTTTGTAATAGGCCTGCAAATTTTCCGAAGGAGTCTTCAACGGGTCCAGCGGGATGGTGATGGTGCTGCCAGCCTCGTCGTACCAGTTGACGGTGACCAGTTCGGTGTCGCCGCGCTTCATCTGATGCATGTTGGCGGTAATCAGCTCGCCGTACAGACGGAACAAATCGGCGTCGTGCGCCTCCTGTAGCGTTTGCTCCAGTTTCTCGATCTTCTTTTCGTTTTTGTTGCGCTCGGCGGTGACGAAGCGAATCAGGTCGTGGGCGCGTTGCTTGACCGTATCGCGCAGAGCTTTGCCCTCGTAAAATGCCTGCAGGCAGGCTTGCACGGAAGGATACGGCGTGGCGGTGCCATCGCCGCCATCGGTCAGGTGCGTCAGCTCGACGACGTGAAAATACGCTTTGTCGGGGCGTTCCACAATCGCAGGCGCGTAGTTGTGCGCCTTGACCGCTTCCATGACCGAGGAAAAAGCTTGCCACAGCGTGTCGCGATTGGCCAGCTTTGCCCGGTGGACGATTTCTTTTGCCAAAAGCGGGCTGATGCCCATGTAGCGGTCGACGATTTGCTTGTCCAGCCGCCCGCTGTTCCAATCGATGGAGGAAATGAACGCCTGCTCGGTGACGGTGAGCGGATCGTGTTTGTCCTGGCTCGGCGGGGAGACGTACGGACGTCCAGGGGTGACTTGCCTGTATTGGCTGATCGCCAGCGTCACGTGCATGGCACTGTCGAGAATCGTTCCCGTTGCCGGATCGACGAGAATAATGTTGCTGTGCTTGCCCATGATTTCCATGATAATGCGGCGGAGCGCCGTGTCTCCCAGCTCGTCGCGGGTACGGATATCCATGTGGATGATCCGCTCCATGCCGATCTGTTCGATCGATTCGATCAGCCCGCCTTCACAATGCTTGCGCAGCAGCATGCAAAACATCGGAGCTTCCAGCGGATTCGTAAACTCTTCGGTCGTAAGGTGAATCCGGGGGTACGTCGGATTGGCAGACAGCAAGAGCTTGACTGTTTCTCCCGGCGTGCGTACTTGCATGACAATATCGCTGTGGTGCGGCTGGTGAATCTTGGAGATGCGACCGCCGACACATTTATGTAACTCCCGCGCGACGGCACGGGTTACTACGCCATCAAATGCCACAATCACTCACCTCAATCGTTAAAAATGCCTGGAACGTAAAAAAAGATGCCAGAAATGGTTGCCAGTCACAGTGTAGCACAAAGCGGGGGAGGGAGGAATCTTGTTGTCGCCCTGCGGCTTCGGTTGACACTGCCAAGAGTTGTCTCCTATAATAAATTAACGATTTTGCGTCTGTGGAAGTGAAAACGATGGTTCGGAGCATGACAGGTTATGGACGGAAAGAGGATAGCAGGGGCGCTGTGCGGTTGACGGTGGAGATTCGCGCCGTCAATCATCGGTATTCCGAGATACAGGTACGCCTGCCAAAAGCTTGGAGCATGCTGGAGGACCAGGTGCGCAAGCTGGTGAGCCGGTACGTCCGCAGAGGTCGTGTCGATGTGACCATTGCGATGGACGGGAAAAGTCAGACGGCTTCCGCTGTCGAGATCGACTGGCAGGTGGCCGGGCAGCTCGTCTCGCTGTCGCGCACGATGGCTGAGCGCTTTTCGTTGCAGGAGCCGCTTGGCGTCAAGGAGCTTTTGCTCTTCCCTGGCGTGTTACATACAAAAGAAATGACAGAAGACAGCGACGAAGCGGCCGAATGGCTGCTGGATCAGGTCAAGGCTGCAGCGATCGATTTGCTCTCCATGAAAGAGGCGGAGGGCAAGCAACTGTACGCTGATTTATCCGGACGGCTCGAACAGATTGAAGCGTGGGTCAAAGAGCTTCAGCAATTGGCTCCTGTGGGAATCGAGGAGTACCAGACCCGTCTTCGCCAGCGATTGAACGAATGGGCCAGCCAGGCTCCTTTTGAATTGGACCTTGCGCGCGTGGCTCAGGAGGTTGCTTTTTTCGCTGACAAGAGCGATATCAGTGAGGAGATTACCCGCCTGGAAAGCCATTGTCTCCAGTTTGCCAAACAGTTGGAAGCAAGCGAAGCGATCGGGCGAAAGCTGGATTTTTTGCTCCAGGAAATGAACCGGGAAGCCAATACTATCGCTTCCAAGGCGAATTATTTGCCCATTTCCCACCTCGCTGTGGAAATCAAGACGGAACTGGAGAAAATGAGAGAGCAAGTACAGAACGTCGAGTAGCATGAAAGGATGGGCTGGGCCGTTATGGCAATCAAGCTAATCAATATCGGATTTGGCAATATTGTGAATGCCAACCGCATTATTTCCATTGTAAGTCCGGAATCTGCTCCGATCAAACGGATCATTCAGGAAGCGCGCGATCGCAACATGCTCGTGGACGCTACCTATGGACGCCGGACGCGTGCTGTGATTATTACAGATAGCGATCACGTCATCTTGTCAGCGGTACAGCCGGAAACAGTGGCGCAGCGCCTCTCGACGAAGGACGACGAATCGGACGAATAAAGTAGGAGTGTAAACAATGAGCATGGTTGATCGCGGTCTCCTTTTGATTCTCTCCGGACCTGCGGGAGTGGGGAAAGGCACGGTATGCAAGGCACTTCGGGAAAGAATGCCCGAGCTGGTGTATTCCGTATCGGCTACCACACGTTCTCCGCGCCCGGGCGAGGTGGAAGGAGTTAATTACTTTTTCAAGACAAAGGAAGAGTTCCAGCAAATGATTGAGCAGGACGCTCTTCTGGAATGGGCAGAATACGTAGGAAACTTCTACGGCACGCCCCGCCAGTTTGTGGATGAAATGCTGAACGAAGGGCGCGACGTGATCCTGGAGATCGAAGTCCAGGGCGCGCTGCAAGTAAAACAGCGATTTCCGCAAGGGACGTTCCTGTTCCTGGCCCCGCCTGATCTGAACGAGCTGGAAAACCGGATCGTGGGACGGGGAACGGAGACGGAGGATGTGATCCGCAAGCGGATGGAAGTCGCCCGAGCCGAAATCGAGCTGATGGATCATTACGATTACGTAGTGGTCAACGATGTGATCGAATCAGCCTGCGATCGCATTCAGGCGATTATTACAGCCGAGCACCTGAAAAAAGATCGTCAGGTTCACAAATATCGCAAATGGTTGAAGGAGGTTGAATAGTTTTATGTTGTATCCATCTATCGACGAATTGACCGCAAAAGCGGAAAGCAAGTACATCCTGGTGACCGTAGCTTCCAAGCGCGCCCGCCAATTGCGTGAAAACAGCGAAATGCAGGTAGTCAAACCAAAATCCAAAAAGTTTGTAGGCGTCGCGCTGGAAGAGTTTATCTCCGACGAGCTGGTGCACGAGTTTTTGGACGGACGTAAATAAGAGCTTGCTTTGAAAAAACAACCTGTATGCAGGTTGTTTTTTTCGGATAGGGAAGAAAGGGGAGTTACAGATGGATTCGCTCGCAGAAAAACGAATTGTGCTCGGCGTCTGTGGCGGGATTGCGGCCTACAAGGCGGCTGCGCTCACAAGCAAGCTGACGCAGGCCGGCGCACAGGTGCATGTCATCCTGACGGAAAATGCGATGAATTTCGTTCAGCCAGTGACGTTCCAGGCATTGTCTCATCAGCCTGTCTACACGGATACATTTTCGGAGCCAGACCCGCACGTCATCAGTCACATCGACCTGGCGGACAAGGCCGATCTTGTGCTGATTGCTCCCGCGACGGCCAATGTCATCGGCAAAATCGCAAACGGCATCGCGGACGACATGCTGACGACGACGTTGCTTGCGACGAAAGCTCCGGTGATGATCGCGCCTGCGATGAACGTGAACATGTACGAGCATCCGGCGGTTGCGGCCAATATGGAAAAGCTGGCGTCGTTTGGCTATCGGTTTGTGGAGCCGGGGGTCGGGCTGCTCGCATGTGGCTGGGTTGGCAAAGGGCGTCTGGCCGAGCCGGAGGAAATCGTCGAAGCGGTGCAGAGCTGGTTTAGGCAACAAGCTGCACGAGACACGCAAGCAGCAGCGAAGCAAGACTTGCTGGACAAGCACGTACTCGTCACAGCCGGACCGACGCGGGAAAAAATTGATCCGGTTCGCTATATCACCAACCACGCATCGGGCAAAATGGGCTACGCTATTGCGGAGGCAGCGCGTGACAGAGGGGCGCGCGTGACGTTGATTAGCGGCCCGACCGCGCTGCCGCGGCCAGAGGGCGTCGCGTTCGTCGCCGTCGAATCAGTACAGGAGATGTTCGACGCCGTCATGGAGCATTTGCCACAGAGCGATATCGTCGTGAAGTCGGCTGCTGTGTCCGACTATCGGCCGAAAACAGTGCAGGCGCATAAAATGAAAAAAGGCGACGGCCCCTTCGTGCTGGAGCTGGACAAAGCGCCTGATATTTTAAAAACAATCGGCGAGCGCAAAACGAAGCAGTTTGTCGTCGGGTTTGCTGCCGAGACGCAAGATGTGCTGCTGCATGCGCAGTCGAAGCTGGAACGCAAAAACCTCGATATGATCGTAGCCAACAACGTCCTCCTGGAAGGCGCAGGGATGGGCAGCGATACGAACATCGTCACTCTTTTGACGCGGGACGGCGAGCAATTGGCGCTGGAAAAACTGAGCAAGCGGGCTGTGGCCGACAAGCTGTTTGATGCCGTGCTGTTGAAGCTGCAGCAAAAGCCGCTGTCTGAACTGTCATGATCGCCCAGGTGATTGTGGACGTACCGGTCAATCGAACGAATCGCCCGTTTGACTACAAGGTACCGTCCTGGCTAAGCCCGTTGATCCGCGTGGGCAGCAGGGTCATCGTCCCGTTTGGCCCGCGCAAGCTGCAAGGCTACGTGATCGGGATCGTGGAGCAGGCGGAGGGGGAAATCGCGTCGGCGCGCTTGAAGGACGTCGAGCAGGTGCTGGACGATACGCCTCCGCTCACGCCAGAGTTGCTGGAGCTTGGCGAGTGGATGTCCCACCAATACTTGTGCCCGTGGGTGACAGCCGTCCAGGCGATGATTCCGGCCGTCTTGAAAGGCAAGTCGGAAAAATGGCTGGTCGCGACAGAAGCGCTGGAGGCAGAAGCGTGCGGCAACTCGGGGCTATTGTGGGAACTGGCGCGCAAACGGCAAATGCCGCTCGCAGAGGTGAAGAAGCAGTTTCCCGACGAGTACTTGCTCGTGCCGGGCTGGATATCGAGCGGCTTGTTGGCGACGGAATACCAGGTCACCGACCGGATTACGCGCAAGCAGCAATCGTTTGTGCGCAGCCTGTTGAGCGGGCCTGAGCTGGCAGAAGCAATCCGGTCCTTGCCAGCGCGGGCAGAGCAGATGAAAAGGGCGCTCGAACTGTTCCAGATGCATGAAGGCCAGTCTTTGTCCACCCAGATGCTGCAGGCGGAGTACGGAATCAGCCGTGCGTCGCTGAAGAGTCTGGAAAAAAAAGGATTCGTCGCCATCGAGCAGGTGGAAGTGTACCGCGATCCGTATGCCAATCGCCGCTTTTCCGACAAGCCGAAGCCTGACTTTACCCCGCTTCAGCAACAAGTTTTGGCACCAATTTTGCAATCTATAAAAATGGGCACGTACGCCTCGTACTTGCTGCATGGCGTAACAGGCAGCGGCAAGACAGAAGTGTATCTGGAAGCGATCGAACAGACGCTGGCAAAAGGGCGCGAGGCGATTTTTCTCGTGCCGGAAATTTCTTTGACGCCGCAAATGGTGGAGCGGTTCAAGGCGCGGTTTGGCGCCGATGTCGCCGTCCTGCACAGCGCCTTGTCGCAGGGAGAGCGCTACGACGAGTGGCGCAAAATTATTCGCAACCAGGTAAAAGTCGTAGTCGGGGCGCGCTCGGCTATTTTCGCTCCTTTTCGCAATGTCGGCTTGATCGTGATCGACGAAGAGCATGAAAGCTCCTACAAGCAAGAAGAGACGCCGCGATATCACGCGCGGGAAGTCGCCCTCTGGCGAGCGAAAAGAAACGACGCCGTCCTGCTGATGGGGAGCGCGACGCCCGCCTTGGAGACGTACGCCTTGGCTACGCGCGGCAGATACGAGTTGCTGGAAATGCCCGAACGGGTAGGCAATCGCCCGATGCCGCAGGTGCACGTCGTCGATATGCGCGAGGAGCTGCATGCGGAAAATCGCTCCATGTTCAGCCGCAAGCTGCACGAAATGATTGCCGATCGGCTGCAAAAAGGCGAGCAGATGGTCATTTTCCTGAATCGGCGCGGCTTTTCCACGTTTGTCATGTGCCGTTCGTGCGGCTATACGATGCGCTGCATTCATTGCGACATTTCGTTGACCTACCATAAAACGAACCATACGGCGCGCTGCCATTACTGCGGCTACACGATCGCCCAGCCTGCGCACTGCCCGGAATGCCAGAGCGAGCATATCCGCTTTTTCGGCACGGGGACGCAAAAGGTGGAGGCGGAGCTGGCGAAGCTGTTTCCCGGCATCCGCGTGATCCGGATGGACGTGGATACGACGTCGCGCAAAGGCGCGCATGAAGAGTTGCTGAACAAATTCCGCAACGGGCAGGGCGACGTGCTGCTCGGGACGCAAATGATCGCCAAAGGGCTCGATTTTCCGCGAGTGACGCTGGCGGGCATTATCGCAGCGGACAGCTCGCTGCATTTGCCTGATTTTCGCGCGGCGGAAAAGACGTTCCAACTGCTCACGCAGGTCGGAGGACGCGCGGGGCGGCATGAGCTGGCGGGAGATGTCGTCATCCAGACGTACACGCCCGAGCACTACAGCATCGTTCACGCCACGCGGCACGACTATCCGGCATTCTACCGGGATGAAATGCTGCAACGCAGGCGCACAGGGTATCCGCCGTATTTCCGGCTGGTGCTCATCACGTTCAGCCACGAAGATGTGCCTGTCGTCATTCGCGGCGCGCATACGATGGCGGACTTTTTGCGGCCGCGGCTCGCCCAGACGACAATCGTGCTCGGGCCAGTCGCATCGCCTATTGCGCGCGTGAAGGATAGATTTCGCTTTCAGATCATGCTAAAATATCGGGATGAACCGCAACTGTCTGACCTGCTTGCCCAGGCGACGGCGGCATTTGAAGAGTGGAACAAACAGCAGAAAGTATTGATGACGATTGACGTCGATCCGTACGTGCTGCTTTAGGGAGGATATGATTCACATGGCAATTCGCACAATTGTAAAACATCCAGATCCGATTTTGCGTGAAAAGGCAATGAAGGTGACCAAGTTCAACTCCAACCTGCACAAGCTGTTGGACGATATGGCTGACACGATGTACGATGCAGAGGGCGTAGGCTTGGCTGCACCGCAGGTAGGCATCTCCAAGCGCGTGATTGTCATGGATTGCGGCGACGGGCTGATCGAAATCGTCAACCCGGAAATCGTCGACCACAAAGGCGAGCAGTTTGACTATCCGGAAGGCTGCCTGAGCATCCCGGGGCTGCGCGGAGATGTTCGCCGCCACCAATGGATCAAGCTGCGCGGACAGGATCGCTTTGGCAACGAAATCGAGCTGGAGGCCGAAGACCTGTTGTCCCGCTGCGCCCAGCATGAAATCGATCACCTGAATGGCGTGCTGTTCATCGACGTAGCCGACAAGGTCTATCAGGTGAACCCGGAAGAGGAAGGGGAATAACCGATTTGAAAGATGCTCGCATCCTGTTTATGGGTACGCCTGACTTCGCGGTTTCGAGCCTCGACGCGCTCATCGAAGCAGGCTATAACGTGATTGGAGTCGTGACACAACCGGATCGTCCCGTAGGACGCAAGCAAGTGTTGACGCCGCCCCCCGTCAAGGAGGCGGCTTTGCGTCATGGACTTGCTGTTTTGCAGCCGGAAAAAATCAAGGCAGAAGAAGCGCTGGAAGAAGTGCTGGCGCTGTCTCCCGACCTGATCGTGACAGCGGCTTACGGGCAAATTTTGCCCAAGCGGCTCTTGGATGCGCCGCCGTTTGGCTGCATCAATGTGCACGCCTCGCTTTTGCCGAAATATCGCGGCGGTGCGCCGATCCACAAAGCAATCGTCGACGGGGAAGCCGAATCGGGCGTGACGATCATGTACATGGTAGAGGCGCTGGACGCAGGGGACATGCTGTCCAAAGTCGTCGTGCCGATCGAGGAACGCGACACGGTCGGACTTTTGCATGACAAGCTGGCGGTCGCTGGCTCCCGGCTTTTGCTTGAGACGGTGCCTCGGCTGCTGGCAGGGGAGATTCAGCCGGAAGCGCAAGATCACTCGGCTGCGACATTTGCGCCGAATATCAAGCGGGCTGACGAAAAAATTGACTGGACGAAATCCGCCGCGCAAATCTACAACCAGGTGCGCGGCCTGAACCCATGGCCTGTCGCCTTCACGACATACGAAGGCAAAGTGTGGAAGCTGTGGTGGGTGGAAAAAATGCCCGAAGCTGGCAGCAAAAAAGCGCCGGGAACGATTATCGCCCGCGAGGAAGACGGCCTGGTCGTCGCGTGCGGCAGCGGGGCGGTCAAAATAACCGAATTGCAGCCGGAAGGCAAAAAACGGATGAGCGCTCTCGACTTTTTGCGCGGAGCGGGCAGCAGCATCGAAATCGGCACGAAGGTAGGAGAATAGCCCGTGGCAAAAAAGGGAGCGCGTGATATTGCGCTAGATGTATTGAACAGAGTCGAGGAACACAAATCGTACAGCAATCTGGAGTTGCGAGGCGTTCTGGACCGCGCGCAGCTCAGCGCGGCAGATACGGGGCTGGTGACAGAACTGGTGTACGGCACGATCCAGCGGAAGCTCACGCTCGATCACGTCCTGTCCCACTTTGTCGGGAACAAAAAGCTGCAGACGTGGGTGCGCAACCTGCTGCGGCTCAGCCTGTACCAAATCCGCTTTCTGGACCGTATCCCTGAGCGCGCAGCCGTTCACGAGGCGGTGGAAATGGCGAAGCGCCGAGGTCACCAAGGGATTGCTTCGATGGTCAACGGCGTCCTGCGCAACATCTTGCGCCAGCCGGATGTGTGGGAGCGTCTGCCAAAAGGCGACCGCGCCACGCAGATCGCAGTAGAGCATTCCCATCCGGAATGGCTCGTTCGGCAATGGCTTGCGGTGTACGGCGAAGCGACGACGATCGCGATCTGCGAAGCCAACAACCGTCATCCGCACAGCTCCATTCGCGTCAATTCGCTGAAAACAAGCGCGAGCGAATTGCTGGACAAGCTCGCGGCAGAAGAAACGGCGGCGAGGCAGTCGGCGCTCAGCCCGCAAGCGATTTTGGTAGAGGGTGGGCACGCGGCCGGCTCGCGCCTGTTTCGCGAAGGCTACTTTACGATTCAAGACGAAAGTTCCATGCTGGTAGCGCCTGCGCTTGCCGCCAAGCCAGGCATGCGCGTCCTCGACGCCTGCGCGGCTCCCGGCGGGAAAACGACGCATATCGCGGAGCTGATGGAAAATCGCGGGCACATCGTCGCGTGCGACCTTCACCCGCACAAGCGCGACCTGATTGCGCAAACGGCAAAGAGGCTCGGCATCTCCATCATCGAGCCGATCACGAGCGATGCGCTCGATTTGCCAGACAGAGGCTTGGGGACGTTCGACCGGATTTTGCTCGACGCGCCGTGCTCGGGCTTCGGCGTCATCCGGCGCAAGCCAGACTTGAAATGGAACAAAACGCCAGAGGATGTTCGCGCGATTGCCCAGTTGCAGTACGAACTGCTCAAGGCGCTGGCGCCGATGCTTGCGGCAGATGGCGTTCTCGTGTACAGCACGTGCACGATTGAGCCAAAAGAAAACCAGGAGATCGTCCAGCGCTTCATCAAGGAGCACCCGGAGTTTGTCCTGGACGAGACGCTTGCGCACGACTTGCCAGAGGCCGCTCGGGCGCATGTGGACGAGACAGGGGCATGCGTGCAGATTTTGCCGCATCATTTTGAGAGTGATGGCTTCTTTATCGCGCGTCTGAAACGAAAAAGATAGCAAGAGAGGGGTGGCGCGCCAACTGCGAAAAATGCCACTCCTTTGCCTTTGTTTGCGCTTCTGCAGATTGGTTTACACTAGGAAAAGGGATGCATTTCTGAAATGGATGCCAAAACCGTTTGAAGCGCGACGCGAGGCGAGGTACAATGATAGAATGACGATTTGTGCAAGCAATGATTTTGAGGATGTGGAAAAGAAATGCCATTCACGACATTTACAGGCGAAAAGCCGCTTATTTACAGCTTGACTCAAGACGAACTGAAAGAATGGCTCATCAGCGCAGGTGACAAAGCTTTTCGCGCCCAGCAAATTTTTGACTGGCTGTACGTAAAGCGTGTGACTTCCTTTGATGAGATGAGCAATCTTTCCAAAGACCTGCGGCAAAAGCTCGCCGAGACGTTCCGCCTGGATTCTTTGAAAGAAATTACGCATCAGCAATCGACGGACGGAACGATCAAGTTTTTGTTCCAACTCGTGGATGGTCACGCCATCGAAACGGTCATCATGCGCCACAGCTACGGAAACAGCATCTGTGTGACGACGCAGGTCGGCTGCCGGATCGGCTGCACGTTTTGCGCCTCCACGCTCGGCGGATTGAAGCGCAACCTCGATGCGGGCGAGATCGTTTCCCAGGTGCTGATGGCCCAGCGCAAGCTCGATGCAGAGGGCGAGCGCGTCAGCCACGTCGTGGTGATGGGGATTGGCGAGCCGTTTGAAAACTTCGAGAGTCTGATGGCCTTTTTGTCGATCATCAACGACAACCGGGGACTGAACATCGGCGCCCGTCATATTACCGTCTCCACCAGCGGAATCGTGCCGAAAATTTACGAGTTTGCCGAGCGCGGCGGACAAGTGAACCTGGCGATTTCCCTGCACGCGCCCAATACGGAGCTGCGCAGCAAGCTGATGCCGATCAACCGCGGCTTTCCGCTTGACAAGCTGATGGAAGCGTGTCGTCATTATATTAACAAGACAGGTCGCCGGATCAGCTTTGAGTACGGTCTGTTCGGCGGGAAAAACGATCAGCCCGAGCACGCCGAGGAACTGGCCGACCTGATCGGAGACATGCTCTGCCACGTCAACCTGATTCCGGTCAACTACGTGCCCGAGCGCGATTACGTGCGTACACCACGCAACGAAATTTTTCAGTTCAAACGCATTTTGGAGGAAAAGGGAATCAATGTGACCATCAGACGTGAACAAGGCAGTGATATCGCCGCTGCCTGCGGTCAACTGAGGGCACAACACGCTAAAGAAACCGTGGGGTGAAGCCATGGAAATCGCGATGAAATCCCATGTTGGCCGCGTCCGTCAGATCAATGAGGACTACTATGCCTGTGTTGCCGATCTGAACGGACGCGTGCTGGCCATTGTTGCAGACGGTATGGGCGGCCATCAGGCTGGGGACATTGCCAGCCGCCTTGCTGTTGAGCGAATAGTAAAAGAACTGCGCCACCTGGATGGGCAACTCGACGCAGAAGACGCGCGCGAGCAACTGATGAATGCCGTTCTGCTTGCCAACAGGGAAGTCTACGATTACGCTGTGAACCATCCAGAGTGCAGCGGAATGGGGACGACCGTTGTGGCGGCGCTGTTGGGAGAATCTTCCGTTATCACCGCCCATATTGGCGACAGCCGTCTGTATTTTTACAATGCAGACGGGCTGGTGATGAAGACAGAGGACCATTCTCTGGTGAACGAACTCTTGAAAAGCGGACAAATCACCGAGGAAGAAGCATCGGTCCATCCGCATCGAAACGTGATTATGCGTTCGCTCGGCACGGAGCCGGATGTGTTGATTGATTTGGGACAGTTCGAGTGGTCGGAGGGCGATGTCGTCCTCATCTGCTCGGATGGTCTCACGAACAAGGTAGGCCATGCCTCTCTGGAAAATTGGTTACAGAAACAGATATCGCTGCAAGCAAAAGTGGACGGTCTGGTGCAGGAAGCGCTGGATGCCGGTGGGGAAGACAACATTACGCTGGTTGCTGTCCAAAAAAAGCTTGATGTCGGTCAGAAAGAGGGGTGAGAGAGATGGAAGGTCAACGACTGGGTGGACGGTATCAATTGGAATCCCGCGTCGGCGGAGGCGGTATGGCGATCGTATACAAAGCCAGGGATTTGATCCTGAATCGTCCGGTGGCCGTCAAAGTGCTGCGCTCGCAGTTTGGTACGGACGAAGACTTTGTCAATCGGTTTCGGCGTGAAGCGCAGGCGGTGGCAAGCTTGTCTCACCCCAATGTGGTCGGGGTGTACGATGTAGGCCAGGAAGGCGACACGCACTACATGGTGATGGAGTACATAGAAGGCTGCACGCTCAAGGAAGTCATTATCCAGCGTGGGGCATTGCCCGTAGAGGAGGCAGTGCGCATCGCCGAGCAAATTTGCGATGCACTCGATCACGCGCATCAAAACCAGATCATTCACAGAGACATCAAGCCGCACAATATCATGATCGGAAAAAATGGCAGAGTGAAGGTGACGGACTTCGGTATCGCGCGCGCCGTTACTTCTGCTACGATTACCCATACGAACGCCATGCTTGGCTCTGTCCATTATTTTTCGCCGGAACAGGCGCGTGGCGGGATTACGGGAGAAAAGTCCGATATTTACTCGCTCGGGATCGTGCTGTATGAGATGGTGACCGGGGAGCTGCCGTTTTCCGGCGATTCGCCGATATCGGTGGCGCTCAAGCATTTGCAGGAGCCGTTGCCCGAGCCGCGTCAGGTAAACCCGAACATTCCGCAAAGCGTGGAAAACGTCATCTTGAAGGCGCTGGTCAAAGATCCGTTTCTTAGGTACGCATCCGCGCGGGAAATGCTTGAAGATTTGGAGACGTGCCTGTTTCCGGAACGGTTGAACGAAGAAAAGCTAACCTTCCCGGTGGATGAGGAGATGACGCGCGTCGTTCCGATTATTACACCGGAGATGATGGAAGGGCACACGAGCGGCCGAACAGGAGTCGGACAGCGCAGCCGCCATGAGCCGTCCGAAGAAGACGAGGATGATAAGCCGCCGAAAAAATGGTGGGTCAAGGCTCTTTTCTGGGTCGGTGGCATTGGACTGTTTTTCGTGCTCGCGTTCTTCGGTTTCAACTTCCTGTTGAACGTGTTCCCTTCCATTCCTGAGGTGCCTGTTCCGTATGTGGAAGGAATCCAAGTGGAACTCGCCGAGGACAAAATCAAGGAAAAAAATCTCGTACCGCAGATTGTAGAAGAAGCAAGCGATACGATCGAAAAAGGCATGGTCATCCGTCAGGACCCGGCACCGCCGATGAGGCTGAAGGAAAAGGCCGTTGTCACCTTGTACGTCAGCAAAGGCCAGGAGCAGATCGACATGCCGAATCTGGTCACGCTGCCGCGGGCAACAGCGGAGGAAACGTTGAAAAAGAACGGCTTCAAGCTGGAAATGGTCACGTTCGTCGAGGAAGAGGACGACAAGGCCGAAGTGGGAACCGTCATCAAGCAGTCGCCGGAAGCGAATGAAAAGGTGTATCCGGGCAAGACGAGTGTGAAGGTGACGATCAGCAAAGGCAAAGCGTTTGTCCGCATGCCGGATGTGCGGGGAAAATCGGTGGAAGCGGCCCAAGTGGAACTGTTCAAAAAAGGGCTTGGTGTCGGAGAAATCAAGGAAGTGCCAACGTACACCACCGACAAGGCGGGCGAAGTGCTGAGTACGCATCCGTACGACCCGGGCATGCAGGTCCAAAAAGGCGTAGCCGTACCGCTGACCGTCAGCAACGGACAGTATCCGCAGGATGCCAAGTCTGCTGTAGCGACGGTGTACGTGGAAGTCGTACCGGGCGAGACCGTGGAAGTCAAGATCGAAGTGACAGACGCGCGCGGCGAAGCAAAAGTATTCCAGCAAGAAACAATCGCGGAAAACAAAGAATACGACGTGCCGGTCGTTCTCTCGCCGCAAAAAGACGCAGTTGTCCGAGCAACAGTCAAAAGGCAGAACGACACCGAATTCAGGGATTATCAAACCATTCCGATCTCGTATAACAGCTTGCCGTAGGATAGTGGAGGGACATGAATGCCAGAAGGACGGATTGTGAAAGCGCTGAGCGGCTTTTACTATGTAGCCGATGAGGGGCGCATCTACAGTTGCCGTGCAAGAGGGCTGTTCAAGAAAAAAGACGCCAAGGTGAACCCGCTCGTGGGCGACTGGGTCGTCTACGATGCGATCAATGAAGAAGAAGGCTATGTCATGGAGGTGGGCGAAAGGACCAATGAGCTGGTCCGCCCGCCCATTTCCAATGTAGATCAGGCTGTTCTCGTCTTTTCCATGTACAAGCCGATGTTTAGCTCGCTGCTTTTGGACAAGTTTTTGGCTCATACCGAGCACGTCGGGATCGATTCCGTCATTGTGCTGTCCAAAGCCGATCAGGTGTCGCAGGAAGAAGTGGACGCCATCGTGCGCCAATACGAGGCCATCGGCTATCAGGTGATTCCGACCTCGACGGTAGACGAGCGCGGCCTAGAGGAAGTGCGCTCCATTTTGCACGACCGGATTACCGTTTTCGCCGGGCAGTCAGGAGTGGGAAAATCATCGCTGATTAACACGCTGTTCCCTGGCGTCAGCCTGCAGACAGGCGATGTCAGCCAAAAGCTGGGACGCGGCAAGCATACAACCCGTCACGTCGAGCTGATCCCGCTTCCAGGCGGCGGCTATGTGGCCGACACGCCAGGCTTCAGTTCGCTGGAGTTCATCGACTTTACCGAGCTGGATCTGGCCGAGTCGTTCCGTGACTTTGCTGCCCTCAGCGCGGATTGCAAATTCCGCGGCTGTCTGCACGTAAGCGAGCCGTCATGTGCCGTCCAGGCGGCGCTGGCGGCAGGCGAGCTGAGCGAGGATCGCTACGAACACTACAAACAGTTCCGCGAAGAGCTGAAAGAATATCAACGGAGGAACAAACCATGGTAAAAATCGCACCTTCTATCCTGTCAGCGGATTTTGCCCGTCTGGGCGAGGAGATTCTCGATGTTGAGCGCGGGGGAGCAGACTGGATTCACGTGGATGTGATGGATGGACATTTTGTGCCGAACATCACGATCGGGCCATTGATCGTCGAGGCAATCCGTCCCGTGACCAAGCTGCCGCTGGACGTGCATCTGATGATTGAAGAGCCGGACCGCTACATCCCGCAGTTTGCCAAAAGCGGTGCGGACTGGATCACGGTTCATCAGGAAGCGTGCCGCCACCTGCACAGAACGCTCTACCTGATTAAAGAACAAGGCGTGAAGGCTGGCGTTGTGCTCAATCCGGCCACTCCGATTGCGACTATCGAGCCTGTGCTGCCTGATCTGGACATAGTGCTTTTGATGACCGTCAACCCTGGTTTTGGCGGGCAAAAATTCATCCACAACGTCGTGCCGAAAATCAAGGCGCTGCGCGACCTGCTGAACGAGCGCGGGCTGGACCATGTCGAGATCGAGATCGACGGCGGCGTCAATGCCGAAACAGCGCGCCTGTGCGAAGAGGCGGGAGCAACTGTACTCGTCGCAGGCAGCGCGGTGTTCAACCAGCCTGATCGCGCAAAAGCGATTTCAGCGATTCGCGGATAAACGAAAACGGTGAACAGGAAAAAGCCATCTGCAACAAAACGGCGCAGATGGCTTTTTGGCGTGCGAAAAAAATGGAGCGGCCGAGCAAAACGCCGTGTCCGCAACGAGGCTTTTGCCGATGCGGCAAACACAGCATCCGGCATCCGGTTTTCGGCTGGCAAGCAGTCGCCTGTCGCGGAATTTTCCGCAATCCTAGTGGCGCTTTTCTGCTGAAAACAGGCAATCATCTGCTAGGGACGATCAGAAGTCACATACGTACCGGCGATCAGGTCGTGAATCGCGCGCTTGTCTTTGCGCACACAGACCATGATGAGGCTCACTAGGGCTCCCAGCCCGAACGTAATGCCATAGACGAGCATCATGCCGACGAGCACGCGCAGCAGCATCGTGCCGATCCCGACAGACTCGCCGTCCACGCGGGCGATGCGCACGCCGACAATTCTTTTGCCTACCGTATAGCCGGACCAAAATACCGGAACGAGCAGGCTGTATAGCGTGGAGATCAGATTGGTCGCGAGATTTCCTTCCGTTTGGCCTGTAATCCAATAGCTGATGATAGCCAGAGGCACACCGATAATCAGTCCGTCCAGCAGGGACGCTCCGAGACGCCGCCAAAACCCGACGGGATTGCTTGGCAATGGTGCAGCGTTTTCCATACGTACCCTTCCTTTCTTTTCCGAGGCTAGGGAATATATATGTTTGGTCAGTTGAAAGTATTTCATGAAAAAACGCCAGCGATTCCTCGGCGATCAAGCGGGAGAAAAGCTTTTTTACAGGGTGGTCAACAGGCGGAGCAAAACTGCCATGCGGCCGGGGATGGCATCGACGACGACGTGCTCGTGGGAGGCGTGGGCGCCGTCACCGACAGGGCCGAGTCCGTCGAGTGTCGGACATCCGGCATCTGCGGCAAAATTGCCGTCACTGGTTCCGCCGACACCGCACTCCGTCAGCTCGAAGCCTTCCAGGCGCGCTTGCTCCTGGGCAAGCGAAAACAGCTTCGCGGTACCGTCGGTCCGCTCCATCGGCGGCTTGGCAATGCCGCCCGCAAGTTTTAGCTCTGCGCCAGCGAGCACAGGGGAGAGCTCGTTCATCAGCCGGGTAATCCGCTCGGCTTCGTCGTGGCTTTGAACGCGGACGTCGATGTCCGCCGTCGCCCAGTCCGGAACGACGTTGGAGACGCTGCCTCCCTTGATCGTGCCGACAGACAGGGTCGTTCCTTTGGCGTAGTCTGTAAACGACTGAATCGCCAGGACGTGATGGGCCAACTCCTCGATGGCATTCACCCCAAGGGCGTGATCGTTGCCAGCATGAGCAGCGCGTCCGGTTGCGGTCAGGAAAAATTCCCCGCCGCCTTTGCGGCTCGTTTTCAAGGAACCGTCTCCGGCTGCCGGTTCCAGCACCAGCGTGTATTTGCTTCGCGCCGCTTCCTGTCTAATCAGTTGCTCGGAGGAGACACTGCCGATCTCCTCGTCCGTATTCCAGAAAAAGACCAGCTTTTTGCGGAGCGGGAGCTTGTGCGAGATGATCGCGCGCAGGGCGAAGTAGGCGAAAACGATCCCGGCTTTCATGTCGTACGTGCCCGGTCCGTACAGGCGGCCGTCTTCCTCCCGCCACGGCTCCTTCGCAAGCGTGCCGATCTCCTTCACCGTGTCAAAATGTCCCAGCACGAGAATTTGCTCGTCGCCCTCGCCGTATTCGATGCGGAGTTGGTCGCCGTACGTTTCCTGCGGCAGACGCTCGATCCGGCAGCCCAGCTCGCGGAAACGCTCGGCGATCAGCAGGCCGAGCCGATCGACCGCCTGCTTGTTGTGGGTCGGGCTTTCCATCTCCACGTAGGTGCGCAGCTCGGCCACGATTTCCGGGAGCTGCTCGCGAAAATAAGACGTCCAGTTGGTCATCATCGTCTTCCTCCTTTATGTACGAGCTTTTCATATGCACTATAAAGCTTCGCGCCCCTTTTCGCCAGAGAAAAATCCGATGGGCCGTCACGATATCCTTAAGAAGTCGGGCATACTAGGCAGAGCAGGAAGCACGGCAAATAAAAGGAGGAAAGTGATTTGTGTGTAAAATTCTGTATTTTGCATAATTAACAGATGGTGAAAAAATGATTGAAATTGTTTAGTTATTGATTAAAATAGTCATTATCCTGCATAAATATAAGTTGTTGTGCAAAATATTCTAGGCAAGCATGGCTGCTTTTGCAGTAAATCATTTCAACCGGGGGTACACAATGAAAAAACGGACATCGATTCTTTCTCTTGCATTATCGTCTCTGCTGGCTGCGGCGATGATCGCAGGCTGCGGCACGGGCAACCAGCCACAAGCGGGCGCAGGCCAGGAGCAACCGGCAGGCCAAGGAGGACAAGCTGGCGAGAAAAAGACGCTCATCATGGCGACGTCTGCGGACTACAAGCCGTATGAATACCACGACCTGACCAGCGGCAAGGACGAGATCGTCGGGTTTGACATCGACATCGCCAAATACATCGGCAAAGAACTGGGCTATGAAATCCAGATTACCGACATGAACTTCGACGGACTGGTTCCGGCGCTGCAAACGAATCGTGCCGATTTCGTCATGGCGGGCATGACGCCAACGGATGAGCGCAAAAAAAATGCGGATTTCTCCGAGATTTACTATGAAGCGAAAAATACGATCGTCTCCAAGAAGGATAGCAACATCACCAAGCCAGATCAGCTCGCGGGTAAAAAGATCGCCGTACAGCTTGGCTCTATCCAGGAAGAGGCGGCGCAAGAGCTGGCGAAAACCGTACAAGGCTTGCAAGTGACTTCCTTGAACAAGCTGGGCGAGATCGTGGAAGAAGTAAAAACCGGCCGCGTCGACGCTGCCATCATCGAGGACCACGTGGCCAAAAGCTTCGTAGAGAGCAACCCTGGCTTGCAGTTCACCACGATTGAATCGAAAGAAACGAACGGCTCTGCCATCGCTTTTCCAAAAGGCTCTCCACACGTAGCGAAGTTTAACGAGGTTATCAAAAAAATGCAGGAAAACGGAGAAATGGACAAGCTGATCCAAAAATGGTTCGCTCAATAATCTCTGAACGCAAAGCTTTTTACAACTACGCAACGTAGCAAGAGGTGAGAGAGGGCATGAATTTGGATTTTGCGCAAATCGTGCCCTATATCCCTTTCATTTTGCAGGGGATAAAGGGCACGCTGCTTGTTACATTGATTTCCGTCGTTTTAGGCTTCATCTGGGGCTCGATCCTCGCACTCATCAAAATTTCTAAATTCGAGCCGCTGAATTGGCTCGCTGTCGCCTACACGTCCGTCTTTCGCGGAACGCCGCTGATTTTGCAGCTCACGTTCGTCTACTTCGCGACTCCGCAGCTCACCGGCTACAACATTTCGCAGTTGGAAGCAGCCGTCCTGACGTTTACCCTGAACTCGGGGGCGTACATTTCGGAGACGATTCGCGGCGGAATTATGGCTGTGGACAAAGGACAGTGGGAAGCGGCCAAGGCGCTCGGCATCCCGTATCGCCGCATGATGCTCGACATCATTTTGCCGCAGGGCGTGAAAAACATTTTGCCTGCGCTCGTGAACGAGACGATCGCGCTTCTGAAGGAGTCGGCGCTCGTTTCCACGATCGGTCTGTCCGACATCATGCAAAATGCGAACGTGGTAAAAGGGGCCATCTTCCGCTACTTTGAACCATACCTGATCGCCGGCTTCCTGTACTATGTCATGGTCATGATCCTGACATGGGTAGCGCGCGTAGTGGAACGGAGGATGAGACGCAGTGATTAAAATCGACAACATTACGAAGTCGTTCGGGCAACTGAACGTCTTGAAAGGCATCTCCACCGAAATCGGCAAAGGCGAGGTCGTGGCGATCATCGGGCCGTCCGGATCGGGAAAATCGACGCTGCTGCGCTGCATAAACCTGCTGGAAGTCCCTACCAGCGGCAAAATCGCGATCAACGGTCAGGAAATTACCGACCCAAAGGCAAACGTCATGGCGATCCGCCAGCAGATCGGGATGGTGTTCCAGCATTTTCACCTGTTCCCGCACATGACCGTGCTGAACAACCTGACCTACGCGCCAATCAAGGTAAAAGGCATGGCGAAAAGCGAGGCGGAGAAAAAGGCGCGGGAGCTGCTTGCGCGTGTCGGTTTGGCCGACAAAGCCGACGTCTTCCCGTCGCGATTGTCCGGCGGGCAGAAGCAGCGCGTCGCCATCGCCCGCTCGCTGGTCATGGAGCCGCAAATCATGCTGTTTGACGAGCCGACGTCCGCGCTTGATCCGGAGATGGTCAAAGAGGTGCTGGAGGTTATGAAAGGGTTGGCCCACACCGGGATGACCATGGCGATCGTGACGCATGAGATGCGTTTTGCGGAAGAAGTGTCCGACCGCATCCTGTTTCTGGACGACGGCCGACTGTTGGAGGATGCGCCGCCAAAAGAGTTTTTCCAAAATCCGAAAAGCGAACGGGCCAAGCAGTTTCTGGAAAAGGTCCGTTGAGCAAAGGAAGCCGCGGGAGCTTGTGCCTGCGGCTTTTCTCTTTGACAGGCGTTGGGACTTGGGCTAGAATCAGAGACAGCTTCGGTGGCTGTTGCTCTTTTATTATGAAAATTCATGAGGAATGACAAGGAGTGAAGGAGATTGGATCGTCAACGATTGGTCATCTTGCTGGAGATGGCGATGATGGCGGCGCTCGCGGTTGTGTTCAGCCAGATCAAGGTGTTTGAAATGCCGCAGGGCGGCTCCGTCTCGCTGGTCATGGTTCCGATTGCCTTGATCGCGGTTCGCCGCGGCTTGCTGGCGGGCGTCGTTACGGGGATGGTAGTAGGACTGCTTCAGCTCTTGTTCGGCAGTACCTTGGTCAATCCGGTACAAGTGTTGCTCGATTATCCGCTGGCGTTTGCCGCATTGGGACTGACCGGGCTTGTCCGCCTGTCCGGCCGGGAAGGAAAGAAGCAGCGGATCTTCGCGCTGTGGAGCGGCTTGCTGATCGGGGGGCTGGGTCGCTTGGTTTGCCATTTTACGTCGGGGGTCATCTGGTTTGGCGAGTACGCGCCAGAAGGCACGCCTGTCGCGCTGTATTCCTTTGTCTACAATATCACCTACCTGCTTCCCGAAATGATTATCGCGGGCGTCGTCCTGTCGGTGGTGCTGGGCAGCGCCTCGCAGCTTTTGTTTCCGGCGCGCGACCGTTTGGCGTAGTGGGACCTGCATAAAAGACAGATTGTTTTCATAATGTATTCAGGCAGCAATTGCGTTGCCTGAATTTTTCTTTTCGCCGTCATCTGTTCTACCTGTGTTTGCAGCGGACATCGACATTTTCGCGTGGCAGGATACATGTTTATCCGACAGCAGAATATGATGTAATATGCACGTTTGGGAGAACACCTAAAGGAGGTGCAGCAAGAAATGGGATTGCGCTCCTATCGCCTGCGACAGGGGGGCGCCTTGCGACGTGTTCTCGGGGTTGCGTTGGCTGTCGGGGGAATCACCATTTTCCTGTACATGGCACCTCCGTGGGTTTGGTATAGCCTGTTGGCGGCGGCACTCATGGGGGCGGGCTGGTATTTGTATCGTGGGAAGTAATTTCGGTGAGGAGGGGTAGCATGCGATTTTACACCATCAAGTTGCCGAAGTTCCTGGGTGGCATGATTCGCGGCATCATCGAGGCATTCAACAAGAAAAAATGAAGACGCGGCCTCCTTCATGAAAAGACGGAAAAGGAACGTCGGAGAAATGCAAAAAAGCACCTCGAGGGTGCTTTTTTTCGCGTAGCTTGTCAAAACTACACGCGAGTGACGAGACCGGATTTCAGTGCTCGAGTGCTTACATAAACGCGCTTCGGTTTTCCGTTAACGAGAATGCGCACTTTTTGTACGTTGACACCCCAGGTGCGGCGAGTTGCGCGCATGGAGTGGGAGCGAGCGTTTCCAGCTTTTGCAGATTTACCTGTTACAAAGCAGCGACGTGCCATTACGATCCACCTCCCTTGTTGCATCTAAACGGGATTTCCTTGATGGGAAATACAAATACTCGACTATATTAGCACAGCATTGCTGTCAATTGCAATACTTGACATGATGATTTGCCCCGTCTTTCTGCTAGGGTTGGTAGGTTCGACAAAACGCTTCATTTCTCCCATATGTTAGTGTAGAATTGAGGGAAGCATGGGTACGCTTACCTATGGAGGTCAAGCTGTTTAACAGAGGAGGAGTCCTTGCATGACAGTGGAAATGAGTACATCGCTAGGAAAGATCGATGTTACAGAAGACGTGATCGCACGAATTGCCGGAGGCGCAGCCATGGAAGTATTCGGGCTGGTGGGTATGGCTTCCCGCAAGGCGTTGAAGGATGGAATTGCTGAGCTTCTTGGCCGCGACAACCTGAGCAAAGGCGTCGTTGTGCACAATACGAACGGCGAAGTGGTTTTGGACATGCATATTATCGTCAGCTATGGCGTGAAAATTTCCGAGGTCGCCGGCAACGTGCAACGCCGCGTGAGATATACCTTGGAACAAACGGTAGGTATTGATGTCACGGCCGTCAACATCTTCGTACAGGGAGTTCGTACAGACAGAGATTCGTAAGGAGGAACAACAGTTGGTACATACGCATCTAGATGGCGTGCTGTTTAGCCGGATGGTTTACCTGGGGGCGAACCTATTATCCGCCAACGTCAGAGTAGTAGATGGCTTGAACGTCTTTCCTGTGCCGGATGGCGATACGGGGACAAACATGAATTTGACTTTCTCTTCCGGTGTGGACGAGCTAAGGCGCAAGGAATCTCCCCGAGTCGCGGACAGTGCTGCTGCTCTGGCCAAAGGGCTTTTGATGGGAGCGCGGGGAAACTCCGGTGTGATTTTATCCCAGTTGTTCCGCGGCTTTAGCAAAGCAGTCAATGGAAAAGACGAGGTGAATGCCCGTCAGTTCGCCGACGCCTTGAAGTCCGGTGTGGACGCTGCCTATCAGGCAGTGATGAAGCCGGTGGAAGGCACGATTTTGACTGTAGCCCGCGAAGCGGCGGAGATGGCTGTGCGTGCAGCGCGCACGTCGGATGACATTGTCTCTGTAATGGAAAAAACGTACGAGCAGGCGCAAGCTACACTCTTGCGCACGCCAGAAATGCTGCCTGTACTGAAAGAAGTAGGCGTCGTCGATTCAGGCGGACAGGGGCTTCTGTTTATTTACGAAGGCTTCCTGCGCGCCTTGCGCGGCGAGGAACAGATCGAAAGCGAAGAACACGCCAAGCCGTCCGTGAGCCCGGAAGAGCTGGACAAGCTGATTTCCGAGCAGCACAATGCGCAAGTCCACATGAAGACCGAGGACATCAAGCACGGCTACTGTACGGAATTTATGGTTCATGTGGCGCACAGCACGGAGCCGCACAAAAAGCCGTTTTCCGAGGTGCTGTTCCGCGGCCATCTCGATACGATGGGCGACTCGCTTTTGGTCGTTTCTGACGATGAGGTCGTCAAAGTACATATACATGCAGAGCATCCGGGCAGCGTCTTGCAATACGCCCAGCAGTTCGGCAGCCTGCACCGGATCAAAATCGAAAACATGCGCGAGCAGCATGCGAACATTCTCAAAGCGGAAGAGGGCAAAAGGGAAGCGCAGGCAGCGGCAGTGGCCCTGCCGGCGGACGAGCAGCTTCCGTACGGACTGATCGCAGTTGCCGCTGGCGAAGGCATCGCGAAAATTTTGCGCAGCATGGGCGTGCACGTCGTGATCGAGGGCGGCCAGACGATGAACCCGAGCACGGAAGATTTCATGAAGGCCATCGCCGGGCTGCATGCGCAACATATCATCATCCTGCCAAACAACAGCAATATTATCATGGCGGCGCAGCAGGCAGCCGAGCTGGCGGAAGTTCCCGTCTCGGTCGTGCCGACGAAAAGCATCCCGCAGGGGCTGGCCGCTTTGCTCGCATTCCATGCGGATGCCGAGCCTGCCGTGAACGCTTCGGCGATGGCAAAAGCGATCACCCAGGTGAAGACGGGAATGGTGACGCATGCCGTTCGCGATACGCAGATGGGCGACGTCGCGATCAAGGAAGGCGATTTCATCGGCATGGCCGAAAAAGAAATCGTCACGGCTGGACCGGAATTGCTGGAGTGCGCGAAGACGCTGCTGCTCGGCATGGCGGACGAGGACACCGAGATCATCACGATGTTCCTCGGCGAAGGTGCGACAGAGGAGCAGGCGGACGCGTTGCAGGAAGCTGTAGCGGACGCATACCCGGATGCGGAAGTGGAGATTCAGTTCGGCGGACAGCCGCTGTATCCGTTTATTTTTTCCGTGGAGTAATGAGGAGAGGAGCACGCAAGAATGCCAGTTGTGATTCTTACCGACAGCGCGTCCGATATTGATGCGTCTGTCAGGCAGTCGCTCGGGATTGTGGCTGTTCCGCTGAAGGTCATGTTTGGGGCGGAGACGTATCTGGACGGAGTGACGATCTCTTCCTCCGCGTTTTTTGACAAGCTGAAGCAGTCGCATGCCTTGCCGACGACTTCCCAGCCGTCTCCGCTGGAGTTTGCCGAAGCGTACAAGGCGATCTACGAGCAGTACGGAAGCGACGTGCAAATCATCGCCATCCTGTTGTCCGGTTCTCTGTCCGGCACGTATCAGTCGGCGATGATCGCCAAATCCATGCTCGATGAGAACATGGACATTACCGTGATCGACTCGCGCAAAGCTTCTTTTGTCCACGGAATGATTTGCGTGGAAGCGGCGAAGGACGCGAAGGCCGGGAAGGGCAAAGAGCAGATTCTCGATGCGATCGACCGCTATCTGGACGAGGTGCAGGTTTACTTCATCGTCGACACGCTGGAATTTTTGCAAAAAGGCGGGCGGATTGGCCGCGCCTCGGCTGTCATCGGCTCGCTGCTCAACATCAAGCCGATCCTGACGCTGGACCCGGCGGGATACGTCGCGGCTTTTGACAAAGTCAGAGGCACGAAAAAAGCGCTCAACCGCGTCCTGGAAGCGTTGCAGGAGTACGCGCAGGGCCAGCCTGTAAAAGTCGCCATCCTCCACAGCAGCGCCCACGAGCAGGCGGCTGAGCTGTTGGAGCGGGTGAAAAACGAGTTTCAAGTGACCGAATCGCACCTGGAGCAGATCGGTCCGGTGATCGGCACGCATACAGGGCCAGGGCTGTTGGGTGTCGTGATGGTCAAGCAGTAGGCACGAAAGTCCATGCGAATCATATGCGAGAAAGCCTCCCGAACGACGGGAGGCTTTTTGCGCGACAAAAGCAGCAACGCGTCCGGACGAAACAGCGGAGAGCGGGATTCGCCGCCTGGCTACACGCCGTGATGCAAAACGAGCAAGCGCCCGCGCCTTGTTTATTCATAATAAACAAACCCGACGAGAATCAGCACGGCGAAAAGCGCCCCGGCCACTATGCGCAGCATGTCGAAGTAAAATTCGGACGGCTCGTCCTGACTGGTGCCGTGCTTGCTCACATACTCCCAGATCGCGCGCGGATAGAGGGCCAGAAAGCCGACAAACAATAGAAACAGGACATAAAAAAAGAATTTCGATCACAGCCACACCAATTCCCCCTATAGGAATAGGTATGGTATGGGGAGGAAATGGTTTCAAAAAGAGGGACGACCGCAACAGAGGCGGCCAAACATACGCTACACTTTCCCATGTGGCGCTTTGACAGCCTGTAGGATACAATGAGAGTGAATCTTGTTGAACCCCTTTGTCATTCAGGAGGAGAACCGGTTGAAGTACAAAAGCGTATTTGATATCATCGGCCCGATCATGGTTGGACCATCCAGCTCCCATACGGCTGGCGCTGCCCGGATTGGCCGGGTGGCTCGCAAGCTGTTCGGGCGGCAGCCAAAGCGGGCAGACATTACTTTTTACGGCTCATTCGCGAAAACGTATCAGGGGCATGGCTCAGACGTGGCGACGGTTGCAGGGATTCTCGACTTCGATACGTCTGATTTGCGCCTGAAAAATTCGCTCTTGATTGCAGAAAAAGCAGGAATGGAAGTGGTCTTGACCACTTCGGACGTTTTGACAGAGCATCCGAACACCGCGCGGATCAAGCTGTCCGACGATCAGCACCAGATTGAACTGGTCGGCGTGTCGATCGGCGGCGGCAAGATCGAGGTGCTGGAGTTAAACGGATTTTCGTTCCAGCTCGGCTTCGATACGCCGACGCTCCTCGTTTTGCATGAAGACCGTTTCGGGATGATTGCTGCCGTGGCCAAAGTGCTGACGGAGCATCGGATCAATGTCGGGTTCATGGAAGTGTCCAGGCACGAGCGCGGCTCGCGGGCCTTGATGGCGATTGAGACGGACTCGACGGTATCCCCGGAAGTGCTGGAGAAAATTCGTCAGATCCCCCATATTTTTGATGTTTCCCTGCTTTCGTTCTAGCTTGTCTTTCAGCCAGATGCGCGAAAAAAGCAGGAGCAGAGGAGTGAATCAACCAGATGTTTTGTAACGTAGCTGAACTGGTAGAATTGGCCGAATCCCAGGGCAAAAAAATCTCCCAGGTGATGATTGAAGCGGAAATGGAAGTGTCCCAGCGGACGAAAGACGCGATTATGCAAGACATGTACGCCAATCTTGACGTGATGGAAAAAGCCGTGCATCGCGGGCTTACCGAAGACATTCGCTCCCATAGCGGACTGACGGGCGGCGATGCGAAAAAGCTGCAAGACTATATGAAGAACAAGCCTTTCCTGTCCGGCCCGACGCTGCTCAACGCCGTTTCGATGTCGGTTGCGGTCAACGAAGTAAACGCGGCGATGGGAACGATCGTGGCGACGCCGACAGCAGGTGCCTGTGGGATTGTGCCGGGAACGCTGTTTGCTGTCTCGGACAAGCTGAAGCCGACGCGCGAGCAGATGGTCAACTACTTGTTCACCGCAGGCGCGATTGGCTATTGCATCGCCAATAACGCGTTCATCTCCGGCGCTGCGGGCGGCTGCCAGGCAGAGGTCGGCTCGGCGACAGCGATGGCGGCGGCCGCGATTGTCGAGATGGCGGGGGGTACCCCGGAGGAATCGGCGCAGGCAGTCGCGATTGCGCTGAAAAATATGCTCGGTCTGGTCTGTGACCCCGTAGCCGGACTGGTGGAAGTGCCGTGTGTCAAACGAAATGCGATGGGAGCCGCGATTGCGACAGTCGCAGCCGACATGGCGCTGGCGGGCATCAAGAGCGTGATCCCGACAGACGAAGTGATTGACGCGATGTATCGGATTGGCTGCTCCATGCCGACTGCGCTCAAGGAAACGGCGCAGGGCGGACTGGCGGCTACCCAGACGGGCCGTATGATCGAAGCGAAAGTATTCGGCGTACGGCTGGAGAAGTAAATGGCCGGGGTGTATCAGTCGCCTGTCTCCCTTTTGCACGGGGTAGGGGAGGAACGGGCGAAGGCATTTGCGGGACTCGGAATTCACAGCATCGGCGACTTGCTGGAGTACTTTCCTTCCCGCTATGAAGACTACCGCGTGCGCGATTTGACAGAAGTAAAAGACGGAGAGAGGGTCACGCTGGCGGGCACGGTGTACGGCGAACCCTCTGTTCGTTTTTATGGAAAACGAAAATCGCGCCTCTCCGTCAAAATGGTCATGGATCGCGTAGTGGTGACGGCGGTCTGGTTCAACCAGACGTTTGTGAAAAGCAGGCTATCGCCCGGCAAGGAAATTCTCGTGACCGGAAAATGGGACAAGCACAAGCTCCAGATTACGGTCAGCGAGATGACCGAGGTCGATTCGGAGCGGGCGACCAAACGCGGCGAGCTGGCTCCGGTCTATCCGCTTGGCGGCGATATGACGCACACGCTGCTGCGCAAGTCGATCCAGCAGGCGCTGCGGCAATACGGCAAGGACATTCCGGAAATTTTGCCGCCGGATATCGTGGAACGCTACCGGCTGATGCCGCGCGTGGCGGCGTTTCATTCGATTCACTTTCCGGAAAACGCCGAGGACGGGCGGCAGGCGCGGCGCCGGATCATGTTCGAGGAACTGTTTTTATTTCAGTTGAAAATCCAGACGCTGCGCCGCATCAATCGGCAGCAGTCGGAAGGCGTGGCCCTCGCCATTCCGATGGACGAGGTGCGGCAGTTTGTCAAAGGGCTGCCGTTTCCGCTGACCGATGCGCAAAAGCGGGTCGTCAAGGAAATACTGGACGACATGCGCGCCCCGCATGCGATGAATCGGCTGTTGCAGGGAGACGTCGGCTCAGGGAAAACCGTGGTGGCTGCGATTGCGCTTTTGGCTGCCGTGAAGGCTGGCTATCAGGGAGCATTGATGGTGCCGACCGAGATTCTCGCCGAGCAGCATGTGCAGTCGCTGACGAAGCTGTTGGCGGACTACGGCATCGAGGTCGCCTTGCTGTCCGGTTCCTTGACGGCCAAGCGCAGACGGGAGGTCATCGGCTCGCTGCAAATGGGGCTGATCGACGTCGTCGTGGGGACGCACGCGCTCATTCAGGAGGACGTGTTCTTTTCGCGGCTGGGACTGGTGATTACAGACGAGCAGCACCGCTTCGGCGTCGAGCAGCGGCGCATTTTGCGCAACAAGGGACTCACTCCCGACGTCCTGTTCATGACCGCCACGCCGATTCCCCGCACGTTGGCGATTACGGCGTTTGGCGATATGGACGTCTCGACGATCGACCAGATGCCGGCAGGCCGCAAGCCGATTGAGACGACGTGGAAAAAGCACGACCAGTTCCCGGCTGTCCTCGAGCAAATGCGCAACGAGCTGCGCAAAGGGCGGCAGGCGTACGTCATTTGCCCGCTCATCGAAGAATCGGAAAAGCTCGACGTGCAAAACGCGATTGATGTTCACGCGCAGCTTTCCCACGTCTTCCCGGAGTTCGGCGTCGGGCTCATGCACGGCCGCCTGCCTGCGAAGGAAAAAGATGCGGTGATGCAAGCTTTTCTCGCCGGGGAGCACGCCGTTCTCGTCTCGACGACGGTGGTCGAGGTCGGCGTCAACGTGCCGAACGCTACCTACATGGTCATTTACGACGCGGAGCGGTTCGGGCTTGCCCAGTTGCACCAGTTGCGCGGGCGGGTCGGGCGCGGCTCGGAGCAGTCGTACTGCGTCCTGATTGCCGATCCGAAGTCCGAGATCGGCAAAGAGCGGATGCGCGTCATGTGCGAGACGACGGACGGCTTCGAGCTGTCGCAGCGCGATTTGGAATTGCGCGGACCGGGTGACTTTTTCGGCACGAAGCAGAGTGGCTTGCCCGAGTTCAAAGTCGCTGACCTGTTGTCCGACTACAAGGCGCTGGAGGTTGCCAGACAGGAGACGGCGCGGCTGGTGGCCGACGACTCGTTTTGGCGAGACCCGGCGTACCAGTGGTTGCGCGACTATTTGCAGCGCGAAGGCGTACTCGATGGCATCGTGTTCGATTAAGGCAGCATCGAGAGGGACCTCTTGCCGCACCTGTGTGTGCGAAGGAGGTCTTTTCGCTTTTTTGTGCAAAACGGCCCTCGAAAAAACGTGACGAAACGACAGCGAAAAACGTCTTTCTTCTATGAGGATGGAAAAAATTACTGGGGAGAGAGGCGAGTTTTGTGTTTTTGCGAAATCTTCGAGGAATGAGCATCGCGTTGGGCTTCTCTTTGCTTGTCATGTCAGGCTGCAGCACCGCCGCAGCCGCTTCGGGAGAAAAACAAACAGGCGCAGGGCAGGCCGTGCGCGCTGCGTCCGGTCAGATTGCACCAGCGAGCGCGTCGACGAAGGCAGCGAGTGACTGGAAGCAGCCGGAGCGGCCTTTTGACTATGCGGCCATGAAAGAAGACGTGGTCATTCAACTGAACGAGGAGCCGCGCCTGCAGTCGCCACTGCGTACAGTCGTCGGCGCTGCTCCGCAAGCGTACACGCTGTTTTTCCGCGAGGAGATGGACCGGGGAAGCGTAGAGGCGGCGATTCGCAAGCATGCGAAGGAAGAAGCGGCGAGAGAGGGCCTCGGCTTCATCGAGCCAGCGTTCGCTTTTCATTGGGCGAGCAACCGCCAACTGCAAGTTCTGGTGACGCTTCCGGAACAGGAGACAAAGGAGCGGGACTGGACGGAATACGTGCTTAGCGCGGCCGGAGCCAAGTCGGCAAAAGGCGCGGTCGTCGGCGATTCCAACGCCTTTCACGCCGTCGTGCTGCCGCCTGCGCAAATTTGGCGCGTTTCCGTAGACGGCAAAGTGCGCGAAAAGCTGACTGACTTTTCCGTTATGACCAGTATGGAGCTGCTCGACCGCGAGCAACGGTACGTGCTGCAGAGCCGCTTTACGAAGTATTGCGAGTGCGACGCCCGCTATCCGATGCTCTACTCGATTTACGATACGAAAACAAAGCAGCGGACTCCGTATCCGGTCGAGTTGACAGACAACTACCGCGGAGAGGGCGTATTTTTTGCCGATCGGCGCGGGTTCTTTTACGCCCAGCCGGAGCAAGGAACAACCGTTCCGAACAGCGACAGCGTCACCCGTGTCCAGGTACAAGGGTATGTGCACGGAGCCAGCTTTAGCCACGATCAGAAGCAGTTGCTGATGGCGGTGGGGCGAGCGGACCAGAAAAAAGACCTGGATCTGGTCGTGTACGACTTGGGAAAAGGAACAGAGAAGCGGATTGCCGGGGCGATCAAAGGCTGGATTCCGACGAGCGAGTTCAACGGGGAAGTGCTGCCTGTCTCCTTCCATGACGACGGCCGCTACGCCACGTTTGCCATGAGAAGCGAGGAAGCGGGCTTTGTGGAGATTCGCCAGCGCTACGACTGGAAGAGCGGCAAGGTCATCGACTGGCATCCCCCGGTTCCGGCTGATTTCTGGTCCGGGTATGTCCAGTCGACAGACGGGGAGTACCAAATGTACTGGAATGCAGGGCTGTTCAAGGGCAACGTGCAGTTGATGGACATGCGCGGCCAGGGCCTGTGGCTGCCTGGCACGCACCGCTATTTGTTTACCGAATGGGAAAAAGCCGCGCAGGAAACCGACTTGAAGCAGTCGCTGTACTTGTTTGACGCCGATACGAAGCAGCAGTCTGTGCTCGTGTCGGGCCTTCCTGCGGGGCTTTCCCTCCTGGGAGCGAGCGCGGACGGCAAATGGCTGTACGTGATGACGGATCGGACGCTGGCTTTCTAGCTTGTGACGGCTGGCCAGACCTGACGCTAGGCTTCGTACTCGTCGGCCAGCATGGATAAAACAACCAGCGATTCGTAAGTGTCCCCTGTTTTCAGGCAGTCGCGCAAGATTCCTTCTTCGCGGAAGCCTTCGGACAGGTAGAGCGCGCGGGCTACGCCGTTTGTTTCCTTGACGTCCAGCCACAGCCGATGGGCTTTTTGTTCGCGAAAAGCCCACTCTTTAATCTGGCGCAGGACACGACGGCCGTAGCCGTGCCTTTTTACTGCCATCGTAATGCGCAAGAGCTCAATCGAATGGTGCGGACTGGCCAGCCCGGCGATGATGACGTAGCCGACGGGGTGGCCTGTTTCTGTTTTCTCGGCGATCATGTGCAAGATGTCGGGATCATCCAAAGCCTCGCGGTGGCGCTCTTCCGGCCACGGAAGGATGAACGGGGCATTTTCTGGCGCTTGCTCCACGTCGCAGACGAACGGGAGGTCTGTCGGTACAGTCAGTCGCAGGCGGACGGTCATGCGGGTCACCTCTTCTTTTTTGCTAACATTTGGCTGCCATCAACGCATTTCCGTCGGGATCTTTGAAGGTGAACCAGTGCCCGTGCTGGATGGGGCTGGTCAGCTCCACGCCAAGCTCCTCCAGGAAGCGATAAGCGGCGTCGATGTCGCGGACAGCGACGAAAATGCCTCCGATTTCGGCGTGCAAGGGAGAAGCGGTCATGGGCAACAATCCCTTTCGGTGCGGTATGGTATGCTTGTTAGGAATGCCAGCCGAAGCGAGCCTGCATAATCGGGCACGAAATGTCGGATGGCTTCGTTTGGCGTCTGCTATTCTGTGGTGGTGAGGGAGGTCGTTTTCATGGATTTGCTGCAAAAGCTGAATGAAGCTTTGGACTACATCGAGGAACATCTCGCTGGCGAGATCGACTTCAAGGAAGTCGCCCGGGTGGCGTGCTGCTCGGAATACCACTTCAAAAGAATGTTCTCGTCCTTGGCGGGCATTCCGCTCTCGGAGTACATCCGGCGCAGGCGCATTACACTCGCGGCTTTCGACCTGAAAGACAGCAAGCTGAAGGTGATCGACATCGCCGTCAAGTACGGGTACAACTCGCCTGACTCGTTCGCTCGCGCCTTTGCCCAGATGCACGGGGTGACGCCCAGCGAAGCGAGAGCCAGCGGGCAGTCCTTGAAAGCCTATCCGCGAATGACCTTTCATCTATCCATCAAAGGAGGCAGTGCCATGAATTACCGCATGGAAGAAAAAGAGGCATTTCGCATCGTCGGCTTGAAGAAAAGGGTTCCGCTGATCTACAACGGGGTGAATCCCGAGATTGCCGCCATGTGGGCGTCACTCGACGCCGAGAAGATCCGCCTGCTCAAGTCGCTTTCCAATGTAGAGCCGCTCGGGATGTTGAGCGCATCCACGAACTTTTCCGACGGCCGCCTGGACAACGGCGAGCTGGACCATTACATCGGAGTGGCGACTACGCTGGACTGCCCGGAGAGCCTGGCGAAGCTGGAAGTCCCGGCCTCTACGTGGGCCGTCTTCGAAGCCGTAGGGCCTTTTCCGGATACGCTGCAGGACGTCTGGGGGCGCATCTACTCCGAATGGTTTTTGTCTTCCGGCTACGAGCTGGCCGAAGGTCCGGAGATGCTGTGGAATGCTGACAAAGACACGACATCGCCGACGTTTCGCAGTGAAATCTGGATTCCGGTTGTCAAAAAATAACATATCGTATGGGATTCGCACACGCTCGGCCAAACACCTGCCAGCGTGTGCTTGTCTTTGCAGAAATAATTACCATGTTTTTTTTCGGAGGGACAGGTATAAAAACGAACATACGTTTGCTATAATAAGAACAAAGTTCATATAGGAACACAAGTTCTTGTTCAGGGGATGATGGTGATGCCTAATGCGGGCAAACGGATTGTTTTTTTGATCGATATGCAAAGCTTTTATGCCAGCATTGAAAAAGCGGCGAATCCGGCGCTGCGCAATCAGCCGATCGTGGTCGCCGGCGATCCGCAGCGGCGCAGTGGAGTGGTGCTGGCCGCGTGTCCGATTGCGAAATCATACGGAGTGATAACGGCAGAAGCGCTGTGGCAAGCGCAACAAAAATGTCGACAGCTCGTGGTAGTGCGCCCGCGCATGGAGCACTACCTTCAGGTGTCGATGCAGATCACGCGCATCTTCCAGTCGTTTACCGATCAGGTGGAGCCGTACTCGGTCGACGAGCAGTTTCTCGATGTGACAGGCAGCGTCCACTTGTTTGGCGATCCGCTGGAGCTGGCTGCCCAGATTCGGCAGCGCGTCTGGCTGGAGACGGGAGTCAACTGCCGGGTCGGAATTGGAGAGAACAAGGTCCTCGCGAAAATGGCCTGTGACAACTTCGCCAAAAAGCAGGAAAGCGGGATATTTTGGCTCAAGCGGGCAGAGCTGGCCGACACGCTGTGGCGGCTGCCCATCGAAAAACTGTTCGGGGTAGGCTCGCGCATGAAGCGCCATTTTCACCGGATGGGCGTCTATCAGATCGGCCAGCTCGCTGCGCTCAGCCCCGCCGTGCTCATCCGCCACTGGGGCGTGAATGGCGAGGTGCTGTGGCGCACAGCGCACGGCCTGGACGACTCGCCGGTTTCGTTGAACGAATACGGGACACAAAAAGGGATCGGCCACCATATGACGTTGCCGCGCGATTACCATACGGCAAAAGAAATCAAGGTCGTGCTGTTGGAATTGTGCGAGGAAGTGTGCCGACGGGCGCGGCAAAAAGAACGGATGGGCTCGGTGCTCTCCATCGGCTGTCGCGGCGCGAATCTGGCGGCTGGCGAAGGTTTTGGCCGCCAGATGAAGCTTGCGGAAGCGACGAATGACGCCATGGCGCTGTACGAAGCGGCTTGTCGCCTGTTTGAGCGGCACTGGACAGGGGGGCCTGTGCGCAGCATTGGCGTCACGCTAGGGCAGCTCGTGCCTGATAATATCGTGCAACTGAATTTGTTTACAGACACGCACAAGCGCCGCTCGCTTGCCCAGGCGATGGACGACATTCGGGCGCGCTTTGGCCAGGATGCGATTTTGCGAGCGGCCTCAGCCTTGGAGGCGGGGCAGGCCAAGGAGCGTGCCCGCAAGATCGGAGGGCATTACAAGTGACAGAGCCGATGCCGTCAGGAGAAGCGAGGGAGCAAGAGCTGGTGCGTCAATATATTTTGTTTGGCATCCTGTTTCACGCGGTGATGGCGGATGCGGGGCAGATGGGAGTTGTACCGCTGAAGCTGTCTTATCAGGACGTGTTCCAGGAGCTCTCCCGCTGGGCAGAGCGTAAGCATCAGCAATTGCGCCGTCATTTGCGGCAACTCGGATGCACGATTGTCAGCGCTCGCCGCGAGGATTATGCGTACGTGGTTCATTACCGGCAGCGCGGGTACTTGCGGGAAGCGAGCTATATCATTGAGGTGTTGCGCGCCGAGTGCCAGGAGCTTGTCGGCGCATGGGTACGAGATCATCACCAAGGAGAGAAGCGAGCATGAGAGAGACACGCGTATCCAAAAAGGAAAATTTGTTCGTCTCGAGCCGGTTTGTGTTGCCGGAGCATCGGGAAATGTACGTGCGCATGAAGGAAGAGGAGCGCCGCTACGTGCCGCCCGAGCTGGACCAGGAGCAACTGGGAGCGCTAAGCGAGCTGGTGTGGCAGGCGTTCCAGACAAAGAGCGTTTTGACGTTGACGTACTATGACGGGCAGGCGCCGCGCCGCTTGTCGGCACAGGTCGTGCACATAGATCAGGCAGCGCGGCGATTGAAGCTGCGGGCCGGCTCCGAGATGCACTGGCTTTCGTTTGCCCGCTTGCTGCATGCGGAGCTGGCAGCGCCTTTCTAAAACTAACCATTCATGCGCGACTGTCTGGCCGGGCCACCCTGTGGGTAAAAGACAAAGGAGTGGCGTGAACGTTGAGTTGGGCAAGGAACATTACATGGGCAGCCGCGTTTGCCATGCTGGCGGGCTGCACACTTCCGCAGGAACAGGCGGACCCGGCACGTGACCCTGTCGCGCCCGCGCGTGTGCAGCAGGAGAAGCTGTTCGACCTGTCGCCGCAGCAAGCACCGCGACCAGCCAAAATGATGCTGGATGTCCCGATTATTAGCCAGAAGCCGGAGCTGCACAACGGCTGTGAAGTAACGAGCCTGGCGATGCTGCTGAGGCATGCCGGACAAAACGTCGACAAACGGGTGCTGGCCGAGCAAGTGCCCAAAGATCCTGAGCCGTTGGTGAAGGAACAAGGGGACATCAAGGAATGGGGAGATCCGAACATCGGGTTTGTCGGCGACATGACAGGGGTGCGCAAAGGCTTCGCCGTTTACAACAAGCCGCTGGAAAAGCTGCTGCGCCGCTACATGGGCGAGCGGACGGTCAATTTGACCGGGGCATCCTACCAGGCGCTTTTGGACCAGGTGGCAGCGGGGCGTCCGGTCGTGATCTGGGCGACCGGAGATTTTCAACTGCCTACCGAGTGGGAGAGCTGGTACAAGGACGGGAAAAAAGTGGTAGCTCCTTTTGACGAGCACGCTGTCTTGCTGGTGGGCTATGACGAGACTTACGCGTACGTCAACGATCCGCTTACGGGAGCAAAGCAGCAGAAGGTCGCGCACAAGGCTTTGGAATCGAGCTGGACAGCGCTGGGCAAACAGGCGATCAGCTATCAATGAAGCAAAAAAGGGCTCTTGGCAAAAAGGGCTCTTGGCAAAAAGGCAAGCCGCAAAAAACAGCGTGCCGCGCTGAAACGGTGTGTGTGAAGAAGATGCGGGATTCCTGAAACGAAAAGCGGTCAAAAACAACCGTTTTTCGTCTTTTTTTGGCCGAAACGCTTTTTGCCAGAACGGACTGTTTCCCTGTATTGTTAGGATATCTTTTTTGAAGCAGATATCTGATGGATAGGACAAAGGAGATTTTACATGCTAGCACAAGAAATGGGTGTCATGTTCACCAAGCATGCCGATCAAATTACTTCCAAACGTTGGGGGGATTTTATTCAGCAGTTGGAGGAAAAAGGCTTGTACGTGCTTATCGAGACGGACACGATCGGACGGGTAATGAGCCCTTTGGGCGGATTGATGCCCATGCCCTGTAAGAGCGAAACGCTCCACATTGTGACAGCGGATGAGCTGGAACAGCGCGGTTTGCCGCTCGGTCACCACATCGTGACCAAGCCAAAAGAAAAAACAACGACTGCGTAATTGTAAAGCGAACGGACGAAACCTTTTCTGCCCGGTGAATTTCTGGGCGGCAAAGGTTTTTTTGTGCATGCCGATTAGTGGCAAAGAAGCGAATTTCATTGATAATGAGAATCAAAATCAATATAATGGAAGAAAATGTGCAAGCCAGCGACGGTTGTTCGCTTACCATACATGCCGGACTAAAAAGAGGATGGGACAGATGCGTATTCAAGCCGAATTTTCACAGTTTACGGAGTCGGCTGGAAAAGGCCAAGCTGCTCCTGGAAAGAGAGCGGATCAGCGTCAGCGAGGCGGCGTTGCTCGTGGGCTACAGCAATTTCAGCCATTTTGCCTCGATTTTTCGCAAAACGTACGGCATCAACCCGAGCTGTACGGCAAACGGGTCGAGAAACGATAAACCAGCGAGAAAGGCGCTCTGTTGCATGTTGCAGGGCGTCTTTTTTGTACAGACAAGAAGGGAGAAGATTCTGAGCAGTATAAGGGCGACATCGCGAGGCTGCGAACAAAGGGAGAAAGCGAGACTTGTGTCCTTTGCCATTTGGGGACGAAAAGCTCGCAGCCCAGTGTTCTAGTGAATGGGGCGCGGCGTTTTGCCCCGAAAAACAGGGCCGACTGCTTGCGTTGCGCGCAACTCACCGTCAGCGCATGACCGTGAGAAATGGGCAATTTCTCCGTCCAGGGGCAGCGTCTCTCCGTGAAATGGCGGTAAAGGCCAGGGCCTTCCCCTTATGATGAAGAGGGAAAACAGAAAGCAGCAAGCGCTAGAGAGGGGAACCCAATGAAAACAGGCTTGGAGAAGGCGGGACGCGTCCAGCGATATTGGAGGACAAAGGACCTGCTGATGGCAGGACTGCTCGGTGTCGTCTTTGCCATCGTCATCATTGGCGTGAATTACGTTTACATGCTGGCGGCATGGCTCTCCCGGGCGTTGTGCCACGCGCTTTTGCAGGCAGGCTTGCTCGCGGACTATCGCGTGAACCTGGCGAACCGGACAGGACGGTAGCCGATGGTAAGCGGCGTACTGGAAGCGCGGAATGTCTGCTTTGGCTACGACGACGCGGAGCAGCTTGTCATCCGCAACGTGACTTTTCGCGTGCAAACAGGCGAGCTGCTGCTCGTCATAGGAGCATCGGGCGCGGGCAAAAGCACGCTGGTTCTCGCGCTGAACGGCTTGATTCCCCACGCGCTCCAAGGCAGCTATGACGGCGAGGTCCGGGTCGCCGGGCGAAACACGCGGGAGGCGACAGTAGGCGAGCTGGCGATGCACGTCGGGATGGTGTTTCAGGACCCGGAAGCCCGACTGGTTGCGTTTACGGTGGAGGACGAGGTGGCGTTCGGTCTGGAAAACCTGTGCCTGGAGCGGGCAGAGATGGAGCAGCGCATCACGCGGGCCTTGCGCGAAGTCGGGCTTGCCGACCAGCGGCAAAAAGCAGAAAAGTGAATTTCACCGGGCAGACTGGCAGTTTATCCTGCTGCACTGGCTGTTGTCCGGGCTGCTGGTTGTCGGGCTTGCCGCATCCGGTTTGCTCGGGGACATCTCGTTTCTCAAAATGTTTGCATAGGCCTGCTTGCTTGCCAAAAAAGCAGGCCGCATAACTTCGCTGGAAAGGAGTGGAGTAGGATGAGCGAGAAAAAAGGAGTGCTTCGTCTGCTGGAAATCGCAGACGAAAAACGCAGCCTGCTGGTTGTCTCGGGGATTTTGTCGTCCTTGAGCGCGATCTGCATGCTGATTCCTTACGCATCCGTCTATTTTATTTTGCAGGAGCTATTGCTCCATGCCTCGGCTCCGGCGAATGCCGACGGGGCGTACATGGTCCGCTGGGGAGTGATCGCGCTGGCCGGACTGGTCGGCAGTCTCATTCTGATGTACGCAGGCGGGATGGTTTCGCATATCGCTGCTTTTCGCATTTTGTACGGCTTGCGCGTCAAGCTGGCTTCGCATATTGGCCGACTGCCGCTCGGCTGGCTGAACGGAACGTCGACGGGGGCCGTGAAAAAGACGCTGGAGCAAAACGTGGAAAAAGTAGAGACGTTTGTCGCGCACCAATTGCCCGATCTGGTGCAGGTGATCGTGACGACGGTTGTGATGATCGGCGTCATGTTTTACCTGAATGTGTGGCTGGCGCTCGCCTGCGTAGTGCCAATCGTCCTCGCGCTGCTGGTGCAGGTCCTGTCGTTTGCCAGTACGAGAACAAAAGAAAATGTCAGGAAGTACTACGACTCGCTGGAGCGGATGAACGGATCGGCCGTCCAGTACGTGCGTGGCATGCCGGCGATTAAAGTGTTCGGGCAAACCGTTCACTCTTTTCGGCGTTTTTACGCGGACATGATTGCGTATCGAGACTACTGTGTCAAGCATACGAACGATTTTCAAAACGGCTATTTGACGTTCAAGGTGATTTTGGGCTCGTTCGCCGCCTTCATTTTGCCTGTGGGCGTGTTTTTGTTGAGCCGCGACCCGCAAAACGTCGCTTTTGCGTCTGTCCTGCTCTTTTTCCTCGTCATGGCGCCCGGCATTTCCGCGCCGATGTTCAAGATCATGTTTTTGACCTCGACTTTGCGCGACATTGGCGAAGGGGTGGAGCGGATGGATCGGATTTTCGCCGAGCCGCCTGTCGCCGAGCCGCTTGCTTCCAGGCAGCCCGAGCATTTTGATGTGCAGTTTGACGACGTCTCGTTTGCTTACTCCACGGAGGGCGAGGCAGGCAAAGAAGCTCTTTCCCGCGTGTCCTTTCTCGCTCGCCACGGGCAGGTGACGGCGCTCGTCGGTCCGTCCGGGGCAGGCAAGTCTACGGTGGCGAACCTCATCCCGCGCTTTTGGGATGTGCAGGAAGGGGCAATCCGCATCGGCGGCGTAGACATTCGGGAAATGTCCAGCTCTGATTTGATGAATACCGTCGCGTTTGTGTTCCAGGAGACGTTTTTGTTTTACGACACGGTGTACAACAACATCGCGGTCGGGATGCCGGACGCGGCGCCCGAGGCGGTCTATGCCGCAGCCAAGGCCGCGCAGTGCCACGCGTTTATTCAAAAGCTCCCGCAAGGCTACGACACGCTGATCGGGGAAGACGGCGTCTATTTGTCGGGAGGAGAGGAGCAGCGCGTGGCGGTAGCCCGGGCGATTTTGAAAAACGCTCCGATTCTCGTGCTCGATGAAGCGACCGCTTTTGCCGACCCGGAAAACGAGTACGAAATGCAGTTGGCGCTGGCCGAGCTGGTAAAAGGCAAAACCGTCATCGTCATTGCGCACCGTCTGTCGACGATCCGCGAGGCCGACCAGATTTTGGTCATGCAAAAAGGCAAGGTCGTCGAGCAAGGACGGCACGAAGCGCTGCTTCAGGCAAACGGCTTGTACGCGCGGATGTGGGCGGCGTACACAGATGCCCAGAACTGGCAGATCGGGAAACAGAGAGGGAGGGTGGATACCGATGAGCATGCTCAGCAATATTACAGCCGGTAAACCGCGGGCGCTGCTAAAGCCGGTTATCTATACGACGCTGGCCAACCTCGCAAGCATTGTGCCGTTTGCCTTGCTGGTCGAGGCGACGCGCCTGGTTTTCGAGCCGTTTGTCCATCCGGACGCGCCGCTTGACACGACGAGGCAATGGTGGGTATGCGTTTGGCTCGTCGTCTCGCTATTGCTTTTGTTTGCGGCGGAGATGCCCGCTTACCGCACGCAGTTTCGCGGTGCCTACAGCGTGGCGGCAGAAGGGCGGGCCAGGCTCGCCGAGCATTTGCGCAAGCTGTCGCTCGGCTATTTGAACAAACGCGACCCGGGCGATTTGGCGAACATGATGATGGGCGATTTCACGATGGTCGAGCACGGGATTTCCCACCTCGTGCCGCAAATGATCGGGGCGCTGCTCATGCCTGTCATCGCCATTACCGGGCTGTCCTTTATCGACTGGCGCATGGCGCTGGCCTTGTTTGCTGCCTTTCCAGTCGCGATCCTGCTCGTGCTCGCGACGTCCGGGCTGCAGCGAAAGCTGGGCGCCCAGCATATGCGGGCCAAAATCGACGCAGCCAACCGCTTGCAGGAATATTTGAACGGCATCCGCGTCATCAAGGCGTACAACTTGACGGGTGAGCGCTTCGTGCGGCTGGAGCGGTCGTTTCGCGAGTTCATGCGGCAAAGCATTCGCATCGAAGGCTTGCTCGGCCCGATTGTGCTCTGTGCTATCGCCTTCATCCGGGCCGGACTCACGCTCATGGTCATGACAGGAGTGTACTTGCTGGTGGGAGGCAGCCTCGACCTGATTACATTCGTCCTATTCCTTCTGGTCGGCACGCGCATTTTCGACCCGTTGACTACCGCGCTTGTCAACTATGCCGAATTTCGTTACCACGAGCAGGCCGGGGAGCGGATTGTGCAACTGCTGGCGGAGCCGATCATGCCAGGCGAGCTGCAGCCGCCGGAGGAAAACGACGTGACGCTCGAACGTGTCTCGTTCGGGTACAACGAAAACATGGCGCTGAACAACGTCAGCATGCGCATGCCAACCGGCTCGTTTACAGCTTTGGTCGGGCCGTCCGGCAGCGGAAAAAGCACGGTGCTGCGCCTGATCGCCCGCTTTTACGACCCGACTGAGGGCCAGGTGCTGCTGGGGCAAAAGCCGCTGGCGAGCATGGACCCGGAGGCGCTCCTGTCCCGCATATCCATGGTGTTTCAGGACGTCTATTTGTTCCAGGACACGATTGCCAACAACATTCGCTTCGGAAAAAGGGACGCGACGCAGGAGGAGATCGAAGCGGCGGCCAGGCAAGCGTGCTGCCACGACTTCATCGTGCAGCTTCCGAACGGCTACGAGACGATGGTAGGCGAGGGCGGCAGCACGCTGTCCGGCGGGGAAAAGCAACGAATTTCCATCGCGCGGGCGATTCTGAAAAATGCGCCAATCGTCCTGCTGGATGAGGCGACTGCCTCGCTCGATCCGGAAAACGAAGCGCAGATTCAAAAAGCGATTGATACGCTGATTGAGGGCCGAACCGTGATTGCGATTGCGCATCGGCTGAAAACGATTCGTCACGCCGACAACATCTACGTGCTGGACAAAGGCCGCGTCGTCGAAGCAGGGACGCACGACGAGCTGGTTGAGCGGCAAGGTCTGTATGCCAGGTTGTGGCGGCTGCAGCAGGAGTCGAGCGGCTGGCGCATTTCTTCCTGAACGGGAAAAGACAAAACCCGCCTGGCACACGTCGTCCAGGCGGGTTTTTCTCGGGCGCCAAAAAGCGAGGCGCAGCCGCGTTTTCTAATGCGCGGGCTGATCGTCAATGACAATCTGCACGCGGGTGCCGTCCGGGTAATCCTCAAGCTGGTTGGCAATCCACGAGCCTGCTCCGCGGTTGTCGGAAGGGGAGACGTAAGCGATATCGGCGCCCTTGCCGCCTTCCTTGCACATCGCCATCGGCCACTCGTCCCGATCGTAGCCGCGCTTCGTCGGAATGCCGGAAAGCGATTCCTCGCGATGCTTGTCCGCCGCTTTGCGGTCGATGGTACAGACGGCAGGCTGGCCTTTTTCGATGGCGGAGCGAATGTGCTGCGCCGTCTCGGGATACCGTTCGCGGGGAAAATGCAAAATGACATCCGCCTGCGTCGCAGCGCTGTCGGTCGGGACGCCCTGCTGCTCGGCAAACAGGCCGAAGTAGCCGAGGCCGAGCAAAAACGCGAGGATGAATAAAATGCGTTTGACTTTCACGGTTTCTCTCCTTCATCCATTTATGTACGCGCCAAAAAGGGCAGTTGATCTCACGGGCGATAACCGTGGAGATCGACTGCCCTTTGGTTCATTATACCAATGGCTGGTCAGCGTGCTAAGTAAAAACTTTGCGAATCAACAGCCCCGTGCTTTTTGCCAGGAGCCGGGGCTACGCGCGGCTCTGCTTTGCGTTTGCCGCAGAAAACAGTCTGGTCATGCACAGCCAGGCGATCAGCGGTCCTGTGCCGATGGCGAATACGAGCCAGTTCAGCGTGAGCGCAGAGACGCTGAACGAGGTAACCAACAAAAACAGCGAGATTCCCAGCAGCCTGCCGACATCGAGCGCGAACTCGCGCAGGACGACGTATTCGACCCGGTTGCGCGCACTTTGTTCATTGGTGCCGATCAAGTCAAAGACAGTCGAGATCATCGGCATCGAAAACAGCGGGTAGGCGATCGAGACGGCGATTCCGAAAGCGAGCAGCGTCACATAGCTCACCTGCCAGAAAAATAGGAGCAAGATGCCGGACATCACGATCGCTCCGATGAGCATGCCCCATTTGCGGTAGCGCGGAGCGTACCATTTGGCCGCAGCATAGTAGCTGCACAGCCCGACCGCCGATGTAATCAGCCAGAAGTTGCCGAGCGTCATCTCGCTTTTGGTGGCAATGTACACGAACAGCCCGATGATGAAGCCGAACACGCCCTCGCGCATCCCTTGCGCGGCCAGTGCGGCGGCAGCCCAGCGCCACTCCGGCTGTTCGCGCAGACAGCGAAAGGAGAAGCCCCAGGCGTACAACCCTTCCGATTGGCGCTTTTTCAGAAAAAAGCTGATGATGCCGCCGACGACAAACAAAGCGAGCGAGAGGGCGAAGATCAGGCGGTAGCCACTGCTGCCAGGCAGCCGGGAAATGAGCCAGCCCGACAGCCACGGAGCAAGCATGCCGCCGACAGAAGCGAGCAAGCCTGCCCAGCCGTTGAAACGGTCGCGGTTGTCCGGTCCGGTAATCTCGAAGTAGACGACATTGAAGGCAAGCCAAAAAAAGCCGACCGCCATCCCTTGCACCAGCCCGAGCGGGACAGCGTACGAGACGGCCAAAGGACCTGCCAGCAGCACGAGCATGTAAAAAAGCGCCGAGCCTGCCATCCCTGCCCGCAAGATGTTCATTTTGTTGAACCGTTTGACGTAGGCGCCCGCGATCCAAAAGGTCAGGGCGCCAGCCAGATGGGTAGCAAATGTGAACCAGGCGATAGGGGCAAACTGGCTTTTTACCTTCCATAAATAGACGTTCACGAACGTGCCGGAGAGCGAGCCTGCGGCGATGAACAGTCCGTTCACCAGCAGCAGGAGCCGGGCCTGGCTGTCCAGCTCCCCCGGCTTGTGCTGCTCGGGAGAAGCGGTGCCCGCCGATTTCGCAAAGCTGTTGTTCTGCGGCTGGAAAAGAGCAGAAAGGCGGTTCTTCGTTTTTTGCTGCATACGATCACCCCGCTTCGTTAGTGGGCCATGAACATAACGTGCCCCACCTGGCAAGCTTTCAACAGGATGCAAAGCAAGTACCAGATTTTCCTTGATTTAGAAAAGGCTTTCAGCTATTGGCGGCCCAGGAAGCAGAAAGCCGAAGTTTTTTTCAGAATAGGAAGGAAAAAGGTGATTGGCAAACAAATAAGGAGAGGGGATAGCGAAGGATCGCAATTCACAAGGGGGAACCAACATGGCGACGACCATTTTCAAAAACGGCCGCATCTACACGGGAGATTCGAGACATTTGTTTGTGGAGGCTGTTGTCGTGCGGGACGGGCTGGTCCACGATCTGGGCAGCGACGCGGACATGCTGCTGCAATACGGGCGAAGCGATGCGCAGGTGATTGACTTGCATGGCTGCACGGCAACGCCGGGTCTGATTGACAGTCACCTGCATCTCGGCTGGCTCGGACTGACCTTTTTGCAGCTAGATTTGCGGACAGCGCGCTCCAAGGACGAGATGTTGTCCCTCATCAGACAAAAGGCGGAGCAAACTGCCGCGAACGAATGGGTACAAGGCTTTGGCTGGGATGAGAACCTGTTTGTCGACGGCGGCGGCATCCCGACGATCGAGGAGCTGGACGCAGTAGCGCCGCATTGCCCGATTTTCTTGCCGCGCATTTGTGGACATGCGAACCTGGTCAATTCCCGGGCATTGGAGCTGTGCGGCTACCACCCGGACATCGAGGTTCCGGCCGGGGGCGTGATCGTGCGCGATTCGGCCACAGGAAAACCGACAGGCATGCTCTTGGAGACGGCGTCCAACCTGATTACGAAGCACATCTCCAAGCCTGGCTACGAGACGCTGAAAAACAGCTTGCGCAGCTCGATTCGCTACGCGATGGAGCACGGCCTGACAGGGGCGCATACCGAAGACTTGCGCGAGCTGAACGGGCTGGCGCAAACGTACCGGCTGTACGACGAGCTGGTCAACGGGGAGGGGCTTGGACTGCGCAGCCATTTGCTGGTCTACTACCCGCACATGCACGAACTGCGTGATTTGAACATGACGGCAGGCTCCGGCAATAGCCACGTGCAGATTGGCGCGGTGAAAATTTTTGCGGACGGGGCATTGGGCCGCAGAACCGCTTACTTGTCCGCGCCGTATGCGGACGATCCGACGACGAGCGGCTATCCCGTGCACGAGCAGGAGGAGCTGACCGAGCTGGTGCGGCAAGCCCGCGAGCTGGGGATGCCGATTGCCGTACATACGATTGGCGACAAGGCGCTGGAAATGGTACTCGACAGCCTCGACCAGTTCCCGGCTGTAGCCTATCGCGACCGGCTGATTCACACGCAGATTTTGCGCCCGGACTTGCTGGCGCGGCTGAACCATCCAAACCGGATCGCCGACATCCAGCCGCGTTTTCTCGCCGGAGACTTCCCGTGGGTCATCGACCGGGTGGGAGAGGAACGCATCCAGCATTCGTACATCTGGAAAACGATGATGAAACAAGGGATTATATGCGCGGCAGGCTCCGACACGCCAGTCGAGCCAATCAACCCGCTGCTCGGCATCCATGCCGCCGTGACGCGCAAGGCTCCGGGCGAGATGCACGACGGCTATCTCCCGCAGGAAAAGCTGACGATGGAGGAAGCGCTCCATCTGTTTACGCTGGGCGGAGCGCAAGTCACCAACGAAGACCACGTAAAGGGAACGCTGTCGCGCGGCAAATACGCGGACATGACGGTTTACTCCCGCGATTTGTTTGCCATCGACCCGGATGAGCTGCTCGACACAAAGGTCGTGATGACCGTCATCGGCGGCAAGGTCGTCTACAACAAATAGGAAAAACAGGTCGCGCCATCCAAACGACAAGAAAACCGGCTTTCGCATACGGAGCCGGTTTTTTGACTGTTTTCCCATGCGCCCAATGTTGCGCCAGACGACGCGTCAGGCCGACAGCCTCGTCTGCCGCTTGCTCCGCAGCCATTTGACTACGTCGATTTCGGCAATCAGCACGCTGACTAAGACGAGCGCTGCGCCGATATACCCGCGCACGGTAAGGATTTCGCCCGCGAACAAAAACGCAAACAGGGCGGCGAAGACAGGCTCCAGCGAAAAAATCAGCCCGGTATGCGTCGGCGTCGTATATTTTTGCGCGACAGTCTGGACGACGAAGCCGATCGCGCTGCACAGGACGCTGAGAGCGAGCACGGCGACCCAGCCTTCTGCGGAATGCGGCAGGGCAGGCGATTCGAACAAACAGGAAAACAGCAGGCCGAGCAAGGCAGTAAAACCGAGCTGGTAAATGCCGAGTTGAATCGTGTCCGAAAACGAAGCCCATCTGCCCGTCACGGTGATGTGCGTCGCGTAGCAGAGCGCTCCGGCGATGCACAGCAAATCCCCCTGGCTGATGTGCAACTCGGAACTGAGCGTCAACAGGCCGATCCCGACCATCGCCAGTCCGGCGCCGACAAATACGCGCTTTTCCGGCCGATTGCGCAGCAGGATGGACAGCAGCGGGACGAAGATCACCGTCAGGCTGACCAAAAATCCGGCTTGCGAAGCGGTCGTCGATTTGACGCCGTTTGTGACCGTGGCAAACACGCCGAACAAAATCGTGCCGAGAATAAAGGCGTGGCCGAGCGTCTTGCGACTGGTGCCGCGCAGCCGCCTGTGAAAAATGGCAGCCGCGAGAACGAAGGCAATGCCGAAGCGGATGGCGATCAGGTTGAAGGTTTCCAAATCCTTCAGCCCCATTTGCATGAACAAATAAGAAGATCCCCAAAAAAGGGTAACCAGAAGCATTGCCAGATCGGCTTTTACTTGCGGTTTCATTTCCAGCCTCCTTGCCCGCATGAAACAGGCTAACCATGAAGAAATCGCGTTGCGTCATACTCAGTATAAGAGTATTGTTTGAATAAGAAAAATGAATGTTTATCATGCTTTTCATGAAAGGATTTAATGAAAAAGAAAGGAGGCAAAGCGACGTGAGTCTCGGCAAGTACGAAGTGTTTGTCACCGTCATCGAATCGGGGAGTCTGACAAAAGCAGGAGAAATGCTCGGCTTGACGCAGTCCGCCATCAGCCACGCCCTCGCCAGCCTGGAGCGGGAGTTCGGTTTCTCGATCCTGACGCGCGGGCGCTCCGGTATCAGCCTGACGAGCAACGGCGAGCGGCTGCTGCCGTACATGCGGGAAATGTTGCGGGCGCAGGAGCGGATGCAGCAGGAAGTGTACGCGATCAATGGCATGGAGGTGGGGACGGTGCGGATCGGGACGTTCACCAGCGTATCCACGCAATGGCTGCCAGGCATCCTCAAACGGTTTCAGGACTTGTATCCCGCCATCGAGGTCAAGCTGTTCGAAGGCTACTACGACGGAATCGAGAGCTGGATTCAGACGGGCGAAGTGGACATGGGCTTCGTCTCGCTGCCGACGACAGAAGACCTGGAGTCGATTCCGTTGAAAAAAGACCAGCTATACTTGCTCGTCACAGACGAACACCCGCTCTATCAGGAAGAGCGGGTGCATGTGAGCCGCCTGGCCGAAGAAACGTTCATCATGCCGAAAGAAGGCTGCGACAACGACATTCAGCGCTTGCTTGCGCAGTATCAGCTACAGCCGCGCGTCAAGTACGAGGTAGGGGACGACCACGCGATTATCGCCATGGTGCAAAACGGGCTGGGCATCAGCATCCTCCCGGAAATGATCCTGTTTTGCCTGCCGCCCAACATCCGCATGATTCCGCTCGCGGGCGAGCATTACCGTTCGCTCGGCGTGGCGGCGACGTCGTTTAGCAAGCAGTCGCCCGCAGCCAAACGCTTTTTGCAAGTCGTGACCGAGTGGGTGCGCGAGCAAGGGTAGAAAGACGCGGGTCACGACGACAAATCCCGCTCGGCAGGGACGGAGGCGGGCGTTTTCCGCCAAAACGGCACGTACAAAAGCGAAAAGAGCGCGACAGCAACCCCTTCCAGCGAGAGGATGTACCAAGGATACGGCCCCAAAAAGTCGATGAGGCTCGGATTGTCCGGCTTGCGCGAGACGAAGAGATAGTTGCCGCCTGTCCAGGCGTTCGCGACGAGCGCCACAACCAGAAGCGCGTTGAGAAACCCCATCGTTTTCAGCACGGAGCGAAAAGTCGGGCGACAGCCTTCCACCCACGTCATGTACAGGCAGGCGAGAATAATCCCGGCATGGGCGACAAAAAAATGCACAAAGCGAAAGTGCGGGAACGGATAAAACAACTCGGGCGTAAGCAGTGCCTGGGCTGCGCCGCCGATCCCGGCAAAAAAAGCGATCTCGTACACGCGATAGCTTCTGGCAAGCAGCATGATGACAGACAGCAGGAGCGTGACGCTGCACAGTTGCAAAGGCAGCGTATAGGCAGCCGACCAGCTATCCGTCAGCACATGCCAGAGTTGAAAAGCCACCTCGGACAAGAGCAGCACGCCAGCCAAAGCAAACCGAAAGGCGCGCTTGGCCGCAGGTGCTTGCAACTGGCGGCGAAACAGGTACAAAAGCAGCAGCAGGCCAAGGGTAACCGCGAGAGCCAGCAGGTGCGGGAGCGAGAAAGGCTGAAAAGGCTCCCCGGAAATGGTCAACGAAAAAGAAGGCGAGTTCATCTGATCCTCCCTGGGGGATGTTTGTTCGGCGCAAGCTGTAGGGGCCTGGCGGAAAGGCTTTCGCAAGCTTCTATGTATAATTGAGAGAATTCACGAAATTTTAACACAAGCTTGCTTGGCGGATATCAATCATCGGTTATAATGTAACTAGACTAACGTACATCATTGAGAGGAGATATAGTCTTGAACTTGGTGCTCACGGAAAAACAGTGCAAATCTTGCCAGGCTCGCTTGACAGATTACGAGATCGAGAACAATGGTGCCCTTTGCATGGATTGCTACAAGGAAGAACAAAGCGAGCAAAAGTAGCAGCACGACGCAAGTCAGCATGTTGCCACACACTATAGATAGAAGTCTGACGCATCATGACCCTCTCCAAGCGAGAGGGTTATGATTTTTCGAAAAAACCATTGGAGTCATCGCCCCAATGGTTTTTTTCGTGGCCAAAAAAGCTACGCTTCCCAAACCGATGCGGAATCTTTGCCCCTAATGGTATGCTGCGGGGTGCCAAAGCCGTGCAAAGTCGTATTGTGATGGGCGATGATGTCGGCTGCCTTGAGGGCGGGGGAGTCTACGGTGGAGTGGCAATCGCTGACGAGTGTCACATCGTAGTTCAAAGAAATGGCGCTTCTGCACGTCGTATCCACACAGTAGTCGGTTTGAAAGCCAACGACGATCAGCTTTTCAATGGACATCGATTGGAGCTTGTCGTGCAGGCCTGTTTCGTAGAAAGAGTCTGGCGCTGTTTTGTGAACCACCGGATCGGTTTCTTCCGGCTTGATGGAAGCGGGAATTTCCCAGCCTGGCGATCCGAAAACCAGTTCCTCCGCTTCATGATGCTGCACGTAGATAACGGGAAGTTCGCGTTCTCTCGCCTCCGCGATCACGCGTTTGATCCGCTCGACGATTTGTTGTCCCTGGTAGCAGTGTTCTACGAGCAAGTTTTGTACATCGACGACGAGCAAGGCAGTTTTCTTCATCCGACAGTCATCCTCCCCACGTATCATGAATCTCTCTCATTATAACGGACAGGCATGAACATGGAAGAGAGGGAATGAAAAAACTGGAAAAAAATCTCGCGTCGGCGAAGCGTCTATTCCTCTGGCAACGGAATGATTAGCTCCATCCGGCGGCTGCCGTCCTTCGCGCTCACTTCAAACAGGATCAGCATGAGCGTGCTGTTCGGTTCGGCTTTTTTCACCTTCACGGTTTGCGTGAAGTCGCCCCATTCCGGAGCTCCGGCAGAGGTTTGGAAAAAGCCTTGCGTCAGCTCGTTGTGCCCGTCTTCCACGACGTAGTTGACGACGGCTTCGAACACTTGCGCCTGCCCTTTTACTTCAAATGTATCCTCCCCTGTTTTTTTCACGGTGACATTGCGAAAAATATCATTGGCATAGACGGTTTCTTTCGTTTCCGGCTGCTCGGCAGGCGGCTGTTCTGCCGGAGTCTGCGGCTGGGCAGGGGCTGGCGTTTCCGGCTGCGTGACAGGCGGATTTTCCTGCGCAGGCGGAGCGCTCGTGCAGCCTTGCAACAGACCGACTGTCAACAAGACGAAAAGAAGCTTTTTCATAGTATCCCTCGATTCTGTCGAGATTGTGGGTGGAGCTGTTCACTTGGTAAGACGTAAAAAAGCCGTACGGTGTTACAAACTACTGGTCATACCACTTCGAATCTGTGCTAAAATGGGGAGGTAGCAGTAACCACTATTCCTAGAAAGCTGGTCTGATAAGAATGGTACAACAAACATTTCGCACGGAAAAAGACTTTCTCGGTGAAAAGGAAATTCCCGTAGATGCCTACTATGGCGTGCAAACGATGCGGGCGACAGAAAACTTCCCGATTACCGGGTATCGTCTTCATTCTTCCCTGATTATCGCAATGGCAATGGTCAAAAAAGCGGCGGCCCTTGCGAACATGGAGGTTTCCCGTCTGAATCCGCGACTCGGCAATGCGATTGTGGCAGCCGCGCAGGAGATCATTGACGGAAAATGGCACGATCAATTCATCGTGGACCCCATTCAGGGCGGTGCGGGAACATCCATTAACATGAATGCGAACGAAGTGATCGCCAACCGCGGTCTGGAGCTTATCGGAGAGAAAAAAGGAGATTACTTCCATCTCAGTCCAAATACACACGTCAACATGTCGCAGTCGACCAACGACGCTTTCCCGACGGCGATCCACATCGCGACGCTCGATTTGCTGGAAAAGCTGCTCGTGACCATGGAGACAATGCATGACGCTTTTGGCCAAAAAGCAAAAGAGTTCGATGACGTCATCAAGATGGGGCGCACGCATTTGCAGGATGCCGTTCCGATCCGTCTCGGCCAGGAGTTCGAAGCGTATCGTCGCGTGCTGGAGCGCGATATCAAGCGGATCAAGCAATCCCGCCAGCACCTGTACGAAGTGAACATGGGGGCGACTGCTGTCGGGACAGGCCTGAACGCCGACCCGCGCTACATTACCACCGTGGTCAAGCATCTGGCGGAAATCAGCGGCTTCCCGCTCGTCGGGGCGGAGCATCTCGTAGACGCTACGCAAAACACGGACGCGTACACAGAAGTATCCGCAGCGCTGAAAGTATGCATGATGAACATGTCCAAAATCGCCAACGACCTGCGTCTGATGGCATCCGGACCGCGTGCGGGACTGGGCGAGATTTCGCTGCCAGCGCGCCAGCCAGGCTCTTCGATCATGCCGGGCAAAGTCAATCCGGTCATGGCAGAGGTCATTAACCAGGTGGCATTCCAGGTAATCGGAAACGACCACACCATTTGCCTCGCTTCCGAAGCAGGTCAACTGGAGCTGAACGTAATGGAGCCGGTGCTGGTCTTCAACCTGCTGCAGTCGATCAGCATCATGGACAACGCATTCCGCGCCTTTACGCGCTATTGCCTGGAAGGAATCGAGGCAAACCGCGAGCGGATGAAAGAATACGTAGAAAAAAGCGTAGGCGTCATCACAGCCGTCAACCCGCATCTCGGCTATGAAACGGCTGCCCGCATTGCGCGCGAAGCGATTTTGACCGGAAAATCGGTGCGCGAGCTGTGCTTGCAGTACAACGTCCTGACGGAAGAAGAGCTGGACCTGATTCTCGATCCGTTCGAGATGACTCATCCGGGTATTGCTGGCGCTTCCCTGTTGGATCGCGAATAATCGTAAAACGGAATGTGTGCAAAAACTCCCGCCCTTGTCTGAAACTGACGAGGCAGCGGGAGTTTTTTTGTACAGATAAGAATGGATAAGATTGTTGTCCAGTATAAAGGCAACTAAAGCTGCGCCAATCGCTTGGCACAGCCAAGTTTTCTAGTCGACACACAATTGTTTCGCGGGAGAGCTTGCGACCCGCCCTTTGTCAAAGCTTACGGAGTGCCAGCCTGCTTTTGCGGCAACTGGTCCAGGCTTTTAAATTCGTAGCCGCGCTTGCGGGCCTCGTCGATGATGGACCCGAGCGCATCTGCGTTGTCCTTGGAAACAGAGTGCAAGAGAATCACGGCTCCCGGATGCAACTGGCTCATGACGCTGTCAAATGCGTACTTCGCCCCGCGCTGCACTTTTGTATCCCAGTCCTTGTAGGCGATCGACCAAAATACGTTCGTATAGCCCAGCTCCTTGCTGACGGCGAGTGTGCGGTCGCTGAAAATGCCTCTGGGCGGACGCAGGTAACGCATGTTCGCCTGTCCGGTCACTTTGGCGACTGCCTCGCTGACCCGTGTCAGCTCCTCCTTGATTTTTTCGTTGGACACGGTCGTCATGTCCGGATGGCTCCAGGAGTGGTTGCCGATGAGATGGCCTTCTTGCGTCATCCGCTTCAACAGTTCAGGCTGTTCCTTGACGTAATGGCCCGTCACAAAAAAAATCGCGGGCACTTTTTTCGCTTGCAGCGTGTCCAGGATCGCCGGGGTAAAGCCGTTTTCATACCCGTTGTCAAATGTCAAATACAGCTCTTTTTTCGACGTGTCTCCCAAAAAAACAGCGCCGTGCCGATCTACAATGCTTTTGAAGCCTTCTTCGTTGATCGAAGGAAGCTGTCCATTCTTGCTTTTTTTGAAGCCGAAATGGTATGGATGGTCCTGATGGGCGACAGCCGCATGCAGCGGCAGGGTGAACGCCAAAAGCAGAATGGCGCCAACGTGAAGCAGCTTTTTGTAGCGTGGTTTCATCATTCTGGCACTCCTTTCCTATCCCAAGTCATGACGGTAGCACGGACGTTTCCATCCAAAGTTTGTCCAGTCCCCTTGCAAATATGTAACGAGCAGGGCGGGAAACGGGGACGGCAAGTTGGGTAAAACTTGCGCGGCGGAAAGGGACAGTGAACCATGCCAGGCAAAAGACGTTTGTCATATAGTATCAATGTCGACGGAAAAGCCGCTGACGACAGGCATGTCATCATCCGTTACCAGGAGGTGTAGTCATGGATTGGTTGAGGTATTTGCGTGACGCTGTTGGTGAGGACGAATATATTGAAGAGATCGAAGTCAAGGTAGAGTACGAGGACGGCACCAAGAAAAAGTGGATCTTCTCCAAAAATCAGGACCCGGTCCTGGAAGACGACGACGATGAAGAGGACGAAGACTGATTTCTTGCTAAATACGAAAAAAAGATACGCTCGCCAAGGAGGCCACTGAAGAACTTAGGTTTTGCCGGTGATCTGAGATTTTTGTAAAAAAATAAGCGACACCTGTTCCGTTTTTCCTGGCAGGTGTCGCTTTTTTGTTACTGCATTTCCCTTTTTTTAGTCCGCCAATTTCAGTATACGCTTGAGATTAACCGCGAATATCGCCATAGCGCCTTGCAGCTCCATACCTAACAAGTTCGAGGATGTAGCTACATCATACCCGTGCCTATGCTTGAGTTCGCTATTCTTGGCTTCAATTCACGTTCATGCCCGCTGCCTTGCTTTTCTCAATGAGTGCCTGGAGTTGCTTGCCGTCGCTTTTTTCTCCTGTCGTAACCACGGCCGCCGTTATGATCCGTTCCTCGGTCAAGGCGAGATGTGTCTTGTATCCAAAGAACGAGGAATCCGCACTTTTGTGGCCAACTCGCGCGTCCTGATCTTCTGAAATTCGCAATTGCTCCACGTCATCTTCGACGGTTTCTTGGAGCAGATTCAACGGCTCCGTAATTTTAGGCAACTGGGCGATGCCAAGCCGTGTCTGTGTGACAGTGGCCTCTCGCCAAGGCGTATCTTTTTGCTTTCCAAATCTGCTATCATGAAACATATTTTACGAAGATGAGGCAGGTAGGGGCAATGAGCTTTTCAATCAGCCAGCAAATGATAAAAGAATGGTGTGGCCGACTCTCCTTTGAACGGGGAAAAGCGTTTTACCGCTCGCAAAAAGTGAGCATCGACCACTTCCAGCCCGAGCCTGCCCGCGTCCGGGCCACCGTGCGGGCGGGCAGCCACGACTATCGGGTGATGCTCGAACTGGATGAGGCAGGGCTCGTGGCGGCGTGTAGCTGTCCGACGCTGCATTCGTATGAACAATACTGCCAGCATATCGCGGCGGCTCTTTTGGCAATGCGCGATCTGTCAGCGGACGATTTGGCGCCACAGGCGAGCCGGGGGACGCGTTTACCGGGTGCGGACGGCTCCGCCGCAAGCGAAGCGCAACTGACGCAGGGCATTTTCGATCTGTTCGGCAAGCCGCGTCCGCACAGTATAGGCACGCGAAAAGCGCTGTTCGACCAGCGAGCGTTGCTGGAGCTGGAAATCATTTGCAAAGTGATACCGTATGGCTTTCGCAAATCGGTAATCGGGCTTGAACTGAAGCTGGGGCCGAAGCGGCTGTACGTCGTAAAAAACATTCGCGAGTTTTTGAAGCGGCTGGAGAGCAGGCAGCCGACCGTCTTTTCCGCGCATTTTACTTACGACCCGGAAAGCCACCGCTTTTTGCCCGAGCAGGAGGCGATTCTCCAGGAGCTGATCCGCGTGTTCCAGCATGAAAAGCTGTATCGGGAGACGGCTGGCTACGGCTATCAGGAGCCAAAGCCGGTGGGGACGGAGCGCACGTTGATTTTGCCGCCGTTTGCCTGGGACAAGCTGTTCGATTTGCTCGGGCAGGCTCCCGGTGTGCGCGTCCAGCAGGGCGAGCGCACGTATGAGCAGTTTCAGGCGCAGACGGGAAAGGTGCCGCTGCAGTTCGCCTTCGATGCGGGGGAGCGCGAAAACGAGTATCGGCTGACAGTGGACGGGCTTGCCGAGCTGACCGTGCTGGAGGCGTACGGGTTTGTCCTGCACGGCGGCGTCTGGATGCGGCAGTCCGCTGACGCGTGCAAAAGTCTCGCGCAGCTCAAGCAGATGCTGGAGGCGCATCAGCGCGAGGACATCGCGGTTCCGCAGGAGAAAATGGAGTCGTTCATGACCAGGGTCGTCCCTGGGCTGATGAAGCTGGGCAGCGTGCAGATCGCGCAGGCGGTCGCCGATCGGATCGTCCAGACGCAACTGCAGGCTCGGCTCTATTTGGACCGGGTACGGGAGCGGCTGTTGGCCGGGCTGGAGTTTCAGTATGGCGACATCGTCATCAATCCGCTGGCAAAAGAGACGAATGGGCAACAGCGCCGCAACGATCAGATTTTACTGCGCGACGGCGAGCGGGAGCAGCGCATTTTGGAGCTGATGGACAACAGCGCGTTCACCCGGACCGAAGAGGGGTATTACCTTGAAGACGAGGAAGCCGAGTTCGAGTTTTTGCACCAGACCGTCTCCGAGCTGGAAAAATGGTGCAAGGTGTATGCGACGACGGCGGTCAAGCTGCGGCTGCACTCCTTGCACGCGCCGCCCAAAGTGAAAGCCGATGTGAACGAGCGGACGAACTGGCTGGAGGTTCGCTTCGATATCGAAGGCTTTCCGCCCTCCGAAATCAAACAACTGCTGCAGGCGCTGGAGGAAAAGCGCAAATATTACCGCTTGCCGACAGGAGCGCTGCTGCCGCTTGATACAAAAGAATTTGAACAGATCAACCGGTTCCTGGATGAGCTGGGGATTCGCCAGGCGGAATGGATCGGGAACGGCTTTGCGCTCCCGGCCTTTCGCGGCTTGCGCTTGCTCGATTCGTCCCAGCCGGGCAAGACGGTGCAGTTGGGCAAGGCGTTGCGGAGCTTTTTGGAAAATATGCGCAACCCGGACAATCTCGACTTCCACGTTCCGGACACGATGCAGCCTGTGCTCCGCGATTACCAGAAGTTCGGCTTCCAGTGGCTGATGACGCTCGCCCACTACGGCTTCGGCGGCATTTTGGCGGACGATATGGGCCTTGGCAAAACGGTGCAAAGCATCGCGTACATCCTCGCCAAGCTGCCGGACATTCGCCGCGAAAAGCAGCCGGTGCTGATCGTCTCGCCTGCGTCGCTTTTGTACAACTGGCGCAACGAGCTGCACAAGTTTGCTCCTGAGCTGAGCGTGCGCGTCGTGGACGGCAGCAAGGAAGAACGGAACCAGGCGCGAAAGGAAGCGGGAGATGCCGATGTGTGGATTACGTCTTATCCGCTGCTGCGCAGAGATTACACGGAGTACGCCCAGCGCACGTTCCATACGCTGATTCTGGACGAGGCGCAGGCGTTCAAAAACTATGCGACACAGACGGCGCAGGTCGTGAAGCGCATTTTTGCCAAGCACCGCTTTGCCTTGACGGGGACGCCGATCGAAAACAGGCTGGAGGAACTGTGGTCGATCTTCAACGTTGTGTTTCCACAACTGTTTCCCGGGCGCAAGGAATTTCAGGATTTGCCCCGAGACGCCATCGCCAGGCGTGCGCGGCCGTTCCTTTTGCGCAGGCTGAAAACCGAGGTGCTGCGTGAGCTGCCGGAAAAAATCGAATCGCTGCAAGCCACCGAGCTTTTGCCGGAGCAAAAAAAGCTGTACATCGCGTACTTGGCGCAGTTGCAGCAGGAGGCCGCCAAACATTTGCACGAGCGCACCTTTGACAAAAACCGGATCAAAATATTGGCCGGCTTGACCCGGCTTCGCCAGCTTTGCTGCCATCCTGGCCTGTTCGTGGAAGGCTACGAAGGCAGCTCGGCCAAATTCGAGCAACTGCTGGAAGTGCTGGAGGAATGCCGGAGCGCGGGGCGGAGGGTGCTTTTGTTCTCGCAATTTACGGAAATGCTTTCGATCATCGGACGAGAGCTTGGGGCTTACGGCGTCCCGTTTTTTTACCTGGACGGCAACACGCCAGCCGCCCGGCGCATCGAGTTGTGCAACCGATTTAACGACGGAGAGGGCGACTTGTTTCTCCTGTCTTTAAAAGCCGGGGGAACAGGCTTGAACCTGACCGGAGCCGACACCGTCATTTTGTACGATCTGTGGTGGAATCCGGCTGTAGAGGAGCAGGCGGCGGACAGGGCGCACCGCATCGGGCAAAAAAACGTCGTCCAGGTCATTCGGCTGGTCGCGCAGGGGACGGTAGAGGAAAAAATGTACGAGCTTCAGCAAAAGAAAAAGCATTTGATTGAGGAAGTCATAGCGCCAGGCGAGGAAGCGATCTCCTCCATGAGCGAAGAAGACATCCGGGAAATATTGATGATCGGCTAAAGCGGCCCGACTTGCGTCCTTTGTGCGCAGGTCCGGCCGCTTTTTCGCGCGTGGAATTGGCAAGTTCCCAAGGGTATTTGTCCGTTTCGTCAACCTGCGCGCATGAATATTTTAGGAAGAAGGTGAGCGCTTTAACAAGGAACGTGGGGGGGGAAGGAAATGGAACAATACGTCATCAAGCCATGGGACACCCGGGACGACGGCCAACCTGCGCCTGTCGACTGGGATATGCAAGTACCTCCGGAAGTCGATGCGATCGCGGAGCTCGTCATGAAAGAATACGAGATGTCCGTCAGCAGCAAGACGCTGATTACCTCGAAGCCGGACAAAGGCGGCGCGATCTGGCGGATCGAGACAGACAAAGGGCCGCGCAGTCTGAAAGTGCTGCACCGCACACCGGAGCGGAGTCTTTACAGTGTTGGCTTGCAGGAATACGTCGTCAGACAGGGGGCCAGAGTTCCCGCGCTCATTCCGGCCAGAGACGGAAAGCTCTTCGTGGAAAAGGGCGGAAAGCTGTGGATTGTCACGGACTGGATTGCCCTTACGCAAGCGACCAAAGTAGACTTGGCAGGAGCGCAGGAGCTGTGCTTCGGCCTGGGAGAATTTCATCGACATTCGAAAGGATACGTGCCGCCACAAGGGGCGAAAAATTCTTCCCGCCTGTACCGTTGGCCCAACTACTATCAAAAGATTGCCAAAAAAATCGGCTGGATGCGTGAGATGGCAAAAGCCTATGGGGAGACGACCGCAAGCAACTCGATTCTATCTGTCGTAGACAAGTATGAGCGACAAGCATTGGATGCGCTGGAGCGTCTGAAGGCATCTGCCTATCCAAGAATGGTGCAGATGGGTGAACCGCACTGGGGAGTAGTTCATCAGGACTATGGCTGGTCCAATGGACAGAATGGACCAGGCGGGCTTTGGGTCATCGACCTGGACGGTGTGGCTTACGATTTGCCGTTCCGCGACCTGCGCAAGCTGATTACAAGCACAATGGACGACATGGGTGTCTGGGATTTGACGTGGATGAGAGGAATGATCGAGGCGTATCACCGGGCTAACCCGCTCGATCGGGAGTCATTTGAGGTGCTTTTGATCGACCTGGCGGCGCCAAATGAATTTTACAAGCATCTGAAGGAAATGTTTTACGATCCTGTCACGTTCTTGAACACGGAAGCAGAGGCCATCCTGCAGCGAATCCTCTCCACCGACCAGACAAAAGACCAGGCATTGGCGGAGCTGGCGAAAGACATCAGCCAGTACCAGCCCGGCGATTACACCCAGGCTGCCGTCCCGGCCACGACCGTGCGCCAAGCGCCTGCGAGTGCATCAGATCAGGCAAACTGGCAGCTCGCTTCGCCAAATCCGGCGGCAAAAGGTGAGAGCAAGCCAGTCGATGTGGAACCCGGAAAGCTTATTCGTCTCCCCGAAAAAGAAAGTAAGCCTGTTCGAACTGCTGTGGCCGCGAAAAAGCCGCCAGATGTCGTGCTCTTCCCTAATCCCGAGCTGCCTTTCGCAGAGACAACGACGCCAGCGAGCAGGCAGAGCGAGCGCCTGAAGCCGATAGTAGCTACTGTGAAAAAAGCCGGGAGCAAGCCAGTGAAGAAAAAGGCAGCGTCAACCGGCTCGGTAAAAACAGCAAGCAAAACGGGCAAGAAAACCGTTCTGAACAAAAGTTCGGTCGCCAAAAAAGCAAGCGCCAAGCTGCCCGCAGGAAAAGCGCTCAAAAAGACTGGCAAGTCGAACGAAAAAGCAAAAACAGGAACCCAACTTGCAAAACGGTCCAGTTCTCCCCGAGGCACTCAGCATGCAGCCGTCAAGCATCCTTACAAAAAGGCAGCAGCTCCAAGCCGCAAATTGACCAGTAATCAGGCAAAGAAGCCGCGCGCGGTGAAAGCAAAAAAAACAGGCAGAAGCATGCGATGAGTAGTGTCAGGAAAGGAGAATTCGGATGAAGGTAGTCATGATCTGTACGGAAAAGCTGCCCGTTCCCCCGGTGCGGGGCGGTGCCATCCAGACGTATATAGCCGGGATCGCGGATACGCTCGGGAAGCATCACGACCTTACCATTTTAGGGACGTCGGACCCAACGCTCGCCATGGACGAACGTGTGCGAAATGTTCGCTATGCGCGTGTGAATGGACACGGTGTCTTCGAAATCTACGCCCAGGAAGTTCTCGCGTTTTTGCGAGCGAATGCATACGATGTGATTCACGTGTTCAACCGACCGCGGCTGGTTCCCTTGATTCGCGAAGTATGCCCGAACGCACGGATCGTACTGAGCATGCACAACGACATGTTCGATGCGGCGAAAATTCCCCCGGCGGAAGCGGCGAGCGCCATCGCCAACACGTCGACGATCATCACGATCAGCGATTATGTAGGACGCGTCCTTGCGTCGCTCTACCCGGAAACGCAAGGGAAACTGCGCACGATCTATTCCGGTGTCGATCTACAGACGTTCGTCCCGTGGGAGAGCTCGCAGGCTGCACGAAAAATTCGCCAGGAGCTGCGGGCTGCCCACAACATCGGGAACAGGCAGGTCATTTTGTTCGTCGGCAGACTGACCCCGAAAAAAGGGGCGGACATCCTCGTGCGGGCGATGAACGAGCTTTCGGCCTACAAATCCGACATCGCGCTTGTGCTGGTCGGAGGCTCCTGGTACGGCGTCGATAAAATCAGCGACTATGTCGCCTATGTGCGCGCGCTGGCGGATCGTTCGCCGATTCCTGTCATCACGACAGGCTATGTGGCAGCAGAGAACATCCACCACTGGTTTTGGGCAGGCGATATCTTTGTCTGTCCTTCGCAATGGGAGGAGCCGCTCGCCCGCGTCCACTACGAAGCGATGGCTGCAGGGCTGCCGTTTGTGACGACAAAACGCGGGGGCAATGCGGAAGTGATTATCGGCGGAAACGGCCTGCTCGTCGAAGAGCCGGAAAACCCGCAGTCTTTTGCCACTCAACTGAAGCAGCTTCTGTCCAGCCGCGACCTGCAGCGCAGAATGGGGAACAGCGGCCGACAGTTGGCGGAACAGCGGTTTACGTGGGAGCGCGTGGCCCGGGAAGTGCTGGACGTATGGAGGAACTTGTAGCGTGAGCTGACAGGACGCAAATACCCACTTTTTTCGAGAGAGAGGGGAGAAGTGGGTGCTTGGTCCGTTTTTCTTGCAGGGGAGAAAGGGACAAGCCTGCGGCAGGCAGGCGCACAAGCTCGCCACAAGCTTGTCCAAAAGCTGTGCAAGCAAAGACGGAAAAAAGCGGCTCCCCCACTCCCGGCTTTTTAAGCGGAAGCGCCAATGTCTTTTGGCGCATGGTGAAAACCAAGCAGGAGTGGGAGGACGAAGCGAGGCGAAGAAATCAAAGTACTTTGGCTGAACCTTCGATTACTTTCAGGGTGACGGGCGCGGTCTCTTCCGCTTCGTCTGTGGGGGCGGCTGCTTCCGGCGGAGGGGCGTCGGGAATGATGGCGGCAATGCGGTTGAGCGGGATGAGAATACAACTGCCGTAGCTTCCGCCAAGCTTCAGCTCGATGATGCCGTCGTCGACTCTTGTGAGCTGCCCCACCCGGTAAGGGCGGCTGCCTGGTCCCCAATCGGATGTGAGAATGACTTCGACTGTCCTGTTTTGCCTCATGCATTTGTACAGCTCTTTTCGCAGCCCTTCCACGCTTTCCTGCTCGGGCGTGTCTTCTGCTTCTACGTCCACGTTGACAATCGGGGCGGGGATGACGAGCGGTTTCGGTGCTTCAAACTGGACGATCGGCGCCTCGACCTGGACGGTGGGCGTGGCGCTCGTGACAGACACGTGGGGAGCGGGCGTGGTGACTTTTACATTCGGGGCGCGCACATGGAGGCGGACGACCCGGTTCAGCCTGTCGAGCAAGCGCCTGGTCGCCTGGCCAGACGAGCGGCGTCTGCTGCGGGAGACTGACTTCGCCCGTGTCTTCTTTTTCGCAGATCCCAAGACAATGCACCTCCTACTGTCATGCTTTATCATATTCAGCGCGGAACGGAGAGAAATAGACAAATACCCTTGCCAAAAAAAATCAGGCAGGAAATGATTAGGGAATTTAGCGGAAATTTTTAAAAACAAATGGAAAATCGTGTATACTATTCAGGTAATCTCAAAAAGAGAGATGGAGGTTTCACCATGAATCAAATGCCAATGACCCCAATGGGAGTGGGGAAGCTATTGGACAAAAGCTTTAACGTATATCGCCAGCATTTTGGGGCGTACTTTTTTCTGGCTCTTATTTGGTTTGGCCCGTTTTTGCTTTTACAACAGCTACTCCTGGTCGACCTTAGCAGTGTGCCGCTACTCATGCAAGATACCGAAGGACTGGAATTTTGGGAATCGATGGGGGAAAAGTTTGGAGGGCAGGAAGAGATGGTCACCCAAAACGTCGGCCTGCTCTTGCTGTATGTGTTTTTGGTCGCGCCTCTGACGATGGTCGTGGCCTATCCGCAGTTGATTGCGGGCGCCACCTTGCTGACGAAATCTGTATGGGAGCAGCAAACGGTTGATTTGAAGGCCGCGCTGAAAGGCGCATTGGGACGCTTTTGGCCGCTTGTCGGAAGCACCCTCGTCTACGGACTGCTCATGCTCGCGGTGACGTTCGGGTTTGCCCTCGTGTTTTTGTTCATCGGCTTTTTGCTCGTGATGGCTACCGGCAATTCGATTGACACGTTTTTTGACTCGGGAAGCGAGTTCAATCCGTTCCTCTTCATCATTGTCTTTTTGTTTGGCTACATTTTGTTTTTGATCGGCATGCTTCTAGTGCCGGGCTACTTCCTGCTCAGATGGAGCTTTTACTTGCCGCTTGTCCTGTTTGAAAAGGGCGGCGTCGGCATCGGGAAAAGCTGGCATTTGACAAAAGGAAATTTTTGGAGGCTATTTGCGATTTTCATTGTTTTGAGCCTTCTGTATTCGATCTTTTCCGGCGGCATCCAGGTGGCCATCATGGGAATTTTGGGGACGTCGATCATTTCGCAGATCATCATGGTCGTGTTGAGTTGCCTGCTGATGCCGTGGATCGCGATTGTTTATGCGCTCGCTTACTTCGACTTGCGCGTCCGAAAAGATGGAACAGACCTGCAGGAACTGATGAACAGGCAGTTGGAGCAGGCAGCAGACCGTCCTTCTACACAGGAGCCGGGAGCAGCGCATGAATAGCACAAATCCTTGGGCAGCCGACAAGGAGCATTTGCAGGAAATTTTGCAGCGCGACGAATTTCAAGCCCTGCACACGGAAGGGGAGAGCTGGCTTGCGCGAGTGAGCGATTTTTTGCTCGAATGGCTTGCCAGGCTGTTTTCGTGGTCGGACATTCCTTCGGGTGCGGCGACGACGGCATCGACGGTCGTGCTGGTCGTCGCGGCGCTTTTGCTGGTGATGGTCATTTTCTGGCTGTTCCGCCGAATGGTATGGGAGCAAAAGCGGAAGGCGTCCCTGTTTGTCCACGGTGAAAAAATCCGCTCTCATGCCGATTACTTGCGGGAGGCACAGGAGTGTGCCGATCGCGGAGAATGGCGTGAGGGCGAACGTTCCTTGTTTTTGGCGTTGCTCGTCTACATGCAAAAACAGTCGTGGATTCGCATTGAACAGTGGAAGACGAACTGGGAGTACGCAGACGAAATCGAGGCCAACCACCCGGAGGCGAAGGCGCTGTTTCGCCGCTATGCCCGGGCGTTCGAGCAAGCTTGGTACGGGCAGGTAGCTGTGGACAAAGCAGACTATCTGGAGCGCATCCGCGAGCTTGCGCAGATTTTGGACGGGGAGGGACAGCATGAATAGCCTGAGAACGTATCGCGTGGGCATCAGCGTGGCGATCGTGCTGCTCGTCGTCGTCGGATGGTTTATCGTCAAGCCTGTAGCCACGAAACTGCCTCCTTATCTGGCATCGTCGGCACAGCCGGACGGAATCAAGGCGGTGCTGCTTCTGCTGGAGGAAAAAGGCAGCCAGGTTAAGGAGTGGCGGCAGCCGATGCATTTGCTGCCGAAGCCAGCGGGCCAGGCGCTGCTTGTCGTCGAGCCGGACAACCTGAGCGCGAACGAGCAGGATGACTTGCTCGCATGGGCCAGCGGCGGAAACGACCTGTTTGTTTTCTCCGAGCGGCCGATCTTGTGGGCCGGCTTGCCGCTTGAAGCGAAGTATATGGAAGAGAAGGGCAACCAGGAACGAAATGTGCAGGGGCAGTTGCTCGCTGAAGGGCTGCTGGGCCAGGCAAAAACACAGGCCAGATGGAAAGAGGCGGAGGGGCTGGAGCCGCTTTTTTACGACGACCAAGGAATCCTTGCGGGAAAAGTCCAGGTAGGAGCCGGAAGCATCTCGTACTTTTTGGTCCCGGATTGGTTGACGAATCGAAAAATTGGCGAGCTGTCTCACTTCGAGGCGGTGTGGCCGCATTTGCAAAAAAACTGGTCCGCGATCTGGGTGGACGAATACCATCACGGGCTGCAGGAGAAGCCAGGGCTTTTGGCGATCTATCCCGGCTGGCTGGTGGCAGCGCTCGTCCAGTTGGCCGTCGTGCTGCTTTTGTTCGTCTGGTGGAAAGGGAAGCGGTTTGGCCCTGTCTACACATTGCGCGAGTGGACGGTTCGCCGGGGGGACGAGACGCTTTTAGCCGTGTCGAGCTGGTATGAGCGCCGGGGACTTGCGCGTGACGCGCTGGCGCATAGGGAAGCGTATATGCGCCAACTGATGCACGATCGCTGGGGCGTTCACCAAAAAGCGGACCGCGCCGAGATTTTGCGCTGTGCCCGGCTACGCTGGAGCGAGCAGGCAGTCACCAGGCTTGCCGAGCTGCTGGATCGGCTGGAGCAAGCACGCAGCGGAACCGGATATTCGGCGAAGCGGCTTTTGGCAGACAGTCTTTTGCTGGATGAGATCATTACGCAACTGATGAAGGAGTGACATAACAATCGTGGAGCAATTGTTGCAACAGATGGAAAAAGAACTGGTCGGACAGCGGCAAAACATTCGGCTGCTCGTGGCCGCCTTGCTCGCTGGCGGTCACGTACTGCTGGAGGGAGTGCCAGGGATCGGAAAGACCAAAATGGTCCGCACCTTGTCGGGGCTGATCGGGGGAGAGAGCAGGCGCATCCAGTTTACGCCTGACATGATGCCTTCGGATATTATCGGCCATGTCGTTTTCAACATGCAGGACAACCGCTTTGAGACGATCAAAGGCCCTGTATTCGCGAATTTGCTGCTGGCGGACGAGATCAACCGCACGCCGCCGAAAACGCAGGCGGCGCTTTTGGAAGCGATGGAGGAAGGCCAGGTGACGATTCACGGAGTCACGTACCCGTTGCCCGAGCCATTTTTCGTCGTCGCCACGCAAAACCCGGTCGAGTACGAAGGAACTTACGTGCTGCCGGAGGCGCAACTCGACCGCTTTTTGTTCAAGCTGACGATGCAGTATCCGTCGCATGAGAGCGAAAAGCAGATTCTGGTCCAGCACGTCCGGCACACAGGCGGGCAGGAGGCGAAGCAAGCGCCGATCTGCAGCCTGGACGACATTTTGGAGCAGCGGCGCAAATTGCAGGACGTCGTCGTGGACGATTCGATTTTTGAGTACATTACGACCTTGATTCGCAAGACGCGGGAAACGAAACGACTTCTGCTCGGGGCAAGTTCCCGTGCCGGGATTGCGGTTCTCTTGGCCAGCAAGGCTTGGGCGCTTTTGGACGGCCGCGAGTACGTGACGCCGGATGATGTGAAAATGGTGGCCCGGCCTGCGCTGCGGCACCGTCTCATCCTGTCACCCCAGGTAGAATTGGAGGGGGGCACCAGTGACCACATCATCGAAGAGACGTTGGCCGCTATTCCGGTTCCTCGCTGATTTTTTGGCAGATCGCTTCGTTTTGCCGACGAAGCGGCTGCTCGTACTGCTGCTGCTCGGCACCCCGATTGCCGTCATCGGCTTTTTCATGGGCACCGGGTACGGGGCTTTCTGGCTGTACAACGGCCTCGTCTGTGTGGCGAGCGTGCTCGACTGGCTGACGCTGCCCAAGCGCAAAGACCTGGAGCTGCGCCGCGTGCTTCCCGAGCAGAGCGACATCGGCCAGTCGTTTTTGGTCGAGGTAGAAATGACGAACAGAAGCGGCCAGACGGTTTCCTACGTGCTCATGGACGATTTGCCGCACTCTTTTGCGGAAGCAGGGCCGATCTCGGGCAGGATGGAAAGCGGCGAGTCGCGCATCGCCTATCAGACGCGCGGATGCGAGCGGGGGAACTATTCATTTGCCTGGCTGTATTTGCGCTGGAGCGGAAAAATCGGCTTGTGGTACCGCCAGAGCCGCTTTTCCTTTCCGCAGACGATCAAAATTTACCCCGATTTGTCGCAAGTTCGCGGCTATTTGAACTCGTTGCAGGAGAGCCTGATTGTCGACGGCAAAAAAATATTGCGCCGGGCCAAGGCTGGCTCTGAGTTCCACGCGATCCGCGAGTACGTCCCGGACGACGATCCGCGCACGATCAACTGGTCGGCGTCGGCACGCTCCCGGCGGCTGATGACGAACCAGTATCGGCCCGAGCACGGCAAAGTCATTACGATTCTCGTCGATTGCGGCAGGCTGATGGGCGTCGAGCAGAACAACCAGAGCAGGCTCGATCAGTCGCTGGAGTCGGCGCTCACTCTGGCTGCGGTCGCTTTGCGCCAGGGAGATCAGGTGGCGTTTCTGGCCTATTCCCACGAGATCAAGACGTACATACCGCCAGGGCGCGGGATGGGACATTTGCACACGATTTTGGAAGCCACCTACGATTTGTCCCATGACTTCGTCGAGGCCGATCCGGCCAAGGCACTGGAATTTATGCATCGCCAGCAAAAGCGGCGCAGCCTGATGGTGCTGTTCTCGGACATGGAAAATTACTTGGTGGAAGACTTGCTCGCCAGCTATTTGTGGAAAATGCGCCGCTCGCACCTGTTTTTGCTGCTCTCGCAGGCGGACCCGCTGCTGCACGAATGGACGCGGGTTCCGGTCGAAAACAGCCGCCTGGCCTACATCAAATCGGTGGCGCAGCGCTTCCAGCTCGACCGCAGGGCGTTTCAACAAAAAATGACCGGCGCGGGCATCCAGGTGCTCGATGTGCCGGCCGATCAGTTGACGCTGACAGTGATAAATGCTTATTTGGAAATAAAGGCGAGAGAGGCATTGTGAGCCTGGCGCCTTCGCCCGATAACATACCAAAGGCACAAAAGCAGCAACGTGGCCGCCGCCACGAGGTACTTCGTTTCCAGGGAGAGCGTCGAAGGCGTGATGTAGCCTTCGATGGCTCCCGCCACGAACAACAGCGGCAGGGTCGCAAGCAGCAACTGGGCCGATTCTTTCGCCGCCTCCAAAAACTGATACTTGCGGGCGTAGCGCCCGGGCACGAGCAGACGGTAGCCCATGTGCAAGCCGGCCCCTCCGGCAATGAAGATCGCCGTCAGCTCGATGACGCCGTGCGGGAGGATGTACGCCCAAAAAGCGTAGCTGCTGTCTGCCTGATAGTAGACAGCGGCCAATGCCCCGACCAGCAGCCCGTTGAACAGCAGGATGTAGATCGGCACGAGGCCGAATGTAATCCCGCTGACAAAAGCGAGAATGGCTACTTTCATGTTATTGGTCATAATCATCGTAGAGATGACAGGGCTGTTGATGGCATCGTGCCCTTCCCCCAGTCGCGAAGGATCAATCTGTTCGGCCATGCCTTGGGGCAGCACGTAGTACAGGTTGAGCGGGTCGGCGAGCACGGCCGCAAAGCCGGATATGCCGCCAATGATGAAGAGCAGGGCGGCCATGCCGATAAATCCGATCCGCTTTTGCATCAGCCCGATCAGATGGACGCCGAAAAAGTGCCGCAGTTGCTGCCAGCTTCCCGACTGCTGCTTGTACGTCAGGTTGTGGGCGCGGGATACGAGCTGGTTGAGGTAGAGCGTGATTTCATCCATCGGGTGATACGAGCGGACGAGCGCCAGATGGGCGGAAGCTTTTTTATACAAATGGGTCAGACGGTCAATGTCTGCGGCTGTAATCTGCCGCTCTTGCCGGGTGAACCGTTCGACCAGTTGTTCCAGTTCGGCCCAAGAGGCTTTATGCTTGTGCCAAAATGAAGTGATATCCATGGATAAGGCCTCCTTATCTACTAGAATTGCGAGAGGGAGAAGCGAACCGACATGAATGAAAATCCATCCGTGAATCAGGCAGGTCGCGAAGCGTCCGTTGTCACCCCTGAGCATGTGATGCTGCGGTTCCAGACAGCGGGATTGGGCAGTCGGGCCGCTGCCCAGTTGATCGACAGCGTCATTTTGCTCCTGGTTAATCTTACTGTATTTATTGTAATCGGTATAGTTTTATTTGGGAAAGAAGATATTTTTTTCCTGGATAGTGACGGCTATGCCATCGCCGTTGTCATCCTCCTGCTCTTCGTGCTCAACTTCGGCTACTTTTTGCTGCTGGAAGCGCTCTGGTCGGGGCAGACCGTCGGGAAAAAGTGGATGGGGATTCGCGTCATCCGCGACAACGGCCAGCCGGCGACGTTTTTGTCCTCCACGATCCGCAATCTGTTCCGCATCGTGGACACTCTCCCGTCCGGCTACTTTTTGGGAGCGCTCGTCTCTTTTTTTCATCCTCGCGACAAGCGCATCGGCGACCTCGTCGCAGGAACGATCGTCGTAGTCGAAGGCGGGGGCCGCACCGCTCTGTTCCAGAACAGAAAGGCGAAAAAACAGGGAGCGGCACTGGCAGAGCCGCTTGCTTTGAGCGAGCAGCAAAAGCAGGCGTTCACCCGCGAGGACTGGCAGTTGCTTTCGACTTTTATCGCGCGGCAGTCCTCGCTGGCGGAAGCCAAAAAGCTTGAGTTGGCGGGAGAAATCGCCCGCCTGTTGCAAAAAAAGCTGGAATACAGCGAGGAACAGGCGCGGCAGGAAGAGCCGATTCTGTTTTTGCAGCGGCTGCACCGCACGCTGCAAAGCGAGTGGAGCCTGGGGAAATAGCCTTGGAAGATACCGTCAAGGGCACGAAGCGGCGGTATCTTCTTTTTTTCGAGCAAAATTTCCACTATTTTCGCAAAAGCCTTGCCGAAAAATAAACTATGATATAATAAAACCTCACTCTATGTCACAGAAAGGAGGAGGGAGCCGATGAACGACAAATACATGGGAGCGTCATCGACTTCGTCTACTACTCTGCCACTCCCGGCAAACGGGAAGCAGGCGAACAGACGCAAACGAGGCAGCCTGTTTCAGGCATTGTTTCCCTCCCAAACAGAAGGCAAGCGGCCTCTATTGCCAATCGTACTGGCTGTACTGGTTTGGGCGGGACTTGCTTATGCCGGGTACGCCTATGCTGCCCATACGCTGGACAAGCAGCAGCAACTTGTGAACCTGCGCATCGATCAGATACAGGAAGACAATCAGAAGCAGATGAAAGCGTTGGGCGAACAACTGGCTTTGGTGCAGGAAGAGATGAAAGACGTGCAGGCGGGTCTTGGCAATCTGGAAGAAGACCTGCAATTGACGGGTGAGACGATTGGCGGGACGAACAAGACAAAAGAAGCTCTCCAGGATCGGATCGACCAGTTGAACAAGCAACTGGTCGATTTGAAGGCATCGCTGAAAAAACTGGAGGATGCAGCCCGTGCTTGGTAAAGTCAATCGCTTTTTCCTGTTCCTGCTGGCGCCAGCGCTCGGCTTTTTGCTTGCCCTCACCCTGACCAATCCCGCGGACAAGCTGCAGGCGGAAGGCTTGAAGCTCGCTTCCGAACAGTCGAAACAACTGGCGGACGAGCTGGGACAGCAGTTGGACGACACGAAGAAAACGCTGCGCGATGTAGAAGCGGTCGTAGCGGACATCCGCGACCGCGCCAAGAAGGAGCAAAAAGAGTACGAAGAGCAAAACAAGCACATCAACAACCTGCTGGTGACGAGCCGATCGCAGACGCAAAAGTCGGCAGATGTGCTGGATGCGATCTTGTCCAACATGCTCGGCGACCCGATCGGGCAGTCCTTCGGCAACAAATCAATAGTGAAAGTGTACTCGCTGCAGGAAGCGGGCTATCGCGGGTACATGGCGAAGGTCCGGCTGAAAGACCCAAGCGCACTGAAGATGGTGCTTGCCAACAACTCGGTCAAAAGCAAAGGCGAGACGACGAGCCATGCCGGGAAGCGCACCGGAGCTGTCCTGGCGATCAACGCAGGCGGCTTCATGAGCGACAGCAAGGGCAATCTGACGCCGCTTGGCATTACTGTTGTCGACGGCAAGATTCGCACGTTTTCCAACAATTCGAATCTGAGCTTCGTCGGATTCAACAACAAAGGCCACCTGGTGGGAACCCAAATTACTACCCAGGCGCAAATTACCCAGCAAGGCATTTTGCAAGGGGCCAGCTTTTTGCCAAGACTGCTGCAGGACGGGAAACGGCTGCCGATTCCTCGCGACTGGGCCAACACTCGCCAGCCGCGCACGCTCATCGGGCACTTTGACAACGGCGACTTGCTGCTCATCGTCATCGACGGCAGAAGAGAAGGCTGGAGCAAAGGCGTTACTTTGGAAGAAGCGCAACGCAAGCTGCAGGAATTCCACGTCGTCGACGCGTACAATCTCGATGGCGGCGGCTCCAGCGCGTTTTACTACAACGGCAAGCTTTTGAACAAGCCTTCGGACGGCAAAGAAAGACCAGTCGTGAGCAATCTGGTCATCTTGCCGTAAGCGGTAAGCGAATGCTTTTGAATAGAGACACTCTTCCAGCGGGGAACCTGGCTTCGCTGCGGAAGAGTGTTTTTTCGTCTGTCAGAGAGCAGATGGGTTGACCTGGAAAAATGCTGAAAATTATAATAATAAGGATAGGAAGAAAAAAACAGGGGGGATCTTATGAACAAAAAGATGATGGTAGCCCTCTCGTTCGTTTCCGTTTTTTCGCTGACCCAATTGGCATGGGCAAAGGTGCCCGGTGTTCCGGCTGGCGTAGATGGCGCCACGAAAGGCATTGTGGCGGTCTCCCACCCTGCGGCCGCGCAGGTTGGACGGGACATTTTGGCCAAGGGGGGAAATGCTGTGGACGCCGCCACCGGAATCCAGTTGGCTCTCAATGTGGCAGAGCCGTACATGTCGGGAATCGGCGGCGGAGGCTTTATGATGATCTATTTGAAGGACCAGAACAAAATCACGGTGATCGACAGTCGGGAAGTAGCCCCGGCAAATGTGACAGCCGACATGTTTTTACAGGCCGACGGGCAGCCGATTCCTTTTGAACAGCGGCACACCAGCGGTCAGGCAGTAGGCGTGCCGGGGACGTTGCTCGGCGTGGCAGAGGCGCTTGAGGAGTACGGCACGTGGGAGCTGGCAGACGTGCTTGCGCCAGCGATCGAGCTGGCCGAAAAAGGCGTTCGTGTCAACTGGGTGACGGCGGACTACATCGCCAAGTCGCGCGACAAGCTGGAAAAGCACAAGACAGCCGCGCAAGTGTTCTTGCCGGAAGGCCGTCCGCTGGAGGAAGGGCAAATGCTCGTCCAGCCCGATTTGGCCAAGACGCTGAAGCTGATCCGCGACGAAGGGCCGGATGTTTTGTACAAAGGCGAGATTGGCCGCGCGCTCGTCGAAGAGGTGCAGCGCACAGGCGGCAAAATGACGATGGACGACCTCAAGGCTTACCAGGTCAAGGAACGAGAGCCGGTGCGCGGGATGTTTCGCGGCTACGAGGTGATTTCCATGGCGCCTCCCAGTTCGGGCGGCTTGACCATGATCCAGATTTTGAAGCTGATGGAAGGCTACGACAACCAGAAGGACGGATTCGGCTCCGTAGCGTATTTGCACCATCTGATTGAAGCCAACCACCTCGCCTATGCCGACCGGGCGGCGTACATGGCGGACGAGGACGTCTATCCGGTGCCCAAGCAAGGCCTGCTCCACGACGATTACATAAAAGAACGGCGCAAGCTGATCGACGACAACCGGGCCAACGCGAACATCACGGCTGGCGACCCGTGGAAGTACGACACGGGACAAAAGCCGGCGGCCGCGATCAAAATGCTCGACAGCTCGCCCGTGAAACAGACGACCCATTTTGCCGTCATGGACAAATGGGGCAATCTCGTCTCTTATACGACCACGATTGAGGACATTTTTGGAAGCGGCGTGATGGTGCCGGGCTACGGCTTCATGCTCAACAACGAGCTGACGGATTTTGACGCGGTTCCGGGCGGCGTCAATCAGGTGGAGCCAGGCAAGCGCCCCCGCTCGAGCATGACGCCGACGATCGTGCTCAAAGACGGGCAGCCGTTTTTGGCCGTTGGCTCGCCGGGCGGCTCGACGATTATCGCCTCTGTGTCGCAAACGATTCTCAACGTGATCGACCACGGCATGAACATCGAGGACGCTATTCGCGCTCCCCGCATTTTTTCCAGCGGCTATCCGAACGTCTCCTGGGAGGCGGGGATTGACCAGGACGTCATCTTGCAGTTGATGGCAAAAGGCCACGTCTTTGCCGAGCAGCCTGCGGATATCGGCAATGTTCAGGCGATCGTCTACGATTTTGAAACAGGCAAGATGTACGGAGGGGCAGACGATACGCGAGAAGGCACGGTGCTTGGCGTCGACGCGATCGCCTACACGGCTGCCGAGCCGGAGGAAGTGCCGTATGAGCCGGGTGAGCCTTTTGCCATTGCCGTAAACGGGCAGACGTACCCGTTTTTGGCGGAACAGAAGCTGGTCGTGGATGGCATTGCCTATGTGCAGGCGGAGAAGCTGCTGCTCGGTTTGGGCAAAAGCAGCGCCGACTTCCGGGCAGATGCGATTACCGTACGCGGAGTGGCGTACCTCCCTGTGAAAAAAGTCGCGGAAAAGCTCGGGTTCACCGTCACCTGGGATGAAAGCGAACGGGTCATCGAGTTGAAGAAGTAAACAAAACCAATTTGGAAGGTGGAAGCTTCAATGAAAAAGGTACTGGTACTCGGAGGAACCCGTTTTTTTGGCAAACGTCTCGTGCAACTGCTCGCTGATTCTGGCGCAGAGGTAACGGTAGCGACAAGGGGCTTGGCGGAGGCGGATTTGCCGCCGCAGGTGAAGCGGCTTACGCTCGACCGCGACGACAAAAGCGCGCTTGCTACAGCCGGGGAGCAACAGTGGGACATCGTCTACGACAACATTTGCTACTCTTATCAAAATGCCGTGGACGCCTGCGAAGTTTTCTGCGGCAAAGTAGGCAAATACGTGCTGACCTCGACGCTGTCGGTGTACGATTTTTCCGATCAGGCGTTAAAAGAGGAAGCGTTTGACCCGTACACGTACCCGCTCCGTCCGGGAACGTGGGAAGGCGTCAGCTACCAGGAAGGAAAGCGGCAAGCCGAAGCCGTATTTTTCCAGACCGCTGCTTTTCCGGTGGCAGCCGTCCGCTTTCCGATCGTGCTCGCGGAGGACGATTATACGCGCCGCCTGCATTTTCACGTAGAGCACGTACAACAGGAGCAGCCGATCGGGCTTGTGAACCCGGAAGCTGTCATGTGCTTTATTCACGCCGGGGAGGCGGCCAAATTTTTGGCCTGGGTCGGCACGGACGCCTTTACTGGCCCCGTCAACGCCAACTCGCAAGGCACGATTACGCTGCAAGCTTTGCTGGACATGATTTCGCAAGCCGTGGGCAAACCAGCGCGCATTGAGGCAGAGACCGACCCGGCTCACCAGTCGCCATTCGGATTCCCGCATTCTTTTTTCATGGACACGAGCAAGGCAGCGGCGGCAGGCTATGCGTTCGCGGCCCTCGATTCGTGGCTGCCGGAGCTGATTCAATCGATCGCAAAAGAAACTGTACAAGCAAAAGCGTGACTATCCGTCCTTTTTTTTCGTCTAACTCCATGGTAAGGTAAAGCAGAACATATGTGTCTGTATGGAACCAGGAGGATCAATGATGAAAAAGAATCGCACCAATGGTCTTGCGATCGTCGCCGCACTATCAGTAGCCCTGCTCAGTGGATGTGAAGCCCCTTCGTTGGATGGGTTGCTCGCTTCCCACCAACCGTCTCAGCCGACGGGAAATACGGCAACAGCGAAAGACGGTACGCAAACAAATACAACAGAGCCGGCGCAGGGAGAATCCCCTCGCGCGAAGCAGGCATCCCTGGCCGAAACGATCCAAGACGTCAACGGGGTCCCGACGGTGACAAACCCGACCGATCTCGCCGTTGTTGTGAACAAGAAGCGGGCGCTGCCTGCTGACTATATTCCGCCTGATCTGGTGGAGCCTGACGTGCCGTTTCCGTTCGATGAAAAAGTGGAAAAACGGTTGATGCGCCAAGAAGCCGCACAAGCGTTGGAAGAGTTGTTCGCAGCCGCCAAGCAGGACGGCATCGAGCTGTACGCCGTGTCCGGCTACCGCTCGTACAAGACGCAAAAATCGCTGTACGAGACATATGTTAGAACACAAGGCGCAGAGCATGCTGCTGCGTACAGCGCTGTTCCAGGAAAAAGCGAGCATCAGACCGGATTGGCTATGGACGTGTCGGGGGCAGATGCGAAAACAAGGCTGGAAGAGTCGTTTGGCGAAATGCCGGAAGGAAAATGGCTGGCGGAGCATTGCGCGGAATACGGCTTCATCATCCGCTATCTGAAAGGCAAGGAAGACACGACCGGATACGCCTATGAGCCGTGGCATCTGCGCTACGTCGGAAAAGAAATGGCGCGAGAGATCACGGCGGCAGGGCTTACCCTGGAGGATTACTTGTCCGCAACCGCCACGGCGCAAAAATAAAAGGGGAAAAGAAAAAGCCGCTCACGTGCAAGAGCGGCTTTTTCGTATGCGACTGCCCAGCTAGGTAGCAGGCGGTTATTTTGGCAGACGGATGTCCGACAACGGCCAGTAGACCGCTTCCGCGCGACCGACTACATGATCGAGCTTGACAGGGCCAATGACCCGGCTGTCCATACTGTTGTTGCGATTGTCTCCCATTACAAAAACGCTGCCTTCCGGAATGGTGATCGGCCCGAAGTCTTCGGTCAGGGTCACGCCAGCCGCCGAAGCTTGCAGCTTGTTGTTGGCCAAATACTCTTCGCTGAGCGGTTGGCCGTTGACGTACACCTGGTCGTTTTTCGCTTCTACCGTATCGCCTGCGACAGCGATGACGCGCTTGATCCAGTTGTCGCCGCTCGCATCCGGGTGAATAATGACGATGTCGCCCGGTTTCGGCTCCTTGAGATAGTAAATCGCTTTGTTGACGATGACCCGTTCGCGGTCGTGCAGCGTGCTCTCCATCGACCGTCCTTGCACGACGTAGGGCGCCATGACGAACACGTAGATGAAGGCAGTCAAACCGCCAATCAAAACAAACGATTTCAACCAGTCGAGCAATTCGGTTTTCCATTTCGCTGTGCTTTTGGTTTGTTCCATCAACTTGATCTCCTATGTACATGGTTTCGCTGGCAACAGATTGCCGTGGGCAAAAGAACGCCCTGCGCTTGGGACTGCCTTTCTATTATACATGCAATACGATTGGATACGGAATAAGATTCAAGGAAATTAATGGAGGGCGCGCCCAAAAGCTGCTGTCACGATTTTGCCATCTTCGCCTATTGTCAGTTTTTCCTGTTTGCGGTAAGATGATGTTGCATATAAGTTTTACAGTAAAAATATTAAGTAGTAAACACTTTGTTCCGGCTCATACATATCTTTCGAGGAAAGAAATAATTTTGGAAGGTCTATTGATCTTCATGTACTTAGGCTATATAGTTTTATAGTAAAAGTACTTATATTATTTACTTTCTGAAAATAGGTGATGTTGTGAGCGACATGTCCCGCGCCAGTAAAATTGAGGAACTGGATCGAGCATTTGTCGAGATGGCTCGCTTCTTCATCAGCCACTGGCTGGAAGAGGAAGAGCTGATTAGTCCCAAGCAATTTATTTTGCTGCGAGTGCTTCATCAAAAAGGAAGAAGCACAGTTTCCGAACTGGCGACCATTCTGAAGCAATCCAACAGTGCGACTACGATTGCTCTCAATCGGCTGGTGAAAGCCGGTTACATCGACCGGGTCCGCGACGAGCTGGACCGGAGAGTCGTATGGGTCACGCTGTCGCAAAAGGCAGTCCCTATGCTGGAGGGGCTTTTGTGCCAGAGAAGAGCACTGGTGGGCAAACTGCTGGAAAACCTGAGCGACGAAGAATTGGAGCAGTTTACGTACTTCTTGCGGAAAATGAAGCAATGCATGTAGCGTTGCCATCAGGGTAGCAGGTGGGGGACATTTCAGCGGACAATGTGTGTACTACGCGAATGGGAGTGTACACATATGAAAAAAAGCAGCACATTGATGATGGGTTCTTTGATTCTCGGAGCGGCGCTGTTTGCACAGTCGGCCTGTGCAGAAGAAGCTTCCGCTAATGCAACTGAAGCTTCCGCGACAACTCCTGCGCCAGCAGTTGAAACGACGACAACAACAACTCCAACGGCTGCACCCGTAGCTGAACAGCCACAACCTGGAAACGGCGTTCAAGGAGCTTGGGTCAAGCTTCCTGGGGAAGACGAATACGTTTTCGTGAGCGGCCAATTTGTTCCTGACGCATCCTCGACGTCCGGTTGGTCCCTCTTGCCAGCAGAAGACCAGTTTGTCTCCACCAATCGTTTCCAAGTCGTGCAAACGGCAAATGGCGGCTGGATGGGAATGCCGGCTGAAGATCAATTCATTTCGACAAACCGCTACCAAGTGGTGCAAACGTCCAACGGTGGCTGGATGGCAATGCCAGTAGAAGACGAGTTCGTTTCCACGAACAACTACCAGGTCGTGCAAGCGCCAAACAGCGGTTGGACCGCATTGCCAAAAGAAGATGAGAGCATCGTCATCGGACGCAACTCTACGCAAGATGTGACCAACAGAACCGGCTGGTCCTTGATGGTTCCAGATGTTTCGGCTGACAAAGACAAGTAAGAATAAAGGTGGAAGACGCTTTGCCGCAACGGGCAAGGCGTTTTTTTTTTCGTCTGTTCGCGAAAGCGGCTTCTTCTTTTCTGCGATGGCTAAATGGCTAAATCGGGAGCGCCTGACGCACACTATACCGAAAATCAGCTAGAAGGAGGAAGAAAGCGATGGCAGAACGTGAAAACCGCCCCACGCAGCAACTGAGTGAGACGGGGCAGATGGAAAGCGCCGTGTATCAGGTAGAGGAAGAAGCAGGAGGACTCGCGGCTACACAGGAACAGGTGAGCGACATGTACAAGATGGGGACGATCGAGGACAGCGAGCAGAGCGAATAGCACCGCGCTGGACCACGGGAGCAAGCCAGCTTTTGTCTAGGGGAAAAAGCTGGCTTGTTATTTTGTGCTTTTGATAAAATAAATTTTATTGACTTACAGAGATTTATCGGCAAGAATACAATTGGAATCAGAAAATTAAAAAAGGGTGTGTCACGCATGAGAGACTCTCGTTTGGAGCAATTGGCCTATAACCTGGTGAACTATTCCGTCCGCGTACAGCCAGGGGAAAACATCCTGATTAACGCCAAAGGGAAGACGCCTGAACTGGTATCTGCCCTCGTCCGTGAGATTTACAAGGCGGGAGGCAGCCCGTTCGTCCAGCAGATTGATCCGGCGATCAGCCGTGAAATCGCGATGAACTGCAACGAGGAGCAACTGAAGGTCATGGCGGAAAGCGAAGTGGCCCTCATGGAAAAAATGCAAGGCTATATCGGCATCCGCGCAGCCGACAACATCAATGAGATGGCAGATGTTCCCGGAGACAAGCTCGGTCTGTACTCCCGTTTGTACGAGCTGCCAGTCATGAACGTCCGCGTGCCCAAAACAAAATGGGTGGTGCTTCGCTACCCGAACCCGTCCATGGCTCAATTGGCGAACATGTCGACGGCGGCGTTTGAAGACTTTTACTTCCAGGTGTGCAATCTGGATTACGGAAAAATGGACAAGGCGATGGACAGCCTGGTCGACCTGATGAACCGCACCGACGAAGTCCGTCTGGTCGGGCCGGATACAGACCTGACTTTCTCGATCAAGGACATCCCGGCGGTCAAATGTGCGGGTCTGCGCAACATCCCGGACGGCGAAGTGTACACCGCTCCGGTGAAAAACTCTGTCAACGGCACAATTACACACAATGCGCCTACGCCGTACCACGGCTTTACGTTTGAAAACGTTCGCCTGACTTTCAAGGACGGCAAAATCGTCGAGGCGACCGCAAACGATAGCAAGCGGCTGAACGAAATTCTCGACACGGACGAGGGCGCGCGCTACATCGGCGAGTTTGCGATCGGGGTCAATCCGTTCATCCGCAACCCGATGAAAGACATTTTGTTCGACGAAAAAATCGACGGCAGCTTCCACTTCACGCCTGGTCAATGTTACGATGAGGCGTACAACGGAAACAAGTCGTCGGTTCACTGGGACATGGTTTCCATCCAGCGTCCGGAGTGGGGCGGGGGAGAAATCTGGTTTGATGGCGTCCTGATCCGCAAAGACGGCCGCTTTGTCATTCCCGAGTTGGAGTGCCTCAATCCGGAAAACTTGAAGTAGAACCCCGGCAGCCCGATTATTTATCGTACTGAGACAGTCTCTCCTGTGCCAGCTCAACATCCATTTCGATCTGGAAAAGCATGTGCAAATTGCTGGAGGACATGATGGAGCGACGAGCGGAATGATAGAGGATCGGCTTGTCCGTTTTGATGAGCGTCAGGATTTCGACCACCGGCGGGATGACCTGCTTGATTCTGAGCAAGCTTTGCAGGTAGCGGAGAAATGTCTGAACGCTGGCGGCATCGTCCTGATTGGGCAAGGTCTTCATCAGGCTGAGGAAGTCACGCACGATGATGCGCTTTGCTTCCAGAGGCTCTACGATATTTGTACGGTTCACGCTGGCTCCACCTCACGGGACTTATAGTAACGTATTCCTTGTTCTTTTCCTCCATTCGTCCCATCGTAAACCTGTAAACAGGAAAAAAGTCTGTGGCTTGTGCCATAGACTTTTTTTATGACGATTCTTCGCCTTCGTACACGCCTTTTTCTTCCAGCGGAATGCGCACGCGCAGCAGTAGCCAGGCATTCAGGAGCGTAAAGGCGACAGCGGTATTCACGGCGGAAAACGTCAGCGGGAGAGTGAACAGCTCGATCGCCACGACGACGTAGTTCGGATGGCGAAGCCAGCGGTACGGACCGCGCCGGAGCGGCGCTTCCCCTGGAATGACCAGAATCCGCGTATTCCAACGCCTGCCCAGGCTCTGGATGCACCAGTAGCGGAGCAGTTGGGCCGCCAAAAACAGGCCGAAGCTGTACCCCCACCACGGAGGCAGCGCCGAAGCACTGCCTGTCGCGAGCACTTCTACCATCAAGCTGACAAAAAAGCAAACATGCATCAGCACGATGTATTTGTAATGGCCCGCGCCGATCTCGACGCCTCCCAGGGCGCACACGTAGCGGGCGTTTCGCGCGGCCAGCACCAATTCGCAGAAGCGTTGCAGGCAGACGGCAGCCATGACTGTGACGAAAAAGAGCATCGCGCCTACCTCGCTTCCAAGAGGAGCAGCTCAGAGCTGAACCCCGGCCCAAGCGCCGCAACCAGTCCGCGGTCGCCCGGCTGCCACGCTTGCTCCATGCTTTTTTCCAGCACAAACAGCACCGTCGGCGAAGACATGTTGCCAAAATGGCGCAGCACCTCTTCGGAGTGGCGCGTCGCCTCGGCATCAATGCCGAGCGAAGACTGGTACGCGTTCAAGACTTTTGCGCCGCCCGGATGAAAAATAAAGTGGCGCAGACGGTCCACGGTCGTCTGGTGCGACGTCAAAAAGCTTTCCACGTTTTCGCGCATGTATGTCTGAATCAACGTAGGAATGTCGCGGGAAAAAATCACCTTCAACCCCGGCTCTGTCAGCTCCCAGCCCATCACGTCGAGCGTATCCGGCCACGTCGTGGTGCGGGCATCGCGAAACTGGATCCGGGGCGCGCCTTCCTCTGCCGAGGCTTGGACATGGTCGCCGCTGACCACGACGGCTGCTGCTCCATCCCCGAACAGACAAGTCGCCACGAGATTGCTTTTGGACAAATCCTGGCGAATAAAGGTCAGCCCGCACAGCTCTACGCTGATGAGCAGCACCCTGCGCCCGGGGTAGGCTCCGGCGTACTCGCACGAGCGGGACAAGCCCATCGCTCCCCCGGCACAGCCCAGTCCCCACAGCGGAATCCGCGTAATATCGGAGCGAAGCCCGAGACTGTTGACCAGGCGGGAATCCATGCTCGGCGTGGCAATCCCTGTGCTGGAGACGAATACGAGACAATCGATATCGGTTGGCACAAGCCCGGCTTTTTGCAGGCATTTTCGCGCAGCCGCAAGCGACAACGCTTCTGCGTGCTGAATGTACAGCCTGTTTTTTTCGGCAAACGGCTGGTCGCTGGAAAACCAGTCCAGCGGCATGCAAAAGTGCCGTTTTTCGATATGGCTGTGGGCAAAAACGTTCAGGAGCCGATCAATATCGGGAAAAGCATCCTGAAAAAAATGACGGGCGAGCTGCATGGAAGCTTCCGTGGAAACTTCATGCGGCGGTACTGCTGTCGCAACGGATTCGATACGGGGCATACACTTTTTCACTCCCGTTGTTTCATAATGTACAACTATGTTTCCCCTTCCAATTGATTCCAATTCATCGCATCCGCCCATCTGCTGGTGTTTACGTTTGCACTGCCGCAATTTAGCGATACACAGGAGCGGATTGCCGTCGTGCTCGCCTCTGTGGAGGGCGGCTGCGAAATGACGTTTTCCCAGGAGATCGTCGTACCGCATGAAAACGGCTGGACAACAGAAGCCGTTGAAAAGGCCGAGCGGGAGTACTACGAAGGCTTGGAGCATGGCGGGAGCCGCATGCTTGCCGGATTGCAGCAATCGGCGAATATCCTTCGCAGCGTAGCCGTTTATCTCGAAAAAAAGAAAAAGCCTGTATGCGAAACGTTGGCAACCCCACCGTTTGGCAGACAGGCTGGAATGGACACAGTGCTCTAGCTCGAAAGCGACTGGACACTTTCGGCAGGCTCCGCCTGCGTCGTTTTTTTGACAAAGCGGTATTGGAACAGGCCGCCGACGAGCAGCAGCAGGCTGAGGATGGAGAACCAGAGAGCGCCCCCGATCCCTTTGAACGCGACGGCGCCGACACTCGGGCCGATCGTGCCCGTGATGCCCCAGTTCGCGCCGAAGATCGCAAAATAACGTCCGCGATATTCTTCCGGGGCCATGACGGAGATCGCTTTTTGAATTTGCGGCCCGTAGAGCATCTCGCCGATCGTAAACAGGACTTCGGCGAGCACGAGAATGAGAAAGCCAGGCGCCCAGCCGTAGCCGAAACCGACACAGGCGAGAAACAGGTAGGCGGTGAGAATGACCCAATGAGCAGGAAAGCGCTCGGCGTACTTGGCAATCGCAATCTGGCAACAGACGACCAAGACGCCGTTGATCGTCATCAAAGTAGCGAAGACGCTGAGAAAGTCGGTGTACTGGGTGCGCAAATGCTGCGGCAAAATGATCTCTACTTGCGAGTACAAAAGCGACACAGGCACCGCGGCAAGCGTCATCCAGATCAGCGTAGGATGCTCGGCCAGCTTCAGCCGGGGAGCCTGGTCCGTCTTGGCAGAACGGCTGGCCTGTGCCCGGATGTGGTCGGGCAGCGTCTCCGGGACCTTCCAGAAGAGGAGCAGCGCGTAGACGAACAGCATACAGGAGCAGATGCCAAACGCAATCGCCGGGTTGACTTTATAGATGGCGACACCGATCAGCGGGCCAGCGGCGGCCCCGAGATTCAGCGCGGTGTGCAGAAGCGCGAATACTTCGCTGCGTTTTTCCTCCGGCACGACATCGGTAATTTGGGCGCTTGCGGCTGGCCAGAACAACGAGGCTCCGATCCCGTTCAAGACGGTAAGCGCGGCAAAGGCAAAAATAGATTCCGCCCAAATATAACCGGCCATGGAGATCGCTTCAATGGACAGTGCGGCGATCATCAGCGGCTTTCGGCCATAGCGGTCGGAGAGGCTCCCGGCAAAATAGCCGGAGATGATGCTCGTCAGCGGTTGCAGGCTGGTGACCATCGCCGCCACGAGCAGATTTCCGTCCATCCTGTCGTACAGATAGAAGGCGAGGAACGGCCGAAGCATGAAGCCTGCAAAAGTTGTAAGGACCGTCCCGATGACGCGAATCCAGATCGTCGTGTCGTAGCGGGCGATCATTTGTTGAAGCCAGACCATTCGGTTAATTCCTCCCTATCGATCAATCATATTTTGAAAGTATAGCTTACCCATTATACGAAAAAAAAAGAGGGTTGGGATAAGTGGGAAAATTCGATAAAAGTAGAGAAAGCAAGTTATTCTGTTCGCCCATCAGGGCATTCAACAGAATAGTGCTTGAACCGTGGCGGAAAGGAAGGTAAAATATTCCTGTAAGCACGAAGTAAGACCTAGTTTTAAAGAAAACGTTTAGGTCTTATGTAACGGAAAAGTACTTATGGTGCTGCTACAATGGATGGGCCGGAGGTGGAGAGTACCTTGGACTCACGCTGGATTGGCATGGGTGTGTCCTGTTTTATTATATGGATTTGGCTTATCGTATGCGGGCTGCCTGATGAGCAGTCGGCGATGCGGTTTGTCGTGCTGATGGCCATCATCCAGATGGCAGCCGGATACAGCCTGGGGATATACGTGAATCGTCTGCGACAAATGGCCTATCACGACTCATTGACGGGGGTATTGGTCAATCGCCGGTTTCTGGACAGGCTGATTCGCGAGATCAGGCAGGCGAAAAATCAGCACTATCCGATCACGCTTTTATTTATCGACCTGGATAATTTCAAAAAATTCAATGATTGCCATGGACATATGGAAGGGGATCGGCTGCTCTGCCAATTCGCTTCCATTTTGCAAGCCAATGTGCGCAACCAGGATACGGTCGGCCGATGGGGCGGCGAAGAATTTGTCGTGCTGCTGAAGCATGCGGATACGAATGAGGCGCTCGCAATCGGGAAGCGGATCCAGGAGCAGGTTCGCGAGACGCTGTCCGGCGTGACGGTCAGCATCGGCGTCGCCTCCTATCCGATGCATGCGGCTACGGCAGAGGAGCTGACGCACAAGGCGGATATGCTCATGTACGAAGCGAAGAAAAAGAAAGATTGCATGGTAGTCGCTACGCGATAAAGAAGAGAATAGATGGCAAGACTAACACCTGTCGCCCGCTCAAGGAGACGGGTGTTTTATTTTTATTTGCGGATTGTAAAGGAAATTTACAAAAACTTAATATTTTTTTAAAGAAAAATCTACACACTTGCCCTTGAATTTAAATTTACGTCAACAATATCTTTCGATATAATCGTCTAGGTGTGATTTATCCAAAGGAGTGAAGAAGGACCGTATGTTGAAATCTAACAAGTATATCTTCTTTGATCTGTTTGAACAGCAGATTGCCACGGTGCACAAAGGGACTCATCTTTTTTATGAAATGATAGGAAACTATCAAGATGTGGAAGCCAAAGTCAAGGCAATCAAGGCTGTTGAAAAAGAAGGGGATGAGATCGTTCGCCGCATCATGAACGAATTGAATTCTACCTTTATCACTCCGCTTGAGCGTGAAGACATTCACCAGCTCGCACATACAATGGACTCGATGATCGATTACATTGACGGTGTTGCGGATCGCATGTATCTCTATCAAGTTCGTCAGCCGGAGCCGCGCGTTTTGGCACAAGCAAACATTTTGGTCAAATGTTCGGCAAAGCTGATTGAGCTGATTCGCACGCTGCGCAAGCTCGATCATCAGGTAGTATCGAAAATCGCGCGGGAAATCAAAGATCTGGAGCATGAATCCGACTCCAATTACCGCAAAATGGTATCCGATCTGCTGAATTCGCCGGATGCGAATCCGATCGAAGCGATCAAACTCAAGGAAATTTACGACAAGCTAGAAGACTGTGCTGACTTTGCCGAGGACGTTTCGAACCTGGTCGAAGGGATCGTGTTAAAGAATGCCTGATTTTTCGCCAGAGGTTGTTATTCTCGTACTTGTCGTCGTCATGGCGCTGAGTTTTGACTTTATCAATGGTTTTCACGACACGGCCAACGCCATTGCGACCTCAGTATCGACCCGGGCCTTGAGTCCGCGGACAGCCATTGTTATCGCCTCGCTCTTCAACCTGATTGGCGCGCTGACGTACACGGGTGTAGCGAAGACGATCGGGGGCAAAATCACGGACCCGTTCAAGCTGGAAAATGGACTGGTTGTCGTCTTGGCAGCTTTGACCGCCGCGATTTTGTGGAACTTGATTACGTGGTGGTTCGGTATCCCGAGCTCTTCCTCGCATGCGATCATCGGAGGCGTTGCAGGTGCCGCTGTAGGAGCTGCCGGCTTCGGTTCGATCAACATGGAAGGCTTCATTGAGATCGTCAAGGCGCTCATCATTTCGCCGATCGTCGCGTTTGTCATCGGTTTTATCGTCATCAAAATCGTTTCCGCGATTGTCGCCAACATGAATTACCATAAAACGAATCGCAACTTCCGCATGCTGCAAGTGTTGTCTGCATCCTGGCAATCCTTCAGCCACGGAGCCAACGACGCCCAGAAAACGATGGGGGTTATCACGCTGGCCTTGCTCTCTGGCGGATTTTTGGTGCAGGAGCCTGGCGAGTTTGCGATCCCGCTGTGGGTCAAGCTGTCCGCCGCGATTGCCATGGCGCTGGGGACTTCCTTCGGCGGCTGGCGCATTATCAAAACCATGGGTGGCAAGATTATGAAAATCAAGCCAATCAGCGGTTTTTCGGCCGACCTGTCATCTGCCTTGATTATCACAATCTTTACTACCTTGAAACTGCCGGTCAGTACGACCCATGTCATCACCTCTTCGATTTTGGGTGTAGGCGCGTCGCAAAAGCTGAACGCAGTCAAATGGGGAGTGGCTGGACGCATCGTCGTTACCTGGATCATTACGCTCCCGGTAACGGGTCTGTTGGCCGCAGCCTGTTACGTTGTCTTCGACGTTTTCCTGTAAAATACAAAAGACACCTTCTACGTACCGTTTCGTAGCGAGGTGTCTTTTTGCTTACCCAAAACCCGTCAAACGGTCCCACAAGCTGGCTTTTGGCTTGATTTGCACGAGCCGTACAGCGGAAAAAGGAATGTAGTCGAGCGAGCCGTCCTTTTCCTCGATCAGAATGCCGTTGGGGCTGTAGTCGAACAGCTTGCCTTCCGCGTAGGCGGGCAAGCCTGGCCCGATCATGTCCGGGGCAAAATGTATGCGCACCAGACGGTCCAGATATTCCTCCAAAATGCCGTCATCCATCTGCGATCCCTCCTGTCTTCTAGTTATTTCCCGCATTGCGACAATTCAGACGAGCGAACTGCAAAAAACCACTCTGCCAAAGCGGCGAGAGTGGTTGTACAGGATTGTCCCGATTGCTATTCCATTGAATTGTGGGAATGGCCTGACTGCTTGCTTTTGCGAGCGAAGACCAGCATCAGAATGGCCCCGAGGGCGATCAGGCTCAGGCTGACAAGCTGTGCGACCCGCAGCGTGTCTGCGATCAGCAGGCTGTCTGTACGCATGCCTTCGATGAAAAAGCGGCCGATGGAATAAAGAATCATGTAGCTGAACAAAACTTGCCCATCGAATTTTTTAAACCGATACAGCATGAACAGCAGGATGCCGAAGACGAGCAAGTTCCACAGCGATTCGTACAAAAACGTCGGATGATAATACTGTCCGCCGATAAACATCTGGTCGCGGATGAAAGCGGGAAACTTCGCCATAAATTCCGCAGAGGCTACATCGCCGTGTGCTTCCTGGTTGATGAAATTTCCCCAACGGCCGATGGCTTGACCGAGGATGACACTGGGCATGAACACATCAGCCAGGCGAAGGAAGGGAAGCTTGTGCTTGCGAATGTAGTACGTTCCCGCGAGAACTCCCCCGATCAGCCCGCCGTGGATCGCCAGGCCGCCTTTCCAGACCGCGAAGATGTCCAGTGGATTGTCTTTGTACTGCGCCCATTCGAATGCGACATAATACAAGCGGGCACACACAATCGCTGCCGGGATAATCAACACAACCATGTTCAGGACGTGATCGGGATCAATGCCGGAACGTTTGGAATTGTACCTCGCGAGGTAAGTCCCCAGAAAAAAAGCCAACCCCATGATGATGCCGTACCAGTGAATTTTAAGGGGTCCGAGCGAAATCGCGATCGGATCAATCATGAAAATGCCTCCTTGCCTCAAACGTCTGTGCACAGTATAGCATACCTGGACAGGGGGATTCCAATAGGTCGCCTACTGAAAGCGCAAAAAGTCGAGGATCGGGTCGAGGGAGGCTCTTGTGGTCGGGCGGGAGACGGCGGCGAACAAGTCTCCCTTCTCTTTCAGGCGTGGCGGAACGGTGTGTACGGTGTAGTCGCTGGGATGAGACTTGGGCACTTCCTCCCATAATAACGGGGCGGAGACGGTCGCCCCTTTTTTGGCCCGCGTCGAATAAGGAGCGGGAAGGGTTTTGCCGCGCCAGTGCTGCAAGTAGTCGATGTACAGCTTGTCCCCGCGATTTTTCACCATGCGCTCGATGGTCAAAAAGGAAGGGTGCTTGTTGACCAGATACGAAGCGATAAACTGCCCGACCTGTCTCGTCTGCTCGAACGTATAGCGTAGCTCGATCGGGACGTACACCTGCAGGCCGCTTGCTCCTGAAGTCTTGACAAAGGCGGGCAGCCTCAACTCGTCCAACAGCTCCTTGACGAGCAGCGCAGCCTCGATCACGACAGCAAAGTCTTCCGTGGACGGATCGAGGTCGAACACCAGCTCGGTCGGCGTCTCGTCGGCCGCGAGATGAAAGGAAACGTGCCATTCCAGCGCCGCCTGATTGGCCATCCACATGAGGGTGGCTTCATCGTTGCACAGCACATAGCGGACGTTTTCCCACGTGTGCGTCTGAATCCAGGACGGGGCGTACTCGGGAATGTTTTTTTGATAAAAATGTTTGTCGTGGATGCCGTGCGGATAGCGGATCACGGTTAACAGCCGGTCTTTGGCATAGCGCAAGAGATGCGGCGCCACCGTCAGGAGGTAACGCAAATAATCTAGCTTGGTCACATTCGCTTCCGGCCAGAGCGGCTTGTACGGGTTCGTAATGCTGATGGCATGACCGCCGATAGTCAGCTCGTATTCTTTGGTTGCATTCGCCACGATGGCACCTTCCTTTGGGCGGTAGATGTGCTCCTACTTTCTCCCGTTCGCGAAACGGATATGCAGCCCACGGGCGGACTGCATATCTTTCCAGCAAATCACCCATAATACCGTTAGCTTTCCAGTGGCTGGTGATGAGATGGAGTTCAGGAAAAAAAGCAGAATCGAAAAATTGCTGGAGACGATTGATACGTGCAGCTTGCTTGAGATGGAAGGCATTGCGCTTTTTCCGGATTTGGATGACAACGTAGAAGTGTTGAAAAAGCTGTTCTCGGATTGCTCGGATTTTGTCATCCGCGAGTTTAGGCTAAAACACAGTGCGCGTGCGGCCGCGATTTTTGTAGACGGCTTGATTGATACCGCCGAAGTGAACCAGGCGCTGAAATCGCTCATGGTGATGGAAAAGGGCGATGACGACATCGAAGTAATCGAAGAAGCGCTGCTGCCCGTCTCGCAAATCGCGCGGGTGAACGATTACAAGCAGCTTTTGCAGGCTGTGCTGTCCGGCGATACCGGCATTATGGTCGACGGAAATGTCGAGGCACTCACGCTGGGCATCCGCGGTGCGGAAAAGCGCTCGGTCAACGAGCCGGAGGGAGAAGCCGTCGTGCGCGGGCCGCGGGAAGGCTTCATTGAAAACATCCGCACGAACACGTCGATGCTGCGGCGCAAATTGCGCACGCCCCGGTTGAAAATGAAGTCGCTGGTCGTGGGGAGAGAGACGAATACAAACATCGTGGTCGCGTTTTTGGAAGGCATCGCGGACCCGCAAGTCGTGGAAGAGGTTTCCCAACGCATCAGCAACATCGACATCGACGCCATTTTGGAGAGCGGCTACATCGAAGAGCTGATTCAGGACAACGTCTATTCGCCCTTTCCCCAGCTCATGTATTCCGAGCGGCCGGACACGGTGGCGGCTTCGATCTTGGAAGGGCGCGTCGCTATTTTTGTCGATGGCACGCCGATGGTGCTGATCGCTCCCGCCACGTTTTGGATGCTGATGCAGGCGAGCGAGGACTACTTCGAGCGCTTCCAGATGACGACGCTGCTCCGCTGGCTGCGCTATTTGTTTCTGATTATTGCGCTGGTTACGCCTGCGCTGTACGTGGCGATTACGACGTACCACCAGCAAATGCTGCCGACGACCTTGCTCTTGAGCGTCGCCGCAGCTCGCGAGTCGATTCCTTTTCCCGCGATCGTGGAGGCGCTCATTATGGAAATTGCCTTTGAAGCGCTGCGTGAAGCGGGGATTCGCCTCCCGAAAACGGTCGGGCAGGCCGTCAGTATTTTGGGGGCGCTCGTCGTCGGACAGGCGGCCGTGCAAGCCGGGATTGTTTCCGCGCCGATGGTCATTGTCGTGTCGCTCACCGGGATCGCCTCTTTTACGATTCCGCACTTCAATGCGGCCATTTCGCTGCGAATGCTGCGCTTCCCGCTGATGATTGCGGCCTCTATTCTCGGCATTTACGGCATTTTGGTAGGCGTGCTGCTCATTTTGGGGCATATGGCTAACTTGCGCTCCTTTGGCGTCCCGTACCTGTCTCCGCTTGCCCCGATGTCCGTTGGAGACTTGAAGGATGTTCTGGTGCGGGTGCCGTGGTCGTTTATGGAAAAGCGGCCCAGCTTTCTCGGGATTCGAGATGCGAGGCGGATGAACGCAAACTTTGCCAACCAGGTGCAGCAAAGAGGAGGGCACGCAGGAACGACGAGCCGCGGGAATTCAGACGAGGAGGGCAAAGCGTGAAACGTCTCACTCCGATTGTCGTGTTGCTGATGGGAATGCTGGTGGTGTCAGGCTGCTGGGATCGGCGGGAAGTAAACGATATGGCGATCGTGATTGCAATGGCGATGGACAAGGAGCCAAACGGCCATTATCGCTTGTCCGTGCAGGTTCCGCTGGTCAGCAGTCTCGGCTCCACGTCTGGCGGGGGAGGCGGGACGAGCGGAGACAAGACGTACTATGTGGACTCAGCCGTCGGCAAGACGATCAGGGAAGCGAACAGCATGATCCAGTCGCGCATGTCTCGCGAGCTGTACTATTCCCACCACCGGATGATTGTCATCGGCGAGCAACTGGCCAAGGAGGGGATGAGCGACGTATTGGACATCGTGGCCCGTTTTCCCGAAAATCGGCTGACCGCTTATCTCGTCATGACCAAAGGCAAAGGGATCGAGCTGTTGAATGCCCAGCCGCAGTTCGAACGCTTTTCCGGGGAGGCGATGCGCGAGTTGGTGAAAATGGAGGCGATTCCCGTATCGCTCAAAGACGTTGCACAGATGCTCACTACACCCGGGATTGATGCGTTTCTCCCGGTGCTGGCTCCCGTTGACTCGCATCCCAAAGGCAAGTCGAAGGAAGTCGAGTTTACGGGGATCGGCCTGTTTCGCGGTGACAAGCTCGTGTATGTGTCCAAGGCCGAATCGATCAAAGGTCTTCGCTGGTTTCAGCGCAACTTCATGCCGTTCTCTGTCGTGCTCTCGCTTGGCGACAAAGGCCGGCTGACCTTCTACTTTTCAAAAGGAAAGGCCGATCTCAAGCCTGTTTTGAAAAAAGGGCGGGTCCATTACGACATCATGGTGCACGCGACAAGTGTGATAGTGGAGAACATGACGAATCTGGATCTGGAGCATAAAAAGAACATTGCGATGATCGAGGACATGCTCAAAAAAGAGGTCGAGGTCAGCGTGAAGAACACGTTGCAGTTAATGCAAAAGTATCGGACGGACACAATTGGAATGGGCCTTATTATGGCCAGACAATTCCCCCGGGAGTGGCGGGAAACGTACCGGGACCGTTGGAGTGAAGAACTGCCGGAAATTACGTTCACGATCCGTTCCAAGGTGGCCGTCGAAGATATCGGGCAAACGACGAAAAACATCACAAAGGAAGACCGCGAGAATGAATAGATTGTTTTTATGTTTGTTAATCCTGATGCTGGTGTTTTCCTTTTTCGATTTTTTCTTCAAGCGCAAGCAGATGCAGCGAAGGCAGCAAATCGTCATTTATACGATTTACGCCCTTTCCGTGCTCGGATTGTACGCGATCCAATTTCAGCATACCAGGATGATACCAACCGACTTTTTTTTGAACATCCTCACGCCACGGGTGAAAATGTGGATCGACCAGATCCTGTAGAGGAGGGAGCGCATGATACACAAGCAAGTCGTCAATCATCGGCAAATCGCCTGGCTGGTCGGAAGTCTGCTGATGACAGGGATGATGATAAGCTTTTTGCGGTCGGTTGTGCAGGTCGCCAAGATGGATTCGTGGTTCTCGCAAATTCTTCCGGCTTGCTATGCCTTGCTCGTCGCCTATGTATTGTCGGAGCTTGTGCGCGCCTACCCGGGGAAAAACTTGTTCGAGATCATGTTCATCATCTGCGGCAAATGGTTCGGCGGCTTTATCAACTGCTTGATCCTGTTTTATATTTGGGTGATCCTCGCCCTCGATATAAAAGGGGCTGCCGACTTTTTGCATATCTCCCTCTTGCCGGAGACGCCCTTGGAAATCATCCTGCTTGTGTTCGTTCTTCTGTTGATGTACTACGGCAAAACGAGCCTGGAGGTGGCGGCGAGGGTCAACGAAATTTTTTTTCCCGCCTACTTCATCATGTGCCTGCTGCTCTACTTTCTTTTGATGAACGAGTACAGCATCGAGCGGCTGGAGCCGATTTTGAGCACGAGCCTGGATCGGATTACGATAAGCAACCTGCTGCCGATCGGCGTTTACGGAGACATTTTGCTGTTTGGCGCTTTTTTGCACGCCAGCAGCGAGCCGCGTCTCCTGTTTACCGCCATGAAGCACGGAATCATGATCGCCTGCTTCACGACCACGCTTACGGTGCTGATTCTCCTTGGGGTGATGGGCTACGTCATTGCGGGCCGACTCAATTTTCCGATCTACATTCTCGTGCAGCAAATTCACCTGACGGACTTTCTCGACCGGGTGGAAATGATTTTGTTCAGCTTGTGGTTTCCTGCGTTCAGCATTAAAGTCATCGTCGCCTATCTGGCCTTCCTCGTGGGCGTAGGATCGTTTGGCGGACAGTTGCACTACAACACGTACAACGCGCCCACCGGCTGCTTCATGGTGGTGACCTCGCTGCTCGCCTTTCCCAAGGTGTCGGATATCAACCAGTTCATCAGCTACAGCTTTCCGCTGCTTGTCGTGCTTTTTCAGGTGCCGCTGCTCCTGTTTCTGTTTATCGTCGCCCGCCGGAAAAAACGGGAAGAAGGCCAGGCTCTGATTCCGCGAGGCACGAAGCTGCACCGCTTTTACCGGATGATGGTGTGGGGGGGAGTATTCAGCATTGCAGGCTGTTTCCTGACGATCTTGGTCGGGGATCTGCTGCGGGACAAATCTCCGGCGGCAGGGATCGCGACGGCCATCGCCTACATCGTGTTCCTGGTGATCGGGGTGTTGACCAGCTACGGAGAAATGCAGGCCCTCAACCACGGCAAGCAAAGGCTGGGGCGGCCCAAGCAGCAAGGCAGTTTTCGGCAGTAAGGCCCGTCGTTTTGCCCGCCTGTATGCTGGTGCTGCGGTTTACGCTTCGAATGTGCACTGGCGGGCAGGGGAGTCGACGAAGCCCTGGATGCTCGGCTGGCGCAAGGAGTGCCCGTCTGCCCACTCTGCGTACTGAATTTTGGCTGTGAGCTGCGGCTTTAGCCAGATGGTGCCGTTGATGCGCTCCGGCTTGTTATGAAAAGGCATGTCAGCCTGGATCAACGGCTGAATCGTTTCGGTCAAGCTGCGCCAATCGCTGTGGGTCAGCTTTCCGGTTCCGGCATGGCCGATATACCAGAGAGCGCCCTTGGCGTCGTAAAGCCCGAGCAGCAAGGAATTGACCGTCTGATCCCGCATCGTCACTCCGCCTACCACCGCGATCAAATCCCGGTAGTTTTTTTTCTTTTGCCAGCGCGCATCTTTTCCGGCGATGGCATACGTGCTGGTCAAATCTTTGATGATGACGCCTTCCATCCCTTGCTGCTCGATCGTCTGAAACAGCTCCCGGCCACTCGTAAAATTGTCGACGAGCTGCACCGTGGGCGTCGGGGAGATGAGCTTTTGCAACAGGCGCTGGCGCTCTGCCAGCGGACAGGCCGTGACCCATTCGCCGTCTGCGTACAGGACGTCAAAAATCATGTAGAAGATGGGGACCTGACGCTTTACGGCTGCGATTTTTTCCATCCGTCGCAGACCGTCCCTGCGCATGACCTCGTAAAAAGAAGGCTTGCCATCTGCACCAAGCGCAACGACCTCGCCGTCGAGAATGACGGACTGCGCCCGGCAGTAGTCGGAGATTGCGGCGATTTCCGGGTAGTGCAAAGTCCGCTCGTTAGCCTTGCGATTGTACAGCTTGACCGAGTTGCCGTCGTAGTACGTCAACAGCCTGATCCCATCCCATTTGACTTGCGCAATCCAGTCGGGGCCATCCGCGATGTCATCCGTCGTCGTCGGCTCGAAAGGAATAATCGGCGTTAGCTTCATGGTAGCCTCCCGTATGTGCTTGGTGTCTGCCATTTGTACGGTGTCACCATTCGCGATCGTCTATGCACGGGTCAGGACAGAGAGTTTTGATTGAATTTTAAGAAACTTCTTTATTGATTAAGTATTGTATTTGCGTTATACTAGGAAGCAGTTCACGAAACATCATGCATGATTTGAAACGCGTTGGAAACAGTATGGATGGGCTATATCTGACAGACTTTTGACCTCCTATCGTGGTACGTCCACCACAAGTGCGCAAGGAGAAAGTCATTTCTGGATATAGTCCTTTTTTTGTACAGAGAAGAATGGATAAGATTCTTAGTAAGTATAGGGGCAACCAAGTTGCTCGCCTTCACTTTTCTTCATTCTTTTTTCGTTGATCCAGAAATAGACTGTAGTTTATAATTACTGAGGTAATGATTTTGGGAACAGCTTCGGCGTGCGTTGCTGTTGCTGGCCGCCTGTTCCGGAAAGAAGGAATTGACTTGCCGTTTCTTCGCTTTAAAGGCTTTGAAAAAGAAAAGCTGCAATCGGTATCGCCCCTTATTATAGAAGAGTTTGCCCGCATCGCGGAAGTGAGCCAGGAAAAAGTCAAGCTGGAGCTGCTTCTGGTCGAGCAGTTGACGAACAGTCCGTTGTCGCTTGAAATCATGATGTTTCCCCGGGAGCAAAAGCAGCACGACCAGATCGCCAGCACGATGAACCGGATTTTGCAAAAGCAAGGTTTCCAGAACGTCCATATTTTCTTTATCCTGCTGTCGCCCGAGCTGTATTATAAGGAAGGGCTTCCTTTGCAAGTCAAAGTCTCAGGCTGAAGCGAGCAGGTGAAAAGACCGCCATCCCACTGTCGAGGATGGCGGTCTTTTTTGTGCATAAGCTGCTTATCCAGTACAAGGGGCAATTAAGGCTGGGGCCGAGCCATTGGCGCAGCCAACTTTCCTAGGTGTGGCAGGGAAGCTGTCTAATAATAGAGGCTTTCCGTTTGCAAGCATTTGGCACAGGTGCGGGCGAGGGGGGTCTCGACGAACTCATGCGCGCACGCTTTTTGCAAATGGGCCAGTTGGCGCTTCAGACGTTCAAGGTCAACCTCCAGGCGCGCGATCTCTTTTCGCAATTGCAACACATCATTCAATCGTCTGCCACCTCCGGGCGCTTATTTGTACAGTTGACTTCCTTGCTCGCGAAATTCGCGGGCTTTTTCTTGCAGGCCCGCTGCGATGGCGGCAGGCTCGATCCGCTCCTGCTCCTGGGCCTGGTGGCGGATGTCGTGCGAGATTTTCATGCTGCAAAATTTCGGGCCGCACATCGAGCAAAAATGCGCGGACTTCGCTGCTTCGGCAGGCAGCGTCTCATCGTGGTATTCGCGGGCGCGCTCGGGGTCGAGAGACAGGTTGAACTGGTCGTTCCAGCGAAACTCGAAGCGGGCTTTGGACAAAGCGTCGTCGCGCTGTTTTGCTCGCGGGTGGCCTTTGGCCAAATCCGCTGCATGAGCGGCGATTTTATAGGCGATGAGACCGTTGCGCACGTCTTCCTTGTTCGGCAGGCCGAGATGCTCCTTGGGCGTGACGTAGCAGAGCATCGCGGTGCCAAACCAGCCGATCATCGCGGCGCCGATCGCCGAGGTGATGTGGTCGTAGCCGGGCGCGATGTCTGTCGTCAACGGCCCGAGCGTATAAAAAGGCGCCTCGTGGCAAATCGCTAGTTGTTTGTCCATGTTTTCGCGAATGAGGTGCATCGGGACGTGGCCGGGTCCTTCAATCATCACCTGCACGTCGTGCTTCCAGGCGATTTTCGTCAGCTCGCCGAGTGTCTCTAGTTCGGCAAACTGGGCCTCGTCATTCGCATCTGCAATCGAGCCGGGGCGCAAGCCGTCTCCAAGTGACACGCTGATGTCATACGCCTTGAGAATCTCGCAAATCTCTTCGAAATGCGTGTACAAAAAGTTTTCCTCGTGATGGGCGAGACACCACGCAGCCAGAATGGAGCCGCCGCGCGAGACGATTCCGGTCACGCGCTTCGCGGTCAGCGGAATGTAGCGGAGCAGGACGCCGGCGTGAATGGTGAAATAATCGACGCCTTGCTCTGCCTGTTCAATCAGCGTGTCCCGGTAGACTTCCCAGGTCAAATCCTCCGCTTTGCCGTTCACTTTTTCAAGCGCCTGGTAAATCGGTACGGTTCCGACAGGCACCGGGCTGTTGCGGATGATCCACTCGCGCGTCGTGTGGATGTGCTTTCCGGTCGACAAGTCCATGATCGTGTCCGCGCCCCAGCGCACCGACCAGATCATTTTTTCGACTTCTTCTTCCATTGAGGAGCTGACGGCAGAAGTGCCGATGTTGGCGTTGACCTTGACGTGAAAATTCCGGCCGATAATCATCGGCTCCGCTTCCGGATGATTGATATTGGCGGGAATGATCGCGCGGCCTGCCGCCACCTCAGCCCGGACGAACTCCGGCGTGACGCCTTCGCGGATGGCGATGTACTCCATCTCCGGCGTGATGATGTGACGGCGGGCGTAGTGAAGCTGGGTGACCGTCTTGCCTGGCTTCGCCCGTCTCGGCTGATAGCCTTCGCGCGGGAAAGCGGGCATCTTCCCTGCGCTGTCGGCGTTGCGGATTCCGTCGTCCACAGGCTTTGGCTCGCGGCCGGCATAGCTCTCCGTATCGTCGCGCTCCTCGATCCAGCGCTGGCGCACGAGCGGCAGCCCTTTGTTGATGTCGGCGACATAACCTTCGGCCGTGTATTCGCCGCTTGTGTCGTACACGCGCAACGGCGGGTTTGGTGTGGTGCCGTACAGCCCCTCGGTAGGCGATAGCGCAATTTCGCGCATCGGCACGCGAATGTCGGGGCGGCTGCCTACCTCGTATACTTTGCGGCTTCCGGGAAAAGATGAAATGGATGACATAAAAAAACCTCCTTGGCTTGGTTGCACGAAAGAGCGAACCTTGTAGGGAGGCGAAAGAGGCCCGTCGCGAAAAAACGCCACATGGGAACATGCGACGCCAGACGCGAGAGTAGAGAAGAGACGGGTATCCGAAAAAAAGATACGCGTCGCTAATCTGTCATATGGACATTCCTCCGCTGGCATTACCCAGTTCAGGTTCAACGGTCGATGGCACAGTACCATCCTCTCAGCCTGGTGATTTCCAAGCTCCCGTGCTTGTTTTTGGTTGTCGTTGCAAGATTAGGATACCGGAGAACAGCCGTGCTTGGCAAGAAAAAGTTTCCAACAAAAATTGCCACAGGGCAACACATTTTCCCCCCCTCTATACTCATGAATCGGACTAAAACTGTTTCTGTAGACCCACACGAATTGCGTCTGGTACGATGAAATTCGAAAAAACGAGAAACTGCTTTTATACGTTCTGTTCTAAGGCTTTGGGCGAATAGGGCGATTGAGATTTTTTGAGGTGATGGAGTGTGAATGTATATTCGGATCTGAAGCAAGGAGAGCGGGGTGCGTGGGTCAGCATTATCGCCTATATTTTCTGCTCGGCGTTAAAAATAGGGGTTGCGGTGCTGACAGGCTCGGCAGCGTTAATGGCGGACGGGCTGAACAACTCGACGGACGTGGTGGCGTCGATTGCCGTGCTGATCGGGCTGCGCATTGCCCGCAAGCCGCCGGATCGCGACCATCCGTACGGCCATTTTCGCGCGGAGACGATCTCTGCCCTGGTCGCGTCGTTCATCATGCTGTTTGTCGGGCTGGAGGTCATTACCGGAGCGATTCCGACGCTGTTTGATACAAACCACACTGCTCCCGACTTGTTGGCAGGCTGGACGGCGCTGGCGACTGCGGTCATTATGCTCGGGGTCTATCGGTACAATCACCAACTCGCCGTGAAAACGAACAGCCAGGCGTTGCTCGCGGCCGCTGCCGACAACCGCTCGGATGCCTTCGTCAGCATCGGGACGTTTGTCGGAGTGGCGGGCGCGCAGTTCCAACTGCATTGGCTCGACCCGCTGGCAGCGCTCGTGGTCGGGGTGATTATCCTGAAGACGGCGTGGGATATTTTCCGGGAGGCGACGCATCGCTTAACAGATGGCTTCGATGAGGGGCAACTGGAGGAGCTGAAGGAGACGATCTTCTCCATTTCCGGGGTGAAAGCGATCAGCGACATCAAGGCGCGTTATCACGGCAGCAGCGTGCTCGTTGACGTCGTGATCCACGTCGATCCGCAGTTGAACGTAGTAGAAAGCCACACCATCACCGAAAATATCGAAGAACGGATGAAACGTGTGCACAAAATCAATACGGTTCACATTCATATCGAACCGGAACAACAGCTCGCAAAAAGATAAGCAAAAAACCTGTCCGCAAATGGGGCAGGTTTTTTTGCGCAGACGTTATCCGGTAAGGCTAAGGCGTCGCCAATGGCTGCGCGCAAGCCAAGTGTTCTGCTTATGGCTTCGCACCGCACCACCAACTGTTCCAACGCCGCTTTACACAGGAGTGGCTTTTTTGCGGCGAAGCGTTTTCGTTGTCGAGGTCGGACCGGGACTCGGTTTCCCCACCGCTTCTTTGGCAGGGGAGGTTGTCTTGTCCGCTTTCTCCGCAGAAGCGGCCCGTTTGCGCCCTGCTTTCGGCTTCGCGGCTGCCGGGGCAGGCTCCGGCGCAAGCTCCGGCGCAAGCTTCACGGGACTGCCCGTAGTGCCTGCTGTCGAGGCCAGGCTTTCCTTCAAAGCTTGCATCAGGTCGATCACATTCGTGCGCGCAACCGTCGGAGCGGTGGCGATCTCCTGGCCCTCCAGCTTTTTCTCGATCATTTTTTGCAACTCGACGCGGTATTCGTCGGTGTACTTGGCGGGATCGAACGGAACGGTCATGTTGCCGATCAGCTCTGTCGCCATTTTCAGTTCGTTTTCCGCGAGCGGGACAGTAGCCTCCGGCAAGGCGGGCACTTGACTGACCGGGCGCACCTCGTCCGGGTAAAAAATCGTTTCCAGCATGATGCAATGCTCGTACAGCCGAATGACGGCGAGACTTTGCCGATTGCGCATCGTCACCTGGGCGACGGCGATCTTTCCGGTCTGCTCCATGGCGGCGCGCAGCAGCGCATACGCCTTTTCTCCCGTATCTTGCGGAGACAGGAAGTAGCTTTTGTCAAAGTAAACCGGGTCGATCTCCGACAAGTCCACGAAGTCGAGAATTTCAATGGCGCGGCGCGTCTCGGGCGTGATCGCCTCCAGGTCTTCGTCGTTAATCATGACAAAATGGCCTTTTTCGTACTCGTACCCGCGGACGATTTCGCTCGGTTCCACTTCCCGCTGGCAATGCGGGCACATTTTGGCGTATTTGATCGGGGTGTTGCATTCCTTGTGCAGTTGGCGAAAGCGAATGTCCCGTTCCTCTGTTGCCGTAAACATGCGGACGGGTATATTGACCAGGCCGAAGCTGATTGAGCCTTTCCAGACGGTGTGCATATGATTCCTCCAGTACGGACTGTTTTTGTTTATTGTTTGTAGCCGACAAGCGGATGCCGCGAGGGAAATGCAGGCGGGGAAACATTGTCATCGTCGCCAGCCGGCATGGAAATAGCGAAGAACTGTAAACGTAGACAAAAAAACTGCACCTCCAACTGTTAGGTGTATCTAACAATCGGGTGCAGTTCAGATGTAGCGACTGGCTTTTTTAGCTTGTGTTCGCGTTATTGGCCGTGCTTGATAATGTCGGACTGGTCCGCGCGCGACTGCATTTCCCGCGCTTGCTCGACGCCTGTTCCGGTACGGTCGGCAATGGACTGGGCCTTGGACGCTTTCAGCTTTTGCGCGGACGGTTGTTTTTCTGCCATGTCGATTCCCCCTTTTGGAATAGGTGCAAGTAGTATGCTCCCCCTGCGGGCAAAAAAATACCCCCTCGCCAAAAGACGATGGGGCAGCGGTTCAACTCCTCCCGCGCGGGGAGCGTCGGCACGGAATGCTCCTATCAGACACGCCGTGCGCCAAAGTGAACTGCCTTTCAATTATGGGAGAGGAGAAACCGGAGGAAGAGCTTATGGGGAAACGTAAGTCTTCTCCGCGGTTGTCAGCGACACCATTGCGTCGCTATCCATCATGTTTTCCAATCTTTGTGCATTCTATACGCGCAATCCGCCATAAATTTTCCAGTTGCCAATTTTACGGGGGTAGGCAGTTGTGATAGTATGATATCAGCTTTTATCCCTTATAACTTCTTTGAACAGGTGAAATCATTATGCGCGTCATCGCGGGAGAACACAGAGGTAGAAAACTGGCCGCCGTCCCAGGTAGCGGGACGCGGCCGACGACCGACAAGGTTAAGGAATCGATTTTTAACATGATCGGCCCGTATTTTGACGGGGGCTGGGCATTGGATTTGTACGCCGGAACAGGTAGCCTGGGCATCGAGGCGCTGAGCCGGGGAGCGGACAAGGCTGTCTTTGTCGAGCGGGATGCAAAAGCGTTCGCCGTCGTCAAGCAAAATGTCAGCGCCTGCCGACTGGACGAGTACGCCGAGCTTTACCGCATGGATGCGGAGCGGGCGATCCGGCAGTTGGCCAAGCGCGCCCAGCCGTTCGAGCTCGTTTTTCTCGACCCTCCGTACGCGAAGCAACGAATCGTGGAAGAGATCGAGCAACTGCAAGCGCTCGGCCTGCTCGCAGAAGGCGCCTGGATCGTGGCGGAGCACGACAGCAAAGACGCTTTTCCCGATGCGATCGGCGATTGCGTCAAGGATCGGCAAGCGACCTACGGTGATACGGCTGTCACCTTGTATTATTACGATCCGCAAAAGGAAGCGTAAGCACCAGCACACGAAAAGGAGGAAACAAAATGGCGATCGCCGTTTGCTCGGGAAGCTTTGACCCTGTGACCTACGGACATCTCGATATTATCAGTCGGGGGGCCAAGGTGTTTGACAAAGTAATCGTAGCCGTTTTGATTAATTCCAAAAAAAATTCCCTGTTCAGCGTGGACGAGCGCGTCGAGATGCTTCGCCAGGTGACAGCGGACATGGACAATGTGGAGATCGACTCGTTTGACGGTCTGTTGATCGACTACATGAACAGGCGCGGAGCCAAAGTCATCATTCGCGGTCTGCGCGCCGTCTCCGACTTTGAATACGAGATGCAGGTTGCCTCGATCAACAAGAAGCTCGACGACCAGATCGAGACGTTTTTTATGATGACCAGCAACCAGTACTCGTATTTAAGCTCCAGCATCGTGAAGGAAGTGGCGAGATACAAGGCGAGTGTTGCCGATCTCGTGCCGCCAGCCGTCGAAGAGGCGCTCAAGCGAAAAATGGCCCAGTTGTAAACGGGAAAGAAGCCGTTTATCTCGTCTTGCCGCTTTGAACATAGCGGGCCAGCAAGCTGATCGCAAACAGCAGGACAGCTACGCCGACTGCGAGCGTGCCGGAAAAAGCGATCGTCTCCCACCAACTCGTAACGGGGATTCCCGCTGTGGTCGGCATGAAGACGGGAACGCTTTTTTCCAGAAACCACGTACTGACCTTGACCAGCGGCTGCCAGAAGACAAACGTCAAAATCGCCGCCAACACGGCGTGCAGGGCACGGGCGATGAAATAAGGCGCTACGCGAATATCGGTTTCGCTGAGAATGCTCGCCACTTGCGCATGGACGCTCAGGCCGCCCCAGGAAAGCACGGCGCTGGCGATGGCCGCCTTCCAGACCATGGAGACGCCGTCAGGTACGACGCTGGCTGCTTGCGCGCCCAGCGTGACCTCGAACAGCCCGGCGATGATCGCCTGGGAAAAGGCAGGCGGAAAGCCGAAGGGGCCGAGAAAGATGGCGAGCAGCGTGCTAATCATCTGCGTCAGGTGAATGGCGGCAAACAGTTGGATCAAGACGGAAAAGACGATGATAAAGCCGCCGATCATGAACAGCGTGTTCAGCGCGGACTGCACGGCATCGCCCATCAGCTTGCCGAACGGCCGCCCGTCGCGGATTCGCGCGCGGTGCATCGCTTGCAGCGCCCGAAGCGGCAGCGGCAGGCTCGTTTTTTCCAATGGCTTCGAGACGGCGGCAAACGGAGCGTGGAAGCGGGAAACAAGCCCCATGATGATTGCCGACAAATAGTGGGTCAAGGCCAGGACGATCCCCATTTGTTCGCTGTGAAAAAAGCCGATGGCGACCGCTCCCATGACAAACAGCGGATCGCCCGTCGTCGTAAACGATACGAGCCGCTCTCCTTCGGCTTTCGACACGCTGCCCTGCTGGCGCAAGCGGGTCGTCAGCTTGGCGGCCACCGGATACCCCGAGGAAAAGCCCATGGCGAGCACGAAGCCGCCTGTGCCGGGGACGTTGAACAAAGGGCGCATCAACGGTTCGAGCAGCACGCCGACAAAGTGGACCACGCCCAGTCCCATCAATACTTCGGAGAGGACGATAAACGGGAGGGTAGAGGGAAAGACGACTTCCCACCAGATTTTGAGTCCGCGGACGGCAGCTTCAAACGAAATTTGCGAATAAATCACCAAAGTCAGGACGAGCGCGACAGTCGAGAGGGCAAGCAACAGGGTGAAAATCGGTGAGTGGCGTGACATGGAATCCTCCTGTGTCGACGAAAAGATCATAGTACATGTCTACGTGGCAGCGGGATGATCTATGCGTGAGCTTGTATCTTTCCAGTGTGAAAGGAACGGGGAGTGGCCACATAGGCTGTTACAGGAGGTGTTTGCATGACGGCGAAGCGAAAGCCAATCGTGGGAGTGGCGCTAGGCTCAGGCGGAGCCCGCGGTTTTGCGCACATTGGCGTCTTGAAAGCATTGGAGGCGCACGGTGTCGAGATCGACATGCTCGCGGGAAGCAGCATGGGAAGTTTGATCGCGGCGGTGTATGCGAACGGGATCGAGCCGCACATGATGGGAAAACTGGCGCAAAACCTCAAGCGCAAGCACTGGCTTGACTTGACTGTACCGAGCATGGGTTTTGTGGCGGGAGAAAAAATCAAGCAACTGATTAAACTGCTCACCCACGGCAAGCGGATGGAGGAGCTGCAAAAGCCACTGGCGATCGTGGCGACAGATATCGAATCGGGTGAGCGGGTCGTTTTTCGCGAAGGGCCGATCGATCAGGCGGTCAGGGCGAGCATTTCCATTCCGGGCATTTTCGTTCCGGAAAAGGTAGGCGGGCGGCTTCTCGTCGACGGAGGAGTCATCGACCGCGTGCCGGTGACGGTGTTAAAAGACATGGGAGCAGACATCGTCATTGCCGTCGACGTCGCGCAGGTCGATACGCCGATGAAAGTGAGCAGCATTTTTGATGTCATCGCGCAGACGATCGATGTCATGGAACGAGAAATTTTGCGCCATCGGATCATCGCGGCAGACATCGTAATCCGCCCGGATGTTGGACACTATAGCAGTATCGCCTACTCTGGCGTGGAGGAAATTATCGAGCTGGGCGAACGCGAGGGTGCAGCACAGGCAGAGCGCATCCAGCAACTGATTGCGAACTGGGAGGAAAGCGGATGAGCGAGGAACAGCTTTATGGACAAAGACGCAGATCAAGAGCGGGCAGAGGCTTTAGCTGGGTTCTTGCCTTGATCGTTGCACTGGTAGGACTTTCTTTTTTTATCCCGACAAATTACTACGTGACCCGGCCAGGTTCGGCGATTGAGCTGGGGCCGATGATTGATGTGGAGGGCGGCAAAAAGGACGAGACAGGCGCGTTCATGCTCACCACCGTGCGGATGGGCGAGGCCAATCTGGCCTGGTACGTCTACGCCAACCTGTCTCCCGATGCGGAATTGATGCCAAAGGAGCTGGTCGTAAGCAAAGGCGAGGACAACGAAGACTTCGTCCGCCGCGAGCAGGCGGTGATGGACAATTCGCAAAAGATCGCCGAGGCCGTAGCTTTCCGCCTGGCAGGCTACGAGGTGAAGGTCGAGAAGGAAGGCGTCTGGGTGATGGGGACGCTGGACGGCCTGCCTGCCAAAAAAGTGCTGAAGATCGGCGACATCATCACGGCTGTCGACGGCGTTCGCACCGCCGAAGCCAAAGACCTGCTGCAAGCTCTCGCAAGCAAAAAGGCCGGCGATCAGGTGGAAATTACATACACGAGAGATGGACAAGAAGCCAAAACGGTGGTAACCTTGGTACCACTGCCGGAGTCAAAGTCCGTCGGGATCGGAGTGCGTCCTGACAACAAGCAGCAGATCTTCATACCGAAAAAAGTGACCATCGCGTCGCAGGGCATTGGCGGCCCGTCTGCCGGACTGATGATGGCGCTGGAAATTTTGGATCAGCTCGATACGGCGAAAGATTTGACAAAAGGCTATAAAATTGCCGGTACAGGCACCATTTCATTGGATGGGACAGTAGGCCGAATCGGCGGGATCAATCACAAGGTCATCGCAGCCGACAAGGCGGGGGCGGAGATTTTCTTCGCGCCTCAGGATACGCCTGATGCAACCTCCAATTATCAGGAAGCCCTGGCTACCGCCAAACGGATCGGAACCTCCATGCAGATCGTTCCTGTCAAAAATGTTGCGGATGCCATTGCGTATCTGGATGGACGAAAACCGAAATCTTCCTGAGCAAACAAGCTGTCAAGGAAAAATGGTTGACAAAGCTTTTTGCACGGGCTATAATCATCCTTGTTGTGCATGAGGTGAAGTGCTATGAACATTAAGTTAGCAGAGTTGGAACACCGAAAAGGAGAGCCATTACCGTTTCAGTTGACGCTCGACGCAGCGGAGCTGAAAAATCGCCATCAGGAAATTCGCGGGATTACGCCTGTGAACGCAGAGGGCGAGGCTGTACAGCTCGGCAATCTCTACTATGTAAAAGGCAGCATGAAGGCGGATGTCGATTTTGTGTGCGCCCGGTGCCTGAATCCTTTTACCCATCACGCAGCAGTCGACTTCTCCGAAACCTTTGCACTAGCGGATGATCCGGTGCTGGGCGAGGACGAAGACAGCGATATCCTGCCGCTGGAGGGCGACGAAATCGAGCTGACCGCTCTGTTGCAAGAGGACTTTTTGCTTGCGATGCCGACCTTCCCGTTGTGCGAGGAAGACTGCAAAGGATTGTGCCCGACTTGCGGAGTGAACCGCAACGAAGTGGCATGTAGCTGCAAGAATGAGCGGATCGACCCGCGCTTGGCCGGGTTGGCGGACTTTTTCAAGGACAGCAAGTAGTATTCTACCGTTTTCAAGGTGAGGCGCCGGTCTTCGGATGCAGCGTCTCATTTTTGAAGGATGGCATAAGCATTTTGCCTATACTATCCACCCAATAGAGCATCTTAGCATTTGTCAGTTGAAGGAGGTGTAAGGAAGATGGCAGTACCTCAACGGAGAACTTCCAAAACCCGTAAAAGAATGCGTCGTACGCACTTCAAATTAGAGATTCCAGGCATGATCAAATGCGATAATTGCAGCGAATACAAGCTTGCGCATCGTGTTTGCCCAAGCTGCGGTCACTACAAAGGTGTGAAAGTGGCAAAGTAAGCTTTGCTGCGTAAAAAGTGAGGTGAGCAATCACCTTGCTTTTTTTGTGCGCTCATTTCGCTTATCATTACTTATTAATACTTACATATATTGCTTAAAATGTGCAAATGACTTACAATGAAGGAGAAAGGCGAGGATGGAGTGAAATCGTGATGTACCAAGAGGAACGTTTGGCCGCGATCTTGCAGTATTTGCAAGAGCACCAGCGCATCAGCGTGCAGGAGGTCGTGGAAAAGTTCTCCGTCTCCCGCGACACAGCGAGGCGTGACATCGTCAAGCTGGAGGAGCAGGGCGAGATTTTGCGCACGCGCGGCGGAGCGATTTTGCCCAGCTTGAGCAAAAAAAGCTATTCGCATCAGGAGCGGATGCAGCTCGACCTGTCGGGCAAGCGCCGGATTGCGCAGGCAGCAGCCCGCCTGATAAAAGACGGCGATTATTTGCTGCTCGACGCGTCGACGACCGTGCAACTGACGGTAGAATCGCTGCAGACGAAAGACCATGTCATCATCACGAACTCGCTCGCGACAGCCGCCAGTGTGGCGCGCAAGGATGGCGTGCTTGTGAAGCTGCTCGGCGGGGACGTCAACCCGGAGGATCAGTGCGTGCACGGCACCCGTACCATTGAAAACTTGGCGGATTACCATGTAGACAAGGTGCTGGTTGGCGCATGTGGACTCACGACGAGCGGCCTCGTCTCGACGAATGAAGATCACGGCTATCTCATTCGGGAAATGATTCAGCGGGCCGATCAGGTCATCATTCTCGCCGACCATACCAAGTTCGGGAAGAGCATGCTGTACCGCGTAGCCAGCCTGGAGCGAATCGACATGATCGTGACAGACCGCCAGCCTGGGCGGGAGATGGCAGAGGCGCTGGAAAAAAACGAAGTGGAAGTCATAGTCGCAAACGAGTAGGCGACGATTTTTCAAAGAGCGGATAGATTTCACCTGGCTGGCGTGAAGGGAAGCCCCGCGTGACAGCAGGTGGATTTATCAGGGAAGGTTCTTCTTGCGGGAAGAATCTTCTCTTTTTTGCTTGCAAGGACAAAGACGGCCTGCTATCCTAAAAATCCTGACTTTTCCACGAGGAGCCATTCCTGTAATGAAGAAATTTGAGCTTTGAAAGAAAAAAGCGCCTCCTGTATGCTGGGTCTTGGAATGGTCACATTCACTGCCCTAATGAAAAGGAGGACGCTCTACATGAAGTATAAGCTGAAACAGAAACAGAATCAACGGATTACACGAATTACCGAAAAAACACTGGTTGTTGGCGCGGACATCGCCAAAAAGATTCATGTAGCTCGAGCCGTGGATTTCCGAGGCATTGAGCTTGGGAAAGAATGTGTGTTCCACAACGATCAGGAGGGGCTAACGAAACTGGCTGCGTGGATGAAGGAGCTTGGCCGGATACATGAGAAAACCGACATCGTATTTGGCATCGAGCCTACCGGACACTACTGGTTCCCGTTAGCGGCATTTTTGAAGGAGCAAGACATCAGGGTCGTCGTCGTGAATCCGCACCATGTGAACAAGAGCAAAGAACTTGAGGACAACTCGCAGACCAAGAGCGACTACAAGGATGCGAAGGTCATTGCCGACCTGATTCGGAGCGGGAAATATTCAGAGCCCAATTTGCCGACCAAGGAATATGCAGAGCTACGCATTCTGATGAATTTTCGGGAGAAGGTCATGGTGAGCTTGAATCAAGTGAAAGCTCGGATTACAAACTGGTTTGACCGCTACTTTCCGGAGTATCCACAAGTGTTTAAGGACTGGGAAGGCAAGGCATCACTGATGACCATGCGCCAGTTTCCCACTCCAGAGGAGATTGTCTCGATAGGCGCCAGAGGCGTTCTCACACATTGGAAGACGGAAATCAAGCGTGGAGTGGGCATCAAGAGAGCGGAGCAGCTCTATGCTGCCGCTACGGTCTCTATCGGGCTTACCGAGGGGCTGACAGCTGCCCGAATCGAGCTTGCCGCCTTGCTGCAGCAGTACGATCTGTACTGCAAGCAAGAAGAAAGCATTATGACGGAAGTCCTGCAGATTCTGGAGAAGATCCCCGGAACGAAGCAAATGCTGAGCATCCCAGGGATTGGCATTCTGACCGTCGCCGGCTTCTTGGCGGAGGTTGGCGATCTGAACAACTACGACCATAGACAGCAGATCATCCGTCTGGCTGGGCTGAATCTGACGGAGAACAGCTCTGGAAAACGTAAGGGAAAGACCGGAATCAGCAAGCGGGGGCGCTCTCGCCTAAGAGGCATCTTGTTCCGCTGCATGCTGCCGATGGTAGCCAAAAACAAAGAGTTTAAAGCGCTCCACGAGTATTATACAACGCGTAGTCAAAATCCGCTCAAGAAGAAGCAATCGATTATCGCCTTATGTGGAAAACTGGTTCGCGTCCTCTATACACTGGGGACAAAGCAGAAAGAGTATAACGCAAACGAAGTATTGGGGCCGATTCGACAAGCCCAGCTACAACAAAGTGCTGCATAAAGCTTATCAACAAACCTGTCATCTCGCTTATTCACATGTGTACAACCATGACAACGGAAGCACCGGAGAAGCCGAAGAATTAAAATCCATAAGGGCAACGACCCAGTCGAGGAGCTAGAATCGGCCTCCACCCCTTGAGAGGTAGAACGAAGGAATGTAAGGGCATAGACCCAGCGTGACATGGGAGGGTAAACCCCGAGGGCGGATGTGGAGATCCACTGTGCGATCATACCTTTTTATCCACAGTCTGGAAACTGGTGATTGCAGGCTCTATTCCCGCCACAGCCCTTACAGAAATATTTGTATCTCCTTCAATCTTCCGACAAGAGCTTTAAGATGTCAAAGTTAAAAAACAGAGAATGAGCGAGAAAACAGGAGAAAACATTACTTTATAGTGGGAGGAATTTATGGTCTACTGGCGGCTGATTCGCAAAAGCTATCGTCGCAATCTTCAGTATCGTCTCTCTCATCTGGTCAACAATGTGGCGAGCGCGGTTTTCGGGCTTGTTTTTATTGCCATCTGGATGGGGGTTTTGCGTGGCAAGCAAGTACACGGTCCGTACGATGCCACGACCATGGCCCATTACATCGCAATTTGCCAAAGTGTGCTCTGGGTCACGGCGTTTTTGTCTCCAGGCCTCCATGTCCAACTGGGCGTTCGCAGCGGGGCGGTAAGCCTGGACATGATTAAGCCCGTCCACTATTTGTGGTACACCTTGAGCCAGGAGTTTGGCAGGCTGCTCTACAACGCCTGTTATCGCAGTCTACCAATCGGCATTTTGCTCGGGCTTGCAGTCGGCTTCTACGTTCCTTCCCACCCGCTTACTTATCTCCTGTTTCCGCTCTCGCTGTTGCTCGCGGTGTACATCGCCATGCTCCTGTTTTATCTGGTCGGGATCTCTTCCTTTTGGACGACAGAGGTGCGTTGGTTGCACCTTATTTTGATGTCGCTGCTGTTCGGCTTTGGCGGACAGATGATTCCTGTCGATCTGTTGCCTGGCATCCTTGGGGAAGTCGCTCCGTTCTTGCCTTTTGCCGCGATGATTTACTATCCGGTCATGACCTGGCTGGAACTGGCTCCGGCGCACGGGATAGCCGTTCAAGTTTTTTGGGCGGTAGCGCTGACGGCGATCGCGCTGTTGGCGACCGGGCGAGCGAGAAGAAAACTGGAGATTCAAGGAGGGTAGAGAGGTGCTTGGACTTTATCGAAAACTAATCGCAGCCAGCATTCGCGCGCAAATGCAGTACAAAATGAATTTCATCACCAGCGCGGCTACGACCGGGATGATTATGGTGCTTGATTTCGTCGTTCTTTCCGCCATTTTGCACCGCTTTGACAACGTGGCGGGCTGGAACATTTATGAGGTCGGCATGCTGTACGGCATCTCGTCGACATCCGTATCGTTGTATCGGCTGTTTGCGCCAGAATTGCACGAATTTGAAAAGTACGTGGTGCACGGCGAGTTCGACCAGATGCTGATTCGTCCCGTCTCCCCGCTGATGCTTCTGCTCACGCGCAATCTGGACCTTTCGCGCATTGGCGGGGTGGTGCAGGGAGTGGCGGTGCTGGCTGTCTCGCTCGCCGGGCTTGCGGCAGAGGGCAGACCGATTGGGTGGCTCGCCCTGTTTTCGCCTGTGGCGATCATGTCGGGCGGCGTCATTTATTTTTCCATGGCCTTGGCCTCGGCGGCGCTGTCTTTTTGGACGCACCAAATGAAAGACATGCTGACTTTCACCATTTACGCTCCGGCCAACGCCTCCAACTATCCGATCTCGCTCTATCCGGGCTGGCTGAAGTGGCTGTTTTTCTCGGCGCTCCCGATCGCCTACATGAACTACTTGCCAATGCTGACCTTGCTTGGAAAAGGGGGCGGCTGGTACTACCCGCTTGCAGCGCCTGTCGCGGCGACAGTGGCGCTGCTATTGGCGAGAGCCTTCTGGAATACGGGGATTCGGCACTATCACAGTACGGGAAGCTAAGGAGGTTGTAACATGATTGAAACAGCACATATCAGCAAATCGTTTTTTCTGACTCCGCCCAAAGAAGGTCCGTTCGCTTCGCTGCGTTCCCTGTTTTCCCGCGAGCAGCGCGAAGTCAAGGCGGTGGACGACATTTCCTTTTCAATCGAGGCGGGGGAGTTCGTCGGCTACATCGGTCCGAACGGCGCGGGGAAATCGACCACGATCAAGATGCTCTCCGGCATTTTGCATCCGAGTCAGGGGGAAATTCGCATTGACGGCTACAGTCCGCAAAAAGACAGAATCCAGGTCGCTTCGCGCATCGGCGTCGTGTTCGGACAGCGTACACAGTTGTGGTGGGACTTGCCTGTCAAAGACTCGTTTGAAATTTTACAGGCGATGTACAAGATCGACGACCGGGCCTATCGGCGCGCGATGGCGATGTACCAGGAGCTTTTGGACTTGCACGAGTTTTTGGACACGCCTGTGCGCAAGTTGTCTTTGGGACAGCGAATGAGAGCGGACCTCGCTGCGACCCTTTTGCACGATCCGCCCGTTTTGTTCCTGGATGAGCCGACAATCGGCCTGGACGTGGTTGCGAAGACGCGGATTCGCGCGTTTTTGAAAGAAGTCAACGAGACGCAAAAAAAGACGATTTTGCTCACGACGCACGACATGGACGATATTGAGCAGTTGTGCAAGCGGATTATCGTCATCAATCACGGGAAAAAGATGATGGATACGAGCCTGGACGACATGCGCCGCCAAATTGGCCTGCCCAGCTTGATTCAGGTCGAATATCGCCAGCCCCCGCACCTGGAGGCGGAACTGCCGGGGATTGAGCGGATGGAGCTTGCAGGCAATGTGTTGTCCATTCATTTTGACAAAGGCAAAATTTCTTCGCCGCGCATTCTCGCCGCAGTCGCGAACTGGGGCGAGCCGCTGGACATCCAAATGAAGGAACCCGGGATCGAGGAAATCATTCGGCTGATGTACCGCGAGTGAGAGCCACATTTTCAAGAACTTTACTTGTAATTGCCGACGTTCTCCCTTATACTGTTTTGGTACCTGGTATTAAAAACAGCTCGCAATCATACATATCCGAATGAGAATCTTGCTAGGGGGGTGTTTCGCATCGCCCGCTTGCCAAAAAAAGACCGCCAGACGCGCTTGGTGCAGTCGCTGGCGGATAATCCATTTGCGACGGACGAAGATCTGGCTGAGTTATTTCATGTCAGCATTCAAACAATACGTTTAGACCGATTGGAGCTTGGGATTCCCGAGCTGCGCGAGCGGATCAAATCGGTTGCCGAAAAGAGTCTCGATCCCGTAAAATCGCTGGGGATCGACGAGGTGATCGGCGAGATTATCGACTTGCAGCTCGATTCCCAGGCCATTTCCGTACTGGAAATAAAAGAAGAGCATGTTTTTTCGAAGACGCAGATTGCCAGGGGGCACTATATTTTTGCCCAGGCCAACTCGTTGGCAGTAGCAGTCATTAATGCAGATGTGGCGTTGACCGCAACCGCCCGAATCCGCTTCGTGCGGCCTGTGCGCATCGGCGAAAAGCTGGTGGCAAAAGCGCTGGTGCGCAGCCGGAACGGCGACGAATGCAAAGTGCGCGTTGAGACCAAGGTTCAGGGAGAATTGGTCTTTACCGCGACGTTTCGGGTTGTAGAAATGTCAGGGACACAAAATCGGCATGGATGAGAGGTAAGGAGGAGACACGGTTGCGAATTGCAGTTGATGCGATGGGCGGCGATAACGCACCGCGAAGTACAGTTTTAGGGGCGCTTGCTGCCATCAAGGAAAACCCGGCCATTACCGTTGTACTGGTGGGAGATGAACAGGCCATTTGGAACCACTTGCCGCAAGACTTGCCGGCAAACATCGAGATCGTTCCTACTACGGAAGTGATTTTGCCAGATGATGAACCGGTTCGAGCTGTACGTCGCAAGAAAAATTCTTCGCTTGTCGTAGCAGTCGAGATGGCACGCGAAAAAATCGTGGATGCAGCGATCTCTGCAGGTAATACAGGTGCGCTCATGACGGCGGGGTTGCTCTATGCAGGCCGCATGGAGGGGATTGAACGTCCCGCTCTGGCCGCCTTTATCCCGAATGTACTGGGCCGCGTCACGCTTACGCTCGACGTCGGCGCCAACATGGATGCGAAGCCGCATCACCTGCTGCAATATGCGGTGATGGGCAGTCTGTACGCAGAAAAAGTGCTGGGCTTTGAAAATCCGAAAGTGGGACTCCTCAACGTAGGGACAGAGGAAGGAAAAGGAAACGAGCTGACCAAAGCCGTCTTCCCGCTTCTGTCCCAGGCAGACCTGAATTTTGTCGGCAACGTGGAAGCGCGTGACGTCATGCAAGGGGCATGCGATGTGCTCGTTTGCGACGGCTTTGTCGGCAACGTGCTGCTGAAAGCGGTAGAGGGCGCGGCCTCCACAATCTTTTCGCTGTTGAAGCAGGAGTTTACTTCCAGTCTGATTAATAAAGTAGGAGCGGCCATTTTAAAGCCGGGACTCGTGCGCTTCAAGAACAAAATGGACTATGCGGAATACGGGGGAGCGCCGTTGTTGGGCCTGAAAAGTCCTGTCATCAAGGCACACGGCTCCTCTGACGAGCGAGCGATGAAAAACGCGATTGCCAGCGCAGCCCGCTTCGTGCGGCAAGATGTAAACGAAGTCATTGCGCAGGCGCTACAGAAAAATATAACGGGAGAAAGCGAGTGAGGCAGATGGACAAAAAGCGTTCAGTAGGCATTTTGGCTACAGGTTCCTATACACCTGACAGAGTGCTTAGCAACTTCGATCTGGAAAAAATGGTGGAAACGACAGATGAGTGGATTGTTTCCCGCACCGGAATCCGGGAACGTCGCATTTGCTCGGCTGAGCAAGCTTCCTCCGATCTTGCTTATGAAGCTGCGAAAAAAGCGCTGGAGCGAGCCAACATCAGCGCAGAGCAGCTCGACATGATTATCGTGGCAACAGTGACGCCTGATATGATGTTCCCGTCGACTGCCTGCATCCTGCAGGAAAAGCTAGGAGCAAAACGTGCAGCGGCGCTTGACGTATCGGCTGCCTGCACAGGCTTTTTGTACGGCATCACGACAGCGGCGCAGTTCATTGCCAACGGACTTTACAAATACGTGCTGGTCGTCGGGGTAGAGACGCTGTCCAAAATTACGAACTACAAAGACCGCAACACATGTGTGCTGTTCGGGGATGGCGCAGGTGCCGCTGTGATCGGCGAAGTGCGGGAAGGCTTTGGCTTCCAGTCGTTTGAGCTTGGCGCAGACGGCGCAGGCGGAGAGTTGCTGTGCCTGCCTGCGGGCGGCTCGCGCATCCCGGCTTCGAGCGAGTCGGTCGAAAACAACCTGCACTATCTCTCGATGGCAGGCGGCGAAGTCTTCAAATTCGCGGTGCGCGTGATGAACTCCGCGACAGAAGCGGTATTGTCCAAAGCGGGAGTCGAGCGGGAAAACATCGACCTTTTGGTGCCGCACCAGGCGAACAAGCGGATTATCGACTCTGCCGTGCAACGCTTCGGCTTGTCTGAGGACAAAGTGGCGATCAACCTCGACCGTTACGGAAACATGTCTTCTGCGTCGATTCCGGTTGCGCTGGACGAAGCGATCGCGGCGGGACGGGTAAAAGAAGGCGACAACGTCATTCTCGTAGGTTTCGGCGGGGGCTTGACCTGGGGAGCAACGCTTCTGAAATGGTCGACCACGCCAGCGGAAGGGAGCGGACAGTAGTGGGGAAAGTAGCATTTGTTTTTCCGGGCCAAGGCTCGCAATTCGTAGGGATGGGGCAGACGCTTTCCGAGCAGTCGGAAGCAGCCCGCCGCATTTTTGAAACGGCAGATGCCGCGCTCGGCTTTTCGCTCTCCGGTCTGTGCTTTGCAGGCCCGGAAGAAGAGTTGAAGCTGACGGCGAACACGCAGCCGGCGATTTTGACGGCGAGCGTCGCTGTGCTTGCAGCCTTGAAAGAAAAGTTGCCGGATTACACGCCTGATTTCGTGGCGGGCCACAGTCTGGGCGAATATTCGGCGCTGGTGGCAGCAGGCGCGCTGTCTTTTGCCGATACGGTCAAAGTCGTTCGGGCACGCGGCCAATTCATGGAAGAAGCCGTTCCGGCAGGCCAGGGCGCTATGGCAGCGGTCTTGAACATGGAGCGCGCAGCCCTGCAAGCCGTGTGCGAGGAAGTAACCGCTTCCGGGCATCCGGTTCAGCCAGCGAACATGAACTGCCCGGGGCAGATCGTCATCTCCGGCTCGGCCGAAGGCGTCAAGCTGGCGGGCGAAAAGGCCAAGGCAGCAGGAGCGAAGCGTGTGCTCCCGCTGAACGTGAGCGGACCGTTCCACTCCAGCCTGATGCAGCCAGCCGCAGACAAATTGCAGGCGGTGCTTGCAGGCGTCACAGTCCAGGAAGCGAGCGTCCCGGTCGTGGCAAACGTGACGGCACGCCCTGTTACCGAAGCGGCAACGATCGTCGAGCAGCTTGTGCAGCAAGTATCGGCTCCGGTTTTGTGGGAGGATTCGGTACAGTGGATGGTCGAAGCGGGCGTGACTACGTTCGTGGAGATCGGACCAGGCAAAGTGCTTGCGGGACTGATTAAAAAAATCGCGCCAGCCGATACGACGATCATTTCGGTCCAGGACATGGAATCCTTGACTGAGCTTTTGAACGGAGGGGTACTATGCTAACAGGAAAAACAGCGCTTGTGACAGGAGCCTCCCGCGGGATTGGCCGTGCGATTGCACTCAAGCTGGCCGAAGCAGGAGCGAATGTCGTGGTGAACTACGCAGGAAGCGAAGCCGCAGCAGCCGAGACCGTTGCCAAAGTCAAGGAGCTGGGCCGCGATGCGATCATGGTTCGCGCCAACGTTTCTTCGGCCGAGGAAGTGGGCGATATGTTCAAGGCCGCGCTCGACCATTTCGGTTCGATCGACATTCTCGTCAACAACGCCGGGATTACCCGCGACAATTTGCTGATGCGCATGAAGGAAGAAGAGTGGGATGACGTCATTGCCACCAACTTGAAAGGCGTATTCAACTGCCTGAAAGCCGCGACTCGTCCGATGATGAAGCAACGCTCGGGCAAGATCATCAACATTACGTCCGTGGTCGGTGTGCTCGGCAATGCGGGGCAAGCTAACTACGTGGCGGCAAAAGCGGGCGTCATCGGCCTGACCAAGACAGCCGCGCGCGAGCTGGCGAGCCGCGGCATCACCGTGAACGCGGTAGCGCCTGGATTTATTGATACAGAAATGACAGCCGTGCTGCCGGAGGATGTAAAAGCTGGCCTTATCAGCCAGATTCCGCTGGCTCGTCTCGGCCAGACAGAGGACATTGCGTCCGTCGTTCTGTTCCTTGCTTCTGACGCAGCCAATTACATGACAGGCCAAACTTTGCATGTGGATGGCGGCATGTATATGTAAACTGGTTTTTTGAAAGCTCATCTACTATAATACGGGAGAGGGGGTGAAGCAAGATGGCAGATACATTGGAGCGCGTGAAGAAAATCATCGTCGATCGTCTGGGTGTAGATGAGTCCAAGATTACTTTGGAAGCTTCTTTCAAAGAAGACCTGGGCGCTGACTCCCTGGATGTAGTGGAACTCGTAATGGAACTCGAAGACGAGTTTGATTTAGAGATTTCTGACGAAGATGCTGAAAAGATCACTTCTGTTGGTGAGGTTGTAAAATACATAGAATCTCACAAGTAGATCCATCAGTTGGAAGTCCCGTACCATACGGGACTTCTCCTTCAATTGCCGCCGAATACATACCAGGAAGTTACGTTAGGCATGAAGTGTACGCAAGAAACTGACTGCTGACTTTCATATAGAGGTGATCGCAATGAAACGAAGAGTGGTGATTACTGGCGTTGGTGTCGTCTCCCCGGTGGGAAATGACGCGCAGACCTTCTGGAACAGTTTGCTGGAAGGAAAATCAGGCATTGACCGCCTGACTGCTTTCGACGCTACGGATTATCCGACGCAGATCGCGGGCGAAGTGAAAGACTTCAACCCTGAGCTGTACATGGACAAAAAAGAAATACGACGTACAGACCGATTCGTTCAGTTTGGATTGGCTGCTGCCAAAATGGCGGTAGAGGATGCGAAACTGGAAATCACGCCAGAAAATGCGGAACGAGTGGGTGTATACATCGGGTCCGGAATTGGCGGGCTGTCTACATGGGAAGAGCAGCATTCCGTGCTGTTGGAAAAAGGGCCACGCCGCGTGAGTCCGTTCTTCATTCCGATGCTGATTGCCAACATGGCCTCCGGTGCAGTATCCATTCAATACGGAGCAAAAGGACCGACTTCCAGCGCGATTACCGCATGTGCGACAGGGACAAACGCAATCGGGGATGCTCTGCGTTTGATCCAGTTCGATCATGCGGATGTGATGATCGCAGGCGGTGCAGAAGCGACAATTCGTCCGATGGCGTTTGCGGGCTTTTGTTCGGCTAAAGCGATGTCCACGCGCAACGACGAGCCGCAAAAGGCGAGCCGTCCGTTTGACAAAGACCGCGATGGCTTCGTCATGGGCGAAGGGGCGGGCGTCCTGATCCTCGAAGAGCTGGAGCACGCGAAAAAACGCGGCGCGAACATCATCGCGGAAGTGATCGGCTACGGCATGAGCGCGGATGCCCATCACATCACTTCTCCGTCGCCAGGTGGCGAAGGGGCTGCGCGCTGCATGAAAAATGCGCTGCGTGACGCAGGCATTGATCCGACAGAGGTGGGCTACATCAACGCACACGGAACCTCTACGGATCAGGGCGACATCGCCGAGACGCAGGCGATTAAAGAAGTGTTTGGCGAACACGCTTACAAGCTGGCTGTCAGCTCGACCAAGTCGATGACAGGCCACTTGCTCGGAGCGACAGGCGGCATCGAGGCAATCGCGACCGCTTTTGCCCTGCGCGATCAGGTGCTTCCTCCTACGATCAACCTGGAAAACCCTGATCCGGAATGCGATCTCGACTATGTTCCTAACCATGCGCGCAAGGCGACCGTCCATGTGGCTGTTTCCAACACGTTTGGATTCGGCGGTCATAATGCAACGGTGATCCTGAAGCGATACGAAGCATAAATGAGCCCTACTGAGAGAAAAAGTAGGCAGTCTCCTGGAATGGTGGTGAGGGTGATGAATTTTGCACAGCTGCAAGAGAAGATAGGCTTTCGCTTTCACGATGAGAGCGTTCTGCGGCAGGCATTCACCCATTCTTCCTACGTGAACGAGCAACGCGGCAAACGAATATCAGACAACGAACGGCTGGAGTTTTTGGGAGATGCTGTGCTTGAGTTGACTGTTTCCCAGTTTTTATACAAAACTTTTCCGAAGATGAGCGAAGGCGAAATGACGAAGCTGCGGGCAGCGATTGTCTGTGAGCCTTCTCTGGTTAAATTTGCTGAACTGCTGAATTTTGGCGATCTCGTTTTGCTGGGAAAAGGGGAAGAGTTGACTGGCGGACGTCAGCGACCTGCCTTGCTAGCGGACGTATTTGAAGCTTTTGTTGGTGCCCTCTATCTGGATCAGGGCCTGGATGCCGTATTTTCCTTCATGGAAAAATACGTCTACCCCAGAATCGACAAGGGAGAGTTTGCCCAGGTAACAGACTTCAAGAGCCAGTTGCAGGAATTTGTTCAACAGGACAATCTGGGAGACATCCAGTATCGCATTGTAGAAGAAAAAGGACCAGCTCACAATCGAGAGTTCGTATCGGAAGTGCTTTTGAACAATCGTTCGCTTGGCATTGGCTCGGGCCGTTCCAAAAAGGAAGCGGAACAGCAGGCAGCCGCGCGGGCGTTGGTAAAGCTGGGGGAGAAATAAAGGCTCGGAAAAAGGGAGCTGCATCATCTGCGGGCGCAGGTGGTGTAGCTTTCTTTGTTCCCGCTTGGAAAAGCCGGGAAAATACTGCGTGATGACAGCTTTCTATGATACACTTATTTCGATATGACCACGAAGGCTCGCAGTGGAGTAGCTCCTGTCTGATACAGGGGCTCTTTTCGGGTACCATCCGATTCATGCCGTGCGCCTCTTTGTCCGCTTGCGGACGGCCGTGCGTCACGGGCAGATTAGGTTGGTTTGGTAAGGAGGACCGTAAGTATGTATTTGAAACGCCTGGAGCTGGCAGGATTCAAATCGTTTGCCGACAGGACGGAATTGGAGTTCGTACCAGGAGTGACAGCGGTAGTCGGTCCGAACGGAAGCGGCAAGAGCAACGTTTCCGACTCGATCCGCTGGGTGCTCGGAGAACAGAGTGCCAAGTCGCTGCGCGGAGCGAAGATGGAGGACATTATTTTCGCGGGCAGCGACAAGCGCAAGCCAGTGAACTTTGCCGAAGTGACGCTCACCTTGGACAATACGGATCGTTCCCTCGACGTGGAATATTCGGAGGTTTCCATCACGCGCAGAGTCTACCGCTCCGGTGACAGTGAGTATTACATAAACAACAGATCATGCCGCTTGAAGGACATTATGGAGCTGTTCATGGATACGGGGCTGGGAAAAGAAGCGTACTCCATTATCGGCCAGGGAAAAATCGAAGAAATTCTCAGCACGAAGTCGGAAGATCGCCGCGGCATTTTTGAAGAAGCGGCGGGCATCGTCAAGTACAAGACCCGCAAGCGCGAGGCGGAGAAAAAGCTCGATGACACCGAGCAAAACCTCATCCGCATCCACGATATCGTCAGCGAAATTACCGAACAGATCGGACCGCTGCAGGAGCAGGCAGAGACGGCGAAGACGTACAAAGAGCTGCACCGCAAGCTGGTCGAGCACGAAGTCGCGCTGTACGTGCAGCAGATCGAGGCGGCCCACAGCAAATGGGAGGCCGCGACGCAGCGCGTGCAGGAGCTTCGCGAGCTTTTGATGAGGCAGACGACGGAAGCGGCCAAGCACGAAGCCGATCTGGAGCAGGCCCGTTTTTCGGTCACGCAAATCGACCAGTCGATCGAGGAACTGCAACACGTTCTCTTGACGGTGAGCGAGGAGACGGAAAAGGTAGAAGGCCAGCGCGAAGTATTGCGCGAGCGGATGCGCAATTTGAGCGCCAATCGCCAGCAGACGATGGAGCAGATGCACAGGCTGACAGAGAAGCAGCACGCGCTGGAAGCGGAGCTTGCCGAAGAGCAGGAGCGCGCCAAGGAAGCCGATCGGAGGATGGCGGAAGCCCATGCATCGTTGCAGGAGGCTGAAGGGCAGTTTTTCTCCATGGTGCAGTCGTTGACAGACGATGTGGAACGGTTGAAAGGCGATTATTTTGAAAAGCTGAACGAAATGGCCAACCTGCGCAACGAAATCCGCCATCAGCAGCAGCTTGTGCAGACATCGCAGGCGCGCGTCGACCGCCAACTGGCCGGCAAGGAACAGTTGGAGCTGGAAGAGGTGCAGCGCCAGGTGAGAATGGCCGAGCTGCAGGAGCAACTGACCCAGATCGATCAGACCATTCAGGATACGGTTACCCGCTACAAGCAGTTGATGGACGGCCTGCGCGATGGACAAGCGCGCATGGAACAGGTGCGTCGGGAGCTGCGCCAGTCCGAGCAAAAAAGAGAAGCGGCGAAGTCCCGCCTGGACCTCATCAAAGAGATGCAGTCCGAATTTGCCGGATTCCAGCAAGGGGTAAAAGAAATTCTCAAGGCACGCGAGCGGGGCTTCAAAGGCATCCACGGCGCGGTCGCCGAGCTGGTCGTCGTGCCGCAGCAGTACGAAACGGCGATGGAGGTCGCCTTGGGCGGGGCGCTGCAAAACGTCGTCGTCGATAACGAGGCGGCAGGGCGAGCCGCGATTGCTTATTTGAAGCAGCACAATGCAGGCCGCGCCACCTTTTTGCCGCTGGATGTCATCCGGCCGCGCACCTTGCAGGCAAACGACCGTCAGCAGTTGGCAAAAGAAAGCGGCGTTGTCGGGATCGCCAGCGAGCTGGTTTCGTTTGAGGAAGCGTACCGCCCGATTTTGGAGAGCATGCTCGGCAACGTCATCGTGACGGAAAAGCTGGAGCAGGCAAACCGCGTCGCCCGCACGCTCGGCTATCGCTACCGCGTCGTGACGCTCGAAGGCGATATCGTCAACGCGGGCGGTTCGATGACAGGGGGCGCCCTGAAGAAAAACAGCGCCAACCTGCTCGGCCGCAACCGTCAGGCAGAAGAGCTCGAAGCGCAAATGCGCGAAATCGAAGAGGCAATTTCTGGACATACTACCGTAATGGAGCAACTGGCCGAACAGCTTCGCCGTATGGAAGAAGAACAGGAAGCGCTCCGCTCGGAAGGCGAAGCGCTGCGGTTGAAGGAGCAGGAAGTCAAGGGCCTCTTGCAGCAAACCGAAGCAGAGGGACGTTCGCTGGGCGAGCGGGCCAAGCTGGTAGAGCAAGATATTGCCGCCTACCAGAAAGAGATGGAAGAAGCGTTGCGCAAAGAGGAGCAGCTTCAAGCGGACTTGGCCGTCCTGGAGCAAGAAGAGCAAAAGCTGAGCGAGCTGATCGCCGAAGCCGAGGCCAAGCGCCAGGAGCAGTTGGAATCCAAGGAAGAAATGAACCAGAAAATTACCAGCCTGAAAGTGCTGAATGCCCAGGTGAAACAGGAACACCAGTCCCGCCTGGAGCAGACGGAGCGCCTGATCGAACAAAAAAGCTTGCTCCAGCGCGAATGGGAAGAGCAAAACGCGAACCTCGCCGCACTCGACGAGTTGGAGCGCACGAACGAATCGTCCGGGCTTGAGCTCGATCAGCGCATCGCCGAGCTGCGTCAGGACAAGGAACGGGTAGCCGGACTGATTGCCGAACGCCGCAACGAGCGGGCGACGCTTTTCCACAAGCAGGAGCAGGTGGAAGTGCAGGTAAAAGAAATTCGCCGCGAGGTCAAAGCGCTGGAAGAGAAGCTCCATCAGGAGGAAGTCAAGGTCAACCGCGGCGAGGTGGAGCTTGACCACCTGTTGAATAAACTCTCCGAAGAATACGAAATGAGCTACGATCTGGCGAAGCAAAAATACCCGCCGCGCGGTGAGTTGCAAGCGGAGACGCAAATCGTCGCCCAGCTCAAAAAGCAAATTGCCGCACTCGGCACGGTCAACCTCGGGGCGATTGAGGAATACGAGCGCTTGTCTGAGCGCCAGCAGTTTTTAAGCGCGCAGGAAGCCGATTTGAATGAAGCAAAAGACATGCTCTACCAGGTGATTCAGGAGATGGACGCAGAGATGTCGCGCCGCTTCAAGGAGACGTTTGAGGCGATCTCCGAGCAGTTCCGCGACGTGTTTGTGCAGTTGTTCGGCGGGGGACGGGCCGATTTGCTCTTGTCCAATCCGGACAATCTGCTCGAAACCGGGATCGACATCGTGGCGCAGCCGCCGGGCAAAAAGCTGCAAAATCTGGCTCTGCTCTCCGGGGGCGAGCGCGCGCTGACCGCGATGGCTCTGCTCTTTGCCATCCTGCGCGTCAAGCCTGTGCCATTTTGCGTGCTTGACGAAGTGGAGGCGGCATTAGATGAGGCAAACGTCAACCGCTTCGCCGAGTACATGCAGCAGTTCAGCAGCCAGACGCAGTTCATTTGCGTGACGCACCGCAAAGGCACGATGGAGAGCGCAGACGTTTTGTACGGGATCACGATGCAGGAGGGCGGCGTGTCCAAGCTGGTCTCGGTCAAGCTGGAGGACAGCGACAAATTCGTCGAGTCTGCCTCGTAATTCGCCGCAGCATCGTCAGTGCCCGCAAGCAATAGAAACGAGCATACAGCCGAAGCTCGACTTCATGCGAGCTTTTGACAAGATTATCCGCAAAGGAAGATGAACATGAGCTTTTTCAAGCGCCTTCGTGACGCGATCGTCCAAAAATCCGAAGAAGTAACCCAGAAGTTTACGGATGGACTGGCGAAAACGAGAGATTTGCTGGTAGAAAAAGTGGAGGATCTGGTCCGCCGCTACAAAAAAATCGACGACGATTTCTTCGATGAGCTGGAAGAAATTTTGATTACGTCCGATGTCGGCGTCAACACCGTCATGGAGCTGATTGACGATTTGCGGACAGAAGTGCGCAAGCAAAAAATCGAAAACGCCATGGACTTGCAGCCGATTTTGTCGGAGAAGCTCGTGGCCCTGCTGAAAAACGACGAGGCGGCAGACACCGCGCTCAACGTCGAGGACGGACGGCTGAATGTCATTTTGTTCGTCGGCGTAAACGGAGTCGGCAAAACGACGACGATCGGAAAAATGGCGCACATGTTCAAGCAGCAGGGAAAAAACGTGCTGCTGGCCGCAGGCGACACGTTCCGGGCAGCCGCGATCGAGCAGTTGGAGGTATGGGGCGAGCGCGTCGGCGTTGACGTCATCAAACAGCAGCAAGGCTCCGATCCGGCAGCGGTCATTTACGACGCCATCCAGGCCGCCAAATCGCGCAAGGTCGACGTGCTTTTGTGCGATACGGCCGGACGTTTGCAAAACAAGGTCAATCTGATGGAGGAGCTGGCGAAGGTGCACCGCGTGTTGCAGCGCGAACTGCCTGGCGCGCCGCATGAAGTGTTGCTCGTCCTCGACGCCACGACTGGGCAAAACGCGCTGTCCCAGGCGAAGACTTTCGGCCAGTCCGCCGGAGTGACCGGCCTAGTCCTGACCAAGCTCGACGGTACGGCGAAGGGCGGCATCGTCATCGCGATCCGCAACGAGCTGAACATCCCGGTCAAATACGTCGGCCTCGGCGAGAAGATGGACGATCTGCAGCAGTTCGATCCCGAGCAGTTTGTGCATGCGCTGTTTGCCGGATTGATCCAAAAAGAGGAAGCCGAAGAGCAGGAAAACGCGTAATATCATAATGTCTGGAACGCAAAAAAAGATGTCAATAAAAAACCTTGACACTAGGTGTAGAATTAGGTACTATAATCTACGTGCTGTAAAGAAAAAGCCTTTACAGTTTCGAAACGAGTACCTCACAGCAAAGGATTGGTTTCATGTTAGAAAAGACCAATCAAGTCAATCTCTTGTTTGACTTTTATGCACCGCTACTCAAGGGCAAGCAGCGAGAATATCTGGAGCTGTACTATCTGGATGACTTGTCGCTCGGAGAAATCGCGGAAATGCACGAGGTCAGCCGACAAGCTGTTTACGACCACATCAAGCGGGCAGAAAAGCAGTTGTTCGAATACGATCAGAAGCTTAATCTGGCACAGCGCCACGAGAAGCGGATGGAAGTGCTGGCACGAATGAATGAGCTTGTAAATGGGCTTGCAGAGAGCGAGACAAGAGACGAGCTGAATACTTTGCTCCACCAACTGTCAGAGATGGATTAGGAGGGCTCGCATGGCGTTTGAAAGCTTGGCCAATCGGCTGCAAAACGCATTTGACAAACTGCGCGGCAGAGGAAAGATCGACGAAACCGTCGTCAACGAGGCGATGCGGGAAGTCCGCCTTGCCCTGCTGGAAGCAGATGTTAACTTCAAAGTAGTAAAAGACTTCGTCGCTCGCGTCAAAGAGCGCGCAGTCGGCCAGGAAGTCATGAAAAGCCTGACGCCAGGTCAAATGGTTATCAAAATCGTGAACGAAGAGCTGGTCGCCCTGATGGGTGGCAGCGTAGCTCAGTTGACGATGGCGCACCGTCCGCCGACCGTCATCATGATGGCGGGTTTGCAAGGGGCGGGGAAAACGACCACGACTGGTAAGCTGGCCAAGTATTTGCAAAAGCAAAACAAGAAGCCGCTTCTGGTGGCAGCCGACATTTACCGTCCGGCTGCGATCAAGCAGCTACAAGTTTTGGGGGAGCAACTGAATGTTCCCGTTTTCACTCTCGGAGATCAAGTCAGTCCTGTTGACATCGCTCGGCAAGCGATTGAACACGCGAAAGCCAATCACCTCGACGTTGTGATTCTCGATACGGCAGGTCGCCTGCATATTGATGAAGCGTTGATGGACGAGTTGAAGCAAATTCGCGAAGTTGCCAAGCCCGATGAGATTTTGCTCGTCGTGGACGCGATGACAGGTCAGGACGCCGTCAATGTGGCGGAGAGCTTCAACAGCCAGCTCGAACTGACTGGCGTGGTTCTCACCAAGCTCGACGGGGATACCCGAGGCGGTGCGGCACTATCCGTCAAAGCTGTCACTGGCAAGCCGATCAAGTTCGCGGCGATGGGTGAAAAGCTGGATGCGCTCGAACCGTTCCATCCGGATCGCATGGCTTCCCGCATTTTGGGAATGGGTGATGTACTCAGCCTGATCGAAAAGGCGCAGGCGTCCGTGGATGAAGAAAAAGCGCGCGACATGGAGCGCCAGATGCGTCAAGGGGAATTTACCTTCGACATGTTCCTGGATTCCATGCAGCAGTTGCGCAATTTGGGGCCTTTTGAGGACATTCTCGGCATGCTGCCCGGAATGAACAAGATGAAAGGCAAAATGAACGTGGACGAGAAGCAGATTGCCCGCGTGGAAGCAATCGCCAAATCCATGACCAAGGCAGAGCGTGCCAACCCCGATCTCTTGAACGCCAGCCGCCGCAAGCGCATTGCGAGCGGAAGCGGCACGAGCATTCAGGAAGTGAATCGGTTCATCAAGCAGTTCGAGGAAATGAAAAAAATGATGAAGCAATTCACGGGCGTCGCCGACAAGATGGTCAAGAAGTCGAAGAAAAAAGGCGGCTTCGGACTGCCGTTCATGGGCAAAGGCGGAGGAAACAACCAAGGCGGCATGAACTTCCCCTTCAATTTCAAACCACCGTTCAAGTAAAGAGGCATGATCTCTTCGCGCCGCTGACTTGTCAGACAGCGCGATGGTTCAGATATAGTAGCACCAACGCAGATGTTTATCTCGCGTTGATCCATACAGGAGGTGACACAACATGGCAGTTAAAATCCGTCTGAAACGCATGGGTTCCAAGAAAGCTCCTTTCTACCGTGTAGTAGTAGCTGACTCCCGTTCCCCACGCGATGGCCGTTTCATTGAAGAAATCGGTTACTACAATCCGGTTGCTCAACCGGCAGTGGTGAAAATTGATACCGAAAAAGCGGTACAATGGATCCTGAATGGTGCAGCTCCGACTGATACCGTTCGTAACCTTCTCTCCAAAGAAGGCGTTCTCGCAAAAGTGCACGAAACCAAATACGGCAAATAAGTCGGTCATCTGGAGGTCTGATGATGAAAGCGCTGGTCGAAACGATCGCTAAAGCTCTCGTCGATCATCCGAATGAGGTTCGTGTGAATGCAGTGGACAAAGAGCGCACTCTCGTCTTTGAATTGTCGGTGCACCCTGATGATATGGGGAAGATCATCGGCAAGCAAGGACGGATCGCCAAAGCCCTGCGCACTGTCGTGATGGCGGCATCCGTGGAAACGGACAAGCGCGTTACGGTTGAGATTGTTTGACAAAAAGGCTGGGAGCTTTCCCAGTCTTTTTTGGTTGATATGAACTGATACGTCGAAAGGAGTGACAGGACATGCTCACGATTTTTCGGTCGGTACAGGTCAAACTCATCATGACAGAAGCATCCCGCGCTGTGCTGATTGACCAGTACAGCAGACAGCTTCGCCAGCAGCGCGAAGAATGGGAGCAATGGCAGTTCCAATCGAAAAAAATATTGGCCGAAGCGAAGAAAAAGTCTGCGGATACATATGCGCTCGCGCAAGAAAAGATTGCCCAGGAAGAGCGGCGGCGCAAGGAAAAAATCGCCCAAATCTCTTTTGCCTTGCAGCAGGCGGAGAGTCTTCCCGAAGGCAGTGAGATGGATTATCAGACTGTGCAAAGTCCCGTCACAATCCAAGTAGGCGATGTTTGGGATGAAATCATGGCAGGAACGGAAATCATGATAAAAGATGGACGAGTGCATGAGATTCGACAAACGGCAGGACATGCAGCCGATGAATAGAAGGAGTGAATACGCTTGGGCAACCAAAAGTTTTACACGGTGGGCAAGCTGGTCAATACGCACGGGCTCAAGGGAGAAGTGCGCGTAACCTCGACGACGGATTTTCCCGATCAACGGTTTCGCAAAGGCAGCGAGCTGTTTTTGTTTCACCCGTCTCTTTCCGAGCCAGTGAAGCTGAAAATCGCGACTCGTCGCGCCCATAAAGACTTTGAGATTTTGAGCTTCGAGGGTTATGGACACATTAACGACATCGAAAAATACAAGGGCGGCGAGCTGAAAATTCCGGAAGACGCGCTGATGGAGCTGGAAGAGGACGAGTTTTACATCCATCAGTTGATCGGCTGCGAAGTCGTTACGGACGAAGGGGAAGAGCTCGGAAAAATCGTCGATGTGATGCAGCCGGGAGCAAACGATGTGTGGGTCGTAAAAGGGCGGCGCGGAGAGATTTTGCTGCCGTTTATCGATGATTGCATCAAGGAAGTGGACATCGCCAACAAACGCGTGGTTTGCCATCTGATGGAAGGCTTGCTGTAGGAGGTACTTCTGATGCGGATTGACATTTTTACGCTGTTTCCCGAAATGTTTGCGGGCGTCTTGTCCAGCAGCATTTTGGGAAAAGCCCGCGAGAAGGAGCTGGTCGACTTTCACGTCACCAACTTTCGCGATTTTTCCGAGAGCAAGCATGGCACGGTTGACGATACGCCATACGGCGGCGGCGGGGGCATGGTGCTCAAGCCCGAGCCGTTGTTTCGGGCGGTAGAGGCGCTCGCAGGGGAAAAGAAGCCGCGTGTGATCCTCATGTGCCCGCAAGGCGTGCCGTACAACCAAAAGCTGGCCGAGGAGCTGGCCCAGGAGGAGCATCTCGTGTTCATCTGCGGCCATTACGAAGGCTATGACGAGCGCATCCGCGAGCATTTGGTCACGGATGAAATCTCGATTGGCGATTACGTGCTGACAGGCGGCGAGCTGGCCGCGATGGTCGTGATCGACAGTGTCGTGCGCTTGCAGCCGGGTGCTCTGGGAAACCAGACGTCAGCCGTCGAGGATTCGTTTTCGACCGGGTTGCTCGAATACCCGCACTATACGCGGCCGGCGGAGTTTCGCGGCTGGAGGGTCCCGGATATTTTGCTCTCCGGCCACCATGCCAACATCGAGCGCTGGCGCCTGAAAGAATCGTTGCGCCGAACGAAGGCGCGCCGTCCCGATCTCTTGGCGAAGCTTGAGCTGACAGACGAAATGAAAAAGCTGCTGGCAGAGCTTGAGCAGGAGCAAAACATGGAAGGAAAATTGTAGAACAGGCCTTGTAGTTTCCTGCCTACTATGTTAATATACTTCTTGTGGCAATTTTGCCCGCTGACTAAGGCGGTCCGCTACTCGTAATTCGGTCCCTGATGGGTGACCGGGCCAAACTGGCGAGACGAGTAAGAACGTCTATCGGAAGGAGGGAATTGAAATGAACCAAGTTATCCGTGAATTGGAAAAAGAGCAATTGAAACAGGATATTCCTGCGTTCCGACCTGGTGACACTGTTCGTGTACACGTTAAGGTTATCGAGGGTCAGCGTGAGCGTATTCAGCTGTTCGAAGGCGTAGTGATTCGCCGTCGCGGTACAGGTGTCAGCGAAACATTTACTGTTCGTAAGATTTCTTACGGCGTAGGTGTTGAGCGTACGTTCCCAGTACACACGCCTAAGATCGAGAAGATCGAAATCGTGCGTCATGGTAAAGTACGTCGTGCGAAACTGTACTATCTGCGCGATCGCGTAGGTAAAGCAGCTCGTATTAAAGAAATTCGTCGATAAGCGAAGCGCTTGAAAAGGGGACTGGTCTGCTTGCCAGGCCTCTTTTTTCCATTTACAGGGTTGGACGAGCCAGCTTGGGAGGGCGTAAGTGATGAACGAAGAAGTATCCTCCGGTCGCACGAAAAAAAATGAGCTATGGGAATGGACGAAGGCGCTCGGCATTGCCTTGATTCTCGCTTTTCTCATTCGAACCTTTTTGTTTGCCCCGTTTATTGTCGAGGGCGAGTCCATGGAAACGACGTTACATAACAGCGAAAAACTGGTCGTCAACAAGGCCATTTACTATTTGCAGGAGCCGAAGCCGGGTGACATCATCGTGTTTCACGCAGAGAAAACGCGCGACTACATCAAGCGCGTCATCGCTGTGGCGGGAGATACCGTCGAGGTGAAAGGCGATCAGCTCTACATCAACGGCAACATGGTTGAAGAGCCATATCTTGCACAACATAAGGAACAGGCGAAACAACAGGGAGAGCCCTATTTTACGAACGACTTCCCACCCGTCACGGTACCGGCAGGCCACATTTTTGTAATGGGCGACAACCGTCCGAACAGCCATGACAGCCGGGCCATCGGTCCTGTCGCTGTCAGCACGGTGGTTGGCAGAGCGGAGTTTACGTTCTGGCCGATTGCAAGCATTCGCATGACGAGATAATCGCAATAGCTTCAAGGTAGGTGAGACAACATGACGATCCAATGGTTTCCCGGACATATGGCCAAGGCGCGCCGGCAAGTTACGGAAAAGCTGAAATTGATTGATGTGGTGATCGAGCTTCTCGATGCGCGGCTTCCCCTTTCCAGCCGGAATCCGATGATTGACGAGATTGTCAGTGACAAGCCACGATTAATTTTGCTGAACAAAGCCGATCTCGCAGACGAGAAGGCGACAGAAGAATGGATTGCCTATTTCCGCAAAGAGGGCATTCGCACGCTGCCGATTGATGCCTTGAGCGGAAAAGGCGTAAACAAACTGCCTGAGCTGTGCAAGGAGCTGGCGGCAGACATGCTGGCGAAGCGCAGCGAACGCGGAATGCAAGGACGCGCGATCCGCATCATGATTTTAGGAATCCCCAACGTCGGAAAATCGTCGCTGATTAACCGTCTGTCCAAGCGCTCGGTAGCGGCAACGGGCGACCGCCCGGCCGTCACGAAGGCGCAGCAGTGGGTGAAGATGGGCGACACGCTTGAACTGCTCGATACGCCGGGGATTCTCTGGCCCAAGTTTGAAGACCAGATGGTTGGATTGCGCTTGGCGGCGAGCGGTGCGATCAAGGACGAGCTGATTGACTTTACAGAGGTAGCGCTGTTTGTCATCAGCTATATGATGCACTACTATCCGGAACGCTTGATCGAGCGTTTCAAGCTGAAGGAGCTGCCGGACGATCGCATCGCCATGCTGGAGGAAATCGGGAAAAAGCGCGGCTGCCTCATTTCGGGCGGCAACATCGATTACGACAAAGCGGCGGAAATCTTTTTGCGCGAGCTGCGCTCAGGGAAGCTCGGGCCGATCTCCGTGGAACGCCCGATTGACTGGGAAATGGACGAACCGATCGGCAAGCCGCTCTCGCTTATGGAATAGCGTAACGTTTTGCCGCACACGCACACGAAAAGCCTGTCTATCGATTGCTGATAGACGGTTTTTTTCGTAAGAAGGAGAAATGAGTCAATGAATCTGGCGGATATGTCGATAAAAGAAATACGGATGGCGATCGAAAAATTGGACGAGGTACCTAGTGATTTTTTACAATGTTTGCAAGCGGACAAACGGGCAGGCGTGCAGGCGCTGGCGAAGCAGGTAGAAGCCGCGAAGGCTCGCCAGGCCAAGCTTCAGCAACTGTGGACCGAGATGAGTACATATGAACGCGCACTCTATGCCGACGGGCACCAGCACGTTTTTGGGGTGGACGAGGTAGGGCGCGGGCCTTTGGCCGGGCCTGTCGTGGCGAGTGCCGTTTGCTTGCCGAAAGATTTTTATTTGCCAGGCTTGAACGATTCCAAAAAGGTTCCGGTAGCTACGCGCGAGGCGTTTTACGAGGTAATTATGCGGGATGCCGTTGCGGTCGGAATCGGCATGGTCGATGCTCGGCGGATCGATGCGATCAATATTTTGAACGCTACCAAGGAAGCGATGAAGGCAGCCATCGAAGACGCCGGAGTGCCCGCTGATGTGCTTTTGATTGACGCTGTGCAACTGACAGGGGTGTCCTGCAAGCAAATCCCGATCATTGGCGGCGATGCGAAATGCGTATCGATCGCAGCAGCGTCCATCGTGGCAAAAGTGACGAGAGACAGGATGATGGCTGAGTACGCCAAACAGTACCCGCAGTACGGCTTCGATAAAAACGCGGGCTACGGTACAGCCGAGCATCTCGCAGCGATTGCCGCATACGGGCCGACGCCGCTTCACCGTATGACCTTTACCGGGGTGAAAGAACAAGCCTGACCAACTGCTTAGCACTTTCGAAGGAGGGGAGTCCATGTTATCCACGTCGCAAATCATGTCGTCTTTCGTGCAAAAGACACCTTCGGCAAACGTCAAGCCGGTAGAGCTGACGCCCGGACAAGTATTCAAAGGCACGGTGGTCAAGCATTATCCGGACCAAATGGCGCTGGTCCAGATCGGCGGAATGCAGGTTCAGGCCAAGCTGGAGGCGAATCTCGAAGCGGGTCAAAAGGCGTGGCTGCAGGTTCAGCCTTCGAACGGAGTCGTAACCTTGAAAGTGCTGGACACGTCTGCGGAAGCGACAGGAAAGGAAGCATCGCTGGAAAGCTTGATGCGTTCTCTCGGCATTGCGGAGACAAAAGAAAGCAAGGCAATCGTACAGGCGCTCGTGAACGCCAATTTGCCTGTCACCAAGGAAATCGCCCAGGCTTTTTCGCAGGTGGCGCAGCGCATCGGGATGGATGACAGCACAGTCGATGCGTTTCTTTTGGCGATGAAGCGGAATTTGCCGCTGACGCCAGATTCGGTTTCGGGACTGAAGGCGTTTGTGTCCGGCAAACCGCTGGGCCAGGCGATTCAGCAGTTTTTGCAGGAAGCGACGTTGTTTTTGAACCAGGAGGAAAATGCCGCCAAGCAGCCTGGACAGCCTTCCGCTTCCGGCACAGGGGCACCGTCTGGCGCGATGAGCGCGGATGTTCGGCAAGTGGTCGGCCAACTGAAAGAAAAGCTGGCTGCGCTGCCGTTGTTGCTGCCGACAGCGGAAAGCGCGGAAGGTGCGGCTGTCTCCACCAAACCAGTCGCGCAAGGAAATGCAACCAGTCAAGGCACAGCGCAAGCGGCGGCAGGCAATGCCAGCCAGTCCACTCTCCAAGCGCTTTCTTCAAACGCGCAAGGGACGGCGTCCAACGCTTCTGTAGCTCCCGGATCAATCGGACTACAGGCGGCGGGAGCGCAAGTGCCAGCCAGTCAGCCGTCTGACGGTACGGGAAAAGCGACCAGCCTGCCAGGTGCTGTGCCACTCGCAGGGGCGGGTGAAGCGCCTTCCAGCGCAGCTTCGGCAAATGCCATGCGCCAAGCGAGAGCTGTGCCTGAGCAGACAAGCTCCGCTTTTCCAGCGGGAGCAGCTTTGGAAGGGACGAAAAACAGCCAGCAGCCGTCTGGACTTTTTCCCCAGCAAAATCAGGGGCCAAATATCGAGCTTCCCGCTACAGCCAGGCCAATCGCCACCCCCGGCGGACAACAGGCGAATGGCGCAGTGCAGCCGCCTGTGACGGGGACTGTAACAGGCTCGCCCTCCGCCAACCCGCTCGTCGAACTGTTTCGACACTTGGGCATCAACCATGAACGCGAATTGATGGGCCAGGCGCTTGGACAGCAACAAGCCGATCCGGGAGCGCGCAAGCAGCTCGAAACAGTGAAATCGTTGCTTTTGCAGATCAGTCAGGCGCCTGCGCAATCAGTGCCGACTGCGCTGCGCGAGGCAGCCGATCAGTTGCTGCAGCAAGTCACCGGACAGCAGTTGATGATGGTCCAGCCAGGCAGTCACACCTTGTCGCAAATCGTGCTGCAAATTCCGATTCGCCAGGCAGATGGCGAGGAGACGGCTTTTGTGCAGATCGAATCGAAAAAGCAGGGAAGCGGCAAGCTGGACCCGGAAAACTGCCGCTTGTTTTTCCATCTGGAGCTGAAAGGCATGGGGACGACGATGATCGACGTCGGAATTGTGAACCGGATCGTCAACCTGCAAATCTTCAATGATTCTCCTTGGCTGGAAGCACTGGCCCAGGGGACGAAGGAGCAGTTTGCGAAGCAATTGCACGACGTGGGCTATCATTTGTCCGCCATGCGCATTCAGCCAGTTCCCGACAGGCAGAGCAGCAAGCCGGGAGCGAGCCAGGCCAAAGGAGCGATTTTTGCCGATTACAAAGGGATGGATGTGCGCGTATGAACCAATCCGGCACCCCTGACAACAAGCGCAAGCAGGCTGTAGCCCTCAAATACCAGGCTGGCGCCATGGAAGCGCCAAAAGTGGTCGCAAAGGGGAAAGGCTTCGTTGCCGAGAACATGCTGAAAACGGCCAAGGAGCACGACATCCCTATTCAGGAAGACCCTTCTCTCGTAGAAGTGCTGGGGAAGCTGGATTTAGACCAGCAGATTCCCTCTGAGCTGTATCAGGTAGTGGCGGAAGTGCTCGCTTTCGTGTACCGCCTGGACAAAGGGGGAGCCAAAAGATGAGCAACCGCCGCAGACTTCTCGGACAAAAAGGCGAGCAGCTCGCGAAGCGTTATTTGCTGCAAAAAGGGTACGAGATCGTCGCGCAAAATATACGCACGAGACAGGGCGAGATTGACCTGATTGCCCAGGATGGCGAAACGCTTGTCTTTGTAGAGGTGCGCACCAGGAGCAGTCTTGCCTGCGGCACGGCTGCCGAATCCGTGACGTGGAGGAAAAGACAGAAGCTGCGTGAGCTGGCTGTCGCTTATTTGCAGGCGCAGTCGCGGCATGTGCCGTCCATTCGCTTTGACGTCGTCGCCATTTTCCAGCCCGCCTCGGCCGATGGCGAGCAAGCAGCGACGACGATCGAGCATTTTGTGGGGGCTTTTTAAAAAAACGGGCTCCAGGCTACCTGGATAATGGGGATATGTCTACAGCAAGGGTCACCGCACCTGCGTACAATGTACTGTACTCGACGCGATGAAACTCCTCCAAGCATCATCATTCGCCTTCCAGGCATAGGCTGGAAGGCATTTTTTCTTTTTTCCGGCATAAGCCACAAGTCCGATCAGCCTGTGTTGCCAAACGAAAGAAACGATTGCCTTTCGCGCTAAATTAAAGTTTTTTAGAAAAACAAATGTTTTTCTAAAAAACTTGTGATTTAATGTGACATTTTTCCATTTCATTCGTCTTACTCGGTGAAGGAAACAATGTGGAGGGTAAAACATGAAGCTGACAAAAAGCAAGGTAATGAAAAACGTCTCACTCGCTGTCGCAGCTATTTGCGCCGTTCAGTTTTCCGTAACGGGCATTGCGTCTGCACAAGTATCCACAGCCCAAGCTGCGAGCAGCTATGTAGCGAAAGCCGATGCAAGCGGCCTTGAGGCAAGCTCGTATTATGCGGAGGTAACCATCGGGCAGCCGCTGACCTTGAAAGTTACATACAATGGCCGCCCGCTGGATGGCGCGCTTGTAAGCTGGACAACTTCCAACAGCTCGATCGCAACGGTTCGCAATGGAGTCGTAACCGGATATAAGACAGGCATGGTCATCATTAACGGGAAATACAACGGCGATTCGATCCGCATCCGCGCTTCCGTCATCAAAGAGCCGACATTGGAAGCATCCAGCACTTCGGTAAGCCTGAAAAAAGGCGACACGAAAACGGTTTCCCTCCAATACGGAGGCAAAGCGCTTTCCGGCCTCGATGCATACTGGGTATCTTCTGATGAATCGGTGGCGACGGTAAAAAGAGGCGAAATTACGGCGAAAGCAAACGGTACCGCAGTTATAACGGCTGAGTACAAAGGAAAGTCCATCAAAATTAACGTGAAAGTGTCCGGCAATCAATCCGGCAAGCTCGAAGCCAATGAGAGCAAAATTTCGCTGAAAAAAGGCGAGAAAGAAACGATCAAGCTCACCTATGATGATGAAAAGCTCGCTGGATCGAAAGCAACCTGGAAAACATCCAAATCTTCCGTAGCAACTGTATCGGATGGGGTCATCACGGCGAAAGCCAAAGGTACGGCAACCATCACAGCGGAATACAAAGGCTACAAGGTAGAAATCGAAGTCAGCGTCGACAACGGCAGCTCGGCTTTGCTGGAAGCAAACGAGACTAAGCTGAAGATGAAAAAAGGCCAGGAAAAAACGATTACCCTCCGCTATGACGACGAAAAGCTCAACGGCTCCAAAGCAGAGTGGAAAACATCCAAATCATCTGTAGCGACTGTTGACGACGATGGCGTTGTCACAGCGAAAAAGAAAGGGACCGCAACGATTACGGCTACGTACAAAGGTGAAAAAGTCGAAATCGAGGTTACGGTAGGCGACAAAGGCAGCAGCCTGCTGGAAGCGGACGACACCAGCCTGAGCCTGAAAAAAGGGGATTCGGAAACGATTACGTTGACCTATGATGGAACAAAGCTCACCGGCTCCAAAGCGAGCTGGAGCACGTCCAAGTCTTCCGTAGCTACCGTTTCCACGAGCGGCAAAGTGAAAGCGAAGGCGAAAGGAACGGCAACGATTACAGCCAAATACAAAGGCGAAGAAGTAGAGATCAAAGTAACGGTAAAATAATAACGCCCGCGAAAACGCTCGCTGAATCCAGACCATCTGGTTCAGCGAGTTTTTTTTAGGTCCGCACACAGTAGCCGGATGAAGACGCACTTGCTACAATCAGGAAAGACGGTAAAAATTCGGACGACACGTCAGCGTTTGTTTTGCGCTCGCGACTGTCGGGAAGGGGATGGCAGATGCAGGAACTCATCAGGCAAAAGCTGCTGGAAATCGAAAAAGAACACGAGCTGAAGGTGCTGTTTGCCGTCGAGTCCGGGAGCCGTGCCTGGGGCTTTCCTTCGCAGGATAGCGACTATGATGTACGGTTTGTGTACGTGAAGAAGCCCGAGTGGTATCTTTCCATTGATGACAAGCGGGATGTCGTGGAGCTGCCCATCGATGAAACGCTCGATATAAGCGGCTGGGATATACGAAAGGCGTTGAAGCTGTTTCGCAAATCCAATCCGGCTCTGCACGAATGGCTGGCTTCCGGTATCGTTTATCGGGACGAGCTCGGATTTCGCGCGGAACTGATTCAGATGCGCAACGAGTTGTTCTCGCCCAAAACAGCGATGCTCCACTATTTGAGCATGGCGAATGGAAACTACCGCAAGGATTTGCAGGGTGACCACGTGCGGATCAAAAAATATTTTTACGTCCTGCGCCCGATCTTGGCTTGCGAATGGATCGAAAAGTACAGGACAAACCCTCCGCTCCTGTTTCAGCAGTTAGTAGCCGAGCTGGTGACAGATGCGGACCTGCGGCGGGAAATAGACGAGCTGCTGCACCGGAAAATGGAGGGAGACGAGCTTGATCTGGAACCGAGGATAGATGTGATTCACGCGTATATCGACGACAGACTGGAAAGACTGAGCGCCTGTGCGAGCGAATACGCAGGCAGCATGCCCGATCAGACGGCCAGGCTGGACGAGCTGTATCGCCGCTATTTGCGCTTGGCCTGGCCGGAGTGATGCGAGTGCCGTAGGAGCAGCGAAAAGAGCACAGGGATGGGGGAGCAGCCAATGACAAAGCTGCCTGAGCATACCCGCGAGGAACTGAAGCGCAAGGACAAGTTGGGCGAGCCTGCAAAGTCCGCAAAGCCCGCAAATCTCGTAAAACCCGCAAAACCCGCAAAGCCCGCAAAGCCCGCATGTGTCCAAGCGACCGCCTTCATGCAGCGAAACACCACTTGCTGGGAGCCAGGCGTGACGGAGAGAGGTTCGGCAGCAGCGTGTTCAAAGCGTTTGCATCCGACAGACTTTCCAGCCTGCAAGCGATTTGTCATTGCTCCTTACGTCGGGGCTGGAGTGATTTTGCTTGGCATGAGCCGGGAGGAAGCGGCCGATGCCATGCAGTTCATTCCGCGACCATTTCGCACGTTTCAGCAGCCTTTGGACAGTGACGATTTCTCGTGTTGCTTTGTTTCCTACAAACCTCCCGGCGTTTGTGAGGCGGTGGAATTTCATCCGAATGTTGAAGTTCTTTTTTACGGAAAAAATTTGCTGGGGCAGCCGTATCAGGAAGTAGAAGCGTTCGTTCGGGAGCATGATCCTGATTGGCAAGCGACAGGCGACGGTTTTACTTCGTTTCGCTACGGCTTTGGCGTCTACGCTCCCTATGCGTTTGAAGACGTGTGCCAGCCTGTGGAATCTGTCATCGTCTTTGAAAAAGGCTACTACGCGCAAGCACCTGGAAGCGGCTAGATTGTAGCGGACGCATTGAAAAGCAAGCTCACAGTCGATTGCCCGCCAATTATTTGGTATAATGCCGTAGGTACATACGATCTTTTCCAACCATTATTTTTTCGTGCAAAGTGAGGATTTCCATGATGAAGAAGCTGGTACTCGTATTAGACGTAGAAAAAGCAGACAAAATCGACATGCAAAAGCTGGCCGACTCGATGTCGGAAGCCATTCAAACTGTAGAGGGCATCGTCTTGCACGACCTCGTCATGTTTGACAACGACGAAAACAATGCCGACAAGCTCATTGCCAATGTGAAAAAGGAGCTTTCCTAAAACGAACAGCGCTGCGCCGCGCAAGTGACGGCTTGCCGCCAGGGTGTAGCGGCTGCAGGGACAAAAGAACAGCCATGCCAAGACTCGCGTATTGTGTAGCGGGTCTTTTTGTGTTTGGACAGATTTGTTGCAAGACACAGCCAGTTGCAAGAGAAGGGAGGCAGTCTGTGAGAAACGGATATGCGGCAGGTTTGGAAGATTTTCTGCCGCTGCGATAAACTTTCGTACTCAGCTTGCTTTTCCACTTGCGCTAAACCTGCGTGTACCTCGCTTTCATTCTCACTGCTGAGCTAAACCTGCGCACCTCGCGTTTTCATTCCCGCCACTGTAATAAACTTGCACATCCCTGCTATCTTTTCCTACGCTACTAGCAAAGGGGGAGAGAATATGTACGCATGCAGCTTTTCCGGGACTGTTCTCGGCATAGACGGGATGATTGTGAGCGTGGAAACGGACATTGCCAATGGACTGCCGCAGTTCGACCTGGTCGGGCTGGGCGGCTCTGCCGTGAAGGAAGCGAGGGACCGCGTTCGTGCTGCCTTGCGCAATGCAGGCTACGATTACCCGATGCAGCGAATTACGGTCAATCTGGCGCCAGCGGACCAGCGCAAGGAAGGCTCTGGCTTTGACCTGGCCATCGCGTTTGGCATTTTGCTTGCCTCCAAACAAATACTGCCCCGCCCAGAGCGAATTTTGATCCTCGGAGAGCTTGCCCTCGATGGCTCCCTGCGTCCCGTGCCGGGCGTTCTCCCCATCCTGCTGGAAGCGACGAAGGCAGGCTTTACCCACGTCATTTTACCCGAGGCAAACGCCGCCGAAGCGCATCTGGTCGAGATTATCGTCTTGCCCGCCGCCAATTTGACGGAAGCGGTGCAGTATTGGAAAGAAGGACTACAGCCCAAAAATCCGCAGGCTGCGGCGTCTGCATCAACGCGGACTAGCCAAACCCCTGTGACCCCGCAGGCACCGGATTTTGCGCATGTGTACGGCCAGCGCTTCGTCAAACGCGGGCTGGAGATCGCGGCAGCCGGTTTTCACAACGTCATTCTGGTCGGACCGCCCGGCTGTGGCAAGACGCTGCTGGCCACCTGTTTGCCAGGCATCATGCCAAAAATGACGACGGACGAATCGTACGAGGTCACGAAAATATACAGCATTGCAGGACAACTGAAGCGCGAGGGCGGACTCATCCAGGAGCGGCCGTTTCGCGCTCCGCATCATACGATTACAGCTACAGCTCTGATCGGGGGAGGGGCACAAATTCCCCGACCGGGCGAATGCAGCCTCTCGCATGGCGGGATTTTGTTTTTGGACGAGATGCCCGAGTTTTCCCGTCACGTCCTTGAGGTGCTGCGCCAGCCACTGGAGGCAGGGATTGTGACGATTGGCCGCGCCAAGCAGGTGTTTTCCTTTCCGGCGAGATTTTTGCTGATCGGCTCGTGCAATCCTTGTCCGTGTGGATTTTTCGGCACCCGGGAGAAGCAGTCGTGCTCCTGCTCCCCGCAACAAATATACAAATACCGCTCCAAGCTGTCCGGGCCGCTTTTGGACCGGATTGACCTGCATATCGAAGTCCCGCGTGTGCCCGTACAACTGTTGCACAACCGCTCCATGGAGGAATCGTCGCGGGACATCCGGGCGCGAGTAGAACGGGCGCGCGCCATTCAATGCGACAGATATCGGCATCGCCCCGCCAGCCCCTTCAATAGCATGATGAACGCCGAAGAGCTGCGCAACTACGCCAAACTGGACAAAGAAGGACAAGAAATGTTGCAGCTTGCGTTTGAGACGCTCGGTCTGAGCGCGAGAGCCTACGACAGAATCGTCAAGGTAGCGCGAACGATTGCAGATTTGGAGGGAGCAGCGAAGATTGAGGCCGCGCACGTCGCGGAGGCGATTCGGTACAGGGCGTTGGACAGAGGGGTGCCGTTTTGACCGCGTGCAGTAGGTGGGCAAGTGCGGTTGAGCGCTTTGGCACGCAACCGCTGCAAGCAACTACAACACCTACTGCAAGCACCTACCCAAACATCTAGCTACAAACCTCATTCTGGCAAACAAGCGCAAGCGAATACTCTCTGTACCGCTTGGCAAACGCCTTGCTTAACCCAAGCCTTTTACAAATCGCCTTTTTCTAAGCAACACGAAAACCCAGCTTCACTCACCCCATACCCAACCACTAAAACTCACACAACCGTAACGACATAAAAAACAAAGCTGGCACAATCAGACGGCTCCCACGGACGGCAGTACTTGAACGAAAGCGAAGTCACACCCCGGCGCAGCGCCCGAAAAGTGAACCGCTGCTGACCGCCTTGCCCAATCCGAGCGGGCTGCGAAGGCGGAACAAATTCACTGGATTGCAGAAACAGAAACGTCTCGTCCACCGAATTGGACAGTGCCCACTGGTACCCAGTCGTCGGATTTGCGTCGAGCGTGACCGCAAACGGCTGGCCGCTCTGCACCTGAAGCGTATAAGTCGAGATCATCGCCATTTTCATCATCCTTTCCTCTGCAAAACACCTTTCCCCAAACTGTATGAAAAAAACGGCAAAGTGCCTAAGCAATCCGAGTGGAGAGCGGCGAAAGGAGAGCAACTGGAGAGCGACAAAGCCAAAAATAATTGTTCCATATAGGAAAAAACGGCATGCCTCGCGCAGAAAATTATGCCGAGCTATCCAAAAGCTGCTTTTTTTTCAGCAGAAATTTAGTATGATTTGGAAAGGGATATGCAAAACAATGGCGAATAACTAGGAACAAAGACATATGTTGTCGAATAGACTGGAGATTTTGTGATCTCTTTTACCTAGTTTTCGCGCCGAAAACTTCTAGGGTTTGCGGTCTTACTGGTCGTTGAACTTCCCAGCACTTCCAATGAATTGGGCGTACATCCTATGCACCTCACACTTGGGAAGCTTTCTCTGTGTTCATATTTGCTAGGAAAGGGAAAGGAAAATTGATGGAGAGCATTGCGGAACTATTTGAGAAAAGAGAGTATTATCATGCGTTTCAGCCCATATGCCAATTCCCTGATAAAAAAAGAATAGGGTATGAGGTGCTGCTCCGCAGCAAAGCGGGACTAAACCCGGAACTGTTGTTTTCGATGGCCAAGGAAAAAAGAAAGTTGCCGGAGCTGGATACCCAGTCATTTCGGCATGCGCTTTTGTCTTTTCTTCGTTCATCCAAGGAACACACCCAGGAGCTCCTGTTTGTCAATATTTTTCCGTCCACGATCGTGGAAGATTCGTTTCCGGGATTCATCGAGGAAATCAAGCAAGCTTTTTTTCCGTATTTGAAAAGAATCGTACTGGAAATAAACGAATCGATCATGGAAGGGGAATGCTGGCATGAGCCCGTTTTTACCAATCGCATTGGCGAATTGAAAAAGATGGGTTTTTTGATCGCGTTAGATGATGTAGGGGATGCAGCAAATATTTTTCATAAAATAACTGATCTTTCGCCTGATTTCATCAAAATCGATCGTTTCTATTCCAAGGAGCTTTCGACTTCGCAAGAAAAACAGACAGTCGTCAAGCTGTTTGTTGACTTTTGCAAGTACGAACCTCAACTCATTCTTGAAGGAGTTGAAGAAGAAGAAGATTTTGCTTGCGCCTCTTCATTGGGAATTGCAATGGGACAAGGATACCTTTTTGGGAAACCAGATCGCCTGCGAGAAGATTAAGAGGGGAGAGCAGAATTGGAGGAATTACTGATGTTTGGTGATAGTAGCGTATATTCTAGGAAAGCCACTCTTTCCTTAAAAATATCCGAGTTTGAAGTCCCTCCGATGCAGGATATGCTGATTATCGGCAGAAAAGCGCCGATCGGACCGGAAGCAGTACGGAGGATGGCAGAGGCACTGTCTCCGGAGCAGTTTACCCTGCTGAAAATCGATCATCCGAAGATCGAGGCGGTGTTGCTGAGAAACTCGCTCCTGCAGATGATGGACGAAAAACTGCTGATGAAAATTATTCTTGAGGAATCAGAGCGGATGATTAGCGAATCAATGGTGTTGCGTTCTGAGCTGAAAATTGCGTTGTCTGTACAGCGAGAGGTGGATTTGCTATGAACATCTCCGAAATCATGAACCCGACGATCCATTCCATTTCCTCTGACAAATCCGTTTCCCATGCTGCAAGGCTCATGAGTGAGTATCAGATGGATTCGCTGGTCGTCATTGACCATGGAGAGGTCGTAGGTTTAGTGACTTCCCGAGATGTCCTGACTGCGCATCCAAACCGGATTGTCGCCGATGCGATGTGCAATCAGGTGCATTACCTGCTGGCGGATCAAAACATTTGGGAGGCGCACCATTACTTTCTCAATGAAAATGCCAGACTGGCGATTATCCTGGACGACGAGCAAATAAGCGGGATGATTACGAAAGAAATCGTGGAAATGCAAATTGCCCAATACAAAGACCCGCTGTCCGGTCTGTATCGGGCGCCTTATATCCAGTTTATCGGGGAGAGCTATTTGCAGAAAAAAATTCCGTTTCACCTGCTGTTCATCGATTTGAACGATTTCGGCAGAATTAACAAGCAATACGGGCATCCGTTCGGCGATGACGTCATCCGGACTTATTCGGCTGTGCTTTCCTCGATCGCCGAGGATCAGGGAGATCATCTGTGTCGGTATGCAGGGGATGAATTTGTCTTGATCTCTACTGCTCCTGACGCGCTCGTCGAGCAGTATATCGAGCTGATTTCGCGTCCGACCGACGTGCTGGACATCACGGTTTCGGCCGCAGTCGGCCATGTGAACGGCTACAGTGAGCCTGATTTCTTCGCCCACTCCTGGAGGGAGCTGATCGCGCAAGCAAGCCTTGCCTCGTCTGCGATCAAGGCACAGAAGACGGCGTCTACGTTTTCCTGATCGTTACGTAAGCACGCTGCTGGATAAGGGCATGGTTACAGGCACACACTTTGAGTAAGCCGCCCGCTAAAAAAGGGGCAACTGAAACCGCCGCAAAGTTCATTCGTATTACATATTGTCAGAGTGAAATGAATTCGGTTAGAGGAGGCCTTTTCCATGATTATTACCACAACCAGCACGTTGCAAGGTAAAGAAATTGAAGCCTATTTGGATATCGTCAGCGGAGAAGTCATCATGGGGGCGAACGTGGTCCGCGACTTTTTGGCAGGAATCACGGACATCATCGGTGGCAGAAGCGGCTCCTACGAAAGCAAGCTGGCAGAAGGACGCGAAATGGCGCTGCAAGAAATGAAGGAAAAAGCGCGCGCGCTCGGGGCAAACGCAGTCGTTGGAGTCGACCTCGACTTCGAAACGCTCCGAGAAGGCATGATGATGGTCATCGCGACTGGAACCGCTGTTCGAGTAAAATAAGCCGGCAAATGCCCGGCTTTCTTTTTTTGTGCGAACACTTGCGAGCGCTTCAAGCCAATGAGAGCGAGAGCGAAGCGAGCGACGTTCCCCGACTGGTGTAAACGGTGCTGGTACGAAAAGCTGACGAAAGGGCGCCTCGCCTCTTCGCACGGCGTATAGAGGAAGCGGCGACAAAAGGGTGATGAACGTGTCTGTAGCAGATACACTGATAGAGCTGGCGCAAAAAATCAAAACGAATCCGAAGCCGATCCGCAACTTTTCTGCCGTCTATCATTTTGTGCTTGCCGGAAAAGAGGGCGGTACGTACGAAATCAAATTTGCCAATGACGAAGCGACCTATCGCCTCGGGGCTACCGAACAGGCGGGCTGTACGCTGGAATTGTCCGATGAAAATTTCATCAAACTTGTCCGTGGTACACTCAATCCTGCCGCAGCTCTTGTCACGGGCAAGCTGAAAATAAAAGGGGACATGGGACTGTCTTTGAAGCTTCAAACATTGCTGTACGCCTACCAGTCCCGCCCTGAAAAAGCAGGAAACTAGACGGCGGCGCCTGTCTTTTGGCGGGCGTTCCGCTGTCGCTTTCCGGGCGATTGCATAAAAAAACTGGTCAACCTCCAAATAGTTGCGTTAAAATTATGACCAAACAATGACAAGGATTCCAAACAAAAGAACGAGGGAAAACATGCGCCATATTTGTTCCTTACTCGCCGTTGTCCATGAACTGACAGAACAATCTGTGCGTTTCGACTTGTACCAGGAGATTCGAAGGTCTACGGTTGACCGAGAGCTGCTGCGGCAAAATGCCCAGTTGCCTAGGCACTATTTTGACTTTTTGTTTCATTCCGGCGTCCTGGAAGTGGAGAACGATCCCCCTTATCAACCAGGGATTACGAAGCCTGCTTCCATCGGAATGAACATTCGATCACTCGGCGGCAACGTATTGTTTGACATGTGCTTCGCTCCACAGACGTATAAATTATGGCAGAATACAGATGCGAGTCTGGAAGACCTGTCTTTGCCGGCTGATATCTTTGAAGAGTACGTATATCGCTTGGGGGCGATCAGCAGGTTTCGCTATCTCGGGCGGGTAGACGATCCGCTCGTGGCAACCTCGCTTGGCGAAAACGACATGATCGAATTCAAGCGCGACTTTTTGCTGTCCAAAGGCGGAATTATTAAAACTGTCGTAGCATTTGCCAACTCGAACAACGGCAATCTCTTTTTGGGGATTACGGATGAAGGTACCATTTGCGGCATCGATCACGAAATCGAGCAATACGGCGACCCGGATAAATACATCTTGGCCATAACACAGTACATTCAGGACAAAACATCGCCATTTTTAACCCCTTTTCCTAAAATCTCCCTGAAAAAAGTGGACGGCAAGCATGTCGTCGCGATTTTTGTGGAGGTTTCCTCCGAGCTGATTTGCGGACTGGATAAAAACGGTGAGAAGTACGTTGTCATCCGCACGAACAATCGCTCGGTTGTGGTCAAAGACCCGCACCAAATAGGCGAAATTTACGTCAAACGAAAACTTGGCAGTGAGATCAGCCGACGATTGGGACTTTTGTAGAATCATCGGGCACGATTGATACTCGAAGGAGGGTGCTGCATGGTATCGTCTTTGCGTGCTTACCTGTTAATTGTGATGGTCGCAAGTATGATGATTTCCGGTTGTGCGCAGCCTGACAAGGTGCCGGCCGACATGAGTAACCGTATCGAGAAAGAGCTTGGTGCGGTAGAAAAGGTAACCGTCATGTCAACAGATGGGCAGGAAGTGATGCTGGATTTGCCGACATTCATGAAGGAGCTGTCTGGGCAAGGCAAAGATTTGCAGCTTTCAGAAACAGCCTTGAAGCAGGAAGACGTGCGCTTTACGCTCGTGCTCTACCGCAAGCAATTAGCCCCTCTCGTCGTGGCCGTCGGAGAAGGAGCCAGCCAGTTTGGCGAAAATACATATCGCGGTGCAGGCGCTGTCGCTTTTTATCACTGGATTCAAAAGCTGACAGGAAAAGGACTGCTGTCGCAAAAAATCGACACGGTCCTGCTCTCGGCTGAGGACCTCGCCAAGACACGGGTGCTTGGCGAGACGGAGATAGAAGACATCCGCAAGACGTTGGCAGCGGCTGTGCCAGAGACGGGAGCGAGCCTCAAGCAGTATCCGCTCTACCCGAATTATCGCTTGCGCATCAATTCAGCAGAAAGGCCGCTGGAAGTGACCGTGCTGACCCCTACCTTAATCAGTGTGCCGTTTGGAAAAGAAACCCACACGTTTCACTTGGACGGCGGGCTGTTTTCCAAGCTGACAGAATGGATTTCGCCAACGGACAAGAAGGAAGAAAAACAGCTCGAGCAGCTATTCAAGGCGAGCCGGATTCGGATTGCCGCAACAGGTGCGATGGCTGTAGAGAGCCTTGAACTGGAAGTCCGAAAAACGACCGTGGAGCAAGGGATTGCGCACCAGGCCGTGCGTCTTTTGCAAACGGCAGAGCTGCTGAAGGAAGCACCGAAAGATCCGGGACCGGAGCAGTATCGCTTGTTCTTTACCGTCAATGGGAAAGAGCGCGAAGTCATTTGGTATGCCAAGTATTTTCAATTGGATGCAAATTGGTTCACTCACAATGAAATGGCCGAAGCGCAGTGGAAATTGTTGCAAAGTCTTAGAAAATGATGGGTTTTCCTCATGAAGTTTCGAAGTTCTGGTCACGATAAAGAGAACATATTACTACCACTTTTGCAATTTTTGTCGTAGAATAGTTACGTTGCACTGATAGTGGAGGCTTTCGACCGGAAGAAGACAGATGTCTTTGTGCCGGTCTAAAAGCTTGCCGATCTTTATCTGCCATAGGAGGATGGAGAATGAACATTCATGAGTATCAAGGTAAAGAGATACTTAAGCAGTACGGTGTAAAAGTTCCTGAAGGTCGCGTAGCTTTCACAGTGGATGAAGCTGTTGAAGCGGCGAAAGAACTGGGCACCCAGGTTGTTGTCGTAAAAGCGCAAATCCACGCTGGTGGCCGCGGTAAAGCTGGCGGTGTAAAAGTGGCGAAAAACCTGGATGAAGTTCGTACATATGCCAGTGAAATTCTTGGCAAAGTGCTGGTAACTCATCAAACAGGTCCGGAAGGCAAAGAAGTAAAACGCCTCTTGATCGAGCAAGGCTGCGATATTAAAAAAGAATACTACGTGGGTGTCGTTGTTGACCGCGCAACAGGTAGCGTTGTCATGATGGCTTCTGAAGAGGGCGGTACGGAGATTGAGGAAGTAGCAGCGCAAACTCCGGAAAAAATCTTCAAAGAAGTAATCGATCCGGTAACGGGCCTGAACGCGTTCCAAGCGCGCCGTCTGGCTTATGCGATCAACATCCCGAAAGAACTCATCAACAAAGCAGCTAAGTTCATGATGAGCCTGTACCAAGCATTTGTTGAAAAAGACTGCTCTATCGCTGAAATTAACCCTCTCGTTGTTACTGGCGACGGTGAAGTAATGGCACTCGATGCCAAACTGAACTTCGACAGCAACGCTCTCTACCGTCATCCTGACATTGTAGCTCTGCGCGACCTGGATGAAGAAGACGAGAAAGAAATCGAAGCGTCCAAATACGATCTGTCCTACATCGCCCTCGATGGTAACATCGGTTGCATGGTAAACGGTGCAGGTCTTGCAATGGCTACCATGGACATCGTGAAATTTTACGGTGGAGATCCTGCCAACTTCCTCGACGTAGGCGGCGGTGCTACTGAAGAAAAAGTAACCGAAGCGTTCAAAATCATTCTGCGCGACGAAAAAGTAAAAGGCATTTTCGTTAACATTTTCGGCGGTATCATGAAATGTGACGTCATTGCAAACGGCGTAGTGAATGCAGCGAAACAAATCAAGCTGGATAAACCGCTCGTTGTGCGTCTCGAAGGTACAAACGTAGACCTCGGTAAGAAAATCCTTAACGAATCCGGTCTGAACATCGTTGCGGCTGAATCCATGGCTGATGGCGCTGAGAAAATCGTATCCTTGGTAAAGTAAGCAATTGCGAGTAGATACGTAAAAAAGGTGGGAAAAAAACGCGATGAGTATTCTCGTTAATAAAAATACAAAAGTAATTACACAAGGGATTACCGGTGCAACAGGTTTGTTCCACACTCGCGGAGCCGTTGAATACGGTACACAAATGGTTGGCGGCGTGACTCCAGGTAAAGGCGGAACCGAAGTAGACGGTATTCCAATTTTCAACACCGTAGCAGAAGCGGTAGAAAAAACAGGCGCAAATGCTTCCGTTATCTACGTTGCTCCTCCTTTTGCTGCTGACGCGATCATGGAAGCGGTTGACGCTGAACTGGATCTGGTCATCTGCATCACCGAAGGTATTCCTGTCCTCGACATGGTAAAAGTAAAACGTTACATGGAAGGCAAGAAAACCAAGCTGATCGGACCTAACTGCCCAGGCGTTATCACTCCAGGCGAGTGCAAAATCGGCATCATGCCAGGCTACATTCACACCCCTGGTAAAGTGGGTATCGTATCCCGCTCCGGTACCTTGACTTATGAAGCTGTACATCAAACTTCCACTCGCGGCATCGGTCAATCCACTGCTGTAGGTATCGGTGGCGACCCTGTAAAAGGGATGGAGTTCATCGATGTACTGAAAATGTTCAACGAAGACCCAGACACTGAAGCCGTTATCATGATCGGTGAAATCGGCGGTACGGCGGAAGAAGAAGCGGCTGAATGGATCGCGGCGAACATGAAAAAACCAGTGGTAGGCTTCATTGGCGGACAAACTGCTCCTCCAGGAAAACGCATGGGCCACGCTGGTGCGATCATCTCCGGCGGTAAAGGTACAGCCGCTGAGAAAATCGCGAAGCTCGAAGAGTGCGGCGTTCGCGTAGCGAAAACGCCAGCAGTAATCGGTGAAACACTGGTAGAACTGCTGAAAGAGCGCGGCATGCTGGAGAAAGTGTTGAACAAGTAATCGTTTTGATAGCAGAAGTGGACAGGCAGATGCTTGTCCACTTTTTCTTTTTTTGAAAGAGGCCGCTGTCTTTCGCTACAATAGCACTCGAAGCCGTCCAAGGTAACGCTTGGAATGCAAGGAGGGTGTTTGATGGGCAAACCGCAAATCAGTGAGCGAGATTGGCTGTATGTACTGGCGATGACACCGGGGTTGGGACGTCGAACAATCAGGAAAATTAGCGAAACAGCAGGGTCTTTTCAGAATGCTGTCGATCATTGGCTTTTGATCGGGGAAGAGTTGGGGCTTTCTGTCGAGCTTGTGCAACAAGTTGATATGCAAACAAATGCCGCGGCTGTCATGCACCTGTTAGCAAAACGGGAGGCGAGTCGGACTCGCTTTCTTTGCATCTTTGACGAAGACTATCCCTCCTTGCTGCGGCATATTCCTGACCAGCCGCTGACGCTGTTTTGCCGAGGCGATCGCAAGCTGCTTGCAGAGGCGGCCATCGGTGTTGTCGGCTCGCGCAAGCCAACGCCGTACGGCCGGGCGAGCTGCGCGTATTTGGTGAAAGAGCTGGTGCAGGCGGGGCTTGCGATTGTATCCGGTCTGGCCTATGGCATAGATGGCGAAGCGCATCAGACGGCGCTTGCGGCTGGAGGAAAGACCATCGCCGTATTGGGCTGCGGGCTGAATCATGTGTACCCGCCAAGGCATCAAACGCTCTACGAAAAAATTGAATCTTTTGGACTACTTTTGTCCGAATATCCGCCAGATACTCCGCCCGTCCCAGGGCTGTTCCCCGAGCGAAACCGCATTATCAGTGGACTAAGTTTGGGCGTAGTAGTCGTGGAAGCAGCAGAAAAAAGCGGATCGCTGATTACAGCGGACTGTGCGCTGGAGCAAGGACGCGACGTTTTTGCCGTTCCAGGCCCGATTTTTTCCTTGATGAGCGCAGGGCCGCATAACTTGCTCAAACAAGGAGCAAAGCTAGTAACAAGACCCTGCGATATCTTGGAGGAGTTGCCGCGGGCTTATGCGAGCGGTGCTGAATCAGCGTCTGTCGCCGGAAAAGGCAGGAGTTCCATAACGCTTACCGCAGAGGAAAGCGTGATTGTGGAGGCGATCACTTACGAAGGCGTGCACGTGGATGAGCTTGTACAGCAACTGGAGCCTGACCGGCGCAAAAACGTGCACCAATTGCTTGTCCGACTGGAGGCAAAAGGGGTGCTTGCGGCACTGCCAGGGGGGTATTTCGCGCGGCGCTAAGGCATGTTTGACCTTTCCCGGGAATCCCCTAAAGCTTGCAAGTGTTTGACAAATCGGATAAGCATATTTAATAATAGGGAAGATTCCTTACTAAAAGGGGAGGAAAAAAATGGCTGATACGCTCGTAATCGTAGAATCCCCTGCGAAAGCGAAAACCATTGGAAAATATCTGGGTAGCAAATATATCGTGAAAGCGTCCATGGGACATGTGCGCGACCTCCCGAAAAGTCAGATGGGGGTAGATGTCAATCATGGCTTTGAACCCAAATACATAACCATTCGCGGCAAGGGCGATGTACTCAAGGGCCTGAAGGATGCCGCCAAAAAAGTAAAGAAAGTCTATCTGGCAGCCGACCCGGATCGCGAAGGGGAAGCAATTGCCTGGCATCTGGCCCAATATCTCGGACTCGATTTGAACCAGCCGCTTCGCGTGGTGTTCAACGAGATTACCAAAGACGCGATCAAGGAAGCGTTCAAGCATCCGCGCCATATCAACATGGATTTGGTGAACGCCCAACAGGCGCGGCGTATTTTGGACCGGCTGGTCGGCTACAACATCAGCCCGATCCTGTGGAAAAAAGTGCGCAAAGGTTTGAGCGCCGGACGCGTCCAGTCTGTCACCGTCAAGCTGATTATGGATCGGGAGCGCGAAATCCAGCAATTCATTCCCGAAGAGTACTGGACGATTGCCACCAAGCTCGCAAGCAACGGCAAAGAGTTTGAGGCGAAGTTTTACGGCTATGAGGATGAAAAAGTCGAGCTGAAGTCGGAAGAGGACGTCAAGCGCGTGCTGGACAAAATGAAGGATCAGTCGTTTGTCGTGCAAAAGGTAACAAAGCGCGAGCGCAAACGCAATCCTGCACCGCCGTTTATCACCAGCTCTCTGCAACAGGAAGCCGCGCGCAAGCTCAATTTCCGTACCGCCAAGACGATGCGGATCGCCCAGGAGCTGTACGAGGGGATTGACGTCGGCAACAAGGAAGGCGCAGTCGGTTTGATTACGTATATGCGTACAGACTCGACCCGCGTATCCGAAACCGCGCAAAATGAGGCGAAAGAGTACATACTGGAAAAATTCGGCGCTGACTACATACCGGCAGAACCTCGTGTCCAGGTCAAAAAAGAAAACGCTCAGGACGCGCACGAGGCGATCCGCCCAACCTCGGTCGCACGTACGCCGGATGAGATCAAGGAATTTTTGTCGAGAGATCAACTGCGCTTGTATCGACTCATTTGGGAGCGGTTTCTGGCGAGCCAGATGTCTTCCGCTGTACTCGATACCATGAGTGTAGATATTGATGCAGGGGGCGTCATGTTCCGGGCGACTGGCTCGAAAGTGAAGTTCCCTGGATTTATGAAGGTTTATATAGAAGGAAATGATGACGGCACGGAAGAAGAGAGCTTCCTGCCGCCAATCGCTGAAGGCCAGACGCTGGAACAGCGAGAAATAACGCCGGCGCAACATTTTACCCAGCCGCCGCCGCGTTACTCGGAGGCGCGTCTCATCAAGACGCTCGAAGAAGGCGGCATCGGCCGTCCCTCTACGTACGCTCCAACGCTGGAAACTATTCAGAAGCGCGGCTATGTCGCGCTGGAGGAAAAGCGGTTCATCCCGACAGAGCTGGGCGAAATCGTCATTACGCTGATCGAGGAGTTTTTTCCGGAAATTCTCAACGCGGAGTTTACCGCCCATATGGAGTCCGATCTCGACGAAATCGAGGAAGGCACAGCGAACTGGGTTCAAATTCTCGATGCGTTTTACGGTGACTTTGCCAAGCGAGTGGCCGTAGCGGAAGAAGAAATGAAGGAAGTCGAGCTGAAAGACGAAGAGTCTGACGAGACTTGCGAGCTGTGCGGCCGCGTGATGGTCTACAAGCTCGGGCGCTTCGGCAAGTTCCTCGCTTGTTCCGGGTTCCCGGAATGCCGCAACACGAAACCGATCGTCAAAGAAACAGGGGTAAAGTGCCCGCAATGTGAAACTGGACACATTATCGAACGTAAATCTAAGAAGAGCCGTATTTTTTACGGCTGCAACCGATATCCGGAATGCGATTTTGTATCGTGGGACAAACCGATTGCCCGTCCTTGCCCGAAATGCGCAAGCCTACTCGTGGAGAAAAAGCGCAAGAAGCAAGGGGTTAGCGTTGTCTGCACCAAATGCGACTATCAGGAAGAAGCAGACTCCTGATTGGACGAGGTAGAATTTGTAGCTTGGAGGAAGAACAGCATGACAACACCAACTATTACTGTAGTAGGCGCGGGTTTGGCCGGAAGCGAGGCTGCCTGGCAAATTGCCAAGGCAGGCATTCCCGTCAAGCTGTACGAAATGCGGCCTAAGACCCAGACACCTGCCCATCATACCGACAAATTCGCGGAACTGGTCTGCAGCAACTCCTTGCGCGCGAACTCCTTGGCCAATGCCGTCGGCGTATTAAAGGAAGAAATGCGCCGTCTAGGCTCGGTCATTATCGAGGCTGCTGACCGTTGCGCCGTTCCGGCAGGGGGAGCGCTTGCGGTAGACCGGCATGAGTTTGCTGGCTATGTCACGGATGCTGTGAAAAATCATCCGCTGATCGAGGTTATCACCGACGAGATCACCGACATTCCCGCGGATGGCATCGTCGTCATTGCGACAGGACCACTGACATCGCCAGCGCTTTCCCAAAAGCTCAAGGAGCTGACTGGGGAAGAATACCTATATTTTTATGATGCTGCAGCACCAATTATCGAAAAAGACTCGATCGACATGAACAAAGTCTTCGTGGCGTCCAGGTACGATAAAGGGGAGGCTGCTTACCTGAACTGCCCGATGACGGAGGAAGAATTTAATCGCTTTTACGATGAGCTGATTGCCGCCGAAGCGGTTCCGCTGAAGGAGTTTGAAAAAGAAATTTTCTTCGAGGGCTGCATGCCGATCGAAGTCATGGCAAAACGCGGACGCCAAACGATGCTGTTCGGCCCGATGAAGCCGGTCGGTCTGACAGACCCGCGCACAGGCAAAAAGCCGTACGCAGTCGTTCAGCTTCGCCAGGACAACGGCGCGGCTACCTTGTACAACATCGTCGGCTTCCAGACCCATCTGAAATGGCCGGAGCAAAAGCGGGTGTTCTCGCTGATCCCTGGCCTGGAAAACTGCGAAATCGTCCGTTACGGCGTCATGCACCGCAATACGTTCATTAATTCGCCGAAGCTGCTGCGCCCTACGTATCAGTACAGGGAGCGGGACACCTTGTTTTTTGCAGGCCAAATGACAGGGGTGGAAGGCTACGTGGAATCTGCCGCTTCCGGACTGCTCGCAGGCATCAATGCCGCGCGTCTGGCAAAAGGCGAAGAGCTGATCGTGCTCCCGCCGGAAACGGTCATGGGCAGCATGGCGCGCTATATTACGACGGCGGATCCGAAACATTTTCAGCCGATGAACGCGAATTTCGGGCTGGTTCCCGAGTGGCCAGAGCGCATTCGCAACAAGCGTGAGAAAAACGAAAAGCTTGCTGAGCGGGCGCTAGATACAATTCAGAATTTTACACAATAACGACACAATTAGCGTTGATATCCGAATTTCGTCTGTGTTACTATATAGGTGCTTCGAGGAGGGTGCATCCCATATGGACATTTCGCAACAAATTTCTGCGGATCTTGCGATGTTTACCCGTTATTTGCGAGTCGAAAAAAACGCCTCTCCTCATACGGTAAAGCAGTATATGGCAGATATCAGCGAATTTGTCTCCTTTATGGAACAGCACCAAATCTCTGCATTTGCTGCTGTTTCTTATTTGCATGGTCGCTCCTTTCTCGCGCACTTGGCGGGCAGGGGGTTATCCCGGCGAAGTATTGCGCGCAAGCTCTCGAGTTTGCGAAGCTTGTATCGATTTTTGTTGCGTGAAGGTCAACTGGAGCAAAATCCGTTCCAACTCGTTTCCACTCCGAAGATGGAGAAGAAACTCCCTTCCTTTTTGTATCCACAAGAAGTTCAAGCGTTTTTTGATCTGCCAGATACATCAACGCCTTTAGGAATACGCGATCGGCTGATATTTGAACTGTTGTACGCGAGCGGCATGCGAGTTTCTGAGCTGGTTACCTTGTCAGTCGACGATGTGAATCCGAGCATGGGCGTCGCGCTTGTATATGGAAAAGGGGCAAAAGAGCGGTATGTGCCTGTGGGAAGTTATGCCTGCGACGTTCTTAGGCAATACCTAGAGTATGGAAGAGAAAAACTGTTGGCCGGCAGAGTAGATCACGGCAACCTGCTGCTTAACTATCGCGGAGAGCCGTTGTCCGACCGCAGCGTCCGCCGGATTGTAGACAAATACGTAGATATGTGCGCTTCTCATTTGCGTGCTTCACCTCACACCTTTCGTCACACGTTTGCGACCCACATGTTGAATGGAGGAGCTGACCTCCGGACGGTCCAAGAGCTGCTGGGACATGTCAATGTCTCTACGACGCAGGTTTACACGCATGTGACCAAGGAGCGACTTCGCCATGTATATGACACCGCTCACCCGCGGGCTAACCCGAATAGTACAGGTTCCGCCAATCGGACATAACGGGAGGAATCAGTGATGGAACAGTTTCACGCAACAACCATATTCGCTATTACGCATAACGGGGCAACCGCGATGGCCGGTGACGGTCAGGTTACCTTTGGAAACAGCATGGTCATGAAGCATGGGGCCAAAAAAGTGAGAAGGCTCTATCGCGGAGAAGTTTTGGCAGGATTTGCAGGCTCAGTTGCCGACGCAATTACGCTGTTTGAAAAGTTCGAAGGCAAGCTCGAGGAATACCATGGAAACCTTCAGCGGGCTGCTGTTGAGTTGGCGAAGGAGTGGCGTTTGGACAAAGTTTTGCACCGCCTGGAAGCGATGATGATTGTTGGCAACAAGGATCACCTGCTGCTGATCTCCGGCAACGGAGAAATCATCGAGCCAGATGACGGGATTTTGGCGATCGGCTCTGGCGGAAGTTTTGCCCTGGCTGCCGGTCGCGCTCTGAAAATATACGCGCCGCACCTGAGTGCCCGGGAAATTGCAGAAGCATCACTTCGAACCGCTGCGGAGATTTGCGTGTTCACGAACAACAATCTTGTGGTGGATGAGTTGAATTGAGCAAAAGGGAGGAACTTCTGTGCTGAATCTTGAGCAATTAACTCCGCGTAAGATCGTAGAGCATTTGGACAAATACATCGTCGGGCAGGCACAAGCCAAGAAAGCCATCGCTGTGGCGCTTCGCAATCGCTATCGTCGGAGCCTTTTGCCGGAGCAGATGATTGACGAAGTGGTTCCCAAAAATATTTTGATGATCGGACCGACCGGGGTGGGGAAAACCGAGATTGCCCGCCGGATCGCCAAGCTGACCGGCGCGCCGTTTATCAAAGTAGAGGCGACCAAGTTCACCGAGGTTGGCTATGTAGGACGAGATGTTGAGTCGATGGTGCGCGATCTGGTGGAAGCCTCCATCCGAACTGTGAAGCAGGAAAAAGTGGAATCCGTCAAAGAAAAAGCGGAAAAGCTCGCCAACGAGGCGATCGTAAACGCATTGGTTCCATCCCGGAAACAGCAAAGCTCGTTCAAAAATCCGCTGGAAATGCTGTTCGGCGGACAACAGCAGCAAGAGCAAACGTCGCATGACCAGGAAGAAGCTTCCGTTCTGCAACAGCGCAGACAGGTGGCTTGGCAACTAGCGAATGGACAGTTGGAAGAACAAATGATCGAGATAGAGGTAGAAGATCAATCGCCAACGATGTTCGACATGTTCCAGGTTCCGGGTACAGAACAAATGGGGATGCAAATGCAGGATATGCTCGGCAGCTTGATGCCTAAACGGACGAAGAAGCGAAAATTGCGAATTAAAGATGCCCGAAAGGTATTAATTCAGCAGGAAGCGCAAAAACTGGTGGATATGGACGAAGTTACGCAAGAGTCGATCCGTCGGGCAGAGCAGCATGGCATTATCTTTATCGACGAGATCGACAAGATTGCAGGCAAGGACGGCCGTGGACCGGATGTATCCCGCGAAGGCGTGCAACGAGATATTTTGCCGATCGTGGAAGGTTCTACGGTTATGACGAAATACGGTCCGGTAAAAACCGATTACGTCCTGTTTATCGCGGCTGGAGCGTTTCACATGGCCAAACCGTCTGATTTGATTCCTGAGCTGCAGGGGCGTTTTCCGATCCGGGTTGAGCTGACGAGCTTGCGCGTCGAGGATTTTGTGCGAATTTTGACGGAACCGAAAAATGCGCTGCTCAAGCAGTATGTGGCTTTGCTGGAAACAGAAGGCGTGCGGGTAGAATTTACGCAGGAAGCGATTCAGGAGCTCGCGAAAATGGCTGCGGAGGTCAATCAGAGCACAGACAACATCGGTGCTAGACGCTTGCACACCATCCTGGAAAAGCTGCTGGAGGATCTCTCGTTTGAAGCCCCGGAAATTCATCTGGAAGTTGTGCAAATCACCCCTGATTACGTCCGGCAAAAGCTCGGATCGATCGCGGGGAACAAAGACTTGAGTCAATACATTTTATAATGATTGGGTAGGTAGTACACATACATTGGGAGGAAATACAGATGGATCTACTGTCGAAAACAAGAAGAATTAACCGCATGTTGCAAAAATCTGCGGGCCATGCTGTTAATTTTAACGAAATGGCGCAAGTGCTGAGTGACGTAATTGAAGCGAATACATTTGTCGTAAGTCGCAAAGGCAAGCTGCTTGGTTTTGCCATCCACCAGGAAATGGACAATGGCCGCATGCGCAAAATGCTGGAAGAGCGCCGTTTTCCAGAGGAGTACAGCCAAGGTCTTCTGAAAGTGGAAGAAACGTCCGCAAACCTGGACGTAGAAAGCCCTTACACTATTTTCCCGGTGGAGATGAAAGACGTATTCCGTTCCGGCTGGACGACTCTCGTTCCGATCATGGGTGGCGGAGACCGTTTGGGTACACTGATTCTCGGACGCATCAACGACCAGTTTGTGGACGATGACCTGATCCTCGCGGAAGTGGGCGCGACCGTAGTAGGAATGGAGATCCTGCGCGAGCGTTCGGAAGCGATTGAGGAAGAAGCGCGCAGCAAGGCTGTCGTGCAAATGGCAATCGGTTCCTTGTCCTACAGCGAGCTGGAAGCGGTTGAGCACATTTTTGAAGAGCTCGAAGGCAAAGAAGGCTTGCTCGTCGCTTCGAAAATTGCCGATCGCGTAGGCATTACCCGCTCCGTTATCGTAAACGCACTGCGCAAGCTGGAGAGTGCGGGGGTCATTGAATCCCGTTCCTTGGGAATGAAAGGAACTTTTATCAAAGTTTTGAACGAAAAACTGCTGCCTGAGCTGGAAAAGCTCAAAACTTCGTAAGGAAAATGGCAATAAAAGTTTAGTCAAAGTGAACTGAAAGGTATAGCGACATCGGTTGCTATACCTTTTTTCATGGGTATTTATACCCAGTTTCAACAATGTCCGACAAACCGCTTCCAGAAATTATCTATTGATTTTTTAGTGCTAGCCCACTTGTGACGCATTGAATATGGATTGCATGTCAAAACAAGTAAAAAACAGGGATTTAGTGCCATTGAATCATTTTGAAAGTCGCCATCAATAGGGGCTTTTTTCACTATTACGATTTTGCTATGATTGAATCGTAAATTGGATGTCGAAAATACAGGAATTATAGGCAGTTTTGTGGAAATGAATTGACACATAATTGGGGGAGAAGGCTATATGCTGGAGAGCTATCATCTGCAGGTCCTAGAGAGAGCGATGAATGCCGCGACGTTGCGGCACCGGACGATCGCGAACAATCTTGCCAACATCGATACCCCTCAATTCAAAAGTCAACAGGTAATTTTTGAGGGCTATCTGCAAGAGGAACTAAATGGGCAAATAGGAAATGGGAAGCTTGCGGCTTATCGCACCGATCAACGCCATATTCCATTTGGCAATGCCGGCGGGGTTGCAATGCCTCAAGTCGTTTCCAATCCGAATAGCTACGTGCAGAACAGCGGGAATGATGTCGATCTGGAAGCAGAGACAACAGAGCTGGCGAAAAACCAGATCTGGTACAGCGGCTTAACACAACTGACAGCAGGGCATTTCCAGAAGCTGCGCAGTGTCATTGAGGGTGGAGGGAAATAACGATGAGCTTGTTTCAAGGAATTAATACGAGTGCCTCTGCATTGACTGCCAATCGCTTGCGCCTGGATACGATCGCGTCGAATATTGCGAACGCAGAAACGACACGCGCGAGTTTTGTCGATGGCAAGTGGCAGCCGTACCGTCGAAAAATGGTCGAATTGTCACCCCGCTCGACCCAATCGTTCGACAGCTTTCTGCAGGCGGCAGTGGGAACTGTTTCTGGCAGTGGCGGAGAACAAGGGGTAAGAGTCACGGCCATTCAGGAGGACACCACGCCATTTAAACGCGTATATGACCCTGCTCATCCCGATGCGGATCAAGAGGGCTACGTGCTTTTGCCGAATGTCGATCCGATGAAGGAAATGGTCGACCTGATCTCGGCATCACGATCCTATGAGGCCAACGTGACAGCTTTAAACGCAAGCAAGGCGATGATGTTGAAAGCATTGGAAATCAAATAAAGCAGGTGAACAATAAAAGATGGACATAAACGCACTTTCCCAAACGGTTCCGGTTCGGACGCCTGTCGCAAACAAACTGCCAACGCCTGCCGAAGTGACAAAAGACTTTTCGTCGTACTTGACGGACGCGCTAAGCCAGGTGAATCAGGCTCAAGTAGAATCGGCAAATCTTGCAGATCGATTCGCTGCCGGAGAAATTACGGATGTGCATCAATTGACAGTCGCCGGACAAAAAGCTTCCGTGATGCTGCAATTGACCATGCAAGTCCGGAATAAAATGATCGAGTCCTACCAAGAAATCATGCGAATGCCGATTTGATTGTCGTTTTATCCAGTGAGAGGTGAATCATGAACGAACGTTTAGCTTTATACAGAAATCAGCTTACGTCTAAATGGAACCAGTTTTCCAAGAAACAAAAATGGATGATTGCCGGAATCTCGCTTTTTCTGCTAATTTCGCTGGGCTTATACATATACATCGCTTCTCAGCCGGTCTACAAGCCACTCTACGATCAGAGACTGAGCGAGCAAGAAATCGGCGCAATCAAAAAAGAACTTGAAGGCCAGCAGATTCCGTACCGGATTACGGGAAATGGGACAAGCATTGAAGTACCGGAAAAAATGGCACAGGATGTCATCGTCGATCTGGCCGCACAAGGAATCCCCAGCCAGGCAGGCATCAACTCTGAGATTTTTTCCAATACGCTCGGTGTTACCGACAGGCAATTCGATGTGATGAAAAAAGAAGCGTTGCAACAAGAGCTGCGCAAAATGCTCGAACGTGTGAAAGGCGTGCGCTCGGCACAAGTGATGATTACACTGCCGCAGGAAAGTGTTTGGGTGACAGAGACACCGGATACGGCAACGGCATCGGTCATCGTCGACGTGGAACCGGGTACGACGCTCGATCAAAAGCAGATTAACTCGCTGTATTTGCTCGTTTCCCGAAGCGTTCCGAAATTGCCGATGGACGCCATCGCGATTACGGACCAATACTCGAATCCGCTGGAACGCGCGGAAGGCAACGAAGCAGAAGGAACATTAAGCAGCTTCAAACAGCAAGAGGCAATCAAGTCCGAGGTTGAGAAGAAGATTCAACAAAACCTGTATAACTTGCTTGGAACGATTATGGGCCGAGACAAAGTGATTGTGCACGCATTTATCAAAATGAATTTTGATAAGGAAAACCGCGTGGAAAATCTCGTGGAGGCGCCCGACAAAGAGAACAACGAAGGACTTATCATCTCTTCTCAAAAATTATCAAAAGCTTTCTCGGGTCAAGGCCAACCGCCGGGGGGCATCGCCGGAACAGGCGCGAATGCAGTCCCCAACTACCCAGGGAACAATCCTCAGGGCAGCAACAGTCAGTATGAAGAACTGAATGATACCATTAACCGCGAAGTCAATCGAATCACGCGAAATGTTACACTAAGCCCGTACAAGATTGAAGATTTGACGATCAACGTAGGGGTCGAACCGCCGACTGGCGGAGAATTAGATGCTGCTACAATCGAAAGTATCAAACAGGTACTGCGCAATGTCGTCCGTGTGACACTGAGCGACAGAGCGACCGATTTGAGCGAAGAAGAACTGGACAAACACATTTCCGTTCTCCCACGTCAATTTTCTGGCAAAGTGGCTGTCGAAGAATCCAGTGCACTCAGCCCGGCTGTATTGTGGACCGTTGGTGGTATTGCCGTGCTGGCTCTCGCCGCTGTAGCCTTCCTCATCATCCGCAGACGCAACCAGGCGAAGCAGGAACAGGAAGAAGAAATGTCAGACTTGCTGGCTCCAAACCAACCTGCCGAAATTCCTGACTTGATCTATCAGGAAGATGGAGACCAGGTCGTGGTCAGAAAACAGCTTGAAAAATTGGCGCGAAGCAAGCCGGATGAATTTGTTGTTCTGCTTCGTACTTGGCTAGCAGAAGATTAAGGAGTGAAAGATATGGCTCGCGGCGCTAAAGAGTTGTCGGGAAGACAGAAGGCGGCTATCCTCCTCATCTCACTAGGGCCGGAAATCTCTGCCCAGGTGTTCAAGCATTTGCGTGAGGATGAGATTGAGCAGTTGACATTGGAAATTGCCAATGTGCGAAAAGTAGATACTGATGAAAAAGATAAAATCTTGGCTGAATTTCACCAAATCGCCGTAGCGAAGGAAGTCATTTCGCAAGGCGGCATTACGTACGCAAAAGAAATTTTGCAAAAAGCGCTGGGCGAGACGAAAGCGATGGATATCATCAATCGCTTGACGGCAAACCTGCAAGTGCGGCCGTTCGATTTTGCCAGGAAGGCAGATCCTGGTCAAATTTTAAACTTCATCCAAAACGAGCATCCGCAGACCATTGCACTGGTGCTTTCTTATCTCGAACCGCAGCAGGCTGCGATGATTTTGTCGGCTTTGCCGCAAGAGCGCCAGGCTGAGGTAGCGAAGCGGATTGCGACGATGGACAGCACTTCTCCGGAAGTGATCGCCCAGGTGGAGCAAGTCCTCGAGCAGAAGCTCTCGGCAACGGTGACACAGGATTATACGCAAGCTGGCGGGATCGAGGCAATCGTGGCAGTTCTCAATGGTGTCGATCGTGGGACGGAGCGCACGATTCTCGATTCTCTCGAAATTCAGGACCCCGAATTGGCCGAAGAAATCAAGAAGCGCATGTTTGTATTCGAAGATATCGCCACACTGGACAACCGCTCCATTCAGCGCGTCATCCGCGACGTGGAAAATGCGGATTTGCAGCTTTCGCTCAAAGTGTCCAGCGAAGAAGTTCGCGAAGTTATTTTCCGCAACATGTCCAAACGGATGGCGGACACTTTCAGAGAAGAAATGGAGTTCATGGGACCAGTTCGTCTGCGCGACGTCGAAGAAGCACAATCTCGTATCGTTGCGATTATCCGTCGCTTAGAGGAGGCTGGTGAGATCATCATCGCCCGCGGTGGAGGAGATGATATCATTGTCTAGGATCATTAAAGTGGCGAATTATCGGCCTTCAGAGGACTCTGTCCTCCTCTCGGTGACGCCTGTACCACCTAAGACGGAAAGTGATCCCGAAAGGTTGCAAAAAAATCTACAAATTTTTCAAGAAGCTGAAATAGAGGCCAAAACGATTCTGGCAGACGCGGAAGAAACCGCGCAAACCATTCTCCGCCAAGCGATAGAAGAGGCCGAACAACTGAAGCAGGAAGCCTCGCTGGAGATTCAGCAATGGTGGGAGCAGAAACAGCAGGAGGCTGCCCAGTTGTTCAGCTCGACGCAGGAGCAAGCGACGGCCGAAGGACACGAAAAAGGCTTTGCAGAAGGCAAGCAGCAAGCGTACGAGGAAGAGACGCAAGCACTCGCCGAGGCGCGTGCGATTCTGGAGCAGGCATACAGCAGCAAGCAGCAGATCATCGCGGAAGCAGAGCCGTTTTTGGTAGAGCTGGCCCTGGAAATCGCCAAAAAAATTATCGGACAGGAACTGCAGCAAAATCCGGAGCAGGTGCTGGAAATTGCGAAAAAAGCGCTGCGGCGCTCGCGAGTCCACGGCGAGATCACGATCTGCGTCAACCACAACTACTTCCATTACGTTTCCGAGCATCGCCCCCAACTGCTGGCGTTGCTGGAAGGACAGGCGGAGCTTTCCATCTATCCGGACTACACGATAGCAGATGGCGGCTGTGTCATTCGCACACAGCTCGGAAGCGTGGACGCACGGGTGGATACACAACTAGAAGAGATCAAACAAGCATTGCTTGCGATTGCCGGAGGAAGTGAGTCCCGATGAGCATCCTGGACATATCCAAGTACAGACAGGCGCTGTATGAGCTCGATCCGCTACGCGTGAACGGGAAAGTGACACAGGTGGTCGGCCTGACCATCGAGTCGCAAGGACCCGAAGTGAAGCTCGGCGAGATTTGCCATCTGTACCCGACGAACAGCAAAGAGCCGATTATCGCCGAAGTGGTTGGTTTTCGGGAAAACAAAGTGCTGCTGATGCCGCTTGGCGAGCTGACAGCCATCGGACCGGGCTGCGACGTTGTGGCGACGGGCCGATCGCTGGAAGTAAAAGTAGGGCCGGAAATACTCGGCTCGGTGCTGGATGGACTGGGCAGGCCGTATCAAGGGACGCTGCCGCTCGGACTGGCTTCCTATCCGACGAACAACCTCCCGCCGAACCCGATCCTGCGCCCGCGCATCAAGGAGCCGCTCAGCGTCGGCGTACGCGCCATAGACGGACTTTTGACGGTCGGAAAAGGACAACGTGTCGGCATCTTTGCCGGATCAGGGGTAGGGAAAAGTACTCTGATGGGGATGATCGCCCGCAATACGACGGCGGACATCAACGTCATCGGGCTGATCGGGGAGCGCGGACGCGAAGTCATGGAGTTTATTGAACGCGATCTGGGGGAAGAAGGGCTAAAGAGGTCTGTCGTCGTCGTCGCCACTTCCGACCAGCCGGCCATGATTCGCATCAAGGGAGCCTTGATTGCGACCTCGATCGCCGAATATTTCCGGGATCGCGGACTGAATGTGATGCTGATGATGGATTCTGTCACCCGGTTTGCCATGGCGCAGCGGGAAGTGGGACTAGCCATCGGAGAGCCTCCAGCCACACGCGGCTACACCCCGTCCGTGTTCGCCCTGATGCCGAAGCTGATGGAGCGGGCAGGAACGGCCGACAAAGGCAGCATCACGGCGTTTTACACGGTACTCGTCGACTCGGATGACATGAACGATCCGATTGCGGATACGGCGAGGGGAATTTTGGACGGACACATTGTCCTCGACCGGAAAATCGCACAAAAAGGCCATTTTCCTGCCATTGATGTGATGGCAAGCGTCAGCCGCGTCATGTCGGAAATCGTCTCGGACGAGCACAAGGAAGCCGCCAGACAGTTGAAAAAGCATCTGGCGACATTCCGGGAAGCGGAAGACTTGATTAACATCGGAGCGTACAAGCCAGGATCAAACCGCGACATTGATGCCGCGATCCGCTATAAAGACATCATTTCTGAGTTTACGGCCCAAGGCACACATGAGCCCTCGACCCTTCAAAGCGCAATCAAGGCGCTGTTAGCCCATTTCGGAGGAGTGGACTAGAGTGAAAGTGTTTCAGTTTCATCTCCAAAAAGTTCTGGATCTGAAGGAAAAAGAGAAAGAGCAGGCAGAGTGGGCATTTGGGAAATCGATTCAGCGCAAAAACGAAGAAGAGTGGAAACTTGTGCAATTGACTGAACAGCATGATGAGATGACCCATATGCTTGAGGAAGCGCAAATGCAGACGTGCAGCGCGGCGCAGCTTATCTCTATCGCGCAGTACCAGCAAGCGGTAGCCCGCTCGATTACGAGGCAGCAACGAACCTTGCGCGGGTGTGAGCAGGACGTGGAGCGCTGTCAGTCCCATTTGACCGAGAGAATGAAAGAGTCCCAGTTGTGGCAACGACTGCGGGAAAAATCTCTCCATCAATTTCTCGACGAGCAGAGACAGCGTGAGCAAAAAGAAATGGATGAGATCGGCACGCAGCTCTATCTTCGCCGCAGCAACTAAGGGAGGTACCAGATGGAAGAAATCCAAGAAGAACGGGAATACGGCAGGTTGGAATGGTTTTTTTACATGATCGTCATTCCTGCACTGTTTGCCAGCCTCCTTGGCGGCGTTCTCCTGAGCTTGCTGGGAGTGAACGTGCTAGGGAATGTTCTCCACTGGGCTAACTCCATACCGTACGTGGAAAAGCTCGTCCCGGACGAATACGACACGCTGTCCGGTGAGGAGGAAAAGAAAGAACCAGACACGGAGAAGCAAGTGGCGACCCTGCAGCAAGACCAGGCGAAAAATCAGCAGCAAATTTCCGCGCTGAAAGAAGAAGCAGCGAAAAAAGACGCCACGATTCAAGCGCTGGAAAAGCAGGTGCAAGACTTGAACAAGCTCATGGAGGAACAAAGAGCCAGCGAAGAGGAGCGGCAAAAGCAGTTTACGGACCTCGCCAAAGTGTACACGACGATGTCAGCGAAAAACGCAGCAGCCATCATCGAAAATTTGAGCCTGGACGAGTCTGTCGCGGTCATGACCAAAATGAAGCCCAATCAGCGCGCAGACATTTTGGCAAAGATGGACCCGAAAAAAGCGGCAGACATTTCGATACTGCTGAAAGATTCTGTTGTCAACAAGGACGACGACATTGCGGCCTTGCAACAGCGGGTTCAGGTGCTGACAAAGGCGCTTAGCGAGACGCGCAGCGGCTCTTCCTCCAGCGCAAACGACCAGGCACTGAGCGAGACATTCGCGCAGATGCCAGCAGAAGATTCTGCCGCGGTCATTCGCTCGCTCATGAGTACGAACAAGAGCAGAGCGCTTACCCTCTTAAAAGAAATGCCTGCGGACAAGCGGGCGCAAACACTCTCTGCGATCGCCAAGGAAGACAAAAAAGAGAAAGACAATCTGGCGGCACGCATCACAGAAGAGTTGCTTCGATAACAAAAAGCATGGCTTTTCGTTGTCGTTTCCATAAGCAACAAATCCAAAAGAGGAGGTGAACGAGATGAATGTAGCCAATCTGACTCCGCCAGTAGGTTCAGCCGGGAGCGTCACATCTGTCGGTGCTGCCACAGGCAATGGAGATGCTGGCATGGGGCAGTTGTTCTCTTTGCAAATGCTGCAAACTTTTGAAACGATGCTAGACTCCAAAGGGGCAGTTGCTTCTCCGGCAGGCTTGTCAGAGGAAGACCAGAAATTGCTCGATGAACTGATGGCGTTGATCGCTCAACTGCTTGCCGCAGGTCAGCAAGGAAACGCAGAACTGAACGAGCAAGTAGGCGAAAAGGCAGCAGCGGTTGAACAGCTTTTGGGCAAAGTGTCCGGACAAGGCATGGAGCTTGCCTCGCAGGCTGGAGTGGATCTCAAGCAACTTTTGTCCAAGCTTTCGCAAAAGGAAGCATCTGCCGATGAGATGGACAAGCTGGCCGCACTTCTCGAAGCACTGAAGAACCAAAAAGGCAATGAAAGCAAAGCGAAGCATGGCGCGCTGCCGCTGCGCTCCGAGACGATTCCCAATCTAAATGCATCGCAGCAAGAAGCGTTCAAGACGATTTCGCCTTTGCGGATGAACCTCGGCCTGGCTGCCTACAAGCTGGAAGCGGGAGTATCTTCCCAACCGATCCAGCCGACGCTTTCCGGCAGTTTGCTGAATCAGGAAGGAAACCCGGAGGAATCGCTGCTGACGACAGCGAACCAAATTTCGGTTGTTTCCCAGCAAGCGCCTCAGACGCAAAGCGTGGCAAGTTTTCAACAGGCAGTCGGACAGACGCACCATGTGAACGCGAACCAATTGCCGCAGCAGCTTACCCAGCTTTTCGTTTCCAAGCTGCAACTAAGCGGCCATAACGGTGTGCATGAAGCACGGCTGATCTTGAATCCGCAGTCGCTCGGGCAGGTGGACGTGACGATTACTTCGCACAACGGGGTAATTACCGCCCAGTTCCACGCCGAGACACAGGCCGGAAAAGATTTGCTCGACAACCAGCTTCCGCAATTGCGGCTGGCTTTGACGCAGCAAGGCTTGCAGGTCGATCGTCTGGAGGTCAATCAACAGCAGGACACGGCATTCAGCTTCCAGCAACAGCGCGAGCAAGCCGGACAGCAGCGGGACAATCAGCAGCAACAGCAACAAAAACAGGCTGAACAAGAGTTTGCGCTAGAGGCGCTCGTAGACAGCAGTGAAACGAGCGAGTCGCTATGGAATCGCCTGCGGGAATCAGCCCGTGGAGTGGACGATCTCGTCTAGGGATGGAATGAAGGAGGAAGCAGCATGAACCATTTTCGTGTCGCGCAGCCCTATTTCCCTCCGAAACCGAATCACGTCACCAAAGCGGCTGCCCAGACAGCGCCGGGAGCCAGCAAAACGTTTCAACAGTACTTGACCGAATCGACGACTCCACATGCCAAAGCACAGCCACTTTCGTTCAGTCAGCATGCCATGAGCCGCCTGCAGCAACGTGGAATCGCGCTTGGAGGGCATCAGTTGGAACGTTTGGAGTCAGCGGTTCAAAAGGCAGCCTCCAAAGGGGCCAGAGAATCTCTCATCATTATGGATAACGTGGCTTATGTCGTGAGCATCGTAAATCGGAAAATCATTACCGCTGTGGACGATGGCAGCATGAAGGACAATGTATTTACCAACATCGACAGCGCCATCTTCGTATAAATGGCCTGTACGAGCGGGCTGGACCTCTCCGGAGGAAGCCTACGGGTTACCGAACGACAGAGGTAATCCAGACTTGTAAGAGAGCAGAGGAGGAGACAGATCATGCTTCGTTCCATGTATTCAGGTATCTCAGGTATGCGCGGCTTTCAAACAAAGCTTGATGTCATTGGGAACAACATTGCGAACGTAAATACGGTTGGCTTCAAAAAAAGCCGTGTCATGTTTCAAGATATTTTGAGCCAAAATGTGCAAGGTGCCGGCGCTCCGACCGACGGTGGAAAAGGCGGTACCAACCCGACCCAGATCGGTCTCGGTTCCTCGATCGCATCGATTGATACCGTGTTTTCGGCGGGAAGCCCGATGACGACAAACTTGCCGACAGACCTTTCCATTGAAGGCGACGCCTTTTTCATGGTGAGCCCGGATGACGGCGCGACGATCTACTACACGCGCGCAGGCAACTTCACCCGCGACTCCCAAGGCTTCCTGGTTAACCCGCAAGGACTGAAACTGTTGAACAGCGATGCTGCTCCGATCCAGATCAGCCAGGCTGACGGTGTCGTCTCCTACTCCATCGGCAAAGACGGCGTCATTACGACCGTAGACGATGCGGGCGCGCTTGCAGCCGACAACACGATTGGCGTCATGACGTTCAACAACCCGAGCGGTCTGAAAAAAGTCGGCAATTCGCTCTATGAAAACACGGTGAACGCCGGTGCTCGTGACGAAGACCCAATGACACCAGTTACTCCAGCAGATGCACGCGTGAGCATCATTGCCGGTCAACTGGAAATGTCCAACGTCGACCTCTCTGAAGAGTTCACGGAAATGATCGTGGCGCAGCGCGGCTTCCAGGCGAACTCGCGGATCATTACGACGTCCGATTCCGTTCTCGAGGAACTGGTGAATCTGAAACGATAACTTCTTGCAGTGGATTAGGCGGGGAAGCGATTTACTCCTTCCCCTGTTTAATCCCGAAAAGGAGCACACGATGATTAAACTGACCCGTTTTAACGGCACTGCGTTTTATCTGAACATCACTCACATCGAAACGGTTGAAGCAACACCCGATACCGTGATTACGTTGTTCAACGACAGGAAGTACATCGTGAAGGATTCCGTAGAGTCCATCGCTGAACGTGTTCAGGCTTTTTATCAAAACGCTCATCCGATAGCGACTGCACCCAAGCTGCCGGACGATTTAAATGAATAGCGGGAGGCATTGCGATGTTTCAAAATCGTTTGTTTAACATGGCTCTAATTATCATCATCGCGATTTCGCTACTGGGAGTCATCTCGTTTGTGCTCTGGCAAACGTATCTCTCTCCGGCCGGGCAGACGGCCAGCTCCGAAGAAAAAGAAGTGAAGCCTTTGTCAGCGAAAGAAATGCAGGAGTACTCCGTAGATACTGGCGAGATCACAACCAATTTGCTGACGAACAATTACATGATTGTGCGCTTCAGCATTACAGCGGACAGTGCAGATGCCAAAACGGAACTGGAGCAGCGATTGCCACAGGTCAATCAGGTGATTATTAAAACGTTGGCTGGCCTGACACCAGAAGACATAAAAGGAACCGAAGGCGTAAACAAGCTGGAAGCGAAAATCATGAATGAAATCAGCTCCCTGATGCAAGAAGGCAAAATCGTGCAAGTCGTGACGACCAAGCGGGTCTTGTCCTAGGGAAGCGATCACACGGATACATAGCAAGGAGGTGACGACATATGGCCGAGGTTCTCTCACAAAGTGAGATTGACGCGTTGTTGGCCGCTCTATCATCTGGTGAGATGGATGCCAACGAGCTGAAAAAAGAAGAGACTGAGCGCAAAGTCAAAGTGTATGATTTCAAACGCGCGTTGCGGTTCTCCAAAGACCAGATCCGTGGCTTGACACGAATCCATGAGAACTATGCGAGGCTGTTGACTACTTATTTTTCAGCTCAGCTCCGTACCTTCGTGCAAATTACGGTTGCCTCCGTCGATCAATTGCCGTATGACGAATTTATACGCTCCATTCCCAAGATGACCATCTTGAACATCTTCGAAGCTCCTCCTTTGGAAGGACGAATGGTCTTGGAGGTCAATCCAAACATCGCCTATACCATGCTGGATCGGCTTCTTGGTGGCCAGGGTGCAATCCCGGAAAAAATGGGTGCACTTACGGAAATTGAAACAACGGTGATGGAGCGAGTATTCGGCAAGGCGCTGGATACATTCCACGAGGCATGGAAGCAAATTATTGAGCTTGATCCGTACCAGGAAGGACTGGAAATGAATCCCCAGTTCATGCAGATTGTCTCGCCAAACGAGATTGTCGTCGTAATCTCGTTCAGTACGAAAATCGGGGACACGACAGGAATGATTAACCTTTGTCTGCCTCACGTCGTAATGGAGCCGATCATGACCAAGCTTTCCGGTCAGTACTGGTTCTCCAAGCAGAAAAAGACACGGGATGAAGATGAACGCCTGCGTGTCGAAGAACGAGTAAAGGTGGCCAAACTGCCGATCATTGCGGAAATGGGGACGGCTACGATTACCGTCGGCGATTTTCTGGCGCTGCAAAAAGGCGATGTCATCCAGTTGGATCAGTCGCTTGACAGCAAGCTGAAGATCAAGATAGGCGATCAGTTGAAGTTCCTGGGGCAACCGGGTACGCTCAAAGGCAGAATGGCCGTGCAGATTGATGAAGTCATAGAGGAGGGGGAGGACCAAAATGAGTAGAGATATGCTTTCTCAAGACGAGATTGACGCGCTACTTCGCGCGAACAACTTGGTTGAGGACGAAGAGGAAGCAAAGCCCGCGGAGAGTCAGAATGTGGCTGATTTTCTTTCCCCGTTTGAACAGGACGCGCTTGGCGAAATCGGAAATATCTCCTTCGGCAGCGCCGCAACCGCGTTATCCACTTTGTTAAGCCAGAAAGTCGACATTACCACGCCGACCGTTTCCGTTGTCAACGTGGATGAGTTGGAAAGCGAGTTTCCAATTCCTCATGTGGCGGTCCACGTCGAGTACACGGATGGCTTCAAAGGGATCAACCTGTTGGTCATTCGGATGGAAGATGCGGCGGTAATCGCAGACCTGATGATGGGGGGAGATGGCAAGCCTGCCGATACGGAAATGTCCGAGCTGCACATCAGCGCAGTCCAGGAAGCGATGAACCAAATGATGGGTTCAGCGGCGACATCCATGTCCACGATCTTCAACCAGTTCATCAACATTACACCTCCGGGCATCGACGTGATGGACTTGGCGCAGGGCAAGGGCGGAGACAGCTTCTCCGACGATGACAGCCCGCTGGTGAAAGTCTCCTTCCGCTTGAAAGTCGGCGAACATGGCGAGTTGATTGACTCGAATATCATGCAGCTTTTGCCGCTTTCTTTTGCGAAGAAAATGATCGACCGACTGGTGGGAGGCTCGGATGACGAGGCAGCCGCAGCACTTGTAGCCGAGACGGAAATGCCGTCTATTCCGGCCCCGAGCGCGTCCGCTCCACCGCCAGCCCAGCCTGTGCAGCAGGAGCCTGTACAGAGCCCCGTACCGCCTGTAGCGCCGCCGCCTCCTGCACAGCAGCCGATGCAGCAGCCACCGGCTGGATATGCTCCGCCGATGGGTTATCCGGGGCAACCGATGTATCCGGACCCATACGCGCAATATGCGATGCCGCCGGGGTATGCTCCGTATCCGGGCGTTTACCAGCAACCGCCTATGGCTCCGCCAGCGCCGCAGCATTTCGGAAGCCCGGCAGCCAACCAGGCAAATGTCGTGCCAGCGCAGTTTGCACCGCTTGGCGCGTCCCCGATGTACACAGGAGAACTGCAAAATTTGAATCTCTTGCAAGACATTCCGCTGCAAGTAACGGTGGAGCTGGGACGTACCAAAAAGTTGATTAGAGAAATTCTTGACTTGTCTGCCGGATCCATCATACAGTTGGACAAGCTGGCAGGTGAGCATGTAGACATTTTGGTCAATAACAAGTTGATTGCCAAAGGCGAGGTTGTCGTCATCGACGAGAATTTCGGTGTCCGCGTCACCGATATCATCAGCCAGTTTGATCGTGTTCAAAAATTGCAATAAACCACAAATCAAGAGCAAGTATTGGGGAGGATCTATTCATGTCAAACAAAGTATTGATCGTTGATGATGCAGCATTCATGCGTATGATGATTAAGGAGATTTTGTCCAAAAACGGCTACAGCGTCGTAGGGGAAGCAAGCGATGGAGCACAGGCGGTTGAGAAGTACAAGGAATTGGGACCAGATTTGGTGACAATGGACATTACCATGCCGGAAATGGATGGCATTTCTGCTCTGAAAGAAATCAAAAAGCTCGATCCGAACGCACGCGTCATCATGTGCTCCGCGATGGGACAACAGGCCATGGTTATTGATGCGATTCAGGCGGGCGCGAAAGATTTCATCGTAAAACCATTCCAGGCAGATCGCGTGCTGGAAGCGATCAAAAAGACTTTGAGCTAATGATGAAGATCCGGAATGCAGGGACGAGGCTTTTGTGGATCTTCAGTCTGATCCTCGTGCTGTTTGTCTCCGCCCTGCCCATTGCCGTCCATGCGGAAGGTACTGTAGCCGATGCGTACAACCAAGGGAATACAGACAAGAGCAATGCGCCCGCCGGCGGCGAACAGCCGGCGGCCATTCCGGGCAGCGGAACAGGCAGCATGATCGGTTATTTGGTGCAAGTCATTTTTTCACTCGGCTTTATCGCTGTTCTTATCTTTTTCCTGCTCCGTTTTCTCGGGCGACGCCAAGTCGGGCAAAGCCAAGGACCGATCAAAATTATCAGTGCGGCAGCCCTTGGCAACGGGAAGACGCTGCAGGTGGTCATGATCGGAGAGTCCTTGTACATTGTGGGAGTGGGAGAGAATGTCCAACTGCTTCGCCGCATCGAACCGGGGGAAGAGGTGGACCTGATCTTGGCCGATGCGGAAATCGCACCGATCAAAAACCCGTTATCGCTGAACTGGCTGCCATTCGGCAAAAAGAAGCAGGCTGACGAAGAGTTGCTGTTTTCTTCGGATGTGGACGGAAAAACCTTTCAGGAGCTTTTGAAAGGGCAGTGGGACAACGTGAAAAATCGACCACTCAACTCCGACTTGTGGGACAAAGAGGAAGTTTCCGACAGAGGGGACCGAAAATGAAATATTTTTTACAGGTGCTTGTGCTTGTTGCCGCAGTGCTCGCGGTACCGGAGATGGCGGCAGCCGCGCCAGGAGGAACACCGCTAATTCCGAGCATTGACTTGCAAATCGGCGGCGGCACTGGGACACCACAGGAGACATCCTCAGCGATTCAGTTGTTGCTGATCTTGACTGTGCTCTCAGTGGCACCAGCTATCTTGTTGTTGATGACGAGTTTTACGCGAATTGTCATTGTCTTGTCGTTTGTGCGAAATGCCTTGGCGACCCAGCAAATGCCGCCCAACCAGGTGCTGGTGGCGCTCGCTTTGTTTCTGACGTTTTTCATCATGGCCCCGACTTTGGGCAAAGTGAATGAAACGGCCGTGCAACCATTTATGCAGGGCAAGCTGACGCAGCAGCAGGCATTCGATGCGGCGGTCATTCCGTTCAAGGAATTTATGGCCAAGCAGACGCGCGAAAAAGATTTGGCGCTGTTTTTGGAATTTACGAAAGCGGAGCGACCGAAGACGATTCAGGATATTCCGCTTACTGTTCTCGTACCTGCCTATGCGATCAGCGAGCTGAAAACGGCCTTTCAGATCGGCTTTATGATCTTCATCCCGTTTCTGGTCATCGACATGATTATCTCCAGCATTTTGATGGGGATGGGGATGATGATGCTGCCGCCGGTCATGATTTCGCTGCCGTTCAAAATTTTGCTGTTCATTATGGTAGACGGCTGGTACTTAGTAGTGAAATCCCTTTTGACCAGTTTTTAGCGACATTCCGAAGGGACCAGGAGGTTAGAGCATGACACAGGAATTACTGATGCAAATTGCCCAAAGCTCTGTTTACACCATCCTGCTGGTTTCGGCGCCCGCGCTCGGGATCGCCTTACTGGTCGGGTTGATGGTCAGCGTTTTTCAGGCAACCACGCAAATTCAGGAGCAGACGCTCGCATTCATTCCGAAGATCGTCGCCGTGTTTATTATCATTTTGGCGGTAGGACCGTGGATGCTGCGCGTCATGCTAGATTTTACGATGGGGATCTTCGGAAACCTGCATCGTTTTGTCGGATAGCGTATGAGCCTTTATCTCACGTATTTGCCTGTTTTCTTGCTGGTGTTTGTCAGAATGAGCGCCTTTTTTGTAGTGGCTCCCTTTTTCGCGATCAGGGGCGTGCCTGCCCAGTTCAAAATCGGCTTGGCCTTCATCGTCGCCTTGATTAGCTTTCAAGCGTTGCCGGTGCAAGGACAGATTCCGCTGGATTTGACGTTTATGCTCTTTGTGATAAAGGAAGCGCTCGTAGGCTTGATTCTCGGCTATATTTGCGAGCTGATGTTTGTCGCTGTCCAGGTTGCCGGAGGGCTGATGGACATGCAAATGGGCCTGGCCATGGCGAACGTGATCGACCCGAAAACGGGCGCCTACATCCCTGTGACGGGGAACTTCAAGAATATCTTGGCGATTTTGTATTTTTTTAGCATCAATGGACATCACATGCTGCTGCGCGGGATCATGAGCAGCTACCAGGCGATTCCGGTGGATCGCATGTGGGCCGCTTTTGGCAGTGAAAGCGCGATGATGACAGCGGTCAAAGTGTTTCAGAACATGTTTTTGAGCGCGTTTTTGATGGCGGCGCCAATCGTGGTCGCGCTGTTTTTGGTAGACCTCTCTCTTGGTATTATCGCCAAATCTGTCCCGCAGTTTAATATTTTTGTGGTCGGCTTGCCGATCAAACTGCTTGCCAGCTTTCTGCTCTTGATCGTTGTCATGCCCGCCTTTTTACTGACGTTAAACGGACTGTTTGACAACATGTTCCGGGCACTCGCAGAAATGATGAAATCGCTCGGAGGATCACCATGACGCAGATGAGGTTCCTTTACCCCGTAGACCTGCAGTTTTTTAGCGGCGAAAAAACGGAGAAGGCGACTCCCAAGAAAAAGGAGGATGCCCGAAAAAAGGGGCAGGTGGCGAAAAGCCAGGATCTCTCTCCTTCCATCGTATTGACTTCGTTCTTTTTTTTGCTGATGATGCTCGGGCCTTCCATGCTCAGTACGTTCCAGAACCTGATGCGAGAAGCGCTTATCACGTTTACGAGCTGGCAGTTGAACGAAGAGAATCTGAAAGTCATCGTCATGTCGATGGCCTTCGAGGCGCTGAAAATCGTGGGCCCTGTACTGGGGCTGGCCTTTCTGGTCGCCTTCGCCGTCAATTACATGCAGGTGGGCTGGATGATTAGTACGGAGCCGCTGCAGATGAAGCTGGAGAAGCTGGACCCGATCAAAGGAGCCAAACGCATTTTCTCCATGCGCTCCCTCGTCGAATTGCTGAAATCGCTATTGAAAATCAGTGCTTGCATGTATGTGGCTTACGTCATTTTATGGAGTGCAAAAGAACAAGTCACCCAGCTTTCCTTGCTCTCGCTGGGGAGCGTCCTGTCTTTTACAGGAACTGAAGTAACCAAACTCGGAATTTACATCGGTTTGCTGCTGTTCATTCTGGCGATTATGGATTACGCCTATCAACGGTATGAACATGAAAAGAATTTGCGGATGTCCAAACAGGACATTAAAGACGAGCACAAGCAGGCGGAAGGGGACCCGCTAATCAAAGGGAAAATTCGCGAGAGGCAGCGGAGCATGGCGCTGCGTCGGATGATGCAAGAGCTGCCGAAAGCGGACGTCATCATTACGAACCCGACCCACTTTGCCGTCGCAATCCGCTACGATGCCAGTGCAATGAGCGCCCCTACGGTAGTGGCAAAAGGCCAGGATTACCTGGCGCTGAAAATCAGAGAGGTGGCCAAGAAGCACCGGATTGTTACGATGGAAAACAAGCCCCTGGCCCGGGCTCTCTATAGTCAGGTTGAAATTGGACAACAAATTCCCGAAGAGATGTTTAAAGCGGTCGCGGAAGTCCTCGCGTACGTCTACAAGCTGCAAGGGAAAGTGAAATAACGAGGAAGGAGGATGAACGGTGGGATTTCGATTCAAGGAAATTGGTACGATTCTATTTGTGATAAGCATTGTTGTCATGATGGTAATCCCACTCCCTTCTGGGCTTCTTGATTTGCTGCTCATTTTGAATATCTCCCTTGCGTTGACCATTTTGCTTGTGTCGATGTACACAAAAGAAACGCTGGAGTTCTCCATTTTTCCGACAGTGCTTTTGATTACGACGTTGTTTCGGCTCGCTTTGAACGTGTCCACGACGCGGAACATTTTGTCGCATGGGGAAGGCGGACAAGTGATCGAGACGTTTGGCAGCTTTGTCGTCGGTGGGAACCAGGTAGTCGGATTCGTCGTGTTTCTGATTCTGATCGTCATTCAGTTCATCGTCATTACAAAAGGCTCCGAGCGTGTCGCAGAAGTAGCCGCACGCTTTACGCTCGACGCGATGCCAGGGAAGCAAATGAGTATCGACGCGGACTTGAATGCAGGGATGATTACAGAAGCAGAAGCGCGTGTACGGAGAAAAAAGATCGAAAATGAGGCAGACTTTTACGGGGCCATGGATGGTGCCAGCAAATTCGTCAAAGGGGACGCCATCGCAGGAATTATCATCTTTATTGTGAACATCATCGGCGGATTCATCATCGGGATGCTTGTTCATGGCTTCAGCTTTCAAGAATCTGCTTCCCGTTTTACCACCATGTCGGTCGGGGATGCACTCGTCAGCCAGATTCCTGCGCTGCTCATCTCGACCGCAGCCGGGATCATCGTCACTCGCTCCACCTCCGGGGAAGGGCTGGGCGACGACATCGCCCGGCAAATGTTCTCCTTTCCGCGCCTTTTGTACATCGTAGCTGGCTGCATGCTGCTGCTTGGCCTGTTCACCCCAATCGGGCTGCTGCCTGTTTTGCCGGTGTCCGGGATCATGGGTTACGCAGCGTGGCGGATGGACAAGAAGCAGAAGATCGAGATTCAGGAATCGGCAGACAAGGTGGAGGAGCAGCAAATCGAAGAAGTGCGCAGTCCGGAAAGCGTGGTCAACCTTTTGCAAGTGGACCCGATCGAGTTCGAATTTGGCTACGGCCTGATTCCGCTCGCTGACGTAAAGCAAGGCGGGGACCTGCTGGATCGCGTCATCATGATTCGCAGACAGATCGCGCTGGAAATGGGGATCGTCGTTCCCGTCATCCGCATCCGCGACAATATTCAGTTGCGGCCAAACGAATACATGATAAAAATCAAAGGCAACCAGGTCGCCAAAGGGGAAATTCTGCTCGATCACTACCTCGCCATGAGCCCTGGAATTGACGATGATTCCATTGTCGGGATCGAAACAGTAGAGCCTGCGTTTGGATTGCCTGCATTATGGGTAACAGAAGAAAATAAGGAGATTGCCGAGCTGTCTGGCTACACGGTAGTCGATCCGCCGTCTGTCGTAGCGACGCATCTCACAGAAGTGGTCAAGCGCCACGCGCATGAGCTGCTCGGCCGACAAGAAACGCGGGCGCTTATCGACAACGTGCGAGAAGTGGCCCCGGTACTGGTGGACGAGCTCATTCCAGGACTTTTGTCGATTGGCGATGTGCAAAAAGTACTGCAGAAGCTGTTGCGTGAAAAAGTGTCGGTTCGCAATCTGCAAGTCATTCTCGAAGCGTTGGCGGACCACGCCATGTTTACAAAAGACCCGGAAGTGCTGACCGAGTACGTAAGACAGGCGATGTCCAGACAGATTACGCTGCAGTTTACAGAGCCCGGACAGCCTTTGCGGGTGCTGACAGCAGGCGCCGGCTTGGAAAAAGCAATCTCCGAGCGGGTGGAACAGTCTGAGCAGGGAAGCTACCTGGCGATGGACCCAGAGACGTCGCAACGGATCTTCCAAAGCATGTCGGCGGAAGTGAGCAAAATGATTAACTCCGGCCAGCAGCCGATCATCCTCTCGTCACCGGCCATTCGCATGTACCTGCGTCAGTTGGTGGAGCGAATGATGCCTGATATTCCTGTATTGTCGTACAGCGAGCTAGAGCCAAATGTTGAAGTGCAAAGCGTAGGGATGGTGAACATTTCGTGAGGGTAAAACGTTACATTGTCGATTCGATGCCAGAGGCGATGGAAAAAATCAGGCTCGATCTGGGAATAGACGCAGTCATCCTGAACTCCAAATCGATCAAGACAGGCGGATTGTTCGGTATGTTTGGCAAACAGAAAATCGAAGTAATCGCTGCTGTCGATGAAAAGGCAACGGAACGCGAGAGTGCTCCGGTCGCGGATGAGCATCGGTCGAAGGACGTTTTCTCCACTGGGCAGACGGGTACCTACACGGCTCAGCAAGCTTATCGCAGAGCCAACCAGGCAAAAGAAGCCGCTGAGCGAGCGATGCCGCAACGAAGCGAGCCAAGGACGCCGGACAATCCGGCATCTGCCCCGGCTGCTGTGGCGACGCGCACGGAGGCGGCACAGCCGGCCAGCCGGCAGAGGGAAGTTGCGGTCAAAGAAGCTCCCGCCGAGCAGGCAAAGGAAAGCGCGGCAGCTCCCAGCAGCACGACGCACGATGCCCTCGCGAACGAAGTCCGCGACATGCGGCAAATGTTCCAGAAGCTGTTGGTCAACGATCTCAGCCAGCAACTGCCGCCCGCCGTGCAGGAAGTACGCAGCCGGCTGGTCAGGCAGGAGACGGCGGAAGAGGTGACGGCGGAAATCATCCGCAAGCTGATGGAGCAGGCGCAACCTCAGGGCGGATGGAGCGAGGAAACGGCTTTTCGCGAGACGCGCAAGATCATTGCGTCGATGCTTGCGCCCTACGCACCGAAGTCAGCAGGCATCCCGCGAAATGTCCAGTTCGCCTTCTTTTTCGGGCCTACGGGCGTAGGCAAGACGACCACGATCGCCAAGCTGGCAGCCAGCAGCATGCTGAAGGAAAAGCGCCGGATCGGGTTTATTACCGCAGATACGTACCGGATGGCAGCCGTGGAGCAGTTGAAGACGTACGCCAACATCTTGAATGTGCCGCTGGAGGTTGTGTTTTCTCCGAAAGAAATGGCCCCGGCTATGGAGCGTCTCAGCGACTGCGATCTCATTTTTGTCGACACGGCTGGCCGCAATTTCCGCAACGATGAATACGTGCAAGGGATTCGCGAGCTGGTCGAGCATGGGAAGAACAGCGTGAATTACCTCGTGCTGAGTCTCGGCTCGAAGTACAACGACATGAAAACCATCGTGGAAAACTTTGCGGAGGTCCCTGCCAAGCAGGTCATTTTCACCAAGGCAGACGAGACGAACAGCTACGGCTCGATCTTGAACATTTGCTATGAGAGCAAGCTTGCCCTCTCTTACTTCACGACGGGACAAAACGTGCCAGACGATATCGTGGCAGCCTCACCAGAGCTTGCGGCGACGATGATTATGGGAGATTGACTTAGATGAGAGACCAAGCAGAACAACTTCGCGTGCGCATGCAGCAATCCGGCGCAAGAGAAAAAACGACCCGGCTGGTGACCGTGACCAGTGGAAAAGGCGGGGTTGGCAAGTCCAATTTCAGCTTGAATTTTGGGCTTGGATTGCTCGAACGGGGCCATAAAGCAGTCTTGTTCGACGTCGATCTCGGCCTTGCCAACCTCGATGTGTTGATGGGGATTACGCCGAAGAAGCACCTGTTCCACTTGCTTGAGCCGGACACTGATGTTTGGGAAATCATTGAGCGAGGGCCCGGGGGACTGGAATTTATTGCGGGCGGGTCTGGATTTACCCAGATCATGCAACTGGACGAGCCGAAGCTGGATCGGCTGTTTTCCCGCCTGAATCCGTTGCAGGGCTATGCGGATACGATCATTTTTGATACGGGAGCGGGTTTGTCGAAGGAGTCGTTGCGCTTCATGCTCTCGTCGGATGAAGTCATCCTGGTGACAACGCCGGAGCCGCCCGCGATTACGGACGCTTACGCCGTGATTAAAATGCTCCACGCCCGCAACCCTGCGGTTGTCATCCGCCTGGTCATCAATCGCGTCTCCTCGGAGAGAGAAGGCAAGATGACGGCCGACAAGCTGGCGATGGTCGCCAAGCGGTTTCTGGACATGGACATCCAGTCGCTTGGACATGTTTCTGACGATCCTCACGTATCAAAGGCTGTGAAGCAACAGCGTCCTTTTCTACTTACATATCCGCAATCGCAAGCCGCAAAAAGCATTCGGAATCTGGTAGCCCGGTATTTGGAGACTCCAGCCGATGCAGATGCAATGACGAGCGGGCTGAAAGGTTTTCTTGCGAGGCTGAAACACTTCATACGATAAGGCAAACAGGTAGGAAGGGAGTGACATTCGATTGAGCAAAATTCGAGTTCTGGTCACAGATGATTCTGCATTCATGCGTAAAGTTATTAGCGACATTTTATCAGGCGATCCCGAGATTGAAGTGATTGATCGAGCAAAGAATGGACTCGAATGTATCGAAAAGTGCAAACAACTCAGTCCGGATGTCCTCACACTGGACATCGAGATGCCGATCATGAACGGCCTGGAAGCATTGGAAAAGCTCATGGCAGACTGTCCGGTGCCAGTGGTTATGCTGAGCAGCCTGACACGCGAGGGAGCAGAGGCGACGATTCAGGCTTTGGAACTGGGTGCCTTTGACTTTATTACGAAGCCGTCTGGCCCGATTTCACTCGATATTCACAAAGTCGCGGATCGGCTGATCGAGCGGGTCAAAGCGGCGGTGGTAGCGAAAGGCCACATGCGCCGGACGCTGCGACCGAGCAGACCTGCCGCGCCAGAGCCAATGCGGCCAAGTCCGGCTTCTGCCACCGCTCCGGTGCGAACGGCACAGCCGCCTGTCCTGAACGCTTTGCCGCGACTGCAAAGCAGCGGAAAAGCAAGACTGGTCGTGCTGGGAACGTCGACAGGCGGCCCCAAGGCGCTGCAAAACGTCCTGACCGCAATCCCGGCTGGCTTCCCGGCACCGATCGCGATTGTGCAGCACATGCCGGCTGGTTTTACGAAATCGCTGGCGCAAAGGCTCGACTCCCTATGCCACATACGTGTGACGGAAGTAACGGACGGGGAATGGCTTGAGCCGGGCACAGCCTATATTGCACCAGGCGGGTATCACTTTGAGGTGCACCAGGCGAATGGAAAGCTGCAGGCCCACCTGCACCAGCAAGAGCCGCGGGGAGGTCACAGACCTTCTGTCGACGTCCTTTTTGAATCCGCCAGTCGATTGACAAATGTAGACAAATGGGCAATTATCATGACAGGCATGGGAAATGATGGGACCAAAGGTCTAAAGCAGATGAAGGAGCTTGGACCTGTTACCAGTATTATCGAAGACGAGTCGAGTTGTGTCGTATTCGGGATGCCACGAGCGGCGATCCAGGCAGGACTGGCAGATCATGTGGCCCCATTAGAAAAAATTCCAGAGCTGTTGTGCAAGCTCTTGCACTGATTTTGGGAGGTGGATCACCGATGGATATGAATCAGTATTTGGACATGTTTATTGAGGAGTCAAAAGAACACCTGCAAGCAATCAACGCCAATTTGTTGCTGTTGGAAAGTGATCCGGGAAACATTGCGCACGTCAAGGAAATTTTTCGTTCGGCGCACACCTTGAAAGGGATGTCGGCGACCATGGGCTTCGAAGATATGGCCAGCCTGACGCACGAAGCGGAAAACGTGCTCGATCTGATTCGCAACCAGAAGCTGACGATCACCAGTGACATCATGGATGTCATCTTTCAAAGCGTGGATCTGATCGAAAGCATGGTGATCGATATTACAGAAGGCGGAGACGGCTCGGCCGACGTATCGGGTCCGGTGAAAAAGCTGAGGGCGATTGTCTCCGGCGATTATTCCGCCGAACAGGAAGTGGCGGCGGCTGCGACAGCCGTAGCGGAAGAGGAAGCAGTCGAGGCGGCGCAAGCGGAAGGCACGCCTGCCGAGGACCACGACCTGGACGACTACGCGCTGATGGTGCTGAAGCAGTCCAAGGAGCTCGGCAACAACGTGATGTGGATCAAGGTCACGCTGAATGAGAACTGCCTGCTGAAAGCGGCGCGCGCCTACATGGTGTTCGACCAGTTGGAATCGATGGGGGAAGTCATCAAGACGAAGCCGTCGGTCGAGGATATCGAAAACGAGTGCTTCGAGCGATCTTTCGAGATCGCCTACGTCACCATGCAGTCTGCGGAAAAAGTCCGCAGCACGATTCTCAACATTTCGGAGATACAGGACGTTGCGATTGATCCGATTCAATTGAAAAAAGAAGCGCCACCAACTCCTGTAGTGACGGAAGCAGCCGCACCTGTGGAGAAAAAAGCGCCGGACAATGCCCAGGCAGCCGCTGCCAAGAAAGCGACCGCTGGCGGCAAAACGATCCGCGTCGACATCGACCGCCTGGACATTTTGATGAACCTGTTCAGCGAGCTGGTAATCGACCGCGGACGTCTGGAGCAGTTGGCTCGCGAGATCGGCAAAAGCGAGCTGCAGGAAACGGTGGAGCATATGAGCCGCATCAGCGGAGATTTGCAAAACATCATCCTGACGATGCGCATGGTTCCCGTCGAGCAAGTCTTCAATCGCTTCCCGCGCATGATTCGCGATTTGCAGAAGGAGCTACATAAAAAAGTGAATCTGGAAATCATCGGGGCGGAGACAGAGCTGGATCGCACCGTCATCGACGAGATCGGGGACCCGCTCAACCACTTGTTGCGCAACTCGCTCGACCACGGGATCGAATCGCCGGCAGATCGGAAAATGGCCGGAAAGCCGGAAGAAGGAACGATCGTACTGCGCGCGTTCCACAGCGGCAACCACGTCTTTATCGAAGTGAAAGACGACGGCGCAGGCATCAACAAGGAAAAAGTGCTGAAAAAAGCGATTGAACGGGGCATTGTGAATCCGGCCAACGCAGATAGCATGTCGGATAAGCAAATTCACGAACTGTTGTTCGCAGCGGGTTTTAGTACCGCTGAAGTGGTCTCGGATATTTCCGGCCGCGGCGTAGGGCTGGATGTCGTCAAATCCAAGATCGAATCGCTCGGCGGCAGCGTCGGTGTCGAATCTGTTCGCGGACAAGGAACGACTTTCCTGATCCAGCTCCCGCTGACGCTCTCGATCATTTCTGCGATGCTTGTGCAGGTAAAAGACGAGAAGTACGCGGTGCCGCTTTCCTCGATTATTGAAACGGCTGTGTTCAAGAAAGACCAGATCATGATGGCTCATCGCCAAAAGGTGATCGACTTCAGGGGACGCGTTGTTCCGCTCGTTTCCTTGCAGGACATTTTCCAGGTGCCGGACAACGGGGCGGACAAAGACGATGAAGTAGCGGTTGTCATCGTCCGCAAAGGGGAAAAAATGGCCGGCCTTGTGGTCGATTCCTTTATCGGCCAGCAGGAAATCGTCCTCAAATCACTTGGCAAGTACCTGGTCAACGTCTTTGCCATTTCGGGTGCAACGATCCTGGGAGACGGCCAAGTCGCTCTCATCATTGATTGCAACGCACTGATTAAGTAGAGGGAGGGGCAGCCACATGCTCGATCAAAAAGAAATCGTAAGCGAAGTCAAAGTGATTGTGTTTCGGTTGAAGGACGAAGAGTACGGGGTAGAAGTCAATCAAGTAAAATCGATCGAAAAGCTGGAGCACATCACCCGTGTTCCACGCACGCCCCAGTTCGTCAAAGGAGTTATCAACCTGCGCGGAGTAGTCACCCCGATCATTGACCTTCGCAACCGGTTCGGGCTGGAGGAAAGCCTCTATTCCGAATCGACCCGCATCATCATCGTCGCGGTAGGCGAACTGGAAGTCGGCTTGATTGTGGATGCTGCCAACGATGTCATCGACATCCCGGTCAATGCGATTGAGCCGCCGCCAGAAGTTGTAGGCGGGGTTGAAGCCGCTTATCTGCGCGGAGTAGCGAAGCTGGACAAACGACTGTTGATTTTGTTGAATCTCGATAAAGTATTGAGCACAGAGGAAATCAAACAACTGGACTCAATTGAGGGGTAAGAAAGATGGCCTATTTCACAAAGTTTGGGGATTTCCAATTTGATGTGCTGCGGGAAATCGGGAACATCGGTGCAGGACATGCTGCAACGGCTCTCTCCAAGCTGATGCAAAAAGAGATCGACATGAAAGTGCCTCAGGTCAGCATCATACCGTTTGACGAAGTGGCGGATTGTGTCGGTGGCGCGGAAGCGGTTGTCGTTACCGTCTTTTTACGAGTTGAAGGCGATTGTCCAGGAAACATGTTTTTCATTCTCGACCTGGACTCTGCGAGACATCTGCTGGAACAAATTACGGGGATCAACAAGGATGTTTATGATTGGGAAGAGCTGGAAATTTCGGCTCTTCACGAGATCGGCAATATTTTGACTGGGTCCTATCTCTCCTCACTGGCAGATTTCACACAGCTCAACCTGCAGCCTTCTGTACCTGCGCTCGCTGTGGATATGGCTGGAGCGATTCTCAGCTACGGATTAATAGCGTTGGGTCAAGCGGGTGACTTTGCCCTCACGATTGACACAGCTTTTTTTGAAGGCAATGAAAAAGTCAAAGGGAACTTTTTCCTTATCCCTGATCCTGAATCGCTTCCTATTCTATTTCGTTCATTAGGGGTTCCGTTCGATGGAGATTATTAAGATAGGTATGGCCGACCTCGGTGTGGCAAAGCCACCGAGCAAGCTACGAACCACAGGTCTGGGTTCTTGCGTAGGGGTTGTCCTCTACGATCATATCCATAAAATTGCAGGGATGGCACACGTTATGCTTCCGGAGTCTTCGCTGGCCAAAAGCGGGGAGGTGACGATCGGGAAGTACGCCGATACAGCGATTCCCCATCTGATCGAGTTGATGGAAAAAGCAGGTGCCCAAACCCGGAATATCGTCGCCAAAATCGCGGGTGGAGCACAGATGTTTGCCTTTCTCGGAAGCAGCGACACCATGCGGATTGGGCCTAGAAATGTCGAGGCTTGCAAACAGGCTTTGAAGGAAGCTCACATTAGAATCGTGGCAGAAGATACAGGGGGAAACTGCGGTCGGACAATAGAGATGGATGCCACCAGTGGGGTTCTTCAAATCCGTACGGTAAATCAAGGTGTGAAGGAAGTATAAGAATGTTGGGAACCATTTGGATAAATGCAGGCATGGGGTTGCTCGCTTTTGTCATCACATTTTGCACGGCACTTGCGAGTAATGTCTGGCTTGTCTCTCTGGAGCGGGCCGTCATTGCTCTGGTGATATTCTTCCTTGCCGCTTTTCCGATCCGCTTTGTTCTGGCTCTCGTCACCGAGACACCAGGCCAGTCCGTGACAGCAGAAGGACCAGAGGAGTCAACCGCTCCTCTGGCTGAAGGCGGGACAGAGGCGAAGCCGACAGAACAAACGGGTGAGACGGCGGCAGAGGAAGCATTTTCTCCGCTCTCCTTCACCAAGCTGGAGGCGGTACCTCCTACTGAGGATCCAGCCACCGTTGCAGAGGTCGTTAGGCGCTTAACAGATGAGTAAAGGTTGGTGACTATTCGTGGCACGGCTAACCAGTCAAGAAAAAGCAAAAGAGTTCGATAAATGGGTCATGTGGAAGCAAGAGGGCAGTCGCGAAGCGGAAGTTGATCTCATCACCAAGTTTTTGCCGCTGGTGGACAAGGTGGCAAATCGGCTGGCCATCAATTTGCCGGCTAACGTGGACAAGGATGACTTAATCAGCTACGGACGATTTGGGTTGCTGGACGCTTTGGCCAAATTCGATCATACGCGGGGACTGCAATTCGAGACATATGCTATGTGGCGCATTCGCGGAGCCATGATTGACGGCCTGCGTGAAAATGACTGGATCCCTCGCACCGTTCGGGACAAGGCCAAAAAAATCGAAGAAGCGTACACCACCTTGGAGCAGAAAATGCTGCGAATGCCAACCGATCAGGAAGTTTCCGAATATCTCGGAATAAGCGAAAAAGATCTGCAGCAGGTGTTTCTGGAAACCTCTTTGGCCAGCATGGTTTCCATTGACGAGGCAGTAGGGGAAGAGGACGAGCAGAAGACCGCAAGACATTCCTACATCGTGGACGAGCTGACTCCGCGACCGGAAACGGTAGCAGAAGTCGGCAGCTTGAAAGAAGTGCTAGTAGGTGTAATCGACAAGCTTCCAGAGAAGGAAAGACTCGTCGTCTCCCTGTTTTACTTCGAGGAGATGACGCTGTCCGAAATCGCTGAAATCATGAGCTTGTCACCTTCACGGATCTCCCAGCTTCATTCGAAGGCTCTTTTCCGGCTTCGTTCCGCCTTGTCGAGATGGAAGTCGCAATTGATGTAAACGTAATGTACCCAAGCTTGAGAGGGGTAGAATGTATGGAAGGGATCGGGAATTATAGACTAGAGGTAAAAATCTCAGCAGATAAACTAGAGGCAGAAATCTTTCTGAAAGTCGGGGAAGAAGACCTCGAAAGCATCGTGCTCAAGGAATCGGACGTCTACAACGCGCTGCAAACGAGCAAAGTGAAGGCGGGCATCCTCGAAGAAGTTGTGCAGGAGCTGTGTGCAATCCCTGCGAAGTATGCAAACGCCCGCGTCACGATTGCGCGCGGAGTCGCTCCAGTTGACGGAACCGATGCTTTTATCGAGTATCCGTATTTGGCAACTGTTTCCGATGAGGAAGGGCCAAAAGAACTGGAAGATGGCCGAGTCGATTTTTATAATATAACCAGCATACCGAATGTAGTAAAAGGACAGCTCTTAGCCCGCAAAATTCCAGCTACCCCTGGAACCCCGGGGACAGCAGTTACCGGAGAGCCCATCGCTCCCAAAGCAGGCAAGGAAATCAACATCAAGCCCGGCAAAAATGTCGTGCACAACCAGGAGCGTACGATGCTTTACGCTGCCATTGATGGACAAGTTTCCTTTACCGACCAGGACAAACTGAACGTCTTTCCCGTTTTTGAAGTGAACGGGGATGTCGATTTTGGTGTAGGCAACATTGACTTTGTGGGAACGGTGGTCATTCGCGGGAACGTATTGAACGGATTTCGGGTCAAGGCATCTGGCGATATCCGCGTGTTGGGAAGCGTGGAAGGAGCCGAACTGTACGCGGACGGGTCGATTGAGATTAAAAGCGGCATCGTGGCGCAGGACAAAGGCATGATCGTCGCAGGGAAGGACATCCGCACGTCGTTTATCCAAAATGCGAATGTGACGGCGGGCCATCAGGTGATCGTGTCGCAGAGCATCATGTTTTCCACCGTGCGGGCAGGAAAGCAAATCATTTGCAAAGGCCCGAAAGGCATTATTATCGGGGGCGTCCTGCAGGCGGGAGAAAAAATTGCCGCCCGGGTGTTCGGCAACAACAGCGCAACCCCTACCGTTTTGGAGGTAGGCGTGAAGCCGGAACTGCGCCAGGAACTGGCCAACATTCAAAAAGATTTGCAGAATGTGTATGAAAATTTACGCAAAACGGATCAGGGCCTGGGTGTGCTCAATCAAATTTTGCACTCAGGCAAGGAGCTTACAACCGAAAAGCGGATCATGCAAATCAAGCTGACCAATACGCGACTGGTTTTGGAAAAGGAATGCAAGGAGCTTGAAGCCCGGAAAAAGGAGCTGGAAATCGAGCTAAAAGGCGAAGGCCCCGCCGCCGTAGAGGTGTACCAAGTTATGTATCCGGGGATCAAGCTGACATTCGGCAAGCTCGTGCATTTTATCAAGCATGAGTACGCCCGGACGCGCTTTATCGTCCTCGATGGGGAAATCAGTACCGCAACCCTCATCTAAAAGCCGAGTTTGATTCCGCAGGCGAGGAAGGGAGTTGAGCTGTATGAGTTTGAAAGCGGTTGAATTGCAAGTGGCGCTGCCACGCACGTTAGAGGTCAGCCGGATTCAGGAGCACCAGCTACAACGGTCCATGCATGAAACACAGTCGATGATCGATCAGCGCAAAGATTTGGACGCGCACATGCGCCAGCGTCCGGCGAACGTCGATGAAACGCAAAAAAATCAGATTCGCGAGAGGGAGCAGGGACAGCAGCAGAAGCAGGAGGACCCAGCGCACAGCGCATCTGCCGAAGCAAAGAATGCCGCAGCAAAAGAGCACAGCTCCCCTTCCTCTGTCTCCATGCGAGATCCCATGCGCGGGCGCTTTATTGATATTTCCTTATAAAAGGAACAAAGTAAGACAAGCCAGAAGCAAAGGTGGCCAACATGGACCAAGTGTATCTCATCTTGATTGGAGCGGGAATCATCATCATGCTGCTTGCTTTTTTCCTGCAAAGAAAGACGCCGGATGATGCTGCCGCCATACCGACACAGCGACTGACAGACAAGGCAGAAACTGAAAAAAGCCTGCAACGGTTAAGCAAGCAGTTCAAGCAGGAAACCGCCCTTCTTTCTGCCGAATGGCAAGAAACAAGGGCTGATTTGCTTCACGAAATCGATCTGTTGAAAAAGCGGGTCGAGCAACTGGAGCAGCAATGGAACGAAAGAGCTGCCCATGCGCAAGTGGCCGCCTCCGCCGAGCAGGGGCAAGCGAATGGCGCGCAACCTGCGGCGGAGGATGTCGATATGCTGGCTTTGCGCGAGCGCTATCGGCGCGTGTTCGAGTTGAGCCGGGAAGGGCTCTCTCCTGACGAGATCGCCAAGCGGCTGGGCGCAGGCCGCGGGGAAATCGACCTCATTTTCGCGCTGGCGCAAAGGAACGAGCGAGGTTTTGCCGATGCGTAAACGCGAGCTGTTATTCGGATTTGGCGCAGGCTTGCTCGTGGCTGCTTCGATCATCGGTCTGGTCGCACCGAAAAGCGAAGCGCCACCGGCAGCACTTACCGAGGAAGAAATCAAGCAGGCGGCGACCGAATTGCAAATGGTCGTACTCACGCCAGAGGAATACAAGCAATGGCAGGAAGAAAAAAAGGTCAACGTCCAGCCTGCACCGAGCGCCCCGAAGGCGCCGGCAGCGCCTGAAGTGCAGCAGACGAAGCCCCCGGCGACAGTCCAGCCGAAAGCGCCAGTGACGAGCGAAGCGACACCGCCAAGCGTGGAGAGTGCCGCACAGCCTGCTCCTGCCGCTGAGACGGCGAGCCAGAGCACCACGCCGGCGACAGCACCAGCCGCAACTGCCGCTCCACAGCCGCCTGCTGTCGCGTCTCCCGCAGCGAAGAAAACCGTCTCCTTTACAGTGCCGTACAAAGCGACGGCGGAGGGAGTTGCCGCGACGCTCGTCAAGGAAGGGATATTGCCTAAAAACAACAAGTTTGTGGAAGAGTTGCGCTCCATGGACAAGCTGAACCGCATCCGGGTAGGGACGTATCAGGTTTCGGTGCCTGTCTCGGAGGCGGAGATTGCCAAGCTCATCACCACGCCGCCGAAAAAATAAGGCGGTATTTTTTTGCAAAAATAATGGAATTCGTTTGTTGCAATTGAAACACCCATATGATATATTCATTTACGGTGTTGAAATCGCACGTCCACCAATTCCGGCAATGGTGCTGCCACTTTGGCAGAATTGCTTGGAACATGCGGTGAGGCGGAGGTAGGCATCAAAAAAACCACTTTTTGAAGGAGGTGTGAAATATGGCAGTAATTTCGATGAAACAACTGCTCGAGGCTGGTGTACACTTCGGTCACCAAACTCGTCGTTGGAACCCGAAAATGGCTCGCTATATCTTCACCGAACGTAACGGAATCTACATTATCGACCTGCAAAAAACCGTGAAAAAAGTTGAGGAAGCGTACAACTTCGTACGTGAACTCGCTCAAGACGGCGGAAAAGTGCTCTTCGTTGGTACGAAGAAACAAGCACAAGAATCCGTAAAAGAAGAAGCTGAACGTACAGGTCACTACTACATCAACCAACGCTGGTTGGGTGGTACCCTGACAAACTTCACAACCATCAAAAAACGTACAGCTCGCCTCGCTGAGCTGAAACGCATGGAAAACGATGGTACTTTCGAAGTATTGCCTAAGAAAGAAGTTATCGTTCTGCGCAAAGAAATGGATCGCCTGGAAAAATTCCTCGGCGGTATCGCTCACATGGATAAATTGCCAGACGCTCTGTTTGTCATCGATCCTCGTAAAGAGCGCATCGCTGTAGCAGAAGCTCGCAAATTGGGTATCCCAATCGTTGCAATCGTAGATACTAACTGCGATCCAGATGAGATCGACTACGTGATCCCAGGTAACGATGACGCAATTCGCGCTGTGAAACTGCTCACTGCAAAAATGGCAGACGCTCTCTTGGAAGGCAACCAAGGAACAGAGCAACAAGCCACAACAACTGCGTAAGCAAGTGTGTAAAAGGGTGGACTGAGGGTGTCAGAGCCCCCGTCCATCCTTTTTTTTCTTCAAAAGGCATTTGTAGATTGTAACTTTCCAAGGAGGTTTCACTCAATGGCAATTAGTGCACAAGCGGTTAAAGAACTGCGCGAGCGTACAGGCGCAGGTATGATGGATTGCAAACGCGCGCTGGAAGAAACAGCGGGCGACATGGAAAAAGCGATTGACCTGCTCCGCGAGCGCGGTATCGCAAAAGCGGCGAAAAAATCCGGCCGTATCGCAGCAGAAGGTTTGACAGCTACAGCGGTTGCTGGTAACGTAGCAGCAGTTGTGGAAGTAAACTGCGAAACAGACTTCGTTGCGAAAAACCCTGAGTTCCAAACACTCGTGAAAGACATCGCTGAGCACGTTGTATCCCAACGCCCTGCAACTGTAGAGGAAGCGCTGGAGCAACCGTTCAAAGGTGCTGGCGACACTCTGGCACAAGTTATCAACGAAAAAATCGCGACTATCGGAGAAAACATCTCCTTCCGTCGTTTCGCTGTATCCGAGAAATCCGACAACGGCATATTCGGTACTTACCTGCACATGGGTGGTAAAATCGGCGTGCTGGTAACACTCGAAGGCACGCAAAACGAAACATTGGCGAGAGACCTGGGTATGCACGCTGCTGCTTCCAACCCTCGTTTCGCTAACCGTGAAGAGGTTTCCCAAGACGAAATCGATCGCGAGCGCGAAGTTCTGAAAAACCAAGCACTGGCTGAAGGCAAGCCTGCTAACATCGTAGAGAAAATGGTGGAAGGCCGCCTCTCCAAATTCTTCGAAGAATACGTACTGGTTGAGCAACCATTCGTAAAAGACCCAGACAAGAAAGTATCTGCTCTGTTGAAAGAAGCAGGCGCTTCCTTGAAAGAATTCGCTCGCTTCCAAGTAGGCGAAGGGATCGAGAAGAAGCAAGAAGACTTCGCAGCCGAAGTAATGGCTCAAGTGAATAAGCAGTAATAAAGGTATAGGGAACACCTTCGTGTTCCCTATTTTCAAAGCGAGAGTTTCACGACATGTGAAACTCTCCTGCACGTAAAAAGCAATGTGTCCGAAGCTTTTCAGAAGGAATGCAGACGAGGCACAGAGAATGATTCATGAATGGAGGCCGTTTCACATGCCACTTCCTGCCTATAAACGGGTTGTGTTAAAGTTGAGTGGGGAAGCACTGGCGGGGGACCTCGGGTACGGAATCGACCCGAAGGTGATCTTCTCCGTAGCGAACCAGATCAAGGAAATCGTAGAATTGGGAGTACAAGTCGCCGTAGTCGTCGGTGGAGGTAACATCTGGCGCGGACTTTCCGGAAGCTCCAAAGGAATGGATCGGGCTACTGCTGACTACATGGGGATGTTGGCCACGATTATGAACTCACTCGCCTTGCAGGATGGGTTGGAAAAAGTGAACGTCCCGACTCGTGTCCAAACCTCGATTGAGATGCGACAAGTGGCGGAGCCATACATACGCCGACGCGCCATTCGCCACCTGGAGAAAATGCGCGTGGTCATTTTCGCTGCCGGAACGGGTAACCCTTATTTTTCTACAGATACGACGGCTGCCCTGCGTGCTGCTGAAATCGAAGCAGAGGTCATTTTGATGGCGAAAAACAAGGTCGATGGGGTCTATTCCGCTGACCCGAGCCTGGATCCGAATGCGCAAAAGTACGACAAGCTGACGTTCCTGGAAGTCCTCAACAAAGGGCTGGGTGTTATGGATTCGACCGCATCGAGCTTGTGCATGGATAACAGCATCCCACTCATCGTGTTTAACATTTCCGAAGAAGGCAATATTCGCCGGGCAGTAATGGGCGATAAAATCGGTACTCTAGTGAAGGGGGAATAATCATGCCACAAACAGTGCTAAAAGACATGGAAGAACGTATGAATAAAGCGATCCTCGCTTTGAAAAAAGACTTGTCCAGCCTCCGTGCAGGCCGTGCCAACCCTGCGATGCTGGACCGCGTGATGGTGGACTACTACGGTACGCCAACACCGATCAGCCAGCTCGCGAACATCAGCGTTCCTGAGCCGCGCATGCTGACGATCCAGCCGTGGGACAAAACCGCGCTGAAAGAAATTGACCGTGCGCTGCAACAGTCTGACCTGGGCATTTCTCCATCCAATGATGGGGTTATCATCCGCCTGGTCATCCCGCCGCTTACCGAAGAGCGCCGCAAAGAGCTCGTGAAGCTGGCGTCAAAAGGCGGAGAGGAAGCGAAAGTCGCCATCCGCAATATTCGCCGCGATGCGAATGACGAGATCAAAAAGCTGGAAAAGGCTGCGACCATTTCCGAGGATGAATCCCGTCGCCATCAGGAAACGATCCAAAAAACGACCGACAAGTTCATCGCAGAAGTCGACAAGATCGTGAAGGACAAAGAAAAAGACATCTTGGAAGTATAATTTTAAGGGCGATCCCCCTCATTTGAGGGGGATGTACGTCTATATCTCTCATTACGGGGGAACACTTTATGTTAGAACATCTGGCGCGCAAATGGAGCCGCAAGGAAAAACAATCGGTACCAGCCGAGTTGGATCGTTCCGGAAAAATCCCGCAGCATGTCGCGGTGATTATGGACGGCAACGGTCGTTGGGCCAATATGCGCAATTTACCCCGGGTCGCCGGGCATCGAGCAGGCATGAAAACGGTAAAGGAAGTCGTAAAGGCTGCTGACGAGATCGGCGTGCGTTACATGACCATGTACGCTTTTTCTACAGAAAACTGGAAGCGACCACGCGACGAAGTCGATTTTCTCATGAAGCTTCCGCAGGAATTTTTGTCGACAGAATTGGATGAATTGATCGAACGCGACGTGCGCATCCGCATGCTCGGCAGCAAGGAAGAGCTGCCGTCGCATACGTTGAAGGCTCTGCATGAAGCAGAGGAGCGCACCCAAGGAAATCAAGGTCTTCAATTGTGTTTTGCCTTGAATTACGGAGGTCGCGACGAAATCGTCAAAGCGTTTTCCGTGTTGGCACAGAAAGTAAAAGCGGGGGAGCTCGATCCGGGAGAACTGGATGAAGAAGCGATTTCCCGTTATCTTTATACAAGCGACATTCCGGACCCTGACCTCTTGATTCGCACCAGTGGAGAAATTCGCTTGAGTAACTTTATGCTTTGGCAGTTGGCTTACACAGAATTGTGGTTTACGGATGTGCTCTGGCCTGATTTTACCCGTGAACACTTTTTTCAAGCGATTGTGGAATACCAAGGCCGAGCTCGTCGCTACGGGGCGGTATAGCCGAGAGGTGGAATCAGTTGAAGCAACGAATCATAACAGGCCTGATTGGTGGAGCGGCTTTTCTCTTTTTTATCTACCTAGGTGGAGCCTGGTACTCACTATTGGTGTTTTTGCTGGCCGTCATAGGCCATTTTGAATTTATGCGGATGGCTGGCATTCAGCCATTCCATGTGGCAGGAATACTCGGCTACGCGCTCGTGGTCAGCTTGCTCTGGCCGTCGCTCGCGTTTTCGGAATGGCTTCGCATCAGTATGCCGGATCTGTTGCTGCCTGTCATCCTGCTTTTGTTGATTTACTCCGTTTTGCGGAAAAATCAGTTTCACATTGAACACGTCGCCCTTACGCTGGTGGGGGCGTTATACATAGGCTTCGGTTTTACATACATGGCCGCAGCCCGCAACCTCCCCGACGGACTGATGCTCACCGCGCTGGTGATCGCAGCGATCTGGTCGACGGATTCGGGGGCCTATTTTGTCGGGAAAGCGATCGGCAAGCGCAAGCTGTGGCCGGAAATCAGTCCCAACAAAACGGTCGAGGGTGCGCTTGGCGGCTTGGCAGCGGCTATTTTGGTCGTCATCGTCATCAATGCAAGCTTCGGCAGCTTGCCATTTGACAAGGCGCTCGTCATCGCGCTGGTCGCCGGTGTCGTCGGGCAGTTGGGCGACCTGGTAGAGTCGGCGTTCAAACGACATTTTCACGTAAAAGATTCAGGACAGCTCATTCCCGGACACGGCGGCGTGCTGGATCGTTTCGACAGTTTTTTGCTTGTCTTTCCGGTTTTGCATCTGCTAGGTATCGTCTGAAACCTGGTGCATATAGAAGAGATATAGAGGGTGAAATCAGTGAAAAAAATAGCGCTCTTGGGTTCAACCGGCTCGATTGGAACAAGCACGCTGGAAGTCGTGGAACAGCATCCCGAAGAGTTTTCTGTCGTCGCCATGGCAGCAGGGACGAATGTGGAGCTGCTCGCCCAGCAGGTCGAAACGTTTCGGCCTGAGCTTGTTTCGGTGGGGAACGAGCAGGCGGCTGCCCGGCTTCGCGAACGACTGGGGAGCGGATACAAGCCCGAGATTGTCTGCGGTTCAGAAGGGCTTGAGTTGGTTGCCCGCCATGAAGCCGCCAGCATGGTCATGACCGCTGTCGTTGGCAGTGTAGGGGTCGCTCCTACACTCGCGGCGATCGAGGCAGGAAAAACGATCGGGCTTGCGAACAAGGAAACGCTGGTGAGCGCAGGACCCGTCGTGATGAAGCGGGCGAAGGAAAAGGGCGTGGCGATCATCCCGGTTGACAGCGAGCATTCCGCTGTTTTTCAATGTCTGCAGGGAGAGCGGGCAGAAGATGTGGCGCGGGTCATTTTGACGGCATCAGGCGGTTCTTTTCGCCATTTGAGCCGCCAAGAGCTGCAGAAGGTGACAAAAGAGCAGGCATTGGCGCACCCGAACTGGAGCATGGGCGCAAAAATCACCATTGACTCGGCTACGATGATGAACAAAGGCTTCGAGGTGATCGAGGCCCACTGGTTGTTTGATTTGCCGTACGAACAAATCGACTGCGTGCTGCATTATGAAAGTATCATTCACTCTATGGTAGAATACAAAGACCGGGCCGTGATGGCGCAACTGGGCACGCCGGATATGAAAGTGCCGATCCAGTACGCCATGAGCTATCCCGGCAGAAAAAATCTGACTACGGAACCTCTTGATCTGGTCAAAATCGGCTCGCTTCATTTTGCTGCCATGGATTTTGAACGCTATCCTCTGCTACAATTGGCATATGAGTGCGGGAAAGCGGGAGGCACGTACACCGCTGTCCTGAATGCAGCCAATGAAGTGGCTGTCGATCTTTTCCTCAAGGGGGCGATTGCCTTCCTCGACATCGAAAAGGTCGTCAGACAGACGTGCGAGGCTCATAAGGGCGTGCATAATCCTGAACTGGAAGAGATTTTTGAAGCTGATCGGTGGGCGCGCACGCATGCGCTTGCGTCCGTATAACAAAACTGGATCTAGACACTCCAACGAAAGGTGGCTGTTCACTTGCCTTTTCCCAACATGGATTCCGTTGAATCAATTCTCGCGATCGTCGTCGTTTTTGGTGCGCTCGTTTTCGTGCACGAGCTCGGACACTTTCTTTTGGCAAAAAAAGCAGGGATTCTGTGCCGCGAATTTGCGCTGGGAATGGGGCCAAAAATTTTTCGCGTGAAGGGGGGAGAAACGGAATACACTCTTCGCCTCTTACCTATTGGAGGTATGGTCCGCATGGCGGGCGAAGACCCCGAGATGGATATGTTGAAGCCGCACATGGAAGTAAGCCTGGAGCGGGATGCGTTAGGAAAGGTAACCCATTTTTTGCTGGATGGACCGGGGAGCGCTTCCCCTCGGGCGATTACAGGTACGGTTGTTCGCTTTGACTTGGAAAAAGATTTGCATATCGTGCTGGATGTGGGCGGGGAAGAGCGCCAGTTTTCCGTTCATCCCCAGGCGCAACTGGTTAAAGATGGACAAGAGGTGCAAATCGCGCCTTTGAACAGGCAGTTTAAAGGCAAGACGATCTCGCAGCGCTTCTGGGCCATTTTTGCCGGGCCTTTTGCCAACTTCCTGCTGGCGTTTGTCCTGTTCATCGCGATCGGGCTTTTGTATGGGGTGCCAAAAGACATCCCGTATTTGGGCGAGGTCAGAGCAAACGGCCCGGCGGCCGAGGCGGGCTTGATGCAAGGGGACAAAATTATTTCCATTCAGGGACAGCCTGTGGCTTCCTGGAAAGAAATCGTCCAGATTATCAGTACGTCGCCGGGTAAAGAAATGAAGTTTGAGTACGAGCGCAATGGACAGCGCAACTCGGTTTTGGTCAAGGTCGCAAAAGACGAAAATAACGTGGGCAAAATCATGGTGACGAACCCATTGACGTATGCCCCGGGAGAAGTGTTGAAGTACGGCGCTTCCTCGACTTATGAGTTCACGGCGATGATTTTGAAAAGCTTAGGGATGCTCTTTACCGGCTCTGTAGGGCTTAACGACCTGAGCGGTCCGGTGGGCATCTTCAAAATGACCGGAGAGTTCGCCCAGCAAGGCATGGCGATTTTGATGAAGTGGGCAGCCGCCCTCTCGATCAACCTGGGGCTGTTCAATTTGCTGCCGCTTCCGGCCCTGGACGGCGGTCGACTGGCATTTCTCGCGGTAGAAGCGCTGCGCGGGCGTCCGGTTGATCCGCACAAAGAAGGCATGGTGCATTTTCTCGGCTTCGCCTTTTTGATGCTGTTAATTTTGGTTGTAACCTGGAACGATCTGCAACGGTTGTTCTTTCAATAACGTACTATCATGATGAGTAGAAAACAGACAAAATTAAAGGATGGTGCAAAATGTACAAGCGCGAGGAGACGAAACCGGTTTTTGTGGGAGGCGTGCAAATCGGTGGCCAAAAAAGCGTAGTAATTCAATCGATGACGACAGCAGACACGCGTGATGTAGAGAAGACACTGGCCGAGATTCAAAGACTTCATGATGCCGGTTGCCAAATTGTCCGCCTGGCCGTCATCAATGAAGACGCAGCCCGCGCCATCAAAAAAATCAAGGAGCGTTCCCCGCTGCCGCTCGTTGCGGACATCCATTTCGACCACAGGCTGGCACTGATCGCTCTTGAGAGCGGCATCGACAAAATCCGGATCAACCCCGGAAACATCGGTTCCAAGGAAAAAACAAAACGCGTGGTCGAAGCTTGCCGCGAGCGCAATGTACCGATCCGCATCGGGGTAAACTCCGGCTCCGTGGAAAGAAGGCTGCTGGAGAAGTACGGCTATCCTTCGCCGGAAGCGATTGTCGAGAGCGCAGTAGACCACGTGGAAATTTTGGAAGACTTGAATTACGATAATATCGTCATCTCCCTGAAATCTTCCGACGTGCCGACGATGATCCAAACGTATTCGCTGATGGCGCAAAAGCGCAACTACCCGCTGCACGTAGGGGTGACGGAGGCAGGTACGCAGTTTTCCGGCGCGATCAAGTCTTCCGTCGGGATCGGGACCGTGCTGTCGATGGGTATCGGCGACACGATCCGCGTATCGCTGACGGCCGACCCGGTGGAGGAAATCAAGGTGGCGAAGCAAATTTTGCGCAGCCTCGATATCGTCAACAACGATCCGGTCGTCATCGCGTGCCCGTCCTGCGGCCGTTGTGCGATCGACTTGATCGGACTGGCGACAAAGGTTGAGGACGCGATCTCCACTTTGAAAGTTCCGCTGAAAGTAGCTGTCATGGGCTGCGCCGTAAACGGGCCGGGCGAAGCGCGCGAAGCGGATGTCGGCGTTGCGGGCGGCAACGGCGAAGGGCTGATTTTCCGCAATGGTGTCATTGTTCGGAAAGTGAAAGAAAACGAACTGTTTGAAGAGCTGATGAAAGAAATTAACGAAATGGTCAACGAGAAAAAACCTACCGAGGTAGGCTGATCGTCGTTGATTGCTGACGAGGCATAAGGAGGACACGCACGTGTTGAAGCAAAGTCAAATGTTGATTCCTACCTTGCGGGAAGTGCCTGCGGATGCGGAGATTGCCAGCCATAAGCTGCTTCTCCGCGCCGGTATGGCCCGCCAACTGGCTTCCGGGATTTATACGTACCTGCCATTGGCGCTTCGTACCCTGCATAAAATCCAGGCCATTGTGCGTGAAGAGATGAACAAGGCAGGGGCCCAGGAGCTGTTGATGCCTGCCATGCAGCCTGCTGAGCTGTGGCATCAGACAGGCCGCTGGGATGTGTACGGCCCAGAGCTTGTGCGTTTGCGCGACCGTCACGACCGCTCCTTTGCGCTCGGACCGACTCACGAAGAAGTCATCACCAGCCTGGTTCGCGACGAGATCAACTCGTACAAAAAGCTCCCGATCAACCTGTACCAAATCCAGACGAAGTTTCGCGATGAAGTGCGTCCGCGCTTCGGCTTGATCCGTTGCCGCGAGTTTATCATGAAGGACGCGTATTCGTTTGATACGACCCAGGAAGGACTGGATCGCAACTTCCAGGCGATGTACGACGCCTACACGAACATTTTCACCCGTGTCGGCCTGAATTTCCGCGCAGTAGAAGCGGACGCAGGCGCGATTGGCGGAAAAGGCACGTACGAGTTTATGGCCTTGTGTGACATCGGCGAAGACACGATTGCCTACTCCGAAGAAGGCGATTTTGCAGCCAACCTGGAAAAAGCGGAAGTCGTGTACAAGCCATCCGCGAAGCCGACGGAAGAAGCGCCAGCCCGCGAAAAAGTACATACGCCGGGGATCAAGACCATCGACCAGCTCGTCCAGTTCCTGAACATCGAAGCGAAGCAAATCATCAAGAGCCTCCTCTACCGCGTCGATGACAAGCTGGTAATGGTGCTTGTGCGCGGTGACCACGAGCTGAATGAAGTGAAGCTGAAAAACTTGTACGATGCGACAATCGTCGGTTTGGCATCCGAAGCGGATATCGTTTCCGTGACAGGGGCGCCTGCCGGATTCGTTGGCCCTGTCGGCTTGGATGGCGAAAAAGTGGAAATCATCGCGGACAACTACGTCCAGGATGTGTATGACGGCATCGTTGGCGCAAACGAAACCGACTACCATCTGACTCATGTTGTGCCAGGCCGTGATTTTGCCGTTTCCCGTTTTGCTGATTTGCGCAACATCACAGAAGGCGATGAGTGCCCGCGTACAGGCGGCGCGATCAAGTTTGCGCGTGGGGTGGAAGTCGGCCATGTGTTCAAGCTCGGAACGAAGTACTCAACAGCGATGGGAGCAACGTACCTGGATGAGAACGGCCGCAGCCAGCCGATGATTATGGGCTGCTACGGGATCGGCGTATCGCGGACGATCGCTGCTGTCATTGAACAAAACAACGATGAGAATGGCATCATTTGGCCAGTAGCTGTCGCTCCTTTCCATGTACATGTGATCCCGGTCAATGTTAAAGTAGAGGAGCAACGCCAAATCAGCGAACAAATTACCGAAGCTTTGCAAAAAGCGGGCGTGGAAGTTTTGTTCGACGACCGCCCGGAGCGTGCTGGCGTGAAGTTCAAGGATGCTGATTTGATCGGCCTGCCGCTGCGCATTACCGTATCGGACAAAGCGGCGCAAGAGGGCACCGTCGAAGTTCGCGTCCGCAAAAACGGGGAAACCGTGAACGTGAAGCTGGAGGACCTCGTATCTGAAGTGAAAACGATGCTTGCTCGTGTAGACCATACCGGGGCAGCCCTGTTCGGCAACGAGTAACTAGCAGGATTGAAGGAAGATTTTGTCGAATTTTACGGGGTACTCCCCTGGACACAATGGGAGTACCTCTTTTTCTTGTTTTTGGGAGGGTGGAATACCGTGGACCGTACACAAGAGCAAAAACAGCGCTTCTCTCTGCTGCTCAAGCAAATGGAAGTGCCTGACGAATGGGTCAACCGCTATTTTCTTGACGGACAGATTGACAAGCTTGAGCTTTACAAGCAAAACAAGGAATGGGTCTTTCATTTTACCTTGCCCAAGCTGCTGCCCGTAGAAGCCTATGCAGCGTTCACGAAGCGCCTGACGCAAACCTTTTCCCACCTGGCAAAAGTCGATGCCAGATTCCGCTACAAGCAAAAACCAGAGCTAGGCTTCGTGGTAGAGGAGTATTGGGATGCGCTGGTCGCAAGCTTAGAGCCGACGCTCAATTCGCTGGCCGTCACGCTACGCTCTGCCAGAAAGCAGGTCGAGCAGCAGGAAGTGAAGGTGTACTTACCGACAGAGATGACCGTCGAAGTCGCGAAGCGCAAACGGGCGGACAACGAGCTCTTAGCCGCTTTTCAAAAGGCGACGGATTGCTCCATGCGCTTTTCCTTCCACGGCGAAGAAAGCGATGAGGCTTATCAGGCGTTTGTCGAGCAGCGCAACGAGGAAGAGCGCGCGCTGGTCGAAGTCGTCATGACAGCCGCTGCCCAGGAAAGCAAAGGCTCGGAAAAGACAGAAGCCATCACGACCTTGATGATGGGCTACGAAATCAAGGACGCGCCGATTCCGATCTGCGAGATTCAGGAAGAAGAGCGCCGCGTCGTGATTCAAGGTACGGTTTTCAACGTCGAGGTCAAAGAGCTGCGTAGCGGACGTCATCTGTTGACCTTCAACGTGTCCGACTACACAGACTCCCTGACCGTGAAGATGTTCTCCCGCGACAAGGAGGACGTCAAGATGCTGGAGGCGCTCAAGGACGGCATGTGGGTCAAGGTGCGCGGCAGCGTGCAGCATGACACCTTTATCCGCGAGCTGGTGATGAACGCCAACGACCTGAACCAGATCGAACAGGTCATTCGCCGGGATCAGGCCGAGGAAAAGCGCGTCGAGCTGCATTGCCATACTCCGATGAGCGCGCTGGATGCGGTAGCTTCCGTCAAGTCGCTGATCTCGACCGCGTCGAAATGGGGGCACAAGGCAATTGCCATCACCGACCATGGAGTGGTGCAGGCGTTCCCAGAGGCGTACTCGATTGCCAAGAAGCACAACATGAAGTGCATCCTCGGCATGGAGGCGTATGTCGTGGAGGACGGCATCGACATCGTTTACAACCTGAACGCCGACAACAACTTGCCGATCGACGAGACGACCGAATACGTTGTCTTCGATACGGAGACGACAGGTCTGAATGCCGCCGAGCATACGATTATCGAAATTGCTGCCGTGAAGATGAAAGGGGCAGAGATCGTCGACCAGTGGACCGAGCTGATTGACCCGCAGTTGGAGATCGGCCCGAAGACGACAGAAATTACCGGGATTACGAACGACATGCTCCGCGGCAAAGACACGCTCGATGTTGTGCTGCGCAAGTTCAAGGAGTTTACCGGAGATGCCGTGCTCGTCGCGCACAACGCGGAGTTCGACAAGGCGTTCATCAATGCTTGCGCGAAGCGGATCGGCATGGAGCCGTGGAACAACCCGTTTCTGGACACGCTGCCTCTGGCGCGGATGATGTACAAAGGAATGCGCAACTACCGCTTGGGCTCGCTCGCCAAAAAGTTCAATGTCGAGCTGATTAATGCCCACCGGGCGTTGGACGATACAGTTGCGCTCGCCCACGTGTTCCAGCAAATGCTCAAAGACATCAAGGAAGCGCAAATCAAGACGCTGGCCGAGTTGAACGAGAAGAGCAACGAAGAAGCCGACTACAAGAGCGGCCGTCCTTTCCATGCGACGATTCTCGTGAAAAACAAGGCGGGGCTGAAAAATTTGTACAAGCTCGTCAGCCGTTCGCATGTGGAGACGTTTTTCCGTTGGCCGCGCATTCAGCGCAGTCAGTTGACCAAATTCCGCGAAGGCTTGCTGATTGGAACCGCATGCAAGGAAGGCGAGCTGATGCAGTCGATCCTGCGCGGGAAATCGTCTGAAGAGTTGAAGGAAGTCGCTGCTTTTTACGATTTTCTGGAAATTCAGCCGCTTGACCATTACTCGCCACTGCTTCGCAATGAAGAAATTCCGTCGCTAGAGACGATGAAGGGCTACCATAAGATGATCGTGGAAATGGGCAAGGAAATGGGCAAGCTCGTCGTCGCGACAGGGGATGTTCATTTTCTGAACCCGCAGGATGAGATTTTCCGCGATGTGTTCCTGTTGTCAAAAGGCGACCCGACTGCCGGGAATCAGCCGCCGCTGTATTTGCGCACGACAGATGAAATGCTGGAGTCGTTTTCCTACCTTGGCGAAGAGCTGGCCAAAGAAATCGTCGTGACAAATACGAATGCGATTGCGGACATGATCGAAGACGTCAGCCCGATTCCGGACAAGCTGTACACCCCGGTCATCCCGGGCGCAGACGACGAGTTGCGCGAAATGTGCTACAACAAGGCAAAGCTGCTGTACGGCGATCCGTTGCCGGAGCTTGTGGAAAAGCGGCTGGAAAAAGAACTGAACAGTATTATCACGCACGGCTTCGGCGTCATTTACTTGATCTCGCAGCGGCTGGTAACGAAGTCGCTGCAGGATGGATACCTGGTCGGCTCGCGTGGATCGGTCGGTTCTTCCTTCGTCGCGACCATGGCGGAGATTACCGAGGTCAATCCGTTGCCGCCGCACTATCGCTGCCCGAATTGCAAGCACAGCGAGTTTATTACGGACGGCTCGATTGCCTCCGGCTTCGACTTGCCCGACAAGGAATGCCCGCAGTGCGGCACCAACTACGCCAAGGATGGGCAGGACATTCCGTTCGAGACGTTCCTCGGCTTCAAAGGGGACAAGGTTCCCGATATTGACTTGAACTTCTCCGGTGACTACCAGCCGCGGGCGCACAAGTACACGCAGGAGCTTTTCGGCGAGGACTACGTGTACCGTGCGGGGACGATCGGTACCGTTGCGGAAAAGACAGCGTACGGCTACGTCAGAAAGTACGCCGACGAGCGCGGACTGACGCTGCGCAATGCGGAAATTTCGCGGATCGTCAACGGCTGCACAGGGGTAAAACGAACGACGGGACAGCACCCGGGTGGGATTATTGTTGTTCCGGACTACATGGAAATTGAAGACTTTTGTCCGATCCAGTTCCCGGCAGACGACAGCGAGTCCGAGTGGCGCACGACGCATTTCGACTTCCACTCGATTCACGACAACTTGCTGAAACTCGATATTCTCGGACACGACGACCCGACCGTCATTCGTATGCTACAGGACTTGACCGGCATGGACCCGAAATCGATTCCGCTCGACGACAAAAAGACGATGTCTATCTTCAGCTCGACGGAAGCGTTGGGCGTGACGCCGGAGCAAATCGGGACGAATATGGGCACGCTCGGCATTCCCGAATTCGGAACGAAGTTCGTTCGGCAGATGCTCGAGGATACGAAGCCGACGACGTTTGCCGAGCTTGTGCAGATTTCCGGTCTGTCCCACGGTACGGATGTATGGTTGAACAACGCGCAGGACTTGATTCGCAACGGCATTTGTAAACTGCCTGAAGTAATCGGTTGTCGCGACGACATCATGGTTTATTTGATCTACAAAGGTTTGGAGCCGTCGCGCGCCTTCAAAATCATGGAGTCGGTGCGGAAAGGGAAAGGCGTGCCGGAAGAGGATCAGGAAGAAATGCGCAAAAACAACGTGCCGGAATGGTACATCCAGTCTTGCCAGCGCATCAAATACATGTTCCCGAAAGCGCACGCCACCGCGTACGTCATGATGGCCGTGCGGATCGCCTACTTCAAGGTGCATCGCCCGCTCGAATTTTACGCGACGTACTTTACCGTGCGCGCCGACGACTTCGACATCCCGCTGATGGTCAAAGGCTCGGCAGCGATCCGGCAAAAAATCGAAGAAATCGAGGGCAAGGGTCACGACGCACAGCCGAAGGAAAAAGCGCTGCTCACCGTGCTGGAGATGGCTTTGGAGATGGTGGAGCGCGGCTTCCGTTTTGCCAACGTCGACCTGTATGAATCCGACGCTACCCGCTTCCTGATTAAAGGCGACTCGTTGATTGCGCCGTTCAATGCCTTGCCAGGTCTCGGGACGAACGCCGCGATCAGCATCGTGCAGGCGCGGGAGGAAGGCGAGTTTTTGTCCAAGGAAGACCTGTTGTCCCGCTCGCGTATCTCCAAGACGATTCTGGAGTATTTGGAGGAGCAGGGCGCGCTGAAAGGTCTGCCGGAATCGAACCAGTTGTCGCTGTTCTAGGGCAGCGAAGCGATGCAGCCGCATCCAAAGGTTGTCAGCGGAGGGCTGTTATGCTATAATTTTTTTGGAAATACTGGTTTTATACGCACGACAGATCGAGAGTGGGGAAACCCACTCTTTCTTTCTGGCTGCACCTCATGGTTCAAACGTAAAGGAGGTACTTGCTTGAGCAAGGTAACGGGCATCGTCACCGAACTGGTCACGCCCATTGTTGACGAATTGGGTTTGGAACTGGTTGACATCGAGTACAAAAAGGAAGGCAGCAACTGGTTTCTGCGCGTGTTTATCGACAATGAAACTGGCAACATCGACATCGATGACTGCAGCCTTGTCAGCGAGAAGCTGAGTCAAAAACTTGACGAAGTAGATCCGATTCCGACTGCATACTTTTTGGAAGTATCTTCGCCGGGTGCTGAGCGTCCGTTGCGCAAGGATAAGGATTTTACCAAAGCTGTCGGCAGGCACGTGCACATTACAACCAAAGAGCCGATAGAAGGAGCAAGCCTGTTCGAAGGCGAACTGGTATCGTACGAGGACGGCAAGCTGACTGTTAAGGAAGCGAAAAAAACGTACGTGATTTCCCAGGAGCAAATTGACACGGCACGCATGGCCATCGTCTTTTAGATGCCAGCGGCCGGTGGGTAAGTAAAGGAGGAGGCAACGAAAGTCATGAACGGCGATTTTATCGAGGCTTTAGAAGCCATTGAGAGAGAGAAAGGCATCACCAAAGACGTGCTGATCGAGGCCATCGAAGCGGCTCTTATCTCTGGATACAAACGTAACTTCAACTCGGCCCAAAATGTGCGGGTGGATGTAAATCGTCATTCAGGTATGGTTCGCGTGTATGCACGCAAAAACGTGGTGGAAGAGGTTTTGGACCCGCGTCTGGAGATTTCTCAGGAAGCTGCCCAAGAAATCGATCCGAACTTCCGACTGGACGATATCGTGGAAATCGAGGTGACGCCTCGCGACTTCGGCCGCATTGCCGCGCAAACGGCAAAGCAAGTGGTGACCCAGCGCATTCGCGAAGCGGAGCGCGGTCTCATTTACAGCGAGTTCATCGAGCGCGAGGATGATATCGTCACAGGGGTTGTTCAACGTATGGACGCCCGCAATTACTACATTGATCTGGGCAAAGCGGAAGCGGTTATGCCGATCACCGAGAAAATGCCTTCCGAGGAGTTCAAGTCACAAGATCGGGTGAAGGCATACATCATTAAAGTAGAAAAAACCACCAAGGGACCGCAAATCGTCGTTTCCCGTACCCATCCGGGACTTTTGAAGCGCCTCTTTGAATTGGAAGTGCCAGAGATTTACGATGGTGTGGTTGAAATCAAGTCCGTTGCTCGTGAAGCAGGCGATCGTTCGAAAATCGCTGTTCATTCCATCAATCCGGACGTAGATCCTGTAGGGGCTTGTGTCGGTCCAAAAGGCATGCGCGTACAGACGATCGTGACCGAGTTGAAGGGTGAGAAGATCGACATTGTTCGTTGGTCCGAAGATCCTGCCGAGTACGTGGCAAACGCGCTCAGCCCGGCGAAGGTGCTGCATGTAGAAGTCAACCTCGCCGAAAAGGTAACCCGCGTCATCGTGCCGGATTACCAGTTGTCGCTTGCGATTGGCAAACGCGGACAAAACGCTCGTCTGGCCGCCAAGCTGACAGGCTGGAAGATCGACATCAAGAGCGAGTCCCAGGCAGACCAAGAAGGCATCGTCTATCCGAAAGAAGTAGAGGGCGATGAAGGAGTCGACAACGAATAGTCATGAAGCAAAAAAAGATCCCTTTGCGTAAATGCATTGTTTGCCAAGGAATGTTTCCGAAAAAGGAATTGATCCGCGTAGTCCGGACGCCCGCTGAGGAGATTGTCATCGACCTGACGGGAAAGGCGGCGGGACGCGGTACCTATGTGTGTCGGCAGGAAAGCTGTCTGAAGCCGGATGCGTTCGCATCGGGAAAATGGAAAAAAGTGCTGGAACGTGCCCTGAACATGTCCATCTCCGAAGAGAAGTACGATGCTTTTCGTGAGAAATGGCTGGAGATGATGGGACGATGATCCCTAAAGCAGCTCAGTTGCTCGGCATTGCGATGCGCGCGCGCAAAATCGTGACCGGGGAGGAATTGGTCATCACGGCTGTTCGCAACGGCCAGGCCCGTCTCGTTTTGCTCGCATCGGACGCATCTGACAATACGGCCAAAAAAGTCAAGGATAAATGTTCCTATTACGGGGTCTCATGTGTAACCACAGGCGACCGATATTCATTGGGACACGCAATCGGAAAAGATGGGCGCGTTACCGTGGCGGTGACCGATGGGAAGTTGGCTGAAAGCATTCAGCGTCTGCTCACCTAACTTAGAAAGGGTGAAGTTTATTTGAAGACACGTGTGTATGAATATGCCAAACAGCACAACATGAGCAGTAAGGAAATCCTCAATTTGCTAAAACGATTGAACATAGAAGTAGCAAATCATATGAGTATTATGGAAGAAGGGACGATCAAGCGGATCGAGGATCACATGGCCAAACTGCGTGCCGGCTCCAAGCCGGAAGCGCGCAATACGCCTGGCGATGCAAGATCAAAACAAATGGACGATCAACGACGCCCCAACGAATCCAGAGGACAACAAACCCAGTCCCACGCAGGGCAGGGGCAGCCGTCACAAGCTGCAAAAAACGACAGACAAAACGAACGCGATCGCGGCGATTTTTCCGGCAACAATCGTCCAGGCAGCACCAGCGGAAATCAGCCCGATCAGCATAGTCCTCAACACGGAAAAAATCAGGGGAAGAATCAGGAGAGAAGACCAAACCATATGAGAAGTCAACCAGCAAAACCGACTGACCGTAAGCCGCAAAACCAACAACGTCCACAGAGCCAACAAAGACCACAAAACCAACAAAGACCGCAAAACCAGCAGCGTCCTCCGCAACAGGCAACTGCCAGCCAAACGGAAGGCCGCACCGGGGATGAGTTTGAAGACAAAGTAAAACTTCCATCCAATGTCGGTTTGGAAAAACGCGAGAAAATCAAAAAAGCTCCACAAACGCAAAAGACGTTTGAAGACAACAAAAAGAACACGCCTTTCCGCGGCGGAAATAACCGCAACCAAAACAACCGTCGTGGCGGCAACAACCACCAGCGCGGCGGACAAAAGCCACAGCGTCCAGTGCTTGAGACGCCTAGCAAAATCACCTTTACCGAGTCGTTGACGGTGAACGAGCTGGCTGTGAAACTGCGCAAGGAACCGGCGGAAATCATCAAAAAGTTGTTTAATTTGGGGATCATGGCAACGATCAACCAATACCTGGAACGCGAAGCGATCGAGCTGATCTGCGCTGATTACAACGTAGAAGTCGAAGAAAAAATCGTCATCGACGAAACCAACTTCGAAACGCTCGAAGAAGTAGATCCGCCTGAGTCGCTCGTAGAGCGTCCGCCAGTCGTCACCATCATGGGTCACGTTGACCACGGGAAAACAACGTTGCTCGACGCCATCCGCTCCACGAACGTAGTAGCGGGGGAAGCAGGCGGGATTACCCAGCATATCGGTGCTTATCAGGTCGAGATCAAAGGCAAGAAGATCACGTTCCTCGATACACCTGGTCACGCGGCGTTCACGACCATGCGTGCCCGCGGTGCGCAAATTACCGACATTACGATCCTCGTCGTTGCTGCCGATGACGGCGTGATGCCACAAACCGTAGAGGCGATCAGCCACGCGAAAGCGGCAAACGTGCCGATCATCGTCGCTGTCAACAAGGTGGATAAACCGGAAGCCAACATCGACCGCATCAAGCAAGAGCTTACCGAGTATGAGCTCGTTGCGGAAGAGTGGGGCGGGGACACCATTTTCTCTCCACTGTCTGCGAAGCAGCGCACTGGGATCGAAGAGCTGCTTGAGTACATCTTGCTCGTCGCAGAGGTTCAGGAGCTGAAAGCAAACCCTGACAAGCGTGCGCGCGGTACGGTAGTCGAAGCTGAGCTCGACAAAGGCCGCGGTCCTGTAGCGACCATTCTGGTACAGCAAGGAACGCTGCGCGTCGGCGATCCGATCGTAGTCGGCTCTACCTACGGCCGTGTACGTGCGATGGTCAACGACAAAGGCCGCCGTCTGAAAGAAGCAGGTCCTTCTACCCCTGTGGAAATTACAGGTCTGAACGATGTACCGCAAGCGGGCGACCAGTTCCGCGTGTTTGAAGACGAGAAAAAAGCCCGTGCAATCGGGGAAGCGCGCGCAGCCAAGCAGCGTGAATCCGAGCGCCGTGCAAGCTCTCGCGTATCGCTGGACGATCTGTTCCAGCACATTCAGGAAGGCGATATCAAAGAGCTGAACCTGATCGTAAAAGGCGACGTGCAAGGTTCTGTAGAAGCTCTGCGCGGCTCCCTGGAAAAAATCGACGTCAACGGTACCCGCGTGAAAATCATTCACACTGGCGTCGGCGCGATCACCGAGTCCGACGTTACGCTGGCAAACGCATCGAATGCGATCATCATCGGTTTCAACGTGCGTCCTGAGCCAAACGCTCGCAGCATGGCTGAACAGGAGAAAATCGACATTCGTCTGCACCGCGTGATCTACACCGTGATCGAAGAGATCGAGCAAGCTCTGAAAGGCATGCTGGACCCTGTGTACAAAGAAAACATCATCGGTCAGGCAGAAATCCGCGAAGTCTTCAAAGTATCCAAAGTCGGCAACATCGCCGGTTGCTATGTAACCGAAGGAAAACTGAGCCGCGATGCAGGTGCTCGTCTGATCCGCGAAGGCATCGTCATCTACGAAGGCAAGCTGGACACCTTGAAACGCTTCAAGGACGACGCCAAAGAGGTAAACGCAGGCTACGAGTGCGGTCTGACCTTGGAACGCTTCCAGGACCTCAAAGTCGGCGACGTAGTCGAAGCCTTCGTCATGGTTGAAGTGAAGCAATAATGGTAGCAGGGGTGCAGATTGAACTGTTTCTGCCCGCTTGCCAAAACTTGAAAGAAAAACGGGCCATCGTCAAAAGTCTCATTGGCAAGCTGCGAAGCCGCTTCAACGTCTCCGCAGCGGAGATGGCTTATCCCGAGCAGTGGCAGCGTACCGTGTTGGGTATCGCTGCCGTTGCTAATGAAATGTCATTTTTGCAACAAGAAATGCAGGCTGTCGTGCGGTTCGTGGAAAACCATCCCGATGTGGAGTTGATTCGGGTCGATACGGAATACTACGAATAGGGCAGCCAGCGGAGGTGAGAATAGATGAACAAAACACGAATGAGCCGCGTCGGCGAAGAAATCAAAAAAGAACTGAGCCTCATCTTGCAACGTGGACTGAAAGATCCTCGCGTCGGCTTTGTTACGGTAACGGATGTAGAAGTGAGCAGCGATCTCCAGCTTGCGAAAGTATTCGTCAGCATTTTCGGCAGCGAGGAGCAGCGCAAAGACTCTCTGGCAGGACTGACGAAAGCCAAAGGCTACCTGCGTACCGAAATTGGCAAACGCGTCAAGTTACGCCATATTCCCGACTTCGTCTTCAAGTTGGATGAGTCGATTGACTACGGTTCCAAAATTGAGTCGATCCTGCGGGAAATCTCCACAGAAGGAGAGAAACAGGATGAATCCTAATCGAGCAGCAGTAGAGGAAGCGGCCCGCTTTTTCCGGGAGCATGACCGCTTCCTGGTTCTTTCCCATGTCAATCCAGATGGCGATGCTACCGGCTCTGCGCTTGGAGTCGTGCTCATGCTTGAACAGTTGGGAAAAGAGTACGTAGTGGTGAACGAAGGGGAAACGCCGCTCAAGTTTGACTTTTTGCCGCGTTTTGACCGCTTGCGCAACCTGCGCAAACAACCGCTGACCGAAATGTTCGAGGCCGTAATCGCCGTAGACTGTGCCGATGAGTCACGGATGGGCGATGTGCGGCCTTTATTTGCATCTGGCGCCGCTGTCCTCAATATCGACCACCACCCGACCAACGACATGTTCGGAACGGTCAACCTGGTGCGGCCGGAAGCGGCGGCGACAGCGGAAATTTTGTTTGAAGTGGCGGAAGAGGCGGGAATCGCGTTCAACGAAGAACTCGCCTTGTGCATCTATACCGGCCTTTTGACAGACACAGGCGGCTTTCGCTACTCCAATACGACGCCACGGGTAATGGAAATCGCGGCCCGCTTGCTGACCTACGGGGTGAAGCCGGGCGAAGTGGCGGAGCGATGCCTGGAGGAAATCACGTTTGCGCATGTCAAAATATTGCGCCGCGCCCTGCAGACGTTGCAGTTGTCCCACCAAAACCTCGTCGCCTCCATTTGCGTGTCGGTCGATGATTTTGCCGAGGCAGAGGCGAAGCGCGAGGATGCAGGCGGACTGGTGAACTACTGCCGCAACATCGAAGGCGTCGAGGTCGGCGTTTCCTTTGTGGAGTCGGAGCCGGGAATCGTCAAGGTCAGCATGCGCGCGAGAGATCGCGTGGACGTGTCGGCTGTTGCCAAGCAACTCGGCGGCGGAGGGCATGCCAAAGCTTCCGGCTGCACGGTCAAAGGGACGATCGCGGAAGCGAAACAAAAAGTATGGGACGTACTGGAGCCAGCATTAGGAGTGAAACACGATGAGTAACGCGCACGGCGTGCTGGTAATCGACAAGCCGGCGGGCATGACTTCCCACGATTGTGTGGCGCGCATCCGCCGGCTGTATGGAACGAAAAAGGTAGGACACACGGGAACGCTCGACCCCGATGTGACAGGCGTGCTGCCGATCTGCGTGGGCAACGCGACTCGCCTGGTAGAGTATTTGCAGGATTTGCCCAAGCGCTACAACGTCGTCTTGCGGCTCGGCTCCGCGACGACGACGGAGGATGCCTCCGGTGAAGTGCTGGAGCAAGCTCCGGTAGACGCAGCCGCGATTACGGTAGAGCGCATCGAGCAATTGCTGCAATCGTTTTTGGGAGAGATCGAGCAGGTCCCGCCGATGTTTTCCGCGGTAAAAGTAAACGGGAAGCGCCTCTACGACCTGGCCCGCGAAGGCACGGTCATCGAGCGCCAGCCGCGCAAAGTGACGCTGTACGAGCTGACGCTCCACGAGATCAAGGTAGACGGGGACAGCGTCGATATCTCGTTCACGTGCACATGCTCGAAAGGGACGTACATGCGCACCTTATGTGTTGACCTCGGTCGCGCTCTGGGTTATCCTGCCCATATGAAACTGCTTCGGCGAATCAAGAGCGGTCCGTTCGTAGAGGAGGAGGCGATTCCTCTTCAGGAACTGGAGGAGCGGGCTGCGAGTGGGGAGGACCTCTCCCGTTATCTTGTCTCCATCCCACAGGCGATTTCATTTTTGCCGTCTTATCAGGTCAAACCGGAGCGAACCCGTGCGGTGCGCAATGGACTGGCGACTGCGCTGCCAGGAGTCGATGCCGAGGTAGGCAGCCTGATCTGCCTGTTTGCAGGCGAAGAGCTGCTGGGGATTCATCGCGTGTGCCGTGGGGACAAAGGTCTTTTCGCCAAAGCAGAAAAAGTCTTTCCAGCCGAGGTGTAAACCGTGAAAACGATCTCCCTGACCTATCCACTACCAAATGAGTTGCAGGCGACGCCATGCGCGATTGCGCTTGGCTATTTCGATGGCGTACATATTGGACATCGCCGGGTGATTCAAAAGGCGATTGACACCGCAAAAACGAACGGATGGGAGAGTACGGTGCTGACGTTCGACCCCCATCCGCGCGAGGTTCTTGGGCAAAGCGGCTATACGAGCTACCTCACTCCGCTTTCCGACAAGCTGGAGCAATTCGAAAAGATGGGGGTAGACAGGACGTATGTCATGAAGTTCGATATCGGGTTTGCCGCGGTTTACCCGGAGGACTTCATTACCGAGTGCATGCTTCCCCTCGCGTGCCGGCATGTCGTGGTCGGCTTCGACTACACGTTTGGCTACAGGGGAATGGGAACCGCCCAAACGCTGCAGGAGATGAGCAAAGGCCGCTACGGGCTCGACATCATCAGCCCGGTCAACCGGCTGGGGGAAAAAGTGAGCAGCACGATCATCCGCGAGTATCTCCACCACGGAAATGTCGAGCAGGTGCGCCATCTGCTGGGCCGCCCGTACAAGGTGCGCGGCAAGGTCGTTCACGGCGACAAGCGCGGGCGCACGATCGGCTTCCCGACGGCGAACGTCCGGGTCGGACAGCCTTATCTCATCGGCAAAAACGGCGTGTACGGCGTGCGCTTCACGGTCGATTCCAAGAGCTACTTCGGCGTGATGAATGTCGGGATCAAGCCTACGTTTGAGCTGGAGAAGAAAGAAAAATCACTAGAAGTGCACATTTTCGAGTTCTCTGGTGACATTTACGACAAGGAAGTCGAAGTAGAATTTCTGTTCTACATCAGGGAAGAGCAAAAGTTCGGCGGTGTGGATGCGCTGATCGCGCAAATCGGCCGCGACGTAGACATGGCCAAGCGCAAATTTGCCGAGGGAATCTCGTAACGGAATCTCTTTGCTTTTCCTGAAATGATATGCTATAATTCAAAACGTTGTACAGATAACCGTAGCTTGGCTGTCCGATGCTCACCGACGGCAGACTCGGCTAACGGGATATAAAATAAGGAGGTGAGTCATGATGGCATTGTCTCAAGAACGTAAAACTCAACTGATCCAAGAGTTCCGTACTCACGAGAACGACACCGGTTCGCCGGAAGTTCAAATCGCTATCTTGACCGAAAACATTAACAACCTGAACGGACACTTGCGTACGCACAAAAAAGATCACCACAGCCGTCGTGGTCTGTTGAAAATGGTAGGTCAACGCCGCAACCTGTTGACATACCTGCGTGAAGCAGATGTTCAACGCTATCGTTCGGTAGTAGACCGCCTGGGTCTGCGCCGCTAGTCAGCGTTTTGTAAAAAGCGGGTTCTTCCCGCTTTTTCTATCGTGTAGGAGAGCTTGGCGCTTCTTGCTGTCAGGCTCTCTGAAGCGATAACACAAAGCATGCGATACAGGCGCAATGGAATTGGCTTCAACAGAAGCTTTTTTTATTATCCAAAACGACTGCCAAAGCTCACCATTTAATTTTCACGGTGGCAGGAAATAATACATACAGGTAGAAAACAAAGTGTAGATATGCACATTGTCGCAAAGGAGGACTGCTAGCATCATGGAGCAACAATACCGTACATATGATTTTGAACTGGCAGGCCGCAAGCTGACGCTGGAATTTGGCAAAATGGCCAAACAGGCGAACGGCTCGGTTCTGGTTCGGTACGGCGATACGGCAATCCTGTCTGCAGTTACAGTCTCGAAGGAGCCGAAAGCGCTCGACTTCTTCCCGTTGACTGTCAACTATGAGGAACGTCTCTATGCGGTCGGTAAAATTCCCGGCGGCTTTATTAAAAGAGAAGGTCGCCCAAGCGAAAAAGCCATTTTGGCAAGCCGTTTGATTGACCGCCCGATCCGTCCCCTTTTTGCAGAAGGATTCCGCAACGACGTACAAATTGTCAATACTGTTCTGTCGGTTGACCAGGACTGCTCTCCGGAAATCGCCGCTATGATCGGGACGTCTGCCGCTCTATGCGTTTCCGAGATTCCGTTTGAAGGACCGATTGCCGGTGTCATCGTTGGGCGCATTGACGGCGAGTTCATCATCAACCCGACTGTGGAGCAGGCAGAAAAAAGCGATATTCACCTCGTAGTCGCAGGTACACACAAAGCGATCAACATGGTGGAAGCAGCCGCTAACCAAGTGCCAGAGTCCGTTATGCTGGAAGCGATCATGGCCGGCCATGAGGTTATCAAGCAACTGGTGGAGTTCCAAAACCAGATCGTAGCCGAAATCGGCAAAGAAAAAATGGAAGTCATCCTGCATGAAGTCGATCCGGAAATCGATCAGGCTGTGCGCGAATTTGCAGAAGCACGTCTGAAAGAAGCCGTTCGGATTGAAGAGAAGCAGGCGCGTTACGACGCGATTGACAACATCAAGGAAGAGACGAAGGAACATTTCGCTGCCAAAGATCCGGAAGCTTATCCAGAGCAGGAGAAAATGATTAGCGAAGTGCTGGGCAACATCGTCAAGGACGAAGTTCGCCGTCTCATTACAGAAGAAAAAGTTCGCCCGGATGGACGAGCTTTGAACGAAATTCGTCCGCTTTCCAGCGAGACTGGCATTTTGTCCCGCACGCACGGTTCCGCGATGTTTACCCGCGGTCAAACACAGGCGTTGAGCGTCTGCACACTGGGCGCGCTGGGCGATGTGCAAATTCTCGATGGTCTTGGACTGGAAGAATCGAAACGATTCATGCACCATTACAACTTCCCGCCTTACAGCGTAGGGGAAGCTCGTCCGCTGCGTCCTCCAGGCCGTCGCGAAATCGGGCACGGAGCGTTGGGTGAGCGTGCAATCGAGCCGATCATTCCTTCCGAGCACGAGTTCCCGTACACGATCCGCCTAGTTTCCGAAGTCATTGAGTCCAACGGCTCGACATCGCAAGCTTCCATTTGCGCGAGCGTGCTGGCTCTGATGGATGCCGGAGTACCGATCAAGGCTCCTGTAGCCGGTATCGCCATGGGCTTGATTATGAGCAAGGATGAACAGTCTTTCTCCATTTTGACAGACATCCAGGGCATGGAAGACCATTTAGGCGATATGGACTTCAAGGTAGCAGGTACCGAGGCTGGCGTAACGGCGATTCAGATGGACATCAAAATTTCCGGGATCAATCGGGAAATTTTGCAGCAAGCGCTGGAGCAAGCGCGCGAAGGTCGCCTGCACATCCTCAAGCACATGATGAGCACGATTTCCGAACCGCGCAAAGAGCTGTCTCCTTACGCGCCGAAGATTTTGACCATGACCATCAACCCGGACAAAATCCGCGATGTAATCGGCCCACAAGGTCGCGTCATCAACAAAATCATCGAAGAAACCGGCGTCAAAATCGACATCGAGCAAGATGGACGTGTGTTCATCGCTTCGATCAACCACGAAGCGAACATGCGCGCGAAGCAAATCATCGAGGACCTGGTTCGCGAGGTTGCGGTCGGCCAGATTTATCTGGGAACCGTCAAGCGCGTAGAGAAGTACGGGGCGTTCATCGAGCTGTTTGCTGGCAAGGAAGGTTTGTGTCACATCTCCCAACTGGCTGAGGAACGCGTAGCCAAGACGGAAGATGTCGTAGCAATTGGCGACAAGGTACAAGTAAAAGTAACCGAGATCGACGATCAAGGTCGCATCAACTTGTCCCGCAAAGCCGTGCTCAAGGAACAAGCGGCCGCAGCTCAGGCCGACAAGGCACCGACCCAAGCAGAATAAACGACAAACAAAAGGCTTCGTCACTCGAAGAAATTCGTGTACGGAAGCTTTTTTCTTTTGGCCAAAATGTCTAAGTCACTCGCCTCGTTCATACATTGGACAAAGAGAGACTTGTACGTACAAAGAGGAGGGCTGGCTCCACGATGGCTGAAAGAAAGAGGAGGCTGTGGGTTACGGTCTTTGTCGCAGGAGCGATGGCGCTGCTGCTGCAATACCAGCCGATCCACCAATACATCAGCTTTGTCAAAAACGATCAGGTCGTGACGGCGGAAAAAATTTTGGATGAAAAAGAGCGGTTGCGGGCCCAGATTGAGCAGTGGAAGGAAGGACGGGAGGAAGCGCCTGTCGATGCCGTCGTGGATCAGACGTGGAAAGCGATCCCTGGCTACAACGGACGCGTCGTGGACGTGGAAGCGTCCGTGGAAAAGATGCTCGCTGCCGGAGTGACCGGGCCGGAAATGCTGGTCTACAAGGAAGTTCCGCCAGCCGTCTCGCTCGATCAGCTTGGGGCGCAGCCCATCTACCGGGGAAATCCGAAGAAGCCGACCATTTCCTTCATGATTAACGTAGCCTGGGGCAATGAATACTTGGATTCGATGCTGGATACATTGGATAAGCACAAAGTGAAGACGACGTTTTTTCTGGATGGCTCGTGGGTCAAGCGCTATCCGGAAGAGGCGAAAAAAATTGCCGCGCGCGGCCATGAGATCGGCAATCACGCCTACTCGCATCCGGACATGAGCACGCTGGGGACGCAGCGCATCCACCAGGAGATCAGCCGCACACAGGACGTCATTTCCAAAACACTGGGGATCAAGCCCGCCTTGTTTGCTCCCCCTTCCGGATCGTTCAACAAGCAGGTCGTGCAAATCGCGCACGCCTCCTACCAGATGAAGACGATCATGTGGACGGCCGATACCGTGGACTGGAAAAAGCCTTCCCCAAGTTTTGTCATCAAAAAAATCAGCGGCTTGATGGGCAACGGCGTCCTTGTGCTGATGCACCCGACAGCAGCCTCAGAGGCCAGTCTGGACCAGTTGCTCACGATTGCCAAGCAAAAGGGCTTGCACCCGGTCACCGTATCCGAGGTGCTCTCCAGCCGCCGCCTGCCGTGATGCGAAAACGTGTTCATTTTATTGTGGAGATAAAAGAAGTTTGCTATAGTTAGACGTGTTTACATTCACTTCCCGAAAGTTTGCGGATAGAGAGATGATTAACCGAGGAGGATTTGTGTGATACAACGTCATACGTGTGATAACGGTCTTAGAATTGTGACGGAACGTATTCCGTCTGTTCGCTCTGTTGCGCTAGGCATCTGGGTGGGGACCGGTTCGAAATATGAGAACGAGAAAAACAACGGGATTTCCCATTTTCTTGAACATATGTTTTTTAAAGGAACGAGTACGCGCTCTGCGAAAGAAATCGCGGAGACTTTTGACGAGATCGGCGGAAACGTAAACGCCTTTACTTCCAAAGAATATACTTGCTACTATGCGCGGGTGCTCGACCAGCACGCTCCGATTGCGCTGGACGTGCTGGCCGACATGTATTTCGACTCCGTATTCGATCCGGAGGAGCTGGAAAAGGAAAAAAACGTGGTCATCGAAGAGATCAGCATGTACGAAGACACGCCTGACGATCTCGTCCACGATTTGATCGCAAAAGCGACTTACAGCACGCATCCGCTCGGCTATTCGATTTTGGGAACGGAAGACGTGCTGCGCAGCCTGAAGCGTGATGACCTGCTCAGCTACATCAACGCCCACTACCTCCCGACGAACACGGTCGTAACGGTTGCCGGCAATTTTGACGACAGCCTCATTGAAGAGATCAAAAAGCGTTTCAGCGGCTTCGAGCGACCAGGCAAGCTCGCGCCTTTAGCGGAGCCTGCGTTCGCGGCAAACGCGATCGCCCACAACAAAGCTACAGAGCAAGCGCATCTGTGCCTGTCGCTGCCGGGCTTCAAGGTGGGGCATCCGGACGTTTACTCGCTCATTTTGCTGAACAACGTCCTGGGAGGCAGCATGAGCTCGCGGCTGTTCCAGGAAATTCGCGAGGAGCGGGGGCTTGCCTACTCGGTCTACTCGTACCATTCCTCCTACAAGGAAGCGGGCACGTTTACCGTCTACACGGGCACGGCGCCTGAGCACGTGGGGCAGGTGTTCGATATCGTGACGAACGTCTTGCGCGATGTGGCCGATCACGGCATCACCGACAAGGAGCTGAACAAAGGGAAGGAACAGTTGAAAGGTAGCCTCATGCTCAGTCTGGAGAGCACCAACAGCCGGATGAGCCGCCTCGGTAAAAATGAGCTGCTGCTGGAGCGCCATCTCAGCCTCGATGAAATTATCGCCAAAATCGACCGCGTCTCGCACGAATCGGTCCTGGCTGTAGCGCAAGAGCTGTTCCGCTCTAAGCTGGCGATGGCGATGGTAAGCCCGCTGGATGGATACCCGTCCAATGTGAAAAACGATCTGTTGCTCTAATAGCTCCCTCTGTGAAAAATCCGGCATAGCCCGGATTTTTTTGCGTATATCAACAGTAACGCAAACAGGACAAAGGGGGGCTTCTCCATGCGGCTTAGCGAACTGGGCGGGAAGGAAATCATCGGTTTGGACAACGGGGAAAAAATGGGGGTCATCAGCGACTCCGACCTCGTCATCCACCCGGAAAACGGCGTCATTCAGTCGATCATTTTGCCCGGCGGCAGCTTCTTTGGCTTCGGAAAAAAACGGGAGGACCTGGTTATCCCGTGGAGCTCGATCGTGAAAATCGGTCCGGACATGGTCATCATCTCGCTTGCGCAGGTAGAGACACAAGCTACGCAAAAGTAGGCGGGGGTGTCACCGAAGTAGCGGGAGTCGAATAGGATGGGGGTAGACCGCATGGATTTCCGTCAACTTTTTCAAGAGGAAAACCTTTGCGTTCCGATCATTTAATGCAGTAAAATGTGTGGAAAGGGGAACGCAGCATGCTAACCGGCATACATGTTGCCTTCATTGGCGGAGACGCTCGCCAGTTGGAAGTCATCAAGCGATGCATTCAACTGGACGCCAGTGTCACGTTAGTTGGCTTCGACAACCTGGAAAGCAATTTTACAGGGGCAACGAAGAGACCATTAACATGCGATGTGTTGAAAGACGTGGACGCCCTCATCCTGCCCATCGTAGGAACCGATGACCAAGGCTTTGTGGAAAGCATCTTTTGCTCGAAACAATTGCAGCTTCTGGATCAACACGTGGAAAGCTTGCCGAAGCATTGCGTGGTATATACGGGAATGGCAAAACCTTACCTGAAAAAACTGTTGGCATCCAAGCAGACTCCCCTCGTGGAGCTGCTGGATCGCGATGACGTAGCCATCTATAACTCCATCCCGACGGTGGAGGGAGCACTCATGATGGCGATTCAAAATACGGATATCACGATTCATGGATCTCAGTCAATCGTTTTGGGATTAGGTCGAACAGGTTTGTCTATGGCCCGGGCCCTGCATGCACTGGGAGCGCGTGTTAGAGTGGGGGCTAGGCGTCAGGAACACTTGGCACGCATCTATGAGATGGGATTGACTCCCTTCCCGATCAGTGAGCTAAAGCAACAAGTCACGAATGCTGATTTCATTTTTAATACCGTCCCGCAGCTACTCCTCACGGCAGAGATCATTGCGCAAATGCCGCAATCGGCGTTTATTCTCGATCTTGCCTCCAAGCCGGGAGGGACAGATTTTCGATACGCCGAAAGACGAGGCATCAAAGCGCTTCTCGCTCCCGGATTACCTGGAATCGTTGCACCGAAAACCGCAGGGCAGATTTTGGCCCAGATTTTGTCGCGTCTCATTGCGGAGCAGAGGAGAACCAGGGGGGAGTCAACATGAGCATGCTGCAGGGAAAGACCATTGGCTTTGGATTGTCAGGATCGCATTGCACGTTTGAAGAAACCATGCCGCAAATCAAGCGGTTTGTGGACGCCGGAGCGAGAGTGATTCCGATCGTTTCGAATACGATCATGACGACGGACACGCGCTTTGGAACCTCGCAGAGCTGGCAACAGCAGCTCAAGGATTTGACAGGGGAGGAACTGATTTCGACGATTCCCCAGGCAGAACCTTTGGGACCTTCAAAATTGTTGGACGTGATGGTGATTGCTCCCTGCACGGGCAGCTCGACCAGCCGTCTGGCAAATGCCATCACCGACAGCGCGGTACTCATGGCTGCCAAGGCGACCATGCGCAATTTGCGACCGCTTGTCATCGCAATCTCCACCAATGATGGTCTGGGATTAAACGCTGCCAATATTGCCAAGCTGTTGGCGGCGAAGAATATCTATTTCGTGCCGTTCGGGCAGGATGCTCCGGACAAAAAGCCAAACTCGCTCGTTGCCCGCATGGACCTGTTACTGGAAACATGCGAGGCGGCATTGGAAGGTAGGCAATTGCAACCCTTGCTCATCGAAAGATTCAACTACTAAACCAAACACAAAAAAACAATTCACCTGCTTTTCGCGATTAGGAGGAGAGTAAGAGATGGCTAACCAACTGACTTACAATGTAGCAGTAGTCGGTGCGACTGGCGCAGTCGGACAACAAATGATTCGCTTACTGGAAGAGCGCAACTTCCCGATTAAACAGCTCAAGCTGCTTGCTTCCGGACGTTCTGCCGGCAAGACAGTCACGTTCAAGGGACAAGAAGTTGTCCTGGAAGAAGCTACTCCTGAGAGCTTTGCGGGAATCGATTTTGCCCTGTTCAGCGCGGGAGGAGGCGTGAGCAAGGAACTGGCTCCTCACGCTGTGCGTCACGGCGCCGTCGTAATCGACAACACCAGCGCATTCCGGATGGACCCGGATGTGCCGCTCGTTGTGCCAGAGGTGAACATGGACGCCGCTCTCGCTCATAAAGGAATCATTGCGAATCCAAACTGCTCTACCATTCAGATGGTAGCCGCTCTGAAACCCTTGTATGATCGTTTTGGAATAGACCGCATTATCGTTTCTACTTACCAGGCAGTGTCTGGTGCCGGCCAGTCCGCAATCAACGAGCTGCGCGACCAGAGCCGCGACGTTCTGGACGGAAAAGAAGCAGAATGTCATGTCCTGCCTGTAGGAAAACTGCCTGTTCACCATCAAATTGCCTTCAACGCGATTCCGCAAATTGATGTGTTTACTGACAACGGCTTTACTTACGAAGAGATGAAAATGGTCAATGAAACCAAAAAAATCTTCGGTGATGACACTGTGCAGGTTTCTGCCACATGCGTACGCATTCCGGTCGTTTACGGACACAGTGAGTCAGTTTACGTGGAGCTGAAACAGGATTACGACCTGAACGAGGTAAGAGCTCTCCTGGAGAACGCCCCAGGCGTTGTGGTGGTAGATGCGCCGCAAGAACAGCAATATCCTCTGGCTACGGATGCTACCGGCAAGCTAGATGTGTTTGTCGGCCGCTTGCGTCGTGATCTCCATCATCCTCGAGGACTGCATATGTGGATCGTTTCTGACAACCTTCTCAAAGGTGCAGCATGGAATACAGTACAAATCGCTGAAGAACTCATCAAAGCAAGAGCATAGGGGAGAGGTTTGTGAAGATTCTCGTCCAGAAGTTCGGTGGTTCTTCCTTGACGACGGAAGATTGCCGGATGAGGGCAATCTACCATATAGAAAAAGCGATCGACGAAGGCTATGCCCTCGTCGTTGTCGTATCGGCCATGGGGCGCAAAGGCGACCCGTACGCAACCGATACACTTTTGCAGTTGGTTCGCAGCAATGGGAACCAACTGCCTCGCCGCGAGATGGATATGCTGATGCATACAGGGGAGATCATCTCCGCGACTGTCATGTGCAGCATGCTCAATTCCCGCGGCATCAAGGCTACTATCTTGACTGGCGGCCAGGCCAACATCGTGACGAGCGACGATTTTACGAATGCGCAAATTATGTCGATTGACCCGAGCCGCATTTTGCAAGACCTGCATGCAGGCCAAGTCGTGATCGTGCCCGGCTTCCAGGGGCGGACAGAGAATTGGGAAATTACGACGCTGGGACGCGGTGGCAGCGACACGACAGCTACAGCTCTCGGCGTTGCCCTGCAAGCGGAGATGGTAGACATTTTTACGGATGTAGAGGGCATCATGACAGCGGACCCGCGCATCGTCGAAGAAGCGCAGCCGCTCGAAATGGTGACGTACACCGAGATTTGCAACATGGCTCACCTGGGAGCAAAAGTGATTCATCCGCGGGCGGTAGAAATCGCGATGCAGGCCAACGTGCCGATTCGCGTTCGCTCTACGTTTTCGGACGACCCTGGCACACTTGTGACGACCATGCTGGAGATCGGCAAGAAGGGGTATTCGGTTCAGGACAGGGTCGTCATGGGGATTGCCCACGTGCCGAACATTACCCAGATCAAGGTGGCCAACAAGGAAGGCTACTACGATACACAACTGCAAGTATTCAAAACGATGGCAACGAATAACATCAGTGTCGATTTCATCAACGTGAATCCGCTGGGGGTTGCCTACACCGTTCACGACGAGATGGGACCGAAAGCAGCGCGGCTCTTGACAGATATGGGCTACGAACCGCAACTGCTGCCGCATTGCGCAAAGGTTTCCGTCATCGGGGCAGGAATGACAGGAGTGCCGGGCGTCATGGCACGAATCGTTGAGGCTCTGACGCAAGAAGACATTCAGATTTTGCAATCGGCCGACTCCCATACGACCATTTGGGTACTGGTGCATGAGGCGGAAATGGTGCGGGCCGTACGTGCCTTGCATCAACAGTTCAATCTGCATGCCCACCATATGTGAGCACTCTTATTTTCATTTTTGATGCCTACTGATTACAACAAGAGGAGTTGGAAAGCTAGTGGCACGTTTTGGTCGGCTGGTTACCGCCATGGTAACGCCTTTTAATGAACAATTACAGATTGATTTCGATAAAACGGAGCGCCTGATCGATCACCTGATTGCCAACGGGACGACAGGCATCGTACTGAGCGGAACGACAGGCGAGTCGCCGACGCTCTCCCGCGCGGAGAAGCTGGAACTGTTTCGCCACGCCGTTGCGTATGCAAAAGGCAAGTGCCACATTATCGCCGGAACGGGCAGCAACGACACCGCGTCCAGCATCGAGTTCACCCAGGAGGTTCAGTCCATCGGCGTAGACGCTGTCATGGTTGTGGCTCCTTACTACAGCAAGCCGTCCCAGGAAGGTCTGTACGCTCATTTCAAAGCATTGGCAGAGTCGACGGACCTCCCTGTCATGCTGTACAACGTACCTGGCCGCTCGGTTGTGAACATGACGGCAGAGACGACCTTGCGTCTGGCAAAGCTGCCCAACGTCGTTTGCATCAAGGAAGCTTCCGGCAACCTGGGTCAGATGGCGCAAATTATCGAGCATGCTCCGGAAGGCTTCGAACTGTACAGCGGTGACGATGGCTTGACGTTGCCCATCCTGTCGATTGGCGGGGTAGGCATTGTCAGTGTGGCGAGCCACGTTGTCGGCCCGCAAATGACCGAGATGATGGACGCCTTCTTCCAAGGAAAACACGCGGAAGCGGCGAGCATTCACCGCAAACTGATGCCTGTGTTTGAAGGGCTGTTCGCGTATCCGAGCCCGGGGCCGACCAAAGTCGCGCTGGAAAAGCTCGGCGTTTCCGTGGGGGGGGTACGTCTGCCATTGGTGGAGCTGAACGAACAGGAAAAAGCATTTGTTCACTCGTTGTTTGCCTAACTGAAAAAAGCACGAGATGCGTAAAAGAGCCATTCCACAATTGGGATGGCTCTTTTTCCTTGTGTTCGGGTTTTCACTTCGGGTATAATGAAAATAAGTGATTTGGGGCGGTTTTTTTGAGTGGACATGACAACTAAATATAGGAGGTTACACGTTTGGCAAAGTCGAATCACTCTGTTCTCATTTTCGCCCTGGGCGGAGTCGGCGAAATTGGGAAGAATATGTATGTGGTACAAAGCGGGGACGACATCGTAGTGATTGATGCCGGATTGAAATTCCCGGAAGAGGAAATGCTGGGAATTGACATGGTGATTCCGGACATCACCTACTTGGAAGAGAACCGCGACAAAGTTCGGGGTATCATTATTACGCATGGACACGAAGATCATATCGGCGGCCTCAGCTATGTGCTGAAGCATTTGAAAGTCCCGGTTTATGCGACAAAACTTACCCTCGGCCTGATTGATGCAAAATTGAAAGAAGCGGGTATTCTAAACGAAACGAAGCGAGTATTGATTAACAGCGATTCAGAGGTCGTCCTCGGAAAAATGAAAGCGACTTTTTTCCGGGTGAATCACAGTATTCCGGATTGTGTGGGAGTATGCCTGGAAACGCCTGAAGGCTACGTCGTCCACACAGGAGACTTCAAGTTCGACCAAACACCGATCAACAACCAGGCTGCCGATCTGGCAAAAATGGCCATGATTGGCGATCGTGGTGTATTGTGCTTGCTGTCTGACAGTACGAATGCGGAACGGCCTGGATTTACCGGATCGGAACGCTCTGTCGGCATCGCGATCAAAGACGTCTTCAGCAAGGCGACGGGACGAATCGTCGTCTCTACCTTCGCGTCGAACGTGCACCGCATCCAGCAAGTCGTGGATGCAGCCGTGCAGTTCAACCGCAAGCTGACAGTTGTCGGCCGGAGCATGCAAAACGTCATCAATATCAGCAGAGAGCTGGGCTATTTGTTCGTTCCGGAAGGCTTGATTGTCGAGAGCGACGAAATCAACAAGCTGCCTGCTGAGCAAGTCGTTATTTTATCTACTGGAAGCCAAGGAGAGCCAATGTCTGCGCTCACACGCATGGCCCGATCCGCCCATCGGAAAATTGACATCCTTCCAGGAGATACGGTCATTATTGCAGCGACCCCGATTCCGGGAAATGAAAAGTATGTAGCGCGCACGATTGACCAGCTTTCAAGAATTGGCGCTGATGTGATTTATGGCGGCCATGGACCTAACGGAACCGTCCACGTCTCCGGTCATGGCAGTCAGGAAGAACTGCGACTGATGCTGAATTTAATGAAGCCTAAGTACTTTATTCCCGTTCACGGCGAATACCGGATGCTGAAAATGCATTCCTTGCTGGCTGAACAGGTGGGCATTCCAGAGGAGAACATCTTTTTGCTGGATAACGGCGACACGGTGGAAATCTCCGGGGGCCGGGCGCGTTATGGCCCGAAAGTCCACGCAGGCAATGTCCTGATTGACGGCCTGGGTGTCGGCGATGTTGGAAACATCGTACTTAGAGATCGCAAATTACTGTCCCAAGACGGCATACTGGTAGTTGTCGTTACACTCAGCAAACAAAATGGCACGATTTTGTCTGGTCCAGACATCATCTCTCGCGGTTTCGTCTACGTGCGTGAATCCGAGGAACTGCTGGATGAAGCGAATCGCATAGTGACCCAAACACTTGTCAAGTGCATGGAAGAAAATGTAAACGAATGGTCATCCCTCAAAAACAACGTAAAAGAATCATTGGGACGTTATTTGTACGAGCAAACTCGTCGCCGTCCGATGATCTTGCCGATTATCATGGAAGTGTAAGGCTAGGAAAAGAGTCAGGAATCCCCCAAAACAACGGGGTTCCTGGCTTTTTTTGGTCTTTCGCGGCGCATGATTTTCCCATCTGCTATCCATACTACAGAGGAAAGGGAGGGAGGATCATCCATGTCGAAGCAACCATACAACCAATTTTTAAATAGGCCGCCTTTTACAAGCTCACTGGCGAACAACGACAAAGGCGCAGCCTCGGAAAGCACGCCTCCGGACGGACAGGAGCCTGCTGCTACGCCGCCTGCGGAAGCGCCAGCCCAGGAAGATCCGAAGAAAAAGCTTCTGGACTCGATCAGCCAATTGGGGCAAACGAACGTACCGCAGTTGGAAAGCAATATTTATTGTATGACCATTATCGGACAAGTAGAAGGGCATATTCAGTTACCGCCGCAAAACAAGACGACCAAGTACGAACACCTCATCCCGCAACTGGTTGCAGCCGAGCAAAACAGCAAGATCGAAGGAGTTCTCGTCATTTTGAACACCGTGGGCGGAGACGTGGAAGCAGGACTAGCGATTGCCGAGATGGTAGCCTCGATGTCCAAACCTGTCGTGACCCTTGTTCTCGGCGGCGGTCACAGCATTGGCGTTCCGATTGCGGTTGCCGGCACGTATTCGTTTATTGCGGAAACGGCGACGATGACGATTCACCCGATTCGGCTGACCGGACTCGTGATCGGCGTTCCGCAAACCTTTGAATACTTGGACAAGATGCAGGATCGCGTCGTCAGCTTTATCGCCCGTCATTCGAATATTTCCGAAGAGAAGTTTCGCGAGCTGATGACGCGCACAGGCGAGCTGACGCGTGACATCGGAACGAATGTCATCGGCGTCGATGCCGTCAAGTACGGCTTGATCGACGAGGTCGGCGGTCTGGGCAAGGCGCTGAAAAAACTGAATGAGCTGATTGAAAAAGCAAGAAACGGGGAGGGGCGGGTTCTTCAATGATTTTATACTCGATTATCCCGACGGAGACGGTTTTTGCCAACATGGACCAGGTGGAAAAGCAGGAACTGGAAGAGATTACGAACGGCCATGCGACTATGCTGGTGGAGCGGACCGGACCGTATGAGGGAAGAATCGTCAGGCTGATTAGCCCGGACCCGCAAGACTATTTGAAAGCCCATTACGCTCCCGGACAAAAAGTTCAGTTTCACCCCGAATGGCTCGTCTAAGAAGTCCTGTATTTCTATGAATTTCCTGTGTTATACTAATGATGTACGAACAGCAGCCGAACAAAATACGGCTGCCTTTTTACCATTTTTGTACATAGCGTTAGTGAGCACAGAAGGAGGCGTGCCATTGAGTAGGAGAAAAAGAGAGCGGTCACAAGCGGCATTGGCCTCGGTTGTCAAAATAGAGCTGCTCGGATTGCTCATTATTGTGCTGTCCTTGATCGGACTTCTGGAAAGCGGATGGCTGGGCAAAAATATTCTGGCGTTTATGTTCCGGTTCGTTGCCGGCTCCTGGGATTTTCTCATCCCTGTGCTGATGATCGGAATGGCTGTCCACATGATGTTTACGAGACAGGCGCCGCGGCTCACCTATCGCGTGCTTGGGATTGCGCTGATCGGTGTAGCGATCCTGACGTGGGACCATATGATTTTGTACAAGCAAATCACGGCTGACGGCAAATTCGCCGAGCAGAGCATCATTCGGGTCACATGGGACAGAATTTGGCTCGATCACAGCCAAAAAGTGTCCACGACCGGAGTGGGCGGGGGCATGGTGGGGGCGCTTTTCTTCGCTGTCACAAACGGCCTCGTCGGAACGATCGGGACTGGCTTAATTATCGTCTTTTTGTTTCTCGTCGGTCTTATGTTTCTGTTCAATCTTTCTTATGTGAACATTTTGATGTTTGTCCGGGACAAAATCGCACTTTTCTACGGCAAGGCGAAGGAGACGGTCAAAGACTCCGTGCAGCTTTTGCAGGAAGAGGGCGAGCGCCGGAAAAAAGAGGCGAAGGAAGCGGACGCGCAGCGCAAGCAGAAGCTGGCAGAAGCTGGCGAGCCTGACCCGGATGCGATTTCTGTGCGAGAGCTGAAGGCGAACTTCGACGAGCAGGCAGCGGAGCAGCCTGTCATTCCTGTCATTCACGATTTTGCCGACCGGATCGCGATGGAAGACGATGGGGGGCCGGCAGAGCCTGCGCAAACGCCCAAGCCTGTTGCCGCACAACCGAAACAGGAAATTACGTTTGCCCTGGAAGGCGACGAAGAGATTTTCGGGACGCTGGAGACGGCAGAAGAACAGCCAGCGGTGCCATATGAGCTGCCGAGCTTGCAGATGCTGTCCAGACCGCGTTCAACGGGAACGGCCAAAGATGTGGACCACACCTCGAATGCGCTCAAGCTGGTGCAAACGTTGAAAAGCTTTGGCGTAAGCGCGACGGTTTCCGAAGTGCATCGCGGCCCGGCCGTCACCCGCTACGAGGTGCAGCCAGCCACGGGGGTAAAAGTGAGCCGGATTGTCAGTTTGACAGACGACCTGGCGCTGGCGCTTGCAGCCAAAGACATTCGCATCGAGGCGCCGATTCCAGGCAAATCGGCGATCGGTATCGAGGTTCCCAACTCCGAGGTAGCCGTCGTGTCGCTTCGCGAAGTGCTGGAATCGCCGCAATATCAGGATGCGCCAGGCAAATTGACCGTTGCTTTGGGCCGCGATATTTCGGGCCAGCCGATCGTGGCCGATCTGACGAAAATGCCGCACTTGCTGGTGGCCGGAGCTACGGGCAGCGGGAAGTCAGTCTGCATCAACGGCTTGATTATGAGCATCTTGTTCAAGGCGAAACCGGACGAAGTCAAGCTGATGATGGTTGACCCGAAAATGGTCGAGCTGAACGTTTACAACGGCATCCCGCATTTGCTGGCCCCGGTCGTGACAGATCCGAAGCGGGCTTCGGTCGCGCTGAAAAAAGTCGTGGCCGAAATGGAGCGGCGCTACAACCTGTTTGCGAAAACGGGCAGCCGCAACATCGAGATGTACAATGCGCAAGTGCAGGGCCCGCCTTTACCGTACATCGTCGTCATCGTCGACGAGCTGGCTGACCTGATGATGGTCGCCCCAGGCGAGGTCGAGGACGCGATTTGCCGCCTCGCGCAAATGGCGCGCGCTTCCGGCATTCATTTGATTATTGCGACACAGCGTCCTTCTGTTGACGTCATCACAGGGGTCATCAAGGCGAACATCCCTTCCCGGATCGCCTTTGGCGTCTCCTCGATGGCGGACTCCCGCACGATTCTCGACATGGGCGGAGCGGAGAAGTTGCTGGGCAGAGGCGACATGCTCTCCTTGCCGATGGGAGCCTCCAAGCCGATTCGCGTGCAAGGCGCCTTCGTCTCTGACAAGGAAGTCGAGGAAGTTGTCCGCTTTGTCAAAGAGCAGCAGGAAGTGCGCTACAACGAAGAAATGATTCCG